>CAYGPT010000086.1:0-15372 GCA_964351755.1 uncultured Rhodobacterales bacterium | reverse complement strand
AGGGTTCTTCCGCAGGCATCGCCCCCAGCCACATCAGGGCAAAGAAGTCGACGACAAGAAGCGCAAACCACCATTTGAACATCGGGCGATACCGACCCGAGCGCACCGACGACGTGTCCAGCCAAGGCGCCAGCGCCATCACGGCAATCGCCCCGAACATCGCCAGAACCCCAAAGAACTTGGCGTCTACAATGCCACCTGTCAGCGTGTTGGCAATGATCACCACCCACACATCAGCGGTGAAGGCGCGCAGGATCGCGTAGAATGGCAAGAAGTACCATTCCGGAACGATGTGCGCCGGCGTCGCCAGCGCGTTGGCCTCGATGTAGTTGTCGGGGTGGCCGAGGTAGTTCGGCATGAAGCCGACGATCGCAAAGAATACCACAAGGATCACGGCCAGCGCGAACAGGTCCTTAATCACGAAGTAGGGCCAGAACGGCAGAGTGTCTTTCTCCGCCTCTTCCTTGGAGCCCCGGCGCACTTCGACCCCGGTGGGGTTGTTGTTGCCAGTGGTGTGGAAGGCCCAGATGTGCAAGATGACAAGACCCGCAATCACGAATGGCAGCAGGTAGTGCAGGCTGAAGAACCGGTTCAGCGTGGCATTGTCCACGGCGGGTCCGCCCAGCAGCCAGGCCTGCAACGATTCACCGACAAACGGGATCGCACCGAACAGGCCGGTGATCACAGTGGCCCCCCAGAACGACATCTGACCCCATGGCAAAACGTAGCCCATAAAGGCGGTGCCCATCATAAGCAGATAGATCAGCATACCGATCAGCCACGTGATCTCGCGCGGGGCTTTGTAGGACCCGTAGTAGAGACCGCGGAAGATGTGGGCATAAACGGCGATAAAGAACAGCGATGCACCGTTGGAGTGCATATAGCGTAGCATGTGCCCGCCATTCACGTTGCGCATAATGTGCTCGACAGAAGAAAACGCGTAATCGACATGCGGGGTGTAGTGCATGACCAGCACGATGCCGGTGATGATTTGCAGTGCCAGACAGAAGGTCAGCACGATGCCCCAGATCCACATCCAGTTGAGGTTCTTGGGCGTCGGCACCATGATCGTGTCGTACATTAGACCAACGATTGGCAAACGCTTGGCCAGACTCTTTTCCCAGCCTGCTTTGGGTTCATAATGGTCGTGAGGAATTCCACCCATGGTAATACTCTCCCTTAACCGAGTTTGATCGTGGTATCGTCCACGAATTCTGCGACAGGTACCGGCAGGTTGCGCGGTGCAGGACCGCGACGGATGCGGCCTGCGGTGTCATAATGTGAGCCGTGGCAGGGGCAGAACCAGCCGCCGAAGTCGCCTGCATCACCCAGTGGCACGCAGCCAAGGTGCGTACACACGCCCATCATGACCAGCCATTCGCCCGCTTCGTCCAGTGTCCGGTTCTCGTCTGCCGCGTCCGCACCTGCGGGCGCGTTGGCGTTCTCGGCCCCGCTGTCGGGCAGGGTCGACACGTCGACATCGCGCGCCGCGGCGATCTCCTCCTCGGTCCGGCGGCGTATGAAGACGGGCTTGCCCAGCCACTTCACGGTCAGTTGCGAGCCGGGCTCGAGGCTGCCGACATCGACGCGGATCGACGCAAGCGCCAGCACGTCAGCCGAGGGGTTCATCTGGTTGACCAGCGGCCAGATCGCGGCACCGGCCACCACTGCACCAGCGCCACCAGTGGCGTAGAACAGGAAATCGCGGCGGTTGCCTTCGTGGTCTTCTTCTGCGTGGGACACGGGGGGCTCCTCCAGTTTCCAACGACCCCTTGGGGGCCAAATCACGGGTTCAGGCTGCACAACGGTACAACCCACTTAATCGGGCTATCTAGCGCCGTCGTGGGGCCACGTCCAGCGCGCATTCTGACACAGGTGTTTGCAAAGTTCGGGATTAACCCGTTGATAAGACTCGAGGTCCGAACGTTGCATCAACTACGCACCGGTGCGCGGGGGTACACACCCGGCGGGCGGCATATGCATGCCCATTTCCCTTGTAATGCTGACCTTAGCGCCGATTCGCGACCGCGTCATGAAAACCGTGCCGCGCTGTTGTGCGCTCGCTCAGGTCGGTGGCCGTGTCGCTACCATCGACTGACGTCCCGCAAAAACGTCATACCAAGCCGATAGGGACGCACGCCCTTGGCGCCAATTCCGTTCCTCGTGGCGGAAATCCAGGTATCCCAGTACGCAGGCGACAGAAACGTGACCCATGCCGATGGGCCCTGACAGGTGACTCATCCAAAGCGTGTCCAGCGCATCAAGGCCCCGGCTGACCTTGCCCCACTGCGCCTCGATCCACGCCTGCGAGACCTGTTCGGGGTCACGCAACCGCACCTCATAGACCATGGACACGGCGCTATCCATAATTCCGTCTCCTGTGGCTTCAAGAGTCAGGGTTTCCCAGCGGCGACTGTCTTTGGGGTACATGCCGCCGGCAAACAAATCGTCCAGATAGGCGGTAATAACCCGGCTGTCATAAAGTGTCACACCGTCAGGGCGTTCGAGCGCGGGCAGGCGCGCAAGAGGATTTGCGGCCATCAGGCTCACATCCGACGCCAGTGCGGTCGTCGCAACGCCAGCCAATTCGACGGCATCCGCCTTGCCCATTTCATGCAGCAGTACCATGACCTTACGGACATAAGGTGAGGCGGGAGAGTGATAAAGCTTCATGGCAGGTTCCTTGCTGTTTGCGCGCACCCTAGCAGAGCGTTCGCCTCTGTCTATTCGCCATTCACTTGGCCCCGCGCATAAGGGCTGCAAGGATGCGGGTCTCCATACCCATGCCATAGGCATCCATATAGTCGGCGGCCCGCAGGCGCACCGCATCAGGCTTGTTCTGGTTCAGCTTCCAGGTGCCGTCAACGGTTTCGATCTTCATCCTGCAGGGCACGATCTGGCGCATCATCTTGTCTAGGACATCCGACGTCATCTTGTCCGCCGTCCACGGTTTCTTGGGCTGCAGCTGGTCCTCGAAATGCTTCGACTGCCGGTCCAGCAGGTCGCGCATCTCGTCCTGCGGGCGCAGCTCCAGCGGGCCGGTCAGATGCACGGCGACATAGTTCCACGTGGGCACCTGGTCGGGCACCTCGTACCAGTCGGGGGACACGTACCCATCCGCGCCGCTGACCGCGATGCGGGCCTGCAAGGGCGTCTTGAGCGCGCGGGCAATGGGGTTCGAGCGGACAAGGTGCAGATGCAAATGCGCCGCATCTTCGTCGATCAGGAACGGCACATGGGCCATCACCGGCCCCGCCTCTCCGTTCACCGCAAGGATACCGAAGGCACGGGCGCGGGCGAAGTCGATATTCGTCTGCGTGCTCTGGTCGTGAAAGGTGGGATTCGGGTGCATTGGGCCGGTCCATTCTACGTCGCGTCCCTCTTGCCTTGGCGCGCATCCGTTGGCAACCTGGGGCTGTTCTCAGGGCGGGGCGGAATTCCCCACCGGCGGTATGTGGACATTGATCCATGAGCCCGCGAGCGCTCCGACGTTTCTGACGAAACATCGGGGGTCCAGCAGATCAGGTGAGAGGCCTGAGCCGACGGTCACAGTCCGGATGAAAGAGAACGCACAGGGGCGGCGCCTGCCATGGCGTCGGTCGCTGTGCGCAATCGCCTTGGGTGACGTGTCTGAACCTAAAGGAGAAAAACATGACACACACCCGATTTGCATTCGTAAAGGCCCGCTGGCATGCCGACATCGTCGATCGTGCCTATGACGGGTTCACCGAATTGATCCTGCCATCGCAGGTCGACAGCTTCGACGTGCCCGGCGCGTTCGAAATGCCGCTCATGGCCCAGACCCTTGCCCAATCCGGGCGCTACGCGGCCATCGCTTGCGCCGCGCTGGTGGTGGACGGGGGCATCTATCGCCACGACTTTGTCGCCTCCGCCGTTGTCGATGGCCTGATGCAGGCTGGTCTGACCACTGGCGTGCCCATCCTGTCCGTGTCGCTGACACCGCACCAATTTCAGGACACCGACCATCACCGCGGGATCTTTGCAGACCATTTCGTTACCAAGGGACGCGAGGCGGCGCAGGCGGCCCTGAGCATTGTTGCGGCGCGGCAGGGCGCGCGCTCAGCCGCCTAGATAGGCGCGCAGGGCGGGCGGTGGACTGGCCATGATGTCACCCACCGGTCGCGGCGGCTCTGCCCGGCCCGCATCGACGAATATGACCTGATCCGCTGCGCGCTGTGCGTCTTCGGGCGCGTGGGTGATCATCAGAACGGTGGCATCGGTTTCGCGGGCTACGTCACTGGTTAGGTCCAGCATCTCGGCACGCAAGGCCGGACCAAGCGCGGCAAAGGGTTCGTCCAGCAGCAACAGCGGCTTGCCCTGCACCAGAACGCGGGCAAGGGCGGCGCGGCTTTGCTGCCCGCCCGAGATGTCGCCGGGCTTGCGCGCGCCGTATCCGTCAAGGCCGACGCGCTCCAAAGCGGCCTCCACCTTCGACTGCTCGGCGTCGGTCAATCGCAGCGCCGGACGCAGGCCCAGCCCCACATTTTGCGCCAGTGTCAGGTGCGGGAACAGGTTGCCGTCCTGAAACAGCATGGCAATGCCGCGCTTGTCCGGGTTGGCAGTGCTGACGTCCCGCCCGTCGATCTCGATCTGCCCTGTGCAGGCGATATACCCGCCGATGGCGTTCAACAGCGTCGACTTACCCGCGCCCGACGGTCCGATCACTGCGACCCGCTGGCCTTTTGCAACGTCAAAATCGGCGCTGAGTGTGAAGTCGCCTTGGATTATATGCAAACCCTCAACCTGAAGCATGACGTCGCCCCCATGTATCGAACAACCAGAACATCGCCAGCGCGAGCATCAGCAGCAACAGCGCAGCACCAGCCGCTGCATCCGTGCGGTAGCTGCCCATAAGACGATGCATCTGCAAGGGAAGTGTCGCGCGGTCGGTATCCGCAAACAGAGTGACGACACCAAGGTCGCCCACGGACATGGCCGCTGCCAACCCGCCTGCAAAACCCAGTGGCGCGCGCACGCGTGGCAGCACGACAATGCGCCACAGCGCAAGTCCGGAAAGGCCCAGCCCCGCACTCAAACGGCCATAATCCGTCATCACCTGCCGCATCGCGGGCAGCAGGATGCGGACCGCAAAGGGCAGCGCCATCATCGCGTTGACCAGCGCAGTCACCACCAGCGCAAAGCGCACGGGCGAGGCCCACGGATAGATCAGGATGAACCATCCCGTCCCGATCATCAGGGGCGAGGCGGCAAGGCCGATCAGCGTCAGCGCCTCGGCCCCGCCCCAGCGCAGTTGCGCCAGCCACAAAGCCAGCGGCAGGGCCAGCGCGACCAGCACGGCTGTGCTGAGCAGCGCCACCCAGATCGACGTCCACGTTGCGTGCCAGACCTGCACCGGCATCTGCCCCAACCCGACAAGGCCAGAGGCGGCAATCGCCCCCAATGGCACCAGCAGAAACCCGGCCGCCAATACGATCCAGACCGTATCGGCCACGCGCAATCCTGTCCCTTGGGAATCCCAGCGGCGCACAGGGCGGTCGCGCCCCATCTGCACCGCGATGGGGGGCAGCACCCAAAGGGCCAGCACCGCCGCTCCGCCCGCTACAACCAGTTGCAGCATGCTCAGCGCCGCTGCGCGCCCAAGATCGAAATCAAAACGAAACGCCTGATAGATCGCCAGTTCAATGGTCGTCGCGCGTGGCCCCCCGCCCAGCGTCAGGGCGACCGCGAAACTGGTCAGGCAAATGACGAATACAAGCGCAAATGCCCCCGGTACCACCTGCCGCAGAACGGGCCATTCCAACGTGCGCTGCACGACGCCCGCAGGCAGGCCAAGCTGCGCGCTCAGGCGGAACTGTTCAGCGGGGATCGCCTGCCAGCCTTGCAGGATCAGCCGCGTCGCCAGCGGCATGTTGAAGAAAACATGGGCCATCACCACGCCGGTCAGGCCATAGATCGATAGGGGGGGCAAGCCAAGCAGTGTCAAGCCTGCGCTGATCCAGCCCCCACGCCCGAACACCACCAACAGGCCCATCACGGCCACGATCACCGGCAGGATGAACGGCGCGCCCAAGAGGGTGACCAAGGCTGCGCGACCGCGAAACCGCCGCCGCGCCAATGCCCGTGCTACCGGTATCGCGAAACCGACGCTGAACAGCGCCGACAAGAACGCCTGCCACACGGTAAAGCGCAGCGCGGACCAATCGGCGGGCCCGAAGGCTACCGGCCACTCCGCCTGCGTCGCGACCGCAGCCAGTGCGGCGAGGATCAGGCCAACGACCAGCCCCGCCGCGAGTGGCCCGGTTACTGCGCCAGTGCGTCGCGCCATTCGGCGACCGCCTCATCCCGCGCGGCGGCGGCATCCTGAGGTGACAGCAGCAGCGCCTTAGACGGTTCAATCAGCGTCTCGAACCCCTGTGGCAGACCTTCTGCAGGGGTGACTGCGGGATACATCCAGTTGGTGGTCGGAATGACCGACTGGAACCCTTCGGTCACCATGAAGGACAGGAAGGCATCCGCAAGCTCGGGCTGATCGGTTCCGGCCAGCTTGCCCGCGACTTCGACCTGCAGATAATGCCCTTCATCAAAGGCGGCGGCAGTCTTGGTCGCGTCCTCTTCGGCGATCAGGTGATAAGCGGGTGAGGTGGTGTAGGACAGGACCATGTCCGCCTCGCCCTCCAGGAACAGCCCATAGCTTTCAGACCAGCCCTTGGTCACCGTCAGCACGTTGTCGGACAGGCCGGCCCAGATGGCGGGGGCCTCGTCGCCGTAGGCGGCCTTGACCCACATCAGCAGGCCGAGGCCGGGGGTGGATGAGCGGGGGTCCTGTATCGCGATCTTGAGGTCACTGTCGGCCAGTTCACGGAAGTTCGCGGGCGCGTCCATGTCCGTATTATGAACAAAGGCGAAATAGCCCCAGTCATAAGGCACGAACACGTCATCCTCGAAACTAACGGGCAGGTCATAGTCGGCCGCCACGTCGTGCGGGGCAAACAGGCCCGTATCCTTGGCCGCAGCGACCAAATTCGTGTCCAGCCCCAGCACGATATCCGCGTCGGATCGCGCGCCCTCAAGCTTGATACGGGCCAGCAGGGCGGCACCATCCCCCGCGCCGACGAATTGCAGATCGCAAGCGCAGGTTTCCTCGAACGCGGCCTCGATCACGGGGCCGGGGCCCCAGTCGGCCACGAAACTGTCATAGGTATAGACTTGCAGAACGGGCGTCTGTGCCCAGGCCGTGGTCGCGCACAGCGCGGCGGCGATAGTGGTCGTGTACTTCATCGCTTCCTCCAAAAGAGAAGGCGGCGGGATAAGGGTCTTGGGATGATCCAAACCTTCCCTCCGCCGGTGTTAACCGGTTCAGGTTCAACGGGTTCGCATCATTGCATCTCAGCCAGTCAAGGCACCCCGAGGTGATCCAACAGCTAGGACGGGTGTGCAGCATTATCAAGCAGAAATCGCCTTGAGCGACGGGCATCGCGCCGCTAGACGGGAACCGAGCAAGGAGCGCCCTCATGTCGATCAACAGCTTTGGCCATCTTTTCCGCGTCACCACTTGGGGCGAAAGCCACGGGCCAGCCCTCGGCGCGACGGTCGATGGCTGCCCGCCGGGGGTCGAGATAGACGAGGCGTTCATCCAGCAGTGGATGGACAAGCGCAAACCGGGGCAGAACAAGTACACAACCCAGCGCCGCGAGGCGGACGAGGTGCGCATCCTGTCCGGCGTGTTCGAAGGCGTCACCACCGGCACGCCCATTCAGTTGATGATCGAAAACACCGATCAGCGATCAAAGGATTACGGCGACATCGCCGAGAAATTCCGCCCCGGCCATGCCGACATCACCTATTGGCAGAAATACGGGGTACGGGATTATCGCGGCGGGGGGCGCTCGTCCGCCCGCGAAACGGCGGCCCGTGTGGCCGCTGGCGGGCTGGCCCGCGCGGCACTGGCCAAGCTGGTGCCGGGGATCGAGATCAAGGGCTATATGACCCGCATGGGCGCGCACGAAATCGACCGGGGCAAGTTCGACTGGGACCAGATCGACCAGAACCCTTTCTGGGTGCCGGACGCCGAAGCCGCCCAAACCTGGGCCGATTACCTCGATGGCTTGCGCAAGTCCGGCAGCAGCGTTGGTGCTGTGATCGAAGTCGTCGCGCGCGGCGTGCCCGCAGGTCTTGGCGCGCCGGTCTATGGCAAACTGGACACGGACCTTGCCGCAGGCATGATGAGCATCAATGCCGTCAAAGGCGTCGAGATCGGCGAGGGCATGTCAGCCGCCATGCTGACGGGCGAGTTGAACGCGGACGAGATCAGCATGGGCCCAAACGGGCCTGTCTATTCCTCGAACCATTCGGGCGGCATCCTTGGCGGCATCTCAACCGGGCAGGACATCGTGGTGCGGTTCGCGGTCAAACCAACCTCGAGCATTCTGCAGACCCGCAAGACGATCACCAAGTCGGGCGACGCAGCCGAAATCATCACAAAGGGCCGTCACGACCCCTGCGTCGGCATCCGCGCCGTGCCGGTGGGCGAGGCGATGATGGCCTGTGTGATCCTTGATCACTTGCTTCTGGATCGCGGCCAGACGGGTGGCGTGCGCGGGCCCATCGGTTAAGCAGTCAGCATTACTCCAACCGACCGCACCGCATTGCGCAGTGTGTCCGCGTCGATGCGGGCGCGGGCCATCGTGCGCAAGCCCATGTACTGCGCGATCAACATGTCGGCGAGGGCACCGCGCGCGTCCTCCGTCATCCCTGCATGTTTGGGCGATGCCTTCAGCGCCTCGTCGATCCCGTCGCGCAATGCACCCAGCCCCGCTGACACGGCGGCTGCGATGTCGTCGTCATACATGCTGGGTCCGGCGGCAGCGGTGCATAGTAGGCAGCCGCGTCGATCCCCGTCCGTCACGGCGCGGTAGGAATTGGTGAACATGGCCATGATGCGATCCGCGCCGTTGGGAATCGCCGGATCGGTCAGCAGCGCCACACCGGCCTGCACCGCCTTGCCCTCGTAATGCTCCAGCACTTTCAAAAACAGCGTCTTTTTGTCGGTGAACGCCTTGTACAGACTGCCACGGGTCAGTCCCATCCCGTCCAGCAGGTCGGGCAATGACGCGCCTTCGTACCCATGGGTCCAGAAAACCTGCATCGCCTTGTCGATCGCTTGATCGGTATCAAAGGAACGGGGGCGGGCCATAGGTAAATCTCCACTTGCTCGACCATGAATATAGTGTTCGGTACTAATTAGTCCAGAACTCACGGCATTGTGTTTTGGACCATATGGTTCCTAATGGTAAACATGGGATGCACCCAAACGCACCCCTCGTCCAAAAAGGATCACTTTCATGCAGAAGATACTCCAGACCATTCTCGCCGTGGCGATCGCCCTCGCGGGTTTCATTTCACTGGTCACCAAAGCGGAAGCACAAACCGTTTCGTCCGGCACATTCGTCGGCGCCTCAAACCACATCACCACCGGCGGGGTCGAGGTGATCAGGAACAGCGACGGCAGCCACACGGTCGTGCTTGGCGAAGATTTCAGCCTCGACGGTGCCCCCGATCCGCGCGTGGGTTTCGGCAATAATGGCCGCTATGACAAGTCCACAGGCATGGGCCTGCTGAAATCACTGAACGGCAAACAATCGTTCACCGTGCCTGCCGGTGTCGATCCGGCAGATTATAATCAGGTTTACATCTGGTGCCTGCGGTTCAACGTTCCCCTTGGGGTGGCCGCGATCAACTGACAGCTTGCCAAGCCTTCAATTCCACTTCATGGGTCGGGGACAATGCTTGCGCCCTCGACCCAGAACAAACCCGGTACCGCCGTCGCCCTGAAGCTGACGGCGGTTTTTCTGTTCATGGTCATGGCCGCGATGATCAAGGAGGCCACACAGGCGGTGCCGGCAGGTGAAGCGGTTTTCTTCAGGTCCCTTTTTGCAATGCCGATCATTCTGGCTTGGATCTGGCAACGGGGCGAGATGCGCGAGGCGCTGATCCCGGTCAACCTGATGGGCCACATCTGGCGTGGGCTGTTCGGCACCTCGGCCATGGCGCTGACTTTTGCCGGGCTGGGGCTGCTGCCGCTGCCCGAGGTGACGGCCATCGGCTATGCCACGCCGATGTTCACAGTCATCCTCGCGGCTCTGATGCTGGGCGAAACGGTGCGCCTTTTCCGCATCAGCGCGGTGGCGCTGGGGTTGGTCGGCGTGATGATCGTGATCTGGCCGCGCCTGACGGTGGGTGCAGACGCGCTGGGCACTGCAGGCACGATCGGGGCATTGATGGTGTTGGCGGCATCGTTGCTGCGGGCGCTGGTGCAGATCCATATCCGCACGCTGGTGCAGACAGAACACACCGCAGCCATCGTGTTCTACTTTTCGCTCACGGCCACGCTGCTCAGCCTGCTGAGCCTGCCTTTCGGCTGGGTCGTGCCCTCGGGCAGGGACGCGGGTCTGCTTATCGGTGCGGGTCTGATCGGGGGAATCGCCCAGATCCTCGTCACAGCCAGCTATCGATTCGGGGGGGCATCGATGCTGGCCCCGTTTGACTATGCGTCGCTGATCTTTGCCGCGATCATCGGGTATTTCGTCTTTGCCGAAGTGCCGACGGTGAACATGGTGGCCGGTGCCGCGCTGGTGGTGCTGGGCGGTATCCTGATCATCTGGCGCGAACGGCAACTGGGCATGGATCGGCGCAAGGCGCGGGCGGTCACCGACCCCAAGGGATAGCGCACGCCGGATCGCCCCGGCGCGCGCGTTTTGTGTCAGATGCTGGTGCCTGCCGGTTGCAACGTGACCGAATACAGTTCGGTATCGGCACGGTCCATCAGACGCACCTTCATCGCACCCGTCGCGCCGTCGATATCGACTAGGCCAAAAAACTGCAGGCCCGCGCTGGGCGGCAGGTTGATCCCCTGTTCCTCGGTCGGTGCCTTGACGAATTTCACCTCGGGGCCGAACGTCGCGTCCAGCGCATTGGGGCCGAAGGTGCCTGCGTGCAGCGGGCCGGATACAAACTCCCAGAACGGTTCGAAATCGGTGAACTGCGCCTTGTTCGGGTCATAGTAATGCGCGGCGGTGTAATGCACATCCGCCGTGAACCAGACCGTGTTCCTGATCCCGGCGTTCTTGATGAAGCGCAGCAGTTCCGCCACTTCCAGCTCGCGCCCCTTCGTGCCCGTATCGGTCCCGTCCGCGATCCCTTCGGATCCCGCTTGTTCGCGGAAATTGTCCCAGACGATCAACCCGATTGGCTGGTCCGCGGCAATCACCTTCCACGTCGCCTTGCTGTTGGTCAGTTCACGCTTCAGCCACTCCATCTGCTCGGCCCCAAGGACGCGAGTGCTGTCATCCAGAACATCGCCCTGTGGCGCTGCATTGGGTCCGCGATAGCTGCGCATGTCCAGAAAAAACACATCAAGCAGCGGACCATAGGCGATCTTGCGATAGACGCGGTTGGGTTCGGACGGGGTGATGCGCAGCGGGGTCATCTCGTGGAACGCGCGCGTGGCGCGGGCCTGCAGCAGATGCACTGATTTCTCTGTATAGCGGTCGTCGCCCATCAGGTCCTTGCTGTCGGACCAGTTGTTGGTGACCTCGTGGTCATCCCACTGCATGAAGGTCGGCACAACCGCGTTCATCGCCTGCACATGGGTGTCCATCATGTTATATTTCCACTGGTCGCGAAATTCCTGCAGTGTTTCGGCCACCTTGCGCTTGGCGTCGATCAGGGTGGTGTTCTTCCAGATCACCGCGCCGTCCTTCTCGACCTCGTCCTGCATCGGACCATCGGCATAGACGGTGTCGCCGGAATGGATGAAGAAGTCGGGCGTGTGACGTGCCATCGTGGCATAGGTCGCCATGCCCTCGTCATCGATGCCCCAACCCTGACCGGCAGTGTCGCCCGACCAGGCAAAACGCACGTCCCGGCGCGACATGGGCGCCGTGCGGAACCGACCCACCAGGGGTTCGGACCGGGCGTTGATGTCGCTCAGGTCCACAGCCGTGAAGCGATAGAAGATGTCCTGATCGGAAGGCAATCCATCCACCAGCCGCTTGATCGACAGATCGCCTTCGGGAAGGGCGTCCATTGCTGCAAGGCGTCGGGCATCGGCAAAGCTTTCCGTTGTGGAAACCTCCATCTCGATTCGCGCAGGCCGGTCTGTGCGCGTCCAGATCATTCCAGAGGTCGTATCGACATCCCCGGATTGCACACCATGGGTGAAAATGGGGCGGGTGGCGGCGCGGCTGATGGCCGGCGCGGCCAAAAACGCGGTCGTGGTCGCCAAAAAGGCGCGGCGGTTGGGGCGGATAAGGTGCATGGCAAAGGTCCCTGGTTGCTGAGTGATTTCAGCAAACAGCACTACCGTGACGTGCGTCCGTCAATTCTGTAACGGGCAAGGTAATTTTTTGCAACGAGCAGGATTCTGCCGCTGTCACTCTGGCCTGTGACAGGCCGACGCCTCGACCACCAGCCCGCCTGCTCCAAAGCGCAGGGTTTCAGCGGCCAAAACGTCGCGGTGGTTGCGATAAGTGATCACCATCATGCCGTGGCCATGGAACACATCGACCACGACAAAGGACAGGTCCGGCTGGGCCGCCAGCGCCTTGCCCCAATAGTCGCGCAACGCCGACTTGCCGTGCAATTCGCCGGTTCCGACCAGTCGCATCGCCTTGTGCGAGCGAAAGGTCACATCCTGTGCGTAATGGGCAAGGATGCGGTCGAGATCGTGAGAGTTCCAAGCGGCCTCCCACGCCTCGGCAAAGGCGTCAAAGTCCATCCGACCTAGCTGCGCACCAGCTTTTCATAGCTTTCCGCGATCTCGCGGGTAATCGTCCCGACGTCAAAATTGTAATTTGCGATCTGGCCTACCGGAGTCACCTCGGCAGCGGTACCGGTCAGCCAGCACTGCTCGAACCCCTCCAGTTCCTCGGGCATTATGACGCGCTCGTGCACCCTGATCTGGCGATCCTGCAACATACCGATGACGGTCTGACGCGTCAGGCCGTTCAGAAACACATCGGCCTTGGGTGTATGCACCTCTCCGTCCTTGACGAAAAAGATGTTGGCACCGGTGCATTCGGCCACATAGCCGCGATAGTCCATGAACAAGGCGTCCGAACAGCCCTTGGCCTCGGCGGCGTGTTTGGATGTGGTGCAGATCATGTAAAGGCCCGCGGCCTTGGCGTGCACGGGAATCGTTTCCGGGCTGGGGCGTTTCCACTTGGCGATGTCGATCTTTGCGCCCTTCATTTTGGCGTCGCCGTAATAGCTGCCCCATTCCCATGCGGCAATGGCCAGATGGACCGGGTTGCGGGCGGAGGAGACTCCCATGTCCTCACCCGCGCCACGCCACGCGACAGCGCGGACATAGGCGTCGGTCAGGCCCATCGCGGTCAGCACCTGCTGCTTGGCGGCTTCGATCTCATCCACGGTATACGGGATTTCGAAATCCAGCTCTCCGGCAGAAAAGTGCAGACGTTCAGAATGCTTGCGGCTCAGGAAGATCTTGCCGTTATAGGCGCGCTCGCCCTCGAATACAGAGCTGGCATAGTGCATGGCATGGCTCAGGATGTGGACATTGGCACTGCGCCAGTCGACCATCTGGCCGTCCATCCAGATTTTCCCGTCACGATCATCATATGCTGCCATGTCAGCCTCCCGATTTTGCAAACATTGCGCAAATACGTCCGCTTCGGACATAAAGTTGCGCAAAACCTGCGATTCGATATCGCTTCACTCTTGGAATGTCAACAAGGCTGACTTAAAGTGCCCGCAAAACTATCAATAAACGAACGGTGACAGTGATGGCGGACGGACGCCCGAGTGCTTCGATCAGCGGTGAGAACCTGCTGTTCCTGACGGACGAGCAATTGCGGCAGGGGATCGAGGCGATGTTCTTTGCCTATCGCGGTTTCACAGCCGATCCCGATCGCATCCTGTCGGAACTGGCCTATGGGCGCGCGCATCACCGGGCGATCCACTTCATCAACCGCGCACCGGGCACGACAGTGAACAATCTGCTGAACATTCTTGGCGTGACCAAGCAGTCGCTGAACCGTGTGCTGCGCACCTTGATCGAGGACGGTCTTGTCGAAAGCCGAGTAGGGCGGCTGGACAAACGCGAACGTCATTTGCACCTTACAGACGATGGCCGCCACCTTGAGGGACGATTGTCCGATGCCCAACGCGCTCGCATGCGCGCTGCATTTCGCGATGCCGGACCCGACGCGGTCGCCGGCTTTCGTCAGGTGCTTGAGGCGATGATGGATAGCGAGATGCAGCGCACCTACGCCCGCCTGAAGGAGAGCGGGACATGAACAATTTTGACGCGCATCTTCTGGTCGTGGATGATGATGAGCGTATTCGCTCGTTGCTGCAGAAGTACCTGATGCGCAATGGCTTTCTTGTGACGGCTGCGCGCGATGCCGCACATGCGCGCCGCATTCTGGCGGGCCTCGACTTTGACCTGATCGTGCTGGATGTAATGATGCCGGGAGAGGATGGGTTGAGCCTGTGCCGCGCCTTGCGCGAAACCCATTCCACCCCGATCCTGCTGCTGACCGCCAAGGGTGAAACCGAACATCGCATCGACGGGCTTGAGGCGGGCGCGGATGATTATCTGCCCAAGCCGTTCGAACCCAAGGAGCTGCTATTACGGATTAACGCGATCCTGCGCCGCGTGCCCGAGACGGATCAGGACGCAGGCACACCAAAGATCCTGACCCTTGGTCCGATCCGCTATGACATGGAGCGGGGCGAGATGTGGCAAGGTTCGGACCTTGTGCGCCTTACCGCGACCGAGATGCAGTTGATGAAGATCTTTTCCGCCCAGCCGGGCGAGGCGATCACCCGCGCCAAACTGGTCGAGGATCTGGGCCGCGACCGCGGTCAGGCGCAGGAACGCGCCGTGGACGTGCAGATCACCCGCCTGCGCCGCAAGATCGAGGCCGATCCCAAGCAGCCCCGCTATTTGCAGACCGTGCGCGGGGCGGGGTATATGCTGGCACCGGACTGATACCCAGAAAGCCTTGAATCGGGAACGCCACGGATGACCACTGCCCTTCTCACCCACTCCGACGGCCTTTTGCACGTCAACCCGCCGGGCATGCCCGAACAGGTCGCGCGTCTGGCGTACATCCAGCGCGCGCTCGAGGATCTCGACCTCGTCAGGGTCGACCCTCCGCTGGCCGACGACGCCTCCATCGCGCTTTGCCATCCGCAGTCCTACATCGACTTCGTCCGCTCGACAGTGCCAGATCAGGGTTACGCCGGGCTCGACCGCGGAACAGATGCCGAGACGTTCCTGTCCCCCACGTCCGAAAACGCCGTCTGGCGCGCGGCGGGCGGTGCGGTCAAGGCGGTGGACATGGTGCTGGACGACGAGGTGCAGAA
>CAYGPT010000085.1:0-15574 GCA_964351755.1 uncultured Rhodobacterales bacterium | reverse complement strand
CGACCCGGTGCCGTTCGTCCAGGTCAACGCCCTCAACGAAAGTTCGGTCGATTTCCTTGTCCGGGGCTGGTGCAACAGCGGTGATTTCTTTCAGTACCAGGCGGACATGAAACGCGAGGTCAAGGAGGCGCTGGACCGCGCGGGCGTGCCGATCCCGTTCCCGACCCGCACCATTTACCAGCAAGCCGCCGAGTGATCCAATTGAAAAAGGCCCCCGCAACCGGGGGCCTTTTGCGACATTTTCCATTTGGCGCGGGCTTACATGGACGCCAGCAGGCCCTCGCCGCCCGAGACGTCGCAGACGCCGGGGCTTTCTTCTTCCTGCAGCAGCGTGACCTTGCCGTCTTCCACCACCATCGCGTAGCGTTTGGAACGGTCGATCAGCCCTGCCGGAGGGGCCGAGAATTCGCGCCCCATCGCCTTGGTAAAGCTGGCATCCGGGTCCCCCAGCATGGTGATACCGGCCGCCGTGGCCCCTGTCGCCTCGCCCCAGGCCCCCATCACGAAGGGGTCGTTGACGGATATGCAGATGATTTCTTCGACGCCTTTGGCGGTGAATTCGTCCTTGGTCCGGATGAAGCTGGGCACGTGCGCCGTGCTGCATGTGCCCGTGTAGGCGCCGGGCAAGGCGAAGATCACCACTTTGCGCCCTTTTGTCTTTTCGCTGAGGGCCACTGTGGCCGGGCCTTCGTCGCCCATGTAGGACAGGGTTGCGTCGGGGAGCATGTCGCCTTGGGAAATTGCCATGTGTTGCGCCTTTCTTGGAATTGCGTCGGTCTTGTTCCGGGATATAGGCTGTGGGTCGGCAAAGGGCGAGCAGAAAGGTGGATTTCATGGACCATGTGATCGTGATCGGTGCGGGGCAGGCAGGGGCTTCCTGCGTGGCCAAGCTGCGCAATGGTGGCTTTACCGGGCGCATCACGTTGATCGGCGCCGAGCCTGTCCCGCCCTATCAGCGCCCCCCCTTGTCCAAGGCATATCTGATGGGCGAGATGCCGCTGGAGCGGCTGTATCTGCGCCCGGAGGCGTTTTACGGCGAGCATGGGATCGAGTTGCGTCTGGGCTGCGAGGTGGGTGCCATTGACGTAGAGGCGCAGAGTGTGACCGTTGATGGTGATGTGCTGCGCTACAGCGATCTGGTGCTGGCCACCGGGTCTGTCCCCCGTCGGTTGCCTGCGGCCATGGGCGGTAATCTGGACGGTGTGTTCGTAGTTCGTGATTTGCACGATGTCGATGCGATGGCCCCGCGGTTTGCGGCTGGTGTGCGCGTGCTGATCGTCGGCGGTGGGTATATCGGACTCGAGGCTGCGTCGGTCGCGGCCAAGTTGGGGCTGAAGGTTGTGCTGGTCGAGATGGCTGACCGTATCCTGCAGCGAGTCGCGTCGCGCGAGACCAGCGATTATTTTCGTGCGGTACATCGTGCCCACGGTGTCGATATTCGCGAGGGTGTGGGGTTGGACCGGTTGACGGGCGCGGAGGCCGTTACGGGGGCGGTTCTGTCAGATGGCTCTGTTCTGCAGGTGGATTTCGTGATCGTCGGGGTGGGCATTGCCCCTGCGACCGGGTTGGCGGAAGCTGCGGGGGTTGCCATCGACAACGGCATTGCCACGGACGCGCAGGGGCGCACGTCCGCTCCGAACGTGTGGGCTGCGGGGGATTGTGCGTCCTTTCCGTGGCGGGGGGGCCGCATCCGGCTCGAGTCGGTTCCCAATGCGATCGATCAGGCGGAATGTGTGGCTGAGAACATCATGGGGGCCGGGCGCGAGTACGTGGCCCGTCCGTGGTTCTGGTCGGATCAGTATGATGTGAAATTGCAGATTGCGGGGTTGAATACGGGCTATGACCGGGTTGTGACCCGCGACGGGGGGGCGGCGAAATCCTTCTGGTATTATGCGGGTGAGGAGTTGCTGGCGGTGGATGCGGCCAATGACCCGCGCGGCTACATGATCGGCAAGCGGCTGATCGAGGCGGGCAAGAGCCCGGATGCTACGATCATCGCGGACCCGGCGAGTGACCTCAAGGCGTTGTTGAAGTGAGGATCATCGCCGGGCGCTGGCGCGGGACGCCGCTGGTGGCGGTGGGCAAGGGCGACCCCGCAGCCCATCTGCGTCCTACGCCCGACCGGGTGCGCGAGGCGCTGTTTTCGATGCTGACCAGTCGGGGTGCGATCGGGGGGGCGCAGGTGCTGGACCTGTTCGCGGGCACCGGCGCACTGGGGCTCGAGGCGCTGTCGCGCGGGGCTGCCGGTGCTGTGTTCGTCGAGAATGGGCGGGTCGCGCAGAAGTTGATCAACGACAACATCACCAAGCTGCAGGCGCGTGACATGGCACGGGTCCTGAACGGCGATGCCACGCGGTTGGGCGCCTGGCCGGGTTCGCGTTTTGACCTTGTGTTTCTGGACCCGCCTTATGGCAAGGAGCTTGGCCAGCGCGCGCTGAGCGGGGTGCGCGACTGGCTGGCGCCCGGTGCGTTGGTCGTGTGGGAGGAAGGCGCTGCCATGACGCCGCCCGAGGGGTACGCCCCTGTGGATCAGCGCAAGTTCGGTACAACCCACGTGACGCTTTTGAGCCGCGTCTAGAGCAATGCGTTAATGGCAGTATCCGCCCCTGGGCGCGGACGGGGGCTGCCCGGCATGTCCGCCGGGCGGGACATTTCTGTCGATGTGGCGCAGGGTTTCTGACGCTAGCTGCCGCGATAGGTGGAATAGCCGAAGGGCGACAGCAGCAAGGGCACGTGGTAATGCGCCTCTTGATCCGAGATGCCGAAGCGGATCGGGATCTGGTCGAGGAACTTGACCGCCTCGTCGTTCAGTGCGTGCTTGTTCAGATAGCCGCCACAGTCGAACACCAGCTCGTAATGCCCGGCGTCCATCTTGCCAGCGGGCAGGATCGGCGTGTCGGTCCGACCGTCCGCATTGGTCACGCGTTCCGCGATCTTTTCGCGCCTGTCCCCCGATAAACGGTACAGAGCAATGCTGATCCCGTCCGCAGGCAGACCGCGCGCTGTATCCAGAACATGGGTTGTCAGATATCCCGCCGCCATTGCATACCACCTCTTGATCGCTCTAATTGTGCGCATCACACTCCTATTACAAAGGGAAGTCCATGGCAGACGCAGCCCCTCGGTATCCGCGCGACTTCTACGGGTACGGGCCTGACCGCCCCGACGCCGCGTGGCCGAACGGGGCGCGCATCGCGGTTTCTTTTGTCCTGAACTATGAAGAGGGTGGGGAAAACAACATCCTGCACGGCGATGCCGCGTCCGAGACCTTCCTGTCCGAGATCGTGGGCGCGGCCCCGTGGCCGGGTCAGCGCCACTGGAACATGGAAAGCATCTATGACTACGGCGCGCGCGCCGGGTTCTGGCGGTTGCACAGGCTGTTCACCGAAATGCGCGTGCCTGTCACCGTCTATGGCGTGGCCACTGCGCTGGCCCGCAGTCCGGCACAGGTCGAGGCGATGCAGGAGGCGGGTTGGGAGATCGCCAGTCACGGGCTGAAATGGATCGAGTACAAAGATCATGTCGAGGCCGCCGAAGCCGCCGATATGGACGCCGCGATCAAGCTGCACACAGAAGTCACAGGAGAGCGGCCCAAGGGTTGGTACACGGGTCGCTGTTCGGTCAACACTGTGGCTCTGGCCGCCGCACGCGGATTCGACTGGATCAGTGACACCTACGACGACGATCTGCCTTATTGGGCGCATATCGACGGGCGGGACCAGTTGATCCTGCCTTATACTTTGGATTGTAACGATATGCGCTTTGCCACGCCGCAGGGGTTCAATTCGGGCGATCAGTACTTTGCCTATCTACGTGACAGTTTCGACGCACTTTACGCCGAAGGCGTGGCTGGTCGCCCCGCGATGCTGAGCATCGGTCTGCATTGCCGCCTGATCGGGCGACCGGGCCGGGTGCAGGCTTTGCGCAAGTTCATCGAGTATGTGCAGGGGTTCGAGGGGGTGTGGTGCGCGCGGCGCGAAGATATCGCCGCCCATTGGGCGGCCACTCACCCGCCGCAACCGCGTACAGATTGGCACCTGATGAACAAGGACAGCTTTGTTGCGGCCTTTGGTGGCATTTTCGAACACTCGCCATGGATCGCTGAAGGGGCCTGGGCACTGGAGCTTGGGCCTGCCCATGACACGCTGCAGGGCCTGCACAATGCATTGTGCCGCGTGTTCCGCGCCGCGTCGGACGATCAGAGGATGGAGGTTTTGCGCGCCCACCCGGACCTTGCGGGAAAACTGGCAGCGGCCAAGCGGTTGACAGCCGAAAGCACCTCGGAACAGGCGAGTGCGGGGTTGGATGCGCTGACGGACGAGGAACGCGTGCGGTTTGAATTCCTCAACACCGACTATGTGGCCAAGCACGGCTTTCCCTTTATCATCGCGGTCAAGGATCATGACAAGGCGGGCATCCTGCGCGCCTTTGAGCGGCGCATATCGAACGACACGGCAACCGAGTTTGCCGAGGCCTGCCGCCAGGTCGAGCGCATCGCGCGTATCAGGTTGGAGTCGCTATGACCACTTACGCCTTTCCCCCTGGCGGCCACCCGGATCAAAGCAACTCGCCGGTTGGTTCGGCCATCTTTACCCAAGCCTATGCCGTGATCCCTGCGGTGACGCAGCGCGATATCGTCACTTCGTTCTTGCCCGGCTGGGTGGGCACGCGGGCGTGGATTCTGGCGCGCCCCCTGTCAGGATTTGCCGAGACTTTCGCGCAATACGCTATCGAACTTGGTCCAGAGGGCGGCAGCAACAATCCCGAACCGGACATCGACGCGCAGGCCATCCTGTTCGTCGCGCACGGCACCGCGCATTTGAACCTGGGCCCTGAATTGCATGTGCTGACGCCGGGCAGCTATGCCTTTATCCCGCCCGGCGCGCGCTGGTCGCTTTGGAACCGGGATGAATTGCCTTGCGGCGTTCACTGGGTGCGCAAGCGCCATGTACATGCCGACGGTCTGAACCTGCCAGACCCGTTGGTGACCCACGAAACGGATGTGATCCCGGCGCCCATGCCGGATTCGGACGACAAGTGGGCGACGCAGCGCTTTGTCGATCCGCTGGACATGCGTCACGACTGCCACGTGAACATCGTGAATTTTCAGCCCGGGGGCAGGATTCCATTTGCCGAAACCCATGTGATGGAACACGGGCTTTATGTGCTTCAAGGCACCGCTGAATACTTGCTGAATACGGATTGGGTCAGCGTCGGTCCGGGCGATTTCATGTGGCTGCGCGCCTTTTGCCCGCAGGCCTGCATCGCCACGGGGAACGAGCCGTTCCGCTATTTGTTGTACAAGGATGTGAACCGGCATGTCCCGCTTTGAAGTCCGCTGTCAGCCGCTGACAGCAGAAACGTTCGCGCCCTTTGGTGACATTCTGGAGTGCGCAGGCGCACCGGACAAGGTGATCAACGCGGGCCTTTGCGGTCGCTTCCATGACCGGGCGTCCCTCGACTTTGGCGACGGGCGCGCGGGCATCAGTATCTTCAAGGCCGAACCACGCAGCCTGCCCTACACGCTGGATCTGCTGGAGCGTCATCCCGAGGGCAGCCAGGCCTTTATCCCAATGTCGGAACATCCGTTTCTTGTGACCGTTGCGCAGGATGACGGCGGCAGACCGGGCACGCCGCTGGCTTTCCTGACGGCTCCCGGTCAGGCGATCAACCTGCATCGTGGCACTTGGCACGGCGTTTTGACCCCGCTGCACCTGCCCGGATTGTTTGCAGTTGTGGACAGGATCGGGCCGGGTGCGAACCTGCAGGAGTTTTCGCTTGATCCCCCTTGGCTTGTGACCCCATAGTTTTCTGCAGCCGCAAAAAAGACGGCAAAGAACAGGGACAGACCATTATGACAGACACAACTCTCGGGACCGTGGAAGAACTGCGCGACCCGGATTATACCCCGCCGCTGGTGCGCGCGATCCCGCTGGGCATCCAGCACGTGCTGGCGATGTTCGCCAGCAACGTCACTCCCGCCATCATCGTCGCGGGGGCTGCTGGCATCGGTTTCGGATCGGATCAGGGCGCGCTGGGCTTTCCCGACATGACTTATATGATCCAGATGTCGATGCTGTTTGCGGGAATTGCAACGCTGTTCCAGACGATCGGTTTCGGCCCGATCGGGGCGCGGTTGCCGATTGTGCAGGGCACGTCATTCGCCTTTCTGCCGATCATGATTCCTGCGGTTGCGGGGCAGGGCACAGCTGGCCTTGCATCCCTTATGACGGGTGTCGCTATCGGGGGTGTGTTCCACTTTTTCATCGGGACCTTTGTGGGTCGTTTGCGCTTTGCCCTGCCGCCGCTTGTCACGGGTCTGATCGTGCTGATGATCGGTCTTGCGCTGGTCAAGGTCGGCATCCAGTACGCGGCGGGTGGTGTACCGCTGATAGGCAAGCCCGAGTTCGGATCGCTGGCGATGTGGACTCCTGCGCTGGTCGTCATTGTCGTCACGCTTGCGATCAAGTTCTTTACGAAGGGCCTTGTGTCCGTCGCGGCCATCCTGATCGGGCTGGTTGCGGGCTATCTGGTTGCACTGGCCATGGGACAGGTCAATTTCGGCAATGTGGGGCGGGCCGCTACTTTTGCCCCGCCCATGCCCTTCAAATGGGGGTTCGAATTCAACGCCGCCGTCATCGTCGGCATGTGCTTCATGGCCGTCATCTCGGCCATTGAAACGGTGGGCGACGTGTCCGGCATCACCAAGGGCGGCGCGGGGCGCGAGGCTACAGATCGCGAGATCAGCGGTGCCACCTTTGCCGACGGGGCCGGCACGGCCATTGCCGGTATCTTTGGCGGTTTGCCCAATACCTCGTTCAGCCAGAATGTCGGGCTTATTTCGATGACAGGCGTCATGAGCCGCCATGTGGTCACCATCGGGGCCGTCTTTCTGATCCTGTGCGGGCTGGTGCCCAAAGTCGGCGCGGTTGTCGCCACGGTGCCGATCAACGTGCTGGGCGGCGGTGTGATTGTCATGTTCGGCATGGTGGCCGCGGCGGGCGTGAATATGCTGTCGGATGTGGAATGGAGCCGCCGCAACATGGTGATCTTTGCCGTGTCTCTGTCGCTGGGTCTGGGCCTGCAACTGGTGCCCGAGGCGCTGCAACACTTGCCCAAGACGCTTGGCATCCTGCTGACTTCCGGGCTGCTGCCTGCGGCGGCGCTGTCCATCATCCTGAACCTCGCGCTGCCCGAAGAACTGTAACGCCAGAGTCCAGCCAATGAAAAAGGCAAAGAGTGCGCTCTTTGCCTTTTTCGCCCGTCTCCCTAGTATCGCGCCGAACACCATCAGGAGCACACAGCATGTATGATCTTGCCGCGATGGGTGCATGGATAGAATTTGCCGTGCGCTGGCTGCACGTGATCACCGCAATTGCGTGGATCGGGTCATCCTTCTATTTCATCGCTCTGGATCTGGGGCTGCACCGGGACCGCAACCTGCTCTCAGGCGCGGACGGCGAGGAATGGCAGGTCCATGGCGGCGGGTTCTATCACATCCAGAAATACCTGGTTGCGCCCAAGGGCATGCCGGACGGGCTGATCTGGCACAAATGGCAAAGTTACTGGACGTGGATCAGCGGGTTTGTCCTGCTGGTGCTGGTCTACTACCTCGGGGCCGAATTCTATCTGATCGATCCGAACGTGATGGAGCTTGCCACGTGGCAGGCGGTCGGGATTTCGCTGGCTTCGCTTGGGTTCGGTTGGCTGGTTTACAACCAGTTGTGCAAGGTTTTCGTCAACGCGGACCAGACAGTTCTGATGATTGCGTTGTTCGTGGTGCTGGTGGGCATGGCCTGGTTTTACACGCAGGTGTTCACGGGCCGCGCGGCCTTGCTGCATCTGGGGGCGTTCACCGCGACGATCATGTCGGGCAACGTGTTCTTCGTCATCATCCCGAACCAGAAGATCGTGGTCGCCGACCTGATGGCGGGGCGCGCACCCGATGCGATCTATGGCAAGATCGCCAAGCAGCGGTCGACCCACAACAACTACCTGACCTTGCCCGTCATCTTTCTGATGCTGTCCAACCACTATCCGCTGGCGTTTTCGAGCGCGTATAACTGGATCATCGCCAGCCTTGTTTTCCTGATGGGCGTCACGATACGGCACTGGTTCAACACCCATCACGCGCGCAAGGGCAATCCGCACTGGACATGGGCGGTGACGGCGCTGCTGTTCATCGTGATCGTGTGGCTGAGTGTGGCGCCGTCGCCCGAGCGGGAAGCGCGGGTTCTGAGCCAGTTTGCGCAAGCCGAAGGGTTCGAGCAGGTGCATGACATCGTGCTGGGCCGGTGCAGCATGTGCCACGCGGCAGAGCCTGTCTGGTCGGGGCTGCTGTGGGCGCCCAAGGGGGTGGTGCTGGAGAGTGAGGGGGACCTGACGCGCAATGCCCGCGCGGTGTACCTGCAGGCGGGGATCAGCCACGCGATGCCGCCCGCAAACCTGAGCTATATGGAAGACGACGAACGTGCGGCCATCGTCGCATGGTACACGTCTGCGACCGGAAGTTAGGAAGTAAGGCGGACGTGTCGTCCGCCCCACCTCAACCTTTTTGCAGAACCTTTGTACCGAGCAACTCGGCGATCTGTACCGCGTTCAACGCAGCACCCTTGCGCAGGTTGTCGGACACGCACCACAGGTTCAGACCGTTATCAATTGTCGAATCCTGCCGGATGCGGCTGATGAAAGTCGCATAGTCCCCGACGCATTCCACAGGTGTGACGTAGCCACCCGGTTCGCGCTTGTCGATGACCATGACACCGGGTGCCTCGCGCAGGATATCGCGCGCTTCGTCCTCGTCCAGAAAGTCCTCGAATTCGATGTTGATCGCTTCGGAGTGGCCGACAAACACAGGTACGCGCACGCAGGTGGCTGTGACCTTGATAGCGGGGTCCATGATCTTTTTGGTTTCGACCATCATCTTCCACTCTTCCTTGGTCGATCCGTCCTCCATGAATACGTCGATCTGCGGAATCACGTTGAATGCGATCTGCTTCTGGAACTTCCGAGGGGGCTTGTTGTCGGTCGGGTTATAGACGGCCTTGGTCTGGTCCCACAGCTCGTCCATGCCTTCCTTGCCCGCGCCGGACACGGATTGATAGGTCGACACCACGACGCGCTTGATCGTCGCCCGGTCATGCAAAGGTTTCAGCGCCACGACCATCTGCGCGGTAGAGCAGTTGGGGTTGGCGATGATGTTCTTCTTGGAATAGCCGTGGATCGCATCCCCGTTCACTTCGGGCACGATCAGCGGTACGTCGGGGTCATAGCGATAGAGCGACGAGTTGTCGATGACGACGCACCCTGCCTTGGCCGCCTTGGGCGCATAGATCTTGGTTGCGTCCGAGCCGATGGCGAACAGCGCCATGTCCCAGCCCGTGAAGTCGAACGTATCGAGGTCCTTGGTCTTGAGCGTCTTGTCACCGAACGACACTTCCGTGCCCAGGCTGCGGCGGCTTGCGAGAACCGCCAGCTCGTCCACGGGAAACTGGCGCTCGGCCAGAATGTTCAGCATTTCGCGGCCCACGTTGCCGGTGGCGCCCGCGACGACGACACGATACCCCATAATTCTCTCCTTCTCGGGTAGGTGAGCGGCCCTTATACCCAAAGGATGATGAGCGAAAGGGCCGTCTCAGTCCCGCGTGTCCCGGCTTGGGGCATACAGCACAAGGCCCAAGACCAGCGCCGCGGCAAGAAAGACGAAGATAGCGATATAGGGAACATCCGCCGCACTCCCTGACCACGCACCGTGCAGGCGTCCGGAGGCGAATTGGATCACACCGACGCCGCTGATGCCCAGCAGGTTCATCAACGTCACGCCCCGCCCGGTCAGGTGGGCTGGGAAAAAACCGCGCGCATGGGCGATGATGACCGGATAGCTGGCCCCGAAAAAGCCGATACCCGCCAGGATGGCGACAGACAGCCACGGGTTCGTGTCGCTGAAGGCAATCAGCACGACCAGCAGTAGCGCCGTGATCGCGTTGCCGCCAAAGGCGACCCATTTGCGCGTCCCAAGGATGCGGTCGAGCGGACCATAGATCAGCGTGCCTGCGATCATAGCAAGGCTCATGGTGAGGGTCGCAATGCCGATCTGGCTGACGGATAAGGCAAAGACGTCCCGCAGGTAGGGTCCGATCCAGAGGCCCCGCACCGCACCGATGGGGGCATAGTTCACGAACATGATCGGCAGGATCAGCCAAAGCGCGCGCATTCGCAGCAAGTCCAAAAGCGATCCCTTGGCCTCGCCCTCGGGCTTGTCGGGGTCGCGCACCACGAGCAGAATGCCGAACGCCACCCCTGCGCAGGCCAGCGCAAGGCCCCACATCGCGGCGCGCCAGCCAATCGTTTCCGAAGCAAAAGCCATCGGGTAGGATGACATCAGGTTGCCCACGGTCCCGACCCCGACCATCAACGCCGCAAGCGTGGCAAAGCGGGCCGGGGCATAACTGCGCGCAAAGATATAAAAGCTGGCCATCAGCACGGGCGAACACCCGATCCCAATCAGGATCATCGCGCCGTAAAGATGCAGCGGCGTCTGTGCCAGCGCGAACATTGCCGCCCCGCCACCGCCACCGATCAGCAGCAACCACCCGGCTGTCCGGCGCGGACCCAGCGTGTCCAGCGCCCAGCCGACAGGGATCTGCATCGCGGCAAAGGACAGGAACCAGAACCCCGACGCAGTGGCCAGCACGTCCGGGCCGAGACCGAGCTCTGCCTCCAGCGGGACGGCCAGCACCGCCAGAAAGGCGCGAAAGAACTGGCTGAGCACATAGGCCAATGCCAGCAGAAGCAATCCGATTTGCATGAGGTCTCCATCCCTGACGATTGCGTGACACGGGTGGTGCATGGTGCGCAAGCCCGATTGCTGCGGGGCCGCGCTGTGCTAGGGTTTTTAGCAGGAGCGAGGTATTCCGATGTTTTATGACGAGTTGCCACGGCATGTGGCCTTTTTCGATCTGGCCAATCCGGACCATTACACGGCCATGCCGGATGACTGGGTCGTGGGCACGTCCGATATCATCGGCTCCACCGCGGCGATTGCGGATGGCAAGTACAAGGTCGTCAACATGATCGGGGCGGCTGTGATCTCGGCCCAGATCAATGCGGCGGGGGGGCGTGCTTTTCCATTTATCTTTGGCGGGGACGGTGCGGCTTTTGCCCATCCGGTAGAACACGCGGAGGCCGCGCGGGCGGCGTTGGCGGCAGTGCGGGTCTGGGCGCGCGAGGAATTCGACATGGGGTTGCGCGTCGGCTTGTTCCCGGTCGCTGATATCCGAGCGGCAGGGCGGGACGTATCCGTGGCGCGCTATCAGGTGTCGGACGGCGTGGACTATGCCATGTTCGCAGGTGGAGGCGTGCTGTGGGCCGAGGCGCAGATGAAGGCCGGGCTCGAAACCGTGCCCCCGGCCCCCGCTGGCACCCAGCCCGACCTGACGGGATTGAGTTGTCGATGGAGCCATATGAGATCGCGCAATGGCACCATCCTGTCCCTGCTGGTGCAACCGCGCGAGGGTGTGTCGGACGCGACCTTTGCCAGCGTCGCGCAATCCGTGCTGGACTGTGTGCGCCACCTTGACCGGGACGGTCACCCGGCCCCCGCCGATGGCCCCGGCACCGGCTGGCCCCCGCCCGGGGCAACGTTGGAGGCCCATGCGAGCCACGGGCAGATGCCAGTGCAAAAGCGCAGACGCCAGATTCTGTTCGAGACGGCGATTGCCTGGGTGCTGCTTAGGACCGGTCTGAAGGTGGGCGGGTTCGATCCGGCCCACTACAAGCGCACCGTGTCCGGCAATGCCGATTTCCGCAAGTTCGACGATGGGTTGAAGATGACCCTTGATTGCGATGCGGCAACGGTCGCGAAGCTGACCACACTGCTGGATGCGGAGGAAGAGGCCGGGACCATCAGTTACGGGATGCACACGCAGGACGAGGCGATGATGACCTGCATCGTGCCATCCATCATGGACGACACCCATGTGCATTTCATCGACGGTGCCGCTGGCGGCTATACGCAGGCGGCTATGGGCCTCAAAGGCTAAGTGCTAGGGTAGGGTTTCACCCCACCATGCCTTTTCCCTTGGGCACCCATGTCGCCGCAAGGGTGCGCAGCGCCTTGGCGAGGATCAGCAGGTCGAGGCCGGTGGCCACGAACCGCGCGCCCCAATCGAGGCAGTCCTGCGTGAATTCCGGCGTGGTGGCCAGCACACCGGGGGCCTTTCCTGCTGCCTCGATCCGCTCGAACGCGCCTTTGATGGTGGCCTGCACCTCGGGATGGGTCAACTGGCCCATGAAGCCCATGTCGGCGGACAGATCCGCAGGGCCAATGAACACGCCGTCGATGCCCTCGACCGCGAGGATGTCGTCGAGATTGGCGATCCCCGCGCGGTTTTCGACCTGGATCAGCAGGCAAATCTGGTCGTCGGCCGTTTGTCCGTAATCGGTGATCGCCCCAAACCGCGAACAGCGCGCCCCGGAATAGCCCACCCCGCGCCCACCTGTCGGAGGGTAGCGCACGTCATGCACCAGTTGCGCCGCTTGTTCGGCGGTTTCGACCATCGGCACCAGAACGGTTTGCGCGCCTGCGTCGAGCACCTGTTTGAGAATCCAAGTCTCGCCTACGGGCACGCGCACCGCGGCGTGACTGTCGGACGCTTCGAGCGCCATGAGTTGCATGCGGATGCGGCTGATGTCGTAGGGCGTGTGTTCGCTGTCGATCAGCAGCCAGTCGAATCCTGCGGTGCCCGCGATTTCGGTAGAGAGCGGATCGCCCAGGGAGAGCCAGCAGCCGATGACGGTTTCGCCGTTCTCGAGGGCGGCCTTGAAGGGATTGTGGGGTGCGGGCATCTTGTCTGGTCCTTTGTTGTGCTGAACGCACCCTAGCCGTGGTATCGCACCCGTGGCCACTGCAGAATTGCCGTGCTAGCGCGCCACGCGATTTTAGACATCTGCCTCCGGCAGATGGGTTTTGCGCTCCGCGCGGCAGTATTTTCGGCCGGAAGAAACGTCAGAGCACCTTTATGACGTCCTTTTCCACCGCCAGCATGTAGCCGCGCCGGGCGATGTTCTTGACCAGCAATTCGCTGACGATCTGGTTGCCGAGCGTGTCGCGCAGCCGCTTGATCCGTGTGGCCCCCGCCGCCTCGTCGCAGTCCGCCGCGCTGCGTCCCGAGATCATTCCTTCGATTTCGCAGCCGGACAGCACGTCGTCGTCCATCCGCGCCTCGGCCAGGATGGACATGGTTTCCATTGCTGCGGATGTCAGTTTGAAGCCGAGGTTGTTGAGGTAGACGGTGTTTTCCTCGCGGCTGATCAGCAGCGAGTTGACCTGGATGCCGACCCGTTCGATCTGAGCCATGCGCCGGTTGAAACTGACCAGCAGGACGAGAAAGACAAGCGCCGCGATCATCATCGCCGTGGCGAAAACCAGCAGCACGAAGATCACCACCCGGTAGCTGGCCAATGTGTCCGAAAAAGCCGTGCCCGACTGGGCGAGGATTTCCAGCAGCTTGATTTCCGCCGGGCTGGTGAGGTCAGAGTTCTCGATGAAGATACGCTCGACTCGTGCGTCGAAGGCACCGGCGTCGGGCAGCGTCAGAAACAGCAGCAAGGCGGCCAGCACCAGCAGTGTGAGGATGCCCGCGATGCCGAAGGTGACAAGTCGCCCCCCGGCCCGGCGCATGTCAGAAGCGGAGGAAGTATTGTCCTGCACTGTTTTTCCTTTGATCAAGGCCTTCGGGTCCGAACACGGACAGGATCTGCAACAGCGTCCATCCGCGTTGCGCCAGCCGGCCCTGCAATTGTTGTCGGGCTGCCCCTTGTGAGCATTGGCCCGAAACCTGCGCCACACCATAGTGCAGACGCAGGGGGTTGTCCTGCTTGGCCTTGTAATCGGCATAGCATTGCGCCTGCGCGGCACTGCCAAGCGCAAGGATCAGTATGAGGGAGAGGGCGATGTGTTTCATGGTGCCAACCTGCGCCTTTCCCATCAGATATTCAATAACATCAGGGCTGTGTGGGCCATGATATCCGATAACAGGGGGGCGTTATTGCCTGTCTGAGGGGGGGCGGCCGATTGTGATTTCATCGCCAACAGACGCTGGCCCTGATATCAACGAAAGGAACACCCAATGACATTTCCAACTCATCGCCATTTCATTGCGACCATCGCCGCATTGGCCATTGCCATCACCGGATTTTCCGCCGCGCCTGCCCGTGCAGGGGACGACGACGTGGCCAAGGCACTGGCCGTCATTCTTGGCCTTGCCGTGGTCGGCGCGGCCATCAACAATCGCAACGACGACAAGAAGGCGCGCCAGCATGTTTACGTGCCGCCCCGGGCCAAGCCGAACCGGGGTCATGTCGCACCACACCATCAGCCGCGTCACGTCGACCGCAAGCTTTTGCCGCAGCAGTGCCTGTTCAACCTTCGCACCGACGGGGGTCATTCGATACAGGGGTTTGGCCATCGCTGCCTGAGCCGCAACTACCAGTACACCAATTCCCTGCCGCGTGAATGCACCCGCCGCGTCCAGACCCGTCACGGCTATGGCTATGCTTACGGTGCGCGCTGCATGACCCAACGGGGTTACCAATTGGCCCGTCGCTAAGAGCGGGGCATGAGGCCACCTCCTCCCCCGGAGGACGGCCAGACTGGAAAGGGCGGTGTTCGGGCACCGCCCCTTTTTGTTGAGGCGTCTTGCGACGTCATACGATGTTTGCACTTTTCGCCGGAAAGTGCGTTTTGTGCCTCTGGCGGGGATTTTCTTGACCAGAGAAGGGGACGGGGTTGCCCGATTTTGCATTCGAGGCGCGGATTGGTGGCCGGGTTGCCGGTGTGGATGAGGTCGGGCGCGGGCCGCTTGCCGGGCCCGTTACCGCAGCGGCGGTGGTGCTTGACCCCGCGTGTATTCCCGCAGGTCTTGACGATTCCAAGAAGCTGAGCATCAAGAAGCGCGAGGCGGTGTGGCTGGACATTCTCGCGGTCGCGGATGTGTCCGTGGCCCATGCGTCCGTGCGCGAGATCGAAGAGTTGAACATCCTGCGTGCCTCGCATCTTGCGATGATGCGTGCGATTGCGGGTTTGCGGATGCCACCCGATCACGTGCTGGTCGATGGCACCATGTTGCCCCGCGATCTGGCTCTTCCCGCCACCCCGATCGTGCGCGGTGATGCGCGTTCTTTGTCGATCTCGGCGGCTTCAATTGTGGCCAAAATATGTCGCGACCGGATCATGGTGGATTTGGCGCAACAGCATCCGGGCTACGGCTGGGAGACGAACATGGGATACCCGTCAAAAAGCCACAGGTTGGCGCTCCAAAATCTTGGTGTCACCCCACACCATAGACGTACCTTCAAACCCGTACACAATATGTTGTGACAAGCATTTTTCATAACCTCCTGATTCAAAAAAGAAATTGACCGCGAATCACGGATGACTCATCTTTGAACTCAACCAACGAGCACAAAATGTGCCGGGGACAGAGGCAGACGATGACGAAACATGTAAAGGGCGCTGAAGCGCTTCCCTTGAACCAGATCCTTGCGGGTGACTGCATTGACGTGATGAACAGCC
>CAYGPT010000084.1:0-15721 GCA_964351755.1 uncultured Rhodobacterales bacterium | reverse complement strand
CGCATCGCGCAACTGGCCCGTGACATCGAACGCGAGGGCGGGTTGAACCGCGATGCGGGAGAGACGATCGAACGGCTTGAATGGGAGGCCAGCGAAATTGCCAAGGCCAGTGAGGGCCAAACCGCCTTGCTGGCAGAGGCCGCGGAAGCGTCGCGCGAGGCCGCGCAGGTTCTGCAGACCCGCGAGTCTGATCAGGGCGACAAAACCGAGGATGTCGCTCGTCTCGCCGCTCGCCATGGCTCGGCCCAACGTCTGCTTGAGGACAGCCGCAAGGTCGAGTTGAAATCCGAGGCCGAGGCGACCAAGGCCCGCGATGCGGTAGCGGCCAGTCAGGCTGCCCTCGACAAGGCAGGTGTGGATTTTGGCGCCGCGCAACAGGCTGCCGCTACAGCAGAAGCGACCGCACGTCGCGCGGATGAAACGTTGCTTGCCGCCGAAGATGCCCGCGCTGAAACCCAAGGCCGCGAAGCGGATGCCCGCGCCGAACGCTCGCAGGCCGAAGGGGAAATGAATGCGCTGCGGGCCGAAGCAGGAGCCCTCGCAAAGCTGGTCGAGCGGGACACGGCCGAGGGGGGCCAGATCCTTGACCGGTTGCAGGTTCAGCAGGGGTTCGAAAAGGCGTTGGGTGCCGCCATGGCCGACGATCTGCGCGCGCCGGAAGTGACTGCGGATGGTCCGTCCGGCTGGGCGATACTGCCCCCTTATACCGATGTGCAACCCTTGCCCGAGGGTGTCACGCCGCTGACCCAACACGTTTCGGTGCCTGAAGTGCTTGAACGTCGGATGAACCAGATCGGGCTGTGTGATGCCGATGATGCACCGCGCTTGCAACCCCTCTTGAAACCCGGTCAGCGCCTTGTGTCGCCCGAGGGTGATTTGTGGCGTTGGGACGGATATCGCGCCTGGGCCGAAGATGCGCCCAGTGCCGCTGCCCTGCGTCTGCAACAGCTCAACCGTCTGGAAGAGTTGAAGCAATCGCTGGAACGTGCCACCGCCCGTGCCGAAGGGGCCCGTCAGGCGCACGAGGCGCTAACCGCGCGCATGGCGGAGTTGACCGAAGCCGACAAGCAGGCCCGTCATGCCCGGCGTGAAGCAGATCGGATGGTCGCCGATGCAGCCCGCGCCCTAAGCCGCGCCGAGGCCGATCGCAATCTCGCGCAGGGACGTCTGGAGTCCCTTGGTCTGGCTGTTACCCGTCACGAAGAGGATGCGATGGCTGCCCGAGCCCGCGTGGCCGAGGCCGAGGCCGCGCTGAAAAACCTGCCCGACCTCGAGTCAGCCCGCGCCGAAGTCGAGGACCTGCGCATGACCGTCGAGGCCGCCCGCATCACCATGATGTCGCGCCGGTCGGCCCATGACGATCTGCGCCGCACAGGCGAGGCGCGCATCAAGCGGGCGCAGGAAATCACCAAGGAAATCAGCGGCTGGAAGCATCGCCTGGAAACGGCGGAAAAACGCACTGCTGAACTGGTCGAACGCAAGACTGCCTCGGAAGCCGAGTTGAAGGCGGCAGAAGCCGCGCCTGCGGAACTGGCTGCCAAGCGCGCGGCCCTATCCCAACAGATCGCCGTTGCCGAAGCGCGCAAGACCGAGGCCGCCAATACGCTGTCTGAGGCGGAGGCTGCGTTGCGCAATGCAACCACGGCGGAACGCGAAGCTGAGCGTCTGGCCTCCGAAGCCCGCGAAGCGCGTGCCCGGTCCGAAGCGCGGGCCGAAGCCGCGCGCGAAACAGTTGCTTTGGCCGCAGAGCGTATCGCAGACGAACAGCAGATGACGCCTAACCAGTTGCTGACTGCTTTGGACGTGGCCCCCGATCACATACCCGCCGCCGCCGCGCTGGAAGCGGATGTGAACCGCCTGAAGCGCCAGCGGGATGCACTGGGTGCGGTCAACCTGCGCGCCGAAGAAGACGCCAAGGAGGTGCAGGTCGAACATGACATGTTGGTGTCGGAAAAGGATGATCTGCAAGAGGCGATCAAGACCCTGCGCAGCGGCATCGCCAGCTTGAACCGCGAGGGGCGCGAACGTCTATTGACGGCCTTCGAGCAGGTGAATTCGAACTTCTCCCTGCTCTTCACCCACCTGTTCGGAGGGGGCGAGGCGAGCCTTGTCATGGTCGAAAGCGACGACCCGCTCGAGGCCGGCCTCGAGATCATGTGCCAGCCGCCGGGCAAGAAACTGTCGACCCTGAGCCTGTTGTCGGGGGGAGAACAGACGTTGACGGCGATGGCCCTCATCTTTGCCGTGTTCCTTGCCAATCCCGCGCCGATCTGTGTGCTGGACGAGGTCGACGCGCCGCTGGACGATGCGAACGTGACCCGGTTCTGCGACTTGCTGGACGAGATGTGCCGCCGCACCGACACGCGATTTTTGATCATCACGCACCACGCGGTCACGATGGCGCGGATGGACAGGTTGTTCGGGGTAACCATGGCCGAACAGGGGGTGAGCCAGCTGGTGTCGGTCGATCTCAAGAAGGCTGAAACGCTGGTGGCGTAAGTCGCATCGTCGCCGCAGGTCCAAAGGTTCAAATTGAATTAACGTTTCGCCTCCACCTCGAGTGTACGGCCCCAAATGCGCCGAACAAGGATGTGAAAAAACTGACCGAAAACAACTATCGAAAATGGATGGTTGTGATTGCGCTGGCCATGTTGGTCGCGACGATCATCGGACTGTGACCTGAAAAAGAGTGACCCGGAACAGTTGCACCTTTGTCGGATCGATTATTCGCTGAGACCGCTGGATAGAAACTATCGATGACTTGCAAATAATTGAACCCTTGCCAAATTACGAACACCGAACGCTGTTACAGTCGATCCAGCAACGCGCGCGTGGGCCATGCGTCAGCTGCCAGCCCGAGGCGTTTTTGTTCCGCCTGCACCGCTGCCCGCGTCCCAGCGCCAAGTATGCCGTCGATCTGACCCACGTCATAGCCGCGCGCCTGTAGCTTGGTTTGCAACCGCTTCATCTGGTCCGGACCCAACCCCGCATCCGGGTTACCCGCATCGTAAACTGGCGCACCCGCAAGCCGCGTTGCGAAATAGGCTGCCGTCAGAACATAGGTAAACGACTGGTTCCATTCGAAATAGACGTTGAAGTTCGGATAGACAAGGAATGCAGGTCCCTTGTGCCCCTGCGGCAGAATCAGGGATGCAGGCAGGTTGGCCAGCGATCCGTTGCGCGCCCGCACCCCGCGCGCCTGCCATTCCTGAGTTGTCAGGGCAGTGTCCACGCCGCTTACGGACCAATCCATCTGCGCGGGCACGATCACCTCTTGCAACCACGGCTCGCCCGGGCGCCAGCCCAGATGCTGCAGCATTTTGCCCCCCGACATCAGTGCATCCGGCGCGGAGGTTTTCAGTCGCACCGTGCCGTCGCCATCACCGTCAACGCCGTTCGTCAGAATGTCCTGCGGCAACATCTGAACCATTCCGATCTCCCCTGCCCACGCCCCTGTAGTACGGCTTGGGTCAAAGTCTCCACGCGCAAAAAGCTCCATTGCCGCAAAGATTTGCGGGCGGAACAACGCGGGCCGTCGGCAATCGTGGGCAAGAGTGACGAGGGCGTTGGCAGTGTTGAAATCGCCCTGAAATGCGCCGTAGTCTGTCTCGAAAGCCCAAAAGGCCAACAGCACGTGGCGATCGACGCCGTATCGTGCTTCGATCTGATCAAAGATGGCACCAAATCTGCGGGCGTTCGCGCGGCCCGTGTCGATGCGGCCCTGCGAAATCAGGCGGCGGGAAAAGTCGATGAAGGGGCGTTGAAAGACACCTTGCGCCCGATCGGCGCGCAAGACCTTGGCGTCCTGACGAATTGGGGCAAGGAAAGCGTCTGCCGTGCCCGCCGATATGCCGCGCGCGATGGCCTCGGATTTCAAACCGGCCTTGAAGCTGGAAAACGATCCGCCGCATTGTGCCTGCGCCAGAATCGGCAAGGCGCACAGCGCCGCCGGGCAAACCAAATGTTTCAAAACACCCATATCAATCCTCCAGAACCAACGACCATCATCACCGCCACGATCCACGCTTTCCACACGATAGAGACGGCTGCGTCAATGTCCTGCGCCGCAAGCACGCGCCGCCCTGTGCCATTGACCCATGCAAGGTCCCTGACCTGCCCGTGATAGCTGCGTGGTCCTGCAAGGGCTATTGATAGGCACTGCGCCATTGCAGCTTCCGGCCAGCCTGCATTGGGTGAGCGGTGCAGGGCTGCGTCCTTTTGTATGGCTGACAGATGCCCTGTCACCCCACCCACCGCCGCAATCAACAGAGCGGTCAGCCGCGCGGGGATCCAGTTCAGCACATCATCCAACCGGGCCGAAGCCCAGCCGAAAGCGCCGTGCCGGGGGGTGAGGTAGCCGACGGTGCTGTCGGCTGTGTTCACCATTTTGTAGATAAGAATACCAGGCAGCCCACCAACCAGAAACCAGAACGCGGGCGCGATGACACCATCGCTGAAATTTTCGGACAGGCTTTCAATGGCTGAACGGACAATAGCCGAAGGTGTCGCGTCAGATACATCCCGGCTGACGATCAGCGCGACCGCGTCGCGGCCCGCCTGATCGGACAGGCGCAAGCCGTCACCGACGGCACGCACGTGGTCAATCAATGATCGATGCGCCAGCAGGATTGCCGCAGCCAGAACACTGACAACATTGCCCAACTGCTGCAACGCCCATCCAATTGACCCGGCGACGGCGATCAGTGCCGCAATGGCGATGAGTCCTTTTGCCCGTTGCAGCGGCTCTGTGTTCAGCGCGCGATCCAAGGTAGAAACTGCGCGACCCATGAGAACGGCAGGATGCGGTAAGCGGGACCAAAGCCAGCGGGGTTCGCCCAATACGGCGTCAATGCAAAGGGCCGTCGCCAAAAGCAGTGCGGTATTCACAGCGCCGCCTCGATCTGCGCCCAATGATGAGGGGCGGGCAATCCAAGTCGCAGCCAGTCGGAGGCGTAGGGGAAAATTCGGCTCCAGACATGATGCCGCGCCAGCCTGCTTTGCCACTCCGCCGCATCGTCGACGCGGTAGAGACGGAACAGCGATGTGCCACCCAGCGGTTTCGCCCCCCGTTCCTGCATCAATGCATCAAGTCGTGTGGCGTCCCGTTCAAGCCGTACGCGTGTAGTTTGCGCCCAAGTTTCGTCATCCAAGGCCGCCGCGCCGATTTCCAGCGCGATCCCCGACACTGGCCATGGCCCCAGCATGTCCCTGAGGCGCGCGATCAAATCCGGATCTCCGATTGCAAAACCAAGCCGCAGCCCGGCGAGGCCCCAGAACTTGCCGAAGCTTTTGAGTATGAGCGTACCGGGGCGGGTCGCATGCGTGATCAAGCTGTGGTCAGGCATGACATCGCAAAAGCTTTCGTCGATGATCGCAAAGGGGGCTGTGATGTCCGGTGTCCACCACAGTTTGCCGTCCGGATTGTTGGGGTGGACGAGGACCTGTGCAGAGGCTGACTGATCGCTCACGACGCGCCAGCCCTGCGCGACAAAGCTTGCCGCATGCTCGTTGTAGGTCGGCGCCGGGATGCACACCGAGCCGACAGGTGCTAGGCGCGGAATTTGCGCGATCAGGGACGACGCCCCTGGAGCGGCGAGAATGTCGGCTTCGTCCGGAATACGCCAGAAGCTGCGGGCCGCACACGCAAGTTTGTCTGCCATTTTCTGGTCCGGCAGAGCGCTCCAGGCATCGGAGGTGAGTTGGGGCGGCGAGTAGGGTACGGGGTTAATGCCCGTCGACAAATCTACCCAAGTTGCCCGCGTGCCGCCATACATCGCGACCGCAGCGTCCAGACCGCCCCCGTGATCCCGCTTTGTTTTCAAAAGCAAGGCTCCTGTTCAAAAGGCACCAGAATTGGCAACTTTACGCCCGCAAAAAGCGGATTATCGCGCGAATGGCAAGCATATGCGGTGGCATTAATAAATTGAACACTCCATTAACTATTTGTTAACAGATAGGGCGCTTTCTTGCGCCGTGGAGTCAGTTTGGGATGGCTCTGGAGTGGTTATGAACGTTCTGATCGTTGAGAGTCGGCCGGATTTGAGTTTGCTGTGGAAACGGCATCTTGAGCGACAAGGTTACTGCGTTGCCGAGGCGCACAGTCAGGACGAGGCTGTTGCACATCTTGCCGCGAAAGCGGCTGACATCATCGTTCTCGATCTGGTCCTAAGCCAGGGCAGCGCGCTGGCCGTGGCCGACTTCGCCAGCTATCGCCACCCAGACGCACGCGTGATTTTCGTCACTAATACGTCGTTCTTTTCAGACGGTTCGATCTTTAACCACGCAAGCAATGCCTGTGCCTTTTTGCCCGCAGGCACACCGCCCGAGGATCTGGCCGCAATGGTCGCTCATTACGGACATCAGTGATCGCGCAAATGCGGCGCGGCGAAATCAATCTGCGGGTTGATCGGGATGATGCGGTTCGGATTGATGCTGTCGTGGCTATAGTGATAGTGGCGCACGATGTGATCCATATTCACCGTCTCTGCCACGTCGGGCCATTGATATAGCTCGCGCGTGTATGCCCAGAGGTTAGGGTAATCCATCACCCGTTTGCGATTGCATTTGAAATGCAGGTGATAGACCGCGTCAAAGCGCACAAGCGTCGTGAACAACCGCCAATCGGCTTCGGTGATGCGGTCCCCCATCAGATAGCGGTTGGCAGCCAACCGCTCGTCCAACCAGTTCATCGTATCGAACAGTGGATGCACGGCAGCTTCATAGGCCTCTTGCGTGGTGGCAAAACCAGACTTGTAGACGCCGTTATTGAGCGTGTCATAGATGCGGTCATTGACAGGTGCGATGGCGTCGCGCAGTTCGGCGGGCCAATAGTCGTCCGTGTTGCCAGTGATGCCGTCGAAGGCCGAATTGAACATGCGGATGATTTCAGAACTTTCGTTGCTGACGATTGTGTCACGCTCCTTGTCCCACAGGATTGGCACAGTAACACGGCCTGTGAATTTAGGATCGGCACGGATATAAAGATCGCGGGCAAAGGGCAAACCGAACAGGTCGTCACCAGTCGCGCCATACTTATCCGTCTGGAATGTCCAGCCATCGGACAGCATATCGGGATGAACGACAGATATGGCGATGTGATCCTCAAGACCTTTCAGTGTTCGAAAGATCAGGGCCCGATGTGCCCACGGGCAGGCGTAAGAGACATAAAGATGGTAGCGTCCGCTTTCCGCCCTGAATCCTCCCGCGCCGGATGGTCCTGCTGATCCATCCGATGTGACCCAATTCCTGAATTGGGCCTCCTTGCGTTGGAACGACCCGCCCGTCGATTTGGTGTCGTACCATTGGTCGTGCCATTCGCCGTCAATCAACAGGCCCATGCGCGTTCTCCTGAATTGCGTTGGACCAACCTAATGACGCGGCGGGCCCGAACAACCTTTTCGTACGCGCATCAGACCTGCATCGACGCACATGCTGCGAGTCACGGGAATGCCACAGGTTTGGTAGACCATTATAAATTTTCCAAATTTTACTGGAATGTAATAAGTTTAGCGCCATCCTTGCTTCCGTGGGGACGAGGAGCGATCGCGATGACGACCTTTCTGCCGAAAGAAGTTCAAGCAGGGCTGGACAGCGCGCGGACTTCCGCTTTGAAATCTTCCTCCCGTTTGCGCCTGTCTGCAGACGGCAGGACCTATCCTGTCCTGCGCATGTGGAAAACCGGCTTTTCGCTGGATGCCGATCTTGCGCCGGCCTTGCGTGGGCTGGTTGACCTTTATGACGGGACGATCCACTTGTTCCAATGCCTGATCGTGGCCAGCGACGAAGAAAACGGCGAGATGCAGTTCGAATTCAAGCGCCTGACGGCAGTGTTCGATACAGCGCCGGTCGATTTTGAGCGGAGTGTCGACGCGCCTGTCGCCTTGATCGAGGCGCATGATTGACCCAGAACGTACGGCAGCGTATCTTATTGAAGATCGCCAAATGCTGCGGCTAACCGTTCGACCGCTTCCTGCACCCTTGCGCGCGGCGTTGCGATGTTGAAACGCAACCAGCTGTCACCGCCCTTGCCGAATGTGGGGCCGTGATTGACGGCGATGCAGGCTTCTTTTTCTACCCGTTTGGTGAATTCGTCGGGCGTCATACCGGTCCCGTCGAAGTCGATCCATGACAGATACGTTGCCTCGAGCGGCATGGATCGCAGGCCCGGGATCGCGTTCACGCCCGCGTCGAACACTTTCCGGTTGCCATCAAGGTATTGCACCAGATCGTCGACCCAGGCCGCGCCTTCCGGGGAATAGGCCGCCGTGACCATGTGCAGTCCGAAGGCGTTCGGGGATATGCCAAGTGCGGCCATCCGTGACGCGAACTTGGCCCGCAGATCGGGGTCGGCGATGATGACGTTGCCGGTGTGGGTGCCTGACAGATTGAACGTCTTGTTGGTCGAGGTCATCATGACCAACCTGTCCTCGATCCCGTCGATGGATGTCATTGGGATATGGGTGTGGCCGGGCATAACAAGATCGTGGTGAATTTCGTCCGAAACGATGATCAACTCGTGCCGTTTGGCGAAGGCGGCGATACCCTGCAATTCCGCGCGGCTCCAGACCCTGCCGCCCGGATTGTGTGGCGAGCACAGGATCAGCATCCGTTCTGATCCGTCCATCTGGGCGTCATATGCGTCGAAATCCATCTCGTACCGCCCATCCGCCAGCGTCAGTTCGCATTCGACGACCCGTCGTCCATTGGCCGCAATCACCCGCGCGAAGGCATGATATACCGGTGTGAAGAGCACGACGCCGTCGCCGGGTTTGGTAAAAGTGTCGATGCACAAGGCGGTGCCGTTCACCAACCCGTGGGTCGTAAAGATGTGGTCGGCCTCAAGGCTCCAGCCGTGCCGCGTTCGCATCCACCACTGGATCGCAGCCCGGTAATTGCGGTCATCCCCAAAATAGCCGAAAACGCCATGATCGACCTGCCCCTGCACGGCGTCGGTGACACATTGGGGGGGGCGAAAATCCATATCAGCCACCCACATGGCGAGCCCAGTGTCCTGCGGGACGCCATAGATCTTCTCCATCATGTCCCACTTTGCGCAATGGGTGCCGCGTCGGTCGATGATGTCGTCAAAACTCATGGGCTTGCTCCAATACAGATCGCTGGCAAGCTAATACCCTCGCGTCGGAGCGCAAGGGGACATTGCGGGCCGCTGCATGTTGTCCTACATCGGAGGGCATGAAACGACCGATTATTCTGCACCCCGACCCGCGCCTCAAGAAAACGAGCGATGCCGTGAGCGACCTGACGGACGATCTGCGCGCCTTGGCGGACGACATGCTTGAGACGATGTATGACGCCCCCGGCATCGGGTTGGCAGCCCCGCAGGTTGGCGTGTTGCAGCGCTTGATCGTGCTGGATTGCGTTAAGGCCGAAGGTGAAAAGCCCCGCCCGCTGATCATGTTCAATCCTGAAATCATCGCGGCGTCGGACGAATTGAATGTCTACGAGGAAGGCTGTCTGTCCATCCCCGAACAGTTCGCCGACGTCACCCGCCCCGCCGAGGTGCAGGTGCGCTGGATTGACCGTGACGGCAACGAACAGACCGAAGGCATGGACGGGCTGTGGGCCACATGCGTGCAGCACGAGATCGACCACCTTGAGGGCAAGCTTTTCATCGACTATCTCAAACCGCTCAAACGCCAGATGATCACCCGCAAGATGGTCAAGCTGAAACGCGAACGCGCCCGCGAAAACGTATGACGCTGCGCCCCATTCTGAAATGGCCCGACGACCGGCTGAGTGCGATGTGTACCCCGGTCGAGGAAATCACAGACGACATCCGTCTGCTGGCCGCCGATATGCTGGAAACCATGTACGCTGCCCCCGGTCGCGGTCTGGCCGCCCCGCAGGTCGGTGTCCTGTTGCGCCTGTTCGTGATGGACCCGACATGGAAAGAGGGCAATCCGGACCCAATGATCTGCATCAATCCCGACATTGTTTCACACAGCGAGGATACTGCGACAGGTCCCGAGGGTTGCCTGTCCATCCCCGGTGTCGAAGCGCAGGTGAGCCGTCCGGCTCGCGTGAGCATGGTCTGGACCGACCTTGGCGGTATCGTCCACGAACAGGACCTGTCCGGCTTTGTTGCCCTCTGCGCCCAACACGAACTGGATCATCTGGACGGGATCGTCACGCTGGATCGGGTGGATGCGGCGCAACGGTCCGAAATCCTTGCCGCATACGGAACGCCCTGATGGCCGTTGTCCCGATCCTGCGCTGGCCGGACAAGCGCTTGCGCACGCCCGCCGCACGGGTCGAGGCGATCACGGCCGACATCCACGCCATCTGGGCCGATATGGTCGACACGATGGATGCGATGCCCGGACAGGGAGTGGGCCTTGCCGCGCCGCAAATCGGGGTGATGCTGTGTCTTGCCGTGGTTGATGTGACTCAGGACCGCTCCCGCTGCATTTTGCTGGCCAATCCCGAAGTGCTGGCAGCAGGGCCGGAGACCAAAGCCGGGACCGAAGCCAGCCCCTGTCTGCCGGGCGTGCATGCCGACATCAACCGCCCCACCACCGTGGCAGTGCGGTTCCTGAACCCACAGGGCATGATCGACCGCCGCGACTTTGTTGATCTTGAGGCGCGGTCGGTTCTACATCAGATCGACCATCTGGCGGGGCGGATGTATTTCGACAATCTGGGCCGGGTAAAGCGCGACATGCTGTTGCGCCGCGCCCGCAAGGTGCACTGACATGCGTATCGTGTTCATGGGCACACCCGATTTTTCCGTGTCTGCCTTGGACGCGCTGCATGAGGCCGGGCACGAGATCGTCTGCGTCTACTCCCAGCCGCCTCGCCCCGCGGGACGCGGCAAAAAGGATCGCCCAAGCCCAGTGCAGGCCCGCGCCGAGGCGTTAGGATTGCCCGTTCGTCACCCCAATTCCTTGCGCGATCCACAGGCGCAGGCCGAATTCGCCGCGCTCAATCCTGATATTTCTGTTGTCGTCGCGTACGGTCTGATACTGCCGCAACCGATCCTCGATGCGCCCACCCACGGCTGCCTCAACATCCATGCGAGCCTGTTACCCCGCTGGCGCGGGGCGGCCCCGATCCATCGCGCCATCATGGCCGGGGACGCGGAAACGGGCGTGTGCATCATGCAGATGGAGGCGGGTCTTGATACCGGGCCGGTCCTGATGCAGGACGCAACCCCGATTGGTGCGACGGAGACCACTGCCGACCTGCATGATCGTCTGGCCGGCATGGGGGCTGAACTGATCGTGCGCACACTGGCAGAGTTGCCTGACTTGACCCCGCAGCCGCAGCCCGAGGTCGGCGTGACCTATGCCAGCAAGATCGACAAGGCCGAGGCTGCCATCGACTGGACCCGCCCGGCGATCGAAGTCGATCGCCTGATCCGCGGCCTGTCCCCGTTTCCCGGAGCGTGGTTCGACCGTGACGGCGTGCGCATCAAGGTACTTGGGTCGGAACTGGCCGCGGGCGGCGGGACGGCCGGAAACGTGCTTGATGACGCGCTGAGCGTTGCCTGTGGCGACGGGGCCGTGCGCCTGACCCGCTTGCAACGCGCCGGCAAAGGGGCGCAGACTGCGGACGTGTTCCTGCGCGGCACGCCCCTGCCAGCCGGCACCCAGCTTTAGAAAGGCCTTACTCATGTTCCCCACACTTATCGGCACCGTCGTGATTGCGGGCATCGTGGGCTATGTGTCGGAAAAGTCAGGCTTCACCCGAAACGGCATCCTGCAGTCGATCATCATCTGCATCGGCGGAGCGTTCCTTGCCTATTTCGTGCGCCTGATGTTCGGGATCGGGTTCGGCAGTCCGGGGATGAACGCCATCGCGTCCTCGGTCGGCGCACTGATCATCGTACCAACCCACTGGCGCAAACGCTAAAGGGCTGCGCGGATCCACTGGTGCACGCGGGCATGGTGGGGGTCAAACCCCTCTGGCGTATCAGCATCGAGATCCAGCCAGAAAAAGCGAAAAAGGTGCCCACCATCGTCCGCGCAAAGGTGCTGCCACTGGTCACGCACCGGGGGCACGAGGCGGCACAGGGCAAAGTGCCAGCATTCCCCGCCCACAATGCCTGTGCTTTGCCCGATGGGCAGAGCGGCACGGGTTTCGAGGCCTGATTCTTCGAACAATTGACGGGCAACGGCGGCTTGCGGCCGTTCTTGAGGGCGGATGCCGCCCTTTATCAATTGCAGTCCTGCCATGGAGTGCGCAAAAGCCGGAATGCGCCGCGGTGCGCCATCGGGGTGCAGCGCGACGGGCCATGCGACCCGCCTCATTTGTCCTTGAACGGGGCCATGCCCGCGCGTGCCAATTCATCCGCGCGCTCGTTTTCGGCGTGTCCCGAGTGGCCTTTGACCCATTTCCATGTGACGGTGTGGCGGGCCTGTGCTTCGTCCAACCGCTGCCAAAGGTCGGCATTGGCGACGGGTTTCTTGGCGGCATTCTTCCAGCCGTTGCGTTTCCAGCCGTGAATCCAGCTGGTGATCCCGTTCTTGACGTAGTTGCTGTCAGTGACGACCGTTATGGTGCTGGCCCGCTCCAGCGCTTCAAGCGCTGCGATGGCGGCCATCAACTCCATCTTGTTGTTCGTTGTGAGCGCCTCGCCACCCTTCAATTCGCGTTCCTTGACGATTTTGGTGCCGTCCACGGCGCGCAGCAATGCACCCCAGCCGCCGGGGCCGGGATTGCCGGAACAGGCACCGTCCGTGTAGGCGAACAGGTCAGGCATTTGCGGTGCCCTGACAGATGATGAAGGGGGCCAACTTGCCGTCCAGCCCCTTTTCCGCACCCTTGGTGACGTGGTCGATATCGAACCCGCTTTGCCGCAACAGCGCCAATAGCGCGTCCTCGGTCATGTAGGAGTAAAACCGACCGATCCCGTCCCGCTTTTCGCCGGTGCCCAGTTTCGTGCCGAAATGCAAAAGCCCGCGAGGCTTGAGCGCACGGTAAATGGCACCGAACTGATTGGGCCAGTCAGTGAGGGGGGTGTGCAGCATCGAAAAATTGCACCAGATGCCATCATAGGCATCGACTTCGGTCAGGTCGGCATAGACTGCCTCGCGCGCGGTGACGCCATCATGTTCTGCGGCCATCGCGACCATTTCAGGCACCGGGTCCCAGGCGTGTGACTCCATCCCGGCGGCGGCCATGGCCCCGGCGGCAAAGCCGGGACCGCAGCCCAGATCAAGCACCCGCGCGCCTTGCGGCAGGGCCGAGATAAAGCGCAGCAGGTTTGGGCTCGCCGCCTCTCCGCTGGTCATCTTTGCGTATTCGGCTGCCTTTGTGGCATAGACGGAAAGGGTCTTGGGGTCGGTCATCAGATCACCGTCACGATAAGGCAGGCCACGACGATGGCCGTCAGGATTACGCGCAAAGGTATCCACCATTGTGGCGTCAGACCCCAGCGAGTAAAGGCGATATCCAGCATCAGAACACCGGCAAAGCCAAAAATCAGGTTGGTCGCGGCACTGGTCGGGCCACCCCCAACCATAAAGAACGCCCAAAGCGCGGGCAGTACGGACAGGGTGTACCCGGTCGCGGCCTGCGTCCCGCTTGCCTTGGTCGCAAAGCCCCACAAAACGCCTGACATGAACGACAGGATGACCGTTCCATAGGCCAATTGTACATACGGCCCGATGAAACGGGGGCCAAGGACTTGCAGACCGACGGCTGCCAGATCGTCGACCACGACGGTCGCCGCCCCCCAGACGAAGGGGATCAGGCCCAGCAGGCCAAGGATCAGAGGGGCACGGGGGATAGGGGTCATAGGCCGGCGATCATGCCCGCTCGAGCGCCAGACGGACGGCAAGTGCCGCAAAGATGGCCGCAAAGCTGCGCGACAACCACCGCATCACGCGATCCGATCCCAGAATCCAGCGCCGGGCGGCTGCGGCGAACACGCCGTACATCACGAAAACCCCAAAGGTCATGACCATAAAGATCAAACCCATCATACTCATTTCCATCGTGGCCGTGGCCGGGTTGCCCGACAGGAACGGGGGCATCAGCGCAAGAAAGAAAATCGACAGCTTGGGATTGAGAATGTTGATCAACGCGCCGCGCCGCGCAATGCGCCAGCCCGCTTCGCTGCTTTTTTCCGAAGAAATGGCCAACGCGCCATCGCTGCGCAAACTGCCCCAAGCGAGATAAAGCAGATAGGCGACGCCAGCGAATTTGACGATGTTAAACAGCAGGGCCGAGGTATGCAGGATCGCTGCCAGCCCCAGTGTGGCCGCTGCAAGGTGTGGCACGATGCCGATCGTACACCCCACTGACGCCCAAAATGCCGCGCGTCGTCCCTGACCCAAGCCAAGGGCAAGCGTATAGATGACCCCCGTACCCGGCGCGATCACAACGACCAAAGCGGTCAACAGAAACTGGAGCGAAATCATGTCGGTTCTCTTTTCAATTCGATATCGCCCGACCTTAGGAGACTGGCGTCGCATGTAAAGGTGGCTCTGATCACGCCGTTTCGCGCAGCACTCGCGGAACTTTGAATTCGACGTTTTCTACAGCCGTTTCCACCATCTCGACCGTCACGTCAAAGCGGGCGCGGAAGGCGTCGATCACTTCGTTGATCAGCACTTCGGGGGCTGAAGCCCCGGCGGTGATACCAACGGATGCGATCCCTTCGAGGCTGCGCCAGTCGATATCGCGCGCACGTTGTACCAGTTGGGAATAGTTGCACCCTGCGCGCGCGCCGACCTCGACCAGACGGCGCGAATTGGACGAGTTCGGCGCACCCACGACCAGCATCGCGTCGCAGCGCGGCGCCATGGCCTTGACCGCCTCTTGCCGGTTGGTGGTGGCGTAGCAGATATCTTCCTTGTGCGGGCCGACGATCGCGGGAAACCGTGCCTGAAGGGCGGCGACGATATCGGCGGTGTCATCCACCGACAGTGTGGTTTGCGTCACAAACGCCAAGCTATCGGGGTCGCGCACTGTTATAGTGGCCACATCCTCGACGGTTTCGACAAGCAACACGTCACCTTCGGGCAGTTGCCCCATGGTGCCGACCGTTTCGGGGTGGCCCGCATGGCCGATCATGATCATCTGCAGGCCCGCATCCGCATGGCGCTGCGCCTCGATATGGACCTTGGACACAAGCGGGCAGGTGGCATCGACGTATACCATCTGCCGCGCCTGCGCCGCCTCGGGCACCGATTTCGGCACGCCGTGGGCGGAAAAGATCACCGGGCGGTTATCAGGGCATTCCGACAGTTCTTCGACAAACACTGCACCCTTGTCGCGCAATGAATCCACGACGAATTTATTGTGCACGATTTCGTGGCGGACATAGACGGGCGCGCCCCATTTCTCGATCGCCATCTCGACGATCTTGATCGCGCGGTCCACGCCAGCACAGAACCCGCGTGGGGCGGCAAGATAGAGGGTGAGGGGGGGATTGGGCATCGGTGAACTCCGGGTATCTCGGGGTCCAGAGGTAAGGGGTTCGGCGGGCCGGGTCCAGCCCGCCGAAAAGTTTTGATCAGCCTTGCGCCTGAAGCCGTTCGCTCTGCTCCGGCATCATTTCGCGCGGTGGGCGCCCGATGACATCCTTCAACTCGTCAAGCTCGATGAAGTTATCGGCCTGACGGCGCAGATCGTCCGAAATCATTGGCGGCTGGCTGCGGATGGTCGACACCACAGACACGCGCACGCCTTGGCGTTGCAGACTTTCGACCAAGGGACGGAAATCACCATCACCAGAGAAGATCACGATATGATC
>CAYGPT010000083.1:0-15827 GCA_964351755.1 uncultured Rhodobacterales bacterium | reverse complement strand
CCAAGAAGCTTGGCATCCCGGTCGTGGCCGTGGTCGACACCAACTGCTCGCCCGATGGCGTGGATTACATCATCCCGGGCAATGACGACGCGGCACGTGCGATTTCACTGTACTGCGATCTGGCGTCGCGCGCGGCGCTTGACGGCATGACGGCCCAACTGGGTGCGGCTGGCGTTGACCTTGGTGCGATGGAAGAGGCCCCCGTGGAAGAGGCTGTCGCCGAAGCGCCTGTCGCTGACGCAGCACCTGCCGAAGAAGCCAAAGCCGACAGCTGAGGCCCGCACCGTCACATCACTGACACATGCGGCGGTGTACGCACCGCCGCACTGACATCCGTATTTTGAGGAGAGCCAAGAGATGGCAATCACAGCAGCAATGGTCAAGGAACTGCGCGATTCGACAGGCGCAGGCATGATGGACGCCAAGAAGGCGCTCACCGAAACCGATGGCGACATGGACGCGGCAGTCGACTGGCTGCGCACCAAGGGTCTAGCCAAGGCCGCCAAGAAATCCGGGCGCACCGCAGCCGAAGGCCTTGTGGCCGTCGTCGTGGACGCAGGCACGGGTGTTGCGGTCGAAGTAAATTCGGAAACCGATTTCGTCGGCAAGAACGCCGAATTCCAGCAAATGGTGTCCGGCATCGCCGCCGTCGCCGTTGGCGTTGACGATATTGAGGCGCTGAAAGCGGCTGATATGGGCGGCAAAACCGTCGCGGACGTCATCACCGACAAGATCGCCACCATCGGCGAGAACATGGGTGTGCGCCGGATGCAGAAGCTGACAGGCGGCACGGTCGTGTCCTACGTCCACAACGCAGCCGCGCCCGGTATGGGCAAGATTGGCGTGCTGGTGGCCATGGACGGCGGTGACGATGCGTTTGGCAAGCAGGTTGCGATGCATATTGCAGCTGTGAACCCCGCCTCGCTGTCCGAAGACGATCTGGACGCATCCGTCGTCGAGAAGGAAAAGCAGGTCCAGATGGATATCGCCCGCGAAAGCGGCAAGCCCGAAGCGGTGATCGAAAAGATGATCGTGGGCCGGATGAAGAAATTCATGGCCGAAGTAACCTTGCTGAACCAACCTTTCGTTGTGAACCCCGACCTGACCGTCGCAGCTGCGGCGGCCGAAGCAGGCGCAACCATCACAGGTTTTGCCCGTCTGGAAGTGGGTGAAGGCATCGAGGTCGAAAAAGAGGATTTCGCCGCCGAAGTCGCGAAGGTCGGCCAAAGCTGAACGAAGCCACTTGATTCGAGAACGAAACGGCGTGCCCATGAGGGTGCGCCGTTTTGCATTGGAGGAACACGCATGCTGGATGTCGGCGACGGGCATCGCCTTTACTTCGAGCAGGCCGGGCGGGGCGCGGATGCGCTGGTGCTGCATGGCGGCCCCGGATCGGGATGCCGTCCCGGGCATTATGATCTGTTCGATCTGGGCCGGTTTCGTGTGACCTTGCTGGACCAACGTGGCTGCGGGCGCAGTGCGCCACGTGCATGCGATGTGCTCAGCGCGCTGGATCACAACACGACGCCGCACCTGATCGCGGATATCGAGGCCTTGCGCGTGCATCTGGGGATCGACACTTGGGTGCTGTTCGGCGGGTCATGGGGGTCGACCCTTGCCATGGCGTATGCGCAGGCTCATCCAGAGCGGGTGCGCGCGATGGTTTTGGCAGGGGTTGCCACAACAGAGGCGCGCGATTTGCAATGGCTGTATGGCGATGTCGGCGCGATGTTTCCCGAGGCCTATGACGCCTTCTGTGCGCATGTGCCTGACATCGACCCCGACCCGGATCACACGCCTGCACGGATCGCAGCCTATTATGCGCGGCTGCGTGACCCTGCGCGCGCGCAGGCCGCGGCGGATGCGTGGTGCACATGGGAAAGCGCGATTTTCGTCGGCTCGATCCACACGCCCGGCTCTCGCTACGCGGATCCGGCGTTTCGCTTGGGCTTTGCCCGGATCGTGTCGCATTATTTCAGTCAGTCTGCGTGGATGGACGATGGGGCATTGTTGGCGGGGGTAGGCCGAATAGCCCACATTCCCTGCACAATGATCCACAGCCGGTTCGATCCGTCCTGTCCGCTGCGCGCACCCTGGGATCTGGCAAAGGTCTGGGCGGCGGCGCACTTGCACATACTGGACGGCAACGCGCACTCGGCCTTGGATGGCGAGATGACGCGCGCCATACGTGCGGCGACGGATGCACTGGACGTCTCGGGTTGATCAAAGGGACGCTGGCGCGACTTCATTCCCGATTTGGCACAGATGGCGTTGTTGCCCCCTTGTCCCGGTCGTCGGGCAGTGTCGGTGTTGTCCCGGTCGTCGGGCAGTGTCGGTGTTCGTCTTTCAGTATTTCTGGCCAGACGAAGGGCACAGTGCACCGCAGTCGCTGCAAGCGTGGCGCTGAAGCGGCTGTCGCGTGCAGGGACGGGTTGCGGTTGGGCGGGACTTCCTTTGGGACTGAAATCCCGCCCTTACTGCACGCACCCGTATCACGGGGATGAGACACGACGGCGCTTTGAAAACCCGACCCACCTGCGGATCAATACACAGGTGAGCCGGCTCCGGTCAGACCGGTCGGAAAAGAGGGCCTTTGGTATCGCAAAGGGTCTTTCCCGCTGCTCCCTGGCTAAAGCCACCACTCACGGAACATCGTCAGAATGCCGCATTACTGTGTCATTTAGAAAGTCCGGGATTCCTTACCCAAGGGTCAAAAATTACTTTTTACGTCGGGGAACACGCATTTTTCGAAAAGCAACCACCGCGAAAATTGTTCAGATCAAAACAATATCGCGCAAAAGGCGAATTTATTGGTCTGTTTTGTATGATTTCGGCCGGAACTCATGCGAAAAAGCGACTCAGGCGCGGTGTGCGATCAGGCTTCGAGGATGAACATCTGATTGGCAAATGCAGCTTTGAGCACGGCCTGCGCCGTCGTTTCCACCGCCAAAGCCTCGCGCGCCAGCCGCAGGTGTTTTTCCACCGTTGCCGAGGTCAGACCCATGATGATCGCGATGTCCTGCATGGTCTTGCCGTCGCCCACCCATTCCAGCGCCTCGCGCTGCCGCTTGGTCAGCGACCGGTTGGGCGCGGTATAGGGAAGGGTAAGAATTTTCAGGTGGGCCACGTTGTTCAAAAGATGGATGTCGCGCCCGTGTTCGTCCCAGATGGCATCGACCTCGGCCTGACTCATTCCCTTACGTGCGGTCAGCGCGATCGCCCCCTTGGAGCGGGCCGAGACAGATTTGAAGCTGATCGTATAACCCGCCGTCACACCCATCGAAACGTTGAACTCCAGCACGCGCCGTTCGGCTGGAGTCAGTGTTTGTGACGAGTTCATCTGGGCCAGAATACCCCAGCTGCACGCACCCTCGTTGTGAAGCGCCCAGTTGACCATCGGCGCATGGACATAATGCTGTTCGCCCATGAACACATCCGAATAGGCCCGATCGTGGTTCGTCAAGATGATGAAATCCTCGGGATCCCCAAGGGAATTGCCCGAGCGGTAGCGGGTAAAGCCATATATCAGCCGGTCAAAGCCGTATTCGTCCATCTTGCGTGTGTGCAGGCGCCACAGCTCTTCGATGGACTGGCAGTTCGACATGCGATGTAAAAAGCTTTTCACGCGCCCCCCCCAAGATGTGCGATCAATGCATCCAGAGCCAGAGTATACCCGGATGCGCCAAAGCCGCAAATCATGCCGATGGCCACAGGGGCGATCATGCTTTTGTGGCGAAACGGCTCGCGCGCGTGGATGTTGGACAAGTGCAGTTCGACTACAGGCATTTCGGTGCCTGCAATCGCATCATGCAGTGCGATCGAGGTGTGGGTGTAGGCGCCCGCATTCAGCACGATGCCGCCGAAGGTGCCCTTGGCCGCATGAATGGCATCGACCAGCGCGCCCTCGTGATTGGACTGGCGGCAGGTTACCATGACTCCGCGCGTTTCACCGTGGGCCACACACATCGCTTCGACATCCGCCAGCGTCGTGTGGCCATAGATGTCTGGCTGTCGGGCCCCAAGCAAGTTCAGGTTGGGTCCATTCAGAACAAGAACAGAAGACATGGAAAATACCTTTGAGTTGCAATGGTGTTAGCGACTCTGCCTATGCTCTGTCTAGTCTGTGCCGTGATTTCCGGGGCCAAAGACGGCAAGACCAAGCCATTCTGCCACAAGGGCAGGGGTATCCTGCCCCTCGATCTGGATGGTCAATTCGGTCTCGCGGAGCAACTCTGTCGGCTTGCGGATGCTGGCGCCCCTGAGGGTGAAGCACCCGCGGAGCCGCTGACCGGGACGAACGGGCGACAGAAACCGCAAGCGGTTGAACCCATAATTTATACCCATGGTCTGGCCCGCAAGCATGGGAAAGCAGTCATAGGCGAACCGACTGGCAAGGCTCAGCGTCAGGAACCCGTGAGCGATTGTGCCGCCAAATGGGGTGTCGCGAGCGGCACGCGCAGGGTCGATGTGAATCCACTGATCGTCATGCGTAGTGGCGGCGAACTGGTCGATCATCGTCTGGTCCACCGCGATCCAGTTCGAGGTGCCGACCTGTTGCCCGATCCGTGCCATCAGGTCTGCATGCGCGTGCGCAATGCTCATGACGATTGCGCCGCGCACTGAGCGGCACCATTTGGCGGCAAGACAAGGAAGTGGCGGTTGGTCACGGTGCGTCTCCGGCGTATACGGGTCGAATGGAACAAGAATACCGCCAACCCCGCTACACGCCACCCCCAGGTGCGGCCGATCTGTATCTGATCCGCCACGGCGAAAGCGCACCGGCGCGGGCTGGCGTCAATTTCCCGACAAAGGACGGCCATGGCGATCCGCCTTTGCATCCGGCGGGTGAAGTGCAGGCCTTTGCTGTGGGTGAACGGCTGAAACATAAAGCTTTTTCCGCGATCTACGTCACAAAGCTTAGGCGCACGCATCAGACCGCAGCCCCGCTCGCCGCGCATCTGGGCCTGAAGCCGCTCGAAAACCCGGACCTGCACGAGGTTCATTTGGGCGACTGGGACGGCGGCCTGTACAGGATAAAGGCCGCGATGCGCGATCCGGTCTATCTGCAGGTTCTGGCCGATCAGGATTGGGGTGCGATTCCGGGGGCCGAGGCGCGGGATGCATTTTTTGCCCGGGTGCGGCGTGGTTTGCTGAGCATCGCGCAGGCCCATCCTGACCAAAGCGTCGCCGTTTTTGTCCATGCAGGGGTGATCGCGGCGGCCATGGCCGTGGCCACCGGATCAGAACCATTCGCCTTTCAAGGGGCCGCCAACGGGTCCATCAGCCGTCTGGTGATCAAGGGGGATCGAATGGTTTTGCGCGGGTTCAACGAAACGCAACACCTCGATCATCTTTAGGGGGCGATCAGCACGACTTTGCCCAGCACTTTTCGCTCGGAAATCAGGTTCAGGGCCTGTGCTGCATCCGCCATCGCAAAGCTGGTCGAGATACGCGGCTTGATCGCATCTTGTTTATACATATCAAACAGTTCCTGCATATTCCTCATGTGGTTTTTCGGGTCGCGATAGATCGAGGCGCCCCAGAACACGCCAACGATCTGACAGGACTTGAGCAGGGTCAGGTTCAACGGAATGGCAGGAATGCCCGCCGGAAAACCGACCACCAGAAACCTTCCACCCCAAGCCATTGACCGGATCACCGGCTCGGCATAATCGCCGCCCACCGCGTCATAGGCGACATGCACCCCGTCCGGGCCCGCGATCTCCTTGATCCGCGCCGACAGAACCTTTTGTGCATCGCGGTCCATCTCGCGCGGGTATATGATGGTGGCATCCGCCCCAAGCGAGGTGCAGAAATCTGCCTTTTCCTGCGAACTGACGGCAGCAATGACACGCGCACCCGCAGCTTTACCAAGTTCGATCGCCGCAGCGCCGACGCCGCCAGCGGCTCCAAGGATCAAAAGCGTCTCGCCCGACTGTAATTCTGCACGGTTTTTCAACGCGTAATGGGATGTTCCGTAGGTGAAAACAAAACAGGACGCCTCGTCAAACGGCATCTCCTTGGGCATCTTCAGGCAGGCAGCGGAGGCCACGCAGATATGCGTGGCAAACCCGCCGAAACCCGTCATGGCGATGACCTTGTCACCGATTGCCAACCCGTCAACACCGTCACCAAGCGCGTCAACAACACCCGCAACCTCGCCCCCCGGCGCGAAAGGGCGCGGGGGTTTCATCTGATAGAGATCGCGGATGATCAGCGTGTCGGGAAAGTTCACGCCCGCCGCCCTGACTGCGATGCGCACCTCGCCCGGTTTCGGATGCGGGTCAGGCATTTCGCGCCATTCCAGCGTCTCGGGGCCGCCGGTGGCGTGGCTGAGCATGGCGTACATCTGTGTCCTCCGACTGGTGACGTAACGGCAAGCGTGCACTACACCTGCCTTTGAAGGCAACCTGACCTGCGACGGTAGGGCTGTAAAGCATGGCCAAACTGGAATGGCCGCGCAACAGCTGAGGAGGTGATGAACCATGGACCCCAACACATTGTTTTCATTGAAAGGTAAGGTCGCCCTTGTCACGGGAGGCGCAACGGGCATCGGGCGGATGGCCGCCACTGGACTGATGATGGCAGGTGCACGGGTACTGATCGCGAGTCGCAAGGGGGATGCGTGCGAGGCGGTCGCAGCCGAGTTGAACGCGCTCGACAGTCCCGGCAGTGTCGATGGTTTTGCAGGTGATGTCGGCGGCGAGGACGGCATCGCCGCATTGGTCGCCGAGGTCACCGCGCGCACCGACAAACTGCACATTCTCATGAACAATTCAGGCGTCACATGGGGCGCACCCCTGGGCCAGTTTCCCCATGCGGCTTGGGAAAAGGTGATGAACGTGAACGTGGCCGGTCTGTTCCATCTCACGCAGTCGCTGCTGCCCATCCTGATAAAGACAGGCACCGCAGACGATCCGGCCCGCGTGGTCAATGTCGGTTCGGTCATGGGCGAGGCGGCGCTTGGCGATGGGGCCTACAGCTACGCCGCCTCCAAGGCCGCCGTTCTGCACCTGACCAAGATCATGGCCAAGGAGCTCGCCCCCCACCACATCACCGTCAATGCGCTGGCACCGGGCCCGTTCGTCAGCAAGATGACCGCCTTTGCCACTGCGGATGAAGGTATGCGCGACAAGGTCGGGCAGGACGTGCCACTGGGGCGCGTGGGTCGGGACGAGGATATCGCGGGCTGCATGCAGTTTCTCTGCGGCAAGGGCGGTTCGTACCTGACCGGGGCGGTGCTGCCTGTGTCAGGCGGCATTCAGGTGATGAGCGGGCCCAACCTGTTCCGCGCCGCGCTGGAGGGCTGAGGGATGATCGACTTTACCGACCGCGTGGCGATCGTTACGGGCGCAGGCGCGGGCCTTGGGCGCTGTCACGCGCTGGGGCTTGCAGCGCGCGGAGCGAAGGTGGTGATCAACGACTTGGGCGGCTCGGAATCGGTTGTGGCCGCGATCGAGGCCGCAGGCGGGCAGGCGATGGCGCACAGCGCCGATGTGTCCGACGCGGGCATGGTCGCCGATATGATCGCCCAAACCATGGACAGATGGGGCCGCATCGACGCGCTGGTCAACAACGCTGGCATCTTGCGGGACAAGACCTTCGCCAAGATGGACATGGCCGATTTCCGCAAAGTGATCGACGTGCATCTGATCGGCACGGCCAATTGCTGCCATGCCGTCTGGCCGATCATGCGCGCGCAAGGGTATGGGCGGATCGTGCTGACGGCCTCCGGCTCGGGCCTTTATGGCAATTTCGGGCAGGCCAATTACGGGGCAGCCAAGGCTGCAATGGTCGGGCTGATGAACGTGCTGCACCTCGAAGGGGCGCGGGATGATATCCGCGTCAACACGCTGGCCCCCACGGCGGCTACGGCCATGACCGAAGGGTTGCTTCCCGAGGCTGCGCTGGCGCTGCTCTCTGCCGAAACCATCACGCCGGGCGTGCTGTTCCTGCTGAGCGAGGACGCCCCCAGCCGCACCATCCTGTCCGCCGGCGGCGGCACCTTCGCCGTCACGCAGATCCGTGAAACCCAAGGGGCGCTGATCCAAGGGGAGATCACGCCCGAAGCGGTCGCTGCAAACTGGGACAGGATCACCGACCCGACGGACGCCGAAAACCTCGAAAACGCCTTTGCCCAGACCCGCAAATACGCGCTGCGGGCGGCAATGGCCAAGGGAGTCACCCTTGACTGGTAGGCGATGATCCCTCTTCATCTCGCCAGATAAACCGCGGGGTCCGGGTCAGCGCCCCGGTCCCGACCTCTGAAACCGAAAGGACACCTGAGCAATGCGCGATGCCGTCATCGTCTCCACCGCCCGCACCGCGATCGGCAAGGCCTATCGCGGAGCCTTCAACGCCACGCCGCCGCAAACGCTGGCCGGGCACGCCATCGCCCACGCGGTGCAGCGTGCGGGACTCGAGGGGGCCGAGGTGCAGGACGTGGTGCTGGGTGCTGCCCTGCAACAGGGCCATCAGGCGGGCAATGTCTCGCGTCAGGCCGCGATCAGGGCCGGGCTGCCTGTGACGGTCGCGGGCATGAGCCTTGATCGCCAATGTGCCAGTGGGATGATGGCCATCGCCGCGGCCAGCAAGCAGGTCATTCATGACGGTGTAAACGTGGTGGTGGGCGGCGGGGTCGAGTCCGTGTCGATGGTGCAGACGCCCGAGATGCGCGCCCACGCCGATCCATGGCTGAAAGGGCACAAGCCCGAAATCTACATGACGATGCTGGAAACGGCCGAGACTGTGGCGGCGCGCTATGGAGTGACCCGAGAGGCGCAGGACCGGTATGCGGTGCAATCGCAGGAACGTACCGCTGCCGCGCAGGCGGCAGGCAAGTTCGATGACGAGATCGTGCCGCTGACCACCATCATGAAATTCCAGGACCGCGAGACCAAGGCGATTTCCGAACATGAAGTGACGCTGGACAAGGACGAAGGCAATCGTCCCGGCACCACCTATGACACCGTTGCCGGTCTTAAACCGGTCTTCAAGGACGGCATCCATATTCCCGAGGGCAAGTTCATCACCGCCGGTAACGCCTCGCAACTTAGTGACGGGGCGTCGGCTGCCGTGGTGATGGAGGCATCCTTGGCCGAAAGGAAAGGCCTGCAGCCACTGGGCCGCTGCATCGGCGTCTGGGCCGCAGGTTGCGAGCCGGACGAGATGGGGATCGGCCCGATCCATGCCGTGCCACCCTTGCTGGAGGCGCATGGGCTGAAAATGGACGATATTGGCTTGTGGGAGTTGAACGAGGCCTTTGCCGTGCAGGTGATCTATAGCCGCGATACCGTTGGAATCCCTGATGAATTGCTGAACGTGAATGGCGGTGCAATCTCGATCGGGCATCCGTATGGCATGTCCGGCGCCCGCATGGTCGGGCACGCGCTGATCGAGGGCAAGCGGCGCGGGGTGCGTTATGTCGTCTGCACCATGTGCGTTGGGGGCGGCATGGGGGCGGCAGGCCTGTTCGAGGTCCTGTGAACGTGGTTCCTGCGGCAGATGTCGGAGCCTCCGGCGGGGATTTTTTTAAATCAGAGAATAAAGGACCGGGACGCTGAACGCTGACACCAGACCCAGAATGCCCGCCGCGTTGCAGGGCTTGCGCATTCCGATGATCGCGGCGCCCTTGTTCATCATCTCGGTCCCCGAACTGGTGATCGCGCAGTGCAAGGCGGGCATCGTGGGGTCGTTTCCTGCGCTGAACGCCCGCGAGGGCGAGGGAGAACCGCCGCTGCTCGACGCATGGCTCACGCAGATATCCGAAGAGCTCGACCGTCACAATCAGGCCAACCCGGACACGCCTGCAGCCCCCTTTGCCGTCAACCAGATCGTGCACCGCTCGAACGCCCGGCTCGAACGCGATCTCGACATTTGCGTGGCCCACAAGGTCCCGATCTGGATCACCTCGCTCGGCGCGCGCGTCGAGGTGAACGAGGCCGCGCATTCCTGTGGCGGCATCGTTCTGCATGATGTGATCAACAACACATTCGCCAGGAAAGCCATCACCAAGGGCGCCGACGGTCTGGTCGCCGTAGCCGCAGGGGCCGGGGGCCATGCGGGCCAGCAATCCCCCTTTGCCCTGATCCACGAGATTCGGGACTGGTTCGACGGCCCACTCGCCCTGTCCGGGGCCATCGCGACCGGAGAAGCCTTGCTGGCCGCCCGCGCGCTGGGGGCCGATTTCGGCTATGTCGGATCACCCTTCATCGCCACTGACGAGGCCAATGCCCAAAGCGACTACAAGCAGATGATCGTGGAGTCCGGAGCCGAGGACATCGTCTATTCCTCGCTATTCACCGGGGTCTGGGGCAACTATCTGCGCGGATCGGTCAAGAATGCCGGGATGGATCCGGACAACCTGCCCCAAGCGGACGCCTCAAAAATGAATTTCGCTTCCGGCTCCTCCAAGCCCAAAGCGTGGAAGACGATTTGGGGATCGGGACAGGGGATCGGTGCCGTCACATCCATCGGCCCCGCCGGCGCAATCGTGGATCGCATGGCACAGGAATATGCCGCCGCAGGGCAACGGCTGGCCGCAGAGTTCGGGGGCAAACATGGCTGATACGCAACACTTGGACACGCAAGCCGTCGCCTCTTATCTGCGCGACCGTCTGCCGGGGTTCGACGCCCCGATCGAGGCCAGGAAATTCGAAGGCGGCCAATCCAATCCTACTTTCCTGCTCAAGACCGGTGCGGGCAACTACGTGCTGCGCCGCAAGCCGTCGGGGCAATTGCTGAAATCAGCCCATGCGGTGGACCGCGAATTCCGGGTGCAACGCGCGCTGTTCGACACCGATGTGCCTGTGGCCGCCGTTCACGTGTTGTGCGAGGATCCGAACGTGATCGGGTCAGACTTTTACGTGATGGACCATATCGCCGGGCGCAATTTCAACGAACCCAGCATGGACGGTCTGACCCGGCCCGACCGGACCGCCATCATCGACGACATGAACCGGGTTCTGGCAGCATTGCACGAGGTGGATATCGATGCTGCGGGCCTGTCCGATTTCGGCCCGCCGGGGCATTACCTTGAACGGCAGGTGGGGCGCTGGTCAAAACAGTACCGCGCCTCGCAGACCGAGGACCTGCCCGACATGAACGCCCTGATGCAGCGGTTGGTCGAAGACATGCCCGAAGACGACGGCCAGCGCACGTTGGTGCATGGCGATTACCGGATCGACAACATGATCTTTGAGGAGACGGGCACGAACTGTCTTGCCGTCCTTGACTGGGAACTGAGCACAATCGGGCACCCATACGCCGATCTGGCCTCGGTCATCATGCAATGGCAGCTGCCCGCCGGGGCGCAAGGGCGGGGCCTGCAAGGCGTGGACCGCGACAGCCTTGGACTGCCAAGTGACTCGGCCTTCATCGCGGCCTATTGCGCGCGCCGCAACATCGCCGGCATAGATGATTTCGGCTTTTACCTTGCCTTTTGCTTCTTCCGCATGGCCGCGATCATCCAGGGTGTGCTGCGTCGCGCGCTGGACGGCAATGCCTCCAATCCCGAACGTGCGTTGCAGCTTGGGTCCTTCGTGCCGATCTTTGCGAAGAATGGGCTGGATGCGATTAAGACGCATTAGAACAATGGGATGGCGGTCACATCTTATCCAAAAAAGCGCGTTCCACATACCACCATAAATAGAAGTTTTCGCGGACCTCTGCCCTTGACATATGCAGGGTTTGTGCAACCCTGATCCAATCCTGCGCCTGAACCGCACCCAAAGAGGTGCCCGTGCCGGGACCATGTTCTAGGGAGGAACACAATATGCGCAGATCCATCACGCTTGGCGTGGCGGCGGCTCTGACTCTGAGTGTCAGCGCGCTGAACGTCGCGGCAGATACCGTCAAGATCGCTTTCATCGACCCGCTGTCGGGCCCCTTCGCAGGCACCGGTGTCAACGGGCTGCACCAGTACGAATTCGCCGCCGACGAGCTGGTGAACAAGGCGGGTGGCGTTCTGGGCGGTGACATGTTCGAAATCGTCGCCTTCGACAACAAGATCAGCCCCAAGGAGTCGCTGATCCAGTTGCAGGTCGCGATTGATCAGGGTATCCGATATATCGCTCAAGGCAACTCGTCCGGCGTGGCCAATGCCCTGACCGAAGCCATCGACAAGCACAACAGGCGAAACCCGGACAACCGGGTACTGTTCCTGAACTACTCTGCAGTTGACCCGGCACTCACAAATGAAAAGTGCAACTTCTGGCACTTCCGCTTCGATGCGAATGCCGACATCAAGATGGACGCACTGACGGACGTGATCGCCGCCGATGACAGCATCAAGAAGGTCTATATCATCGGCCAGGACTATTCATTCGGCAAGGCGGTGGCCGATGCCGCCGTGCGCTTCATAGGTGAAAAACGCCCCGATATCGAGATCGTCGGCAATGAGTTGCACCCGATCGGCAAGGTCAAGGATTTCACCCCCTACAGCCGCAAGATCGTGGCCGCAGGGACAGACGCGATCATCACCGGCAACTGGGGCGCGGACATGCTCGGCCTTGGCAAATCGGTGCTGGAAAATGGCTATACCGGTCCGATCTTCACCTATTACGCAGCCGCCGACGGCATCACGGCCGCCTTTGGCGAAACCGGCAAAGGTGCCTTGCGCCTGGTCTCCGAAGGGCAGATCAACCCGCCCGTCAGCGACAGGGCCAGCGCCTATTACAATGCATTCAAGGCCAAATATCCTGACGGCAATATCAGCCAGGCCCGCATCACCAACGTCATCGAAATGCTGGCCGCTGCCATCGAGGAAGCGGGAAGTGCGACGGATGTGGTCAAGGTCGCCTATGCACTCGAGGACATGGAGCACGAAAACATCTGGGGCGGTACCGTCAAGATGCGCGCCATCGACCACCAGATCATTCAGGACGTGCATATCCATGCCCACACGGACGAAGGGGTCACCTTCGACTATGACAATTCGGGCTATGGCGTCGCGGTGGAAAACACGGTGACCATGGCGGCCATGGACTCCGCCACCACCTGCGAAATGAAGCGACCCTGAACACGCAGGCGCGCCGATCGTCCCGGCGCGTCGCTTTCTTTTGGCCAAAAATACTGCGGGGGAGTCCGAAGGATGGGGGCAGTGCCCCCTCATGATGTCGTCGCCGCAAGGCGGCCTTCGGATCAAGAACGGAGCCGTTACATGGACCTCATCCTCGTCAATCTCATCGACGGCCTCGTCACGGGGCTGCTGCTGTTCATGCTGTCGGCGGGCCTCACACTGATCTTTTCAATGATGGGTGTGCTGAACTTTGCCCATGCCAGCTTTTACATGCTGGGCGCTTACTTCGCCTACCAGATCAGCCTCGCGCTTGGCTTCTGGATGGGGCTGCTGTTTGCCCCGCTGATTGTCGGCGTGCTTGGGGCAGGGGTCGAACGCTATGGCCTGCGCCGCGTACACCAATACGGGCACGTCCCCGAACTGATCTTCACCTTCGGGCTTGCGCTGCTGATCGAGGAACTCGTGCAATTCATTTGGGGCAAAAGCCAGATGGCCTACAGCGCGCCCGAGGTGCTGCAATTCACCGCCTTTTCCATCGCGGGCAATTCGATTCCCGCCTACAAGATCTTCATGATCTTCATTTCGGTGGGAATTTTCATCGGCCTGCTCTGGGTGCTGACGCGCACACGTATCGGGATGATCATCCAAGCGGCTCTCACATATCCCCGCACGGTCGAGGCGCTGGGGCACAACGTGCCGCTGATCTTCATGGGCGTCTTCGGGGTCGGTACCGCATTGGCCGGAGTTGCGGGCGTGATCGCAGGCCCGGTGCTCGGCACTTTTCCCGGCATGGCCTTCGTCCTCGGCTCCATCGTCTTCGTGACAATCGTGATCGGCGGTCTCGGTTCACTTTGGGGTGCGCTGGTTGCCTCGTTGCTGATCGGCTGGATCACCACCTTTTCCAAAGCCTACACCCTGCGGATGGAGGACTTGCTGACAACGCTGGGCTTCACCAAGCCCGAGGCCCTCTCCGATAGCGCCCTGAGCGATCTCTGGAGCATCACGAGCCCGCAAATCGCGGACATATTGCCGTACATCCTCATGGTCCTGATCCTGATCTTTCGCCCGCACGGCCTGCTTGGAAAGCGCGACGCATGAGCGACCAGTTGACGACGGAGTCGACCAAACCCGTACAACGCATGCGGGCGGGCAGGCTGACGATCCCCCTGATCCCGTGGATCTTCGCTGCGGCGCTGCTGCTGGTCCTGCCCTTCATCTTCACCAACAACTCCGCGATCACCATCATGAACCAGATGGCGATCACGATCATCTTCGCGCTGGCCTACAACATGCTGCTGGGTCAGGCCGGAATGCTGTCTTTCGGCCATGCGATCTATCTGGGCGTTGGCGGTTTTTTCGCGATCCACACAATGAACTGGCTGTCGGTGACGGGAACACCCATCCCACTGCCGTTCCTGCCGATCTTCGGCGGCCTGTTCAGTCTGGGCGTCGCAATCATCATCGGTGCGTTCTCGATCCGCCGCGCGGGGGTCGTGTTCGCCATGATCTCACTTGGCATTGTCGAGCTGATCGCATCCTACGCCATCATCACGTCCGGCTTCTTCAATGGTGGCGGTGTTGGCGGCGACCGGACCTATGTTGAGGCGTTTTTTGGCGTTGAGTTTCTGCGCCAGGGCGAGGTTTATTATCTCGTCATTTTCTGGCTGCTGATCTCAACCTTCCTGATGTACCTCTTCACCCGCACGCCCGTTGGCCGGATGGCGAACGCGGTGCGCGACAATCCTGAACGCGCCGAGTTTGTCGGATATTCGGCCTATTGGGTCCGCTTCTGTTCCTTCTGCGCCGCTGGTTTCTTCGCCGGGATCGCAGGATCGCTGTTCGCCATCACGTACGAAATCACGACAGTCGAGAACCTGAATGTGGAGGCGTCGGGAACGATCCTGATGATTGCGTTTCTCGGTGGTGTCGGGTTTTTCTTTGGCCCGATCATCGGCGCCGTCGTTTTCACAATCCTGCAGACAATCCTCAGTCTGCAGACTGAGCTGTGGCAGCTTTATATCGGCGCCCTGTTCGTCGCATGCGTGATGTTCTTTCCGGGCGGACTGGCCGGTGTGCTGGCGATGCACGCGCCTGTGCTGCGATCAGGCAAGGCGGCGGCGATTGCCGCGCCCTACTTCAAAACGCTGATCCCGGCGGGGGTCAGCATTCTGGCGCTGGCCGGGATATGCGAAATCATGATCCACAGTCGCAATGCGGCGGTGGGAGAGTCAGAAATGACCCTCTACTGGATCACTTTTGACAGCCACAACCCGATCCCATGGATCATCCTTGCCACCCTGACGACCGCAGGGTTCTGGCTGGCGCGCAGAGAGGCGCCAGCGCTGAGCGTTGCCTGGACTGACGCGACAAGGCCCTAAACCTCGTCCGGTTCCCCATCCGCCACCCATTTCTGATACTTCGCCTGCGCCTTTTCATTCGGCGGATAGAGACCGGGCATCGCATCCCCCCTGGCCAGACGCCGGTTCACCCAACCCTCAACATGGTCCTGCGCCATGCCGCCCTCAGCCACGCTTTTGGCGAATGCGGCTGGGATGGCGACGACGCCTTCTTCGTCGCCGACAATGATATCGCCGGGAAAGATCGTCACGCCGCCGCAGGAAACCACGCACTGGCTGTCGATCAGCATCAGCTTGGTAAAGCTGGGCGGCGGGGCGCTGGCGGTTGCGCAGACAGGCATGCCCAGATCGAGGATTTCGGGAATGTCCCGCATCCCGCCATCGGTCACCGCCGCCGCAATGCCGCGCATTTTCAGGCGCATCAGAATATTACCGCCCAGAATGCCCACGTC
>CAYGPT010000082.1:0-15840 GCA_964351755.1 uncultured Rhodobacterales bacterium | reverse complement strand
GGGTTCGGCCACTGGATCGCCCGACGAAGCCTCGGCACCTGTCAAGGGCGTCTCGACAACACCCCGGTCCAGCGCATTGGCCCCCACGGGCCAGAATTGCTGCCCAAAGTTGGACCCGAGCGCGATATAGCTGTCGCGCGGAATTACCCCTTCGCCGCGATAAACGCGTAGCACCTGTTCGGCATCCGTCCGGGTATAGGGCCCAAGGGCAATTCCGTACCAACCACCGCCCAGCGAAAACCCGTTCACATCCGGCAAATCAGCGGCATAAACGCGCGCCCGCTCCGTCGCGTCCGAAAGGTTCGGCTGCGCCTCGATCTGCACCCAGACCGCACCTTGCTGCGCCACGCTCGCGGCCACGGACATGACAATCATCATCCATGCCACTGCAATCCGTTTGAAAATCACCCGATATCCCCTTCGATGGTCTTGGTGCCGTTTTGTCTGGAAGGCAGAATAAGCAGGAAACCGCCACAATGAAAATGGGGGAATACCCCCAAAAAGACAGCTTGCACGCAATTGACCTCTTATGGGGCGACCCGTAGGTAAGACGCGCATTCACCCGAGGGTCAAACCCATGCCAGACACGCCCAAAACACCCCGCTCGTTTCAGGAGATCATCCTGAGATTGCAGACCTATTGGGCAACCAAAGGCTGCGCGATTCTGCAACCCTATGACATGGAAGTTGGGGCAGGTACGTTCCATCCGGCGACCACCCTGCGCAGCCTCGGCACGCAATCCTGGGCGGCGGCCTACGTGCAACCCTCGCGCCGCCCCACCGACGGGCGCTATGGCGAGAACCCGAACCGCCTTCAGCACTATTACCAGTACCAGGTGCTGATCAAACCCAGCCCGCCTGATCTACAGGAACTCTACCTTGGCAGCCTTGAGGCCATTGGCGTGGACATGACTCTGCACGACATCCGCTTTGTCGAGGATGACTGGGAAAGCCCGACGCTGGGCGCGTGGGGTCTGGGCTGGGAAGTGTGGTGTGACGGCATGGAAGTGTCGCAGTTCACCTATTTCCAGCAGGTCGGCGGACATGACTGCCATCCGGTGAGCGGAGAGTTGACCTATGGGCTGGAACGCCTTGCGATGTACATCCTAGGCGTTGATCACGTAATGGACATGCCGTTCAACGACCCGCAGACACCGATCCCGCTGACCTATGGCGACATCTTCAAACAGACCGAGGAAGAATACGCCCGCTGGAACTTCGACACCGCCAACACCGAAGTGCTGCTGCGCCATTTCGAGGAGGCGGAGGCCGAATGTGCCGCGACGCTGGCCGCAGAACACGTGGACCCCAAGACGGGCAAACGGATCATCATGGCGCACCCGGCCTATGACCAGTGCATCAAGGCGTCCCATATATTCAACCTGCTTGATGCACGCGGCGTGATCTCCGTGACTGAACGGCAAGCCTATATCGGGCGGGTGCGGTCATTGGCCAAGCAATGCGCGGATGCCTTCGTGCAGACCCGTGCGGGTGGCTGGCAGCCGGAGGACGCGGCGTGACCTATACCCATGCAAGCCCCGTCCTGCGCGTGTCCGACTACGTCCGTGCGCGCGCGTTCTACACCGATCTGCTCGGCTTTGAAGTGGGCGAAGAGGCGGGCGATCCGGTCGGCTTCGGCATTCTGCGCGCGGGGGCGGCACAAGTGTTCCTGACATCATGGGACGGGCCGGAAGCGGAGTATGACCGCTGGCGCGTGTACCTTTACCCGCAGGACCTTGACGCTCTGCTGGCCCATATCGTGGCCCGTGGCGGCACCTATTCCGGCCCCAACGTCACGGAATACGGCATGCGCGAGGCCGAAGTGACCGACCCGGACGGCAATGTGCTGTGTCTGGGCGAGGATGCAGGATGAACGGAAAAATTATCGTGAGCGGTATCCTGCTTTCTTCTCTTATCGGCGGCATCGCCCTTTATTACCTGCAGGTCTACGGGTTCTACGAACCTGTCGAAGTGGCCGAGGTCGAGCTTGTCTCGGTCGTCTCGGACGCACCCGAACCCATCACGGTGGACATGTTCGAGGCCATCGACGCAGACAGCTCGCCCATCCGGTATCGCGCCTGTTTTACAACGGACATGTCGCTGGCCCTGCTCAGCGAAACCTATGTCGGGCTTGAGGCGGCAACCCCGCGCAACGCGCCGCACTGGTTCGACTGCTTTGACGCCGACGCCATCGCCGCCGAGCTCGCCGCAGGCACGGCGCTGCCTTTTCTGGGGCAAAAGAACGTCGAATTCGGCGTGGACCGGATCGTGGCCATCACCGACGACGGGCGCGGCTATGTCTGGCACGAACTGAATGACTGCGGCGAGAAAGCCTATGACGGGACCATCGTGGGCGAAGAATGCCCGAAACGGGATGACCAATAATGCCTTCTGCAACGGCTCAATTCCAAATACAGGGCTGCACCTCCCGAGATGACGAGACGCCTGCGCTGGCCTTGCAAACTGTCTGGTTGAGGTTCCGGAGTACTTCGGACATGCGCGCGTTCGGAGAATTCGTTTTGGCGACAGCCGATGATTGCGATGTCGATGCAAGTCTCCATGACCACTTCTTTGACGACAGTGACCCGGAGAACGAGCGGGACGTTGTTGTCGAACTGCTAGAAAAAGAAAATTGAAATGCCTGACCTCCTGATCGAACTCTTTTCCGAAGAAATCCCCGCGCGCATGCAGAAACGCGCCGGCGAAGACCTGCAAAAGCTGGTCACGAACGGTCTGGTCGAGGCGGGGCTGACCTACGCCTCTGCGGCGGCCTTTGCGACCCCGCGGCGGTTGACGCTGACGGTCGAGGGGCTGTTGGCAAACTCGCCCACCACCCGCGAGGAACGCAAAGGCCCACGCGCCGATGCCCCAGAAAAGGCAATCGAAGGCTTCCTGCGCGGCGCGGGGCTGACCCGCGATCAGGTGCAGGAACGCGACACGCCCAAAGGCCCCGTGCTGTTTGCGGTGATCGAAAAGCCGGGGCGCGCGGCGGGTGATATCGTGGCCGAAGTGCTCGAGTCCACCATCCGCACTTTCCCTTGGCCCAAGTCGATGCGCTGGGGGACGGGAAGCCTGAAATGGGTGCGCCCGCTGCATTCGATCCTGTGCATTCTGACGGACGAGGCGGGGCACGAGATCGTGCCGCTGAACGTGGACGGCATCGCCTCGGGCGACACGACCCAAGGTCACCGTTTCATGGCGCCGGGTGCAATTTCTGTAACTTCCTTCGCGGATTACGAGGCCAAGCTCAAGCGCGCCTACGTGGTCTTGGACCCACAAGCGCGCGCCGATACCATCTGGCATGACGCGACAAACATGGCCTTTGCCGGTGGGTTCGAAGTGGTCGAGGATGCCGGACTGCTGGCCGAGGTCGCAGGGCTGGTCGAATGGCCTGTGGTGTTGATGGGGGAAATTGGCAGCGATTTCATGGGCTTGCCGCCAGAAGTTCTGCAAACCTCGATGAAAGAGCATCAGAAATTCTTTTCCGTGCGAAACCCCAAGACGGGCCGGATCGAACGGTTCATCACCGTGGCGAACCGCGAAACGACGGACAATGGCGCCACGATCCTCGCGGGCAACGAAAAGGTGCTGAGCGCGCGTCTGTCGGATGCGAAGTTCTTTTGGGAGAACGACCTGCGCGTGGCGAAATCTGACATGAGCGTCTGGACGCAAGCTCTTGAAAACGTGACCTTTCACAACAAGCTCGGCAGCCAGGCCGACCGGATCAACCGCATCGCGGCACTGGCCCGCGAACTCGCCCCCATGGTCGGTGCCGACCCGGACATGGCCGAACAGGCCGCACGTCTGGCCAAGGCCGATCTCAGCTCCGAAATGGTCTATGAATTCCCCGAACTTCAAGGGCTTATGGGGCGGTATTACATTGGCGAGACCGAGACAAACCTCGCCATTGCTGCCGCTGCGCAGGAACACTATTCGCCGCTTGGCCCGTCCGACGATGTGCCCACCGCGCCCGTGTCAGTCGCCGTGGCTCTGGCGGACAAGCTGGACACGTTGACCGGGTTCTGGGCGATTGATGAGAAGCCGACAGGCAGCAAGGACCCGTTTGCGCTGCGCAGGGCGGCGTTGGGGGTTATTCGGTTGGTGCTGGAGAATGAGCTGGCGCTGAACTTTTCGGAATGGATAAGTAATTTTTTGCAACATCAGTTTGCCGCTTTCGCATTTGCTGATGAATTGGCGTATCTATCCTTTTTTGAGGTCGCACAGGATGGTGAAACTCTAGAAGCCGAAGAGTGGTCCGTGTTTGATCGATCCCGCACGGTAGAGGAAGTTTATCAAGGTGCTGATCATCATGACAGGGTCAGGTTGACGCTTGGAGAGTGCTTGGCCGTGATTAAGTCGAATCACATCGCGTGGAAAAACGATGTCGACTCATCAGGTCATTTTCTCGACGAAGGTGCGAAGAGTATTGATCTGAGGGCATATTCCGCCAACCTCCTCTCCTTCATCCACGACCGCCTCAAAGTCTACCTGCGCGACCAGGGCATCCGCCATGACATCATCGACGCCTGCATCGCCATGCCGAACAACGACGACCTCACCCTGCTCGTCAAACGCGCCCGCGCGCTCAACGAAACCCTCGCCACCGACGACGGCGAAAACCTCATCCAGGGCTTCAAACGCGCCAACAACATCCTCAGCCAGGCCGAAGAAGCCGACGGCGTCGAATACTCCTTTGGCGCGGACGAAAAATTCGCCGAAAACGATGCGGAACGCGCGCTCTTCAAAGCACTGGACAAGGCTGAGGCAAAAATCTCCCCGGCCATGGCTGAACAGGATTTCACAACCGCAATGTCCGCCATGGCCTCCCTCAGAGCCCCCATCGATGCCTTCTTTGACGCCACGCAGATCAACACCGACAACGGCACGCTCAGACGCAACCGACTGAACCTGCTCAGCCGCATCCGCACCCTCTGCCTGTCCGTCGCGGACCTCAGAAAAATCGACGGCTGACCCTTCTTCTCGTCACATAAACTCCGGGGGGAGGCGCGCCAGCGCCGGGGGGCAGAGCCCCCAACCCCGCTCGCCGCAGGCGCGAAACACAGCCTCTTGTCACATCAAGTTTACACTCTATGCTGCGCCCGAAGAGGAACGCCGCAGTGCAGAATAATCCCGATACCACACTTGTGACAGCGGACGCGCCGATCGCGACCGAAACCCATGGGGGACGTGCGAAATGCCTGCAACGTCTGGCTCGCCTCAAGCTGCCCGTGCCGACGACCGTGGCACTGTCCTTCAATGCAGTGCACCGCATCGCCAGCGGCCATCTTCCTGATATCGAAGCGATTTTGCGCCAGTTCCCGCAGGACGCGCTGCTCTGCGTGCGTCCGTCCTCCGAAGACCCCGACTGGGGCGGGCCTTCGGCGATCCTGAACATCGGCATGAACGATTCACGCTACGAGGTGCTCTGCGGCACGCTAGGCACCGATGCCGCCGCCGCAATGTTCACCCGTTTTGTCCAAAGCTATGCGATCCACGTGGACCGGCTCGACCCCGACATGTTCGACGCCATCACCGGCGAAGGACCGGCAGCCCTGACAGAGGTGCTGAGCGCCTACGAGGAAGAGACCGAAATCCCGTTCCCCGCAACCCGCGCCGAACAGCTCGCAGGCGTGCTCAAATCCATGGCCCGCGCGTGGGAGGGCACCTCTGCCCGCCTGCTGCGGCAGGCCAAGGGCGCTCCGGCGGAAGCGGGCCTTGGCCTTGTGGTCCAGCAGATGGCCTTCGGAGTCGGGCAGGGCGAGAGCGGGTCGGGCGTGTTGCAGCTTGTGTCTTCGAAAACCGGCATGCCGCAGATCACCGGGCGTTACCTGCGCCAAAGTCAGGGGCGCGATGCGTTGCGCAGCGACGCTGACAGCCTTTATATCTCGCGCGACGACCGGGGCCCGTCGCTCGAAGAGATGGTGCCGGACTGTTTCGCCCAACTGGTCGAACACGCGGGCCTGATGCGCACACGCCTGCGCGAAGAAATGCAGGTGGAATTCGCCATCGAAAACGGCACGCTTCACATTCTGGACGGTGTGCGCGTCAACCGCTCGTCCCGCGCGGCGGTGCGCATTGCCGTGCAACTGGCCCGCGATGGCATCATCACCCATCAAGAGGCGTTGATGCGCATCGAGCCACGCACGCTCACCGAACTTCTGCACCGGCAGATCGACCGGCATGCCAAACGTGACCTTCTGGGCAGCGGCATTGCCGCCAGTCCGGGGGCGGCGACCGGCAAGCTGGTCTTTTCCGCCAATGAAGCGCAGGCGAGCGCCGCACGGGACGAGGATTGCATCCTTGTACGCCGCGAAACCTCTCCTGAAGATATCCGGGGCATGCATGCGGCCAAGGCCGTGATCACTGAACGCGGCGGCATCACCAGCCACGCCGCCGTGATCGGGCGCGGCATCGGCCTGCCTTGTGTGGTCGGTGTCAGCGATCTGCGTTTCCAGACCCGTCTCGGCCAGTTGCAGACCAAGGACGGGCGCATCATCAAGGCGGGTGAGGTCGTGACCGTCGATGGCACCAACGGCACAATCCTTCTGGGCGCGCCCGAGATGCAGGAAGCGGCCCTTGACGACGCGTTTCAGGACCTGATGGACTGGGCCGACATGGAACGCGATATCGACATCCGTGCCAACGCCGACACCCCTGCCGACGCCCAGACCGCACGCAACTTCAACGCACAAGGCATCGGGCTGTGCCGCACCGAGCACATGTTTTTCGACGAAGGTCGCCTTACTGTCATGCGCGAGATGATCTTTGCCGAGACCGGCAATGACCGCCGCGCGGTGCTGGACCGGTTGCTGCCCATGCAGCGCGCCGATTTCACCCAGCTTTTCAGCATTATGCAGGGCCAGCCCGTTTGCATCCGCCTGTTCGACCCGCCCTTGCACGAATTCCTGCCCACGGACCGCAATGGCCAGCACGAGCTGGCCGATGCGCTGAATCTGCCTTTGTCCGACGTGACCCGGCGCATCGAGTCGATGATGGAATACAACCCCATGCTGGGACTGCGCGGTGTGCGCCTTGGCGTGACGGTGCCCGAAATCTACGAAATGCAGGCCCGCGCCATTTTCGAGGCGACGATCGACGCCAGCCGGGATGGCGACCCTGTGGTGCCCGAAATCATGATCCCGCTGGTCAGCGCCAAACGTGAGGTCGAATTGGTGCGCGCCAGCGTTGACGCCGTGGCCGCCGCCGTGGCCACGGAAAAAGGTGCTGCGTTCACCTATCGCCTCGGCGTCATGGTCGAAACCCCGCGTGCTGCCTTGCGCGCAGGCGACATCGCGCAACATTGCAGTTTTCTCAGCTTCGGGACCAATGACCTGACGCAGATGACCTATGGCCTCAGCCGCGACGATGCGGGGCGGTTCATGTCCGACTATGTCCGCCAGGAAGTTTTTGCCGAAGATCCGTTTCACACGCTCGACATCGACGGGGTGGGCGAATTGCTGAAACTGGGATCGGAGCGAGGGCGCGCGGCGCGGCCCGACATTACCCTGTCGATCTGCGGTGAACATGGCGGCAACCCCGAATCGATTGCATTCTGCCGTGAGGCGGGTTTCGATTATGTATCCTGTTCGCCATTTCGCGTACCGGTTGCACGGCTTTCGGCCGCCCAACTTGCGATTTCCAGCAAGATATCAAAGCAATAACAATGCTTTGACGCTCAACTAAGCCATCGGACAGGCATGCTCTGTACCGTGGCGTACGGCGAAAACCTGCTCAATTTTTGCCGGCGAACTGGACGGATGGCTGGTTTCTGGCTAGACGCCCCCGATTGACAATGATCCTGGGGGCCACTTGTGCCGAATTTAAGAAAAGCCATTTTGGCTGTTTTCGTGATGTGTGCCGCGACTCTGTCGCTGGCAGCTGAGACTGTGAATGACGATTCCGGACATGCCCTGCGCAAGGCCGAACTGCGTGGCCTGAACACGGTGCCAAGCAAGCGGTTGGCCAACCTGCTGCAAGCGCCCGAGAATTCCGCCGAAGTGTCCTTTTCCACCAGTTGGCTGGCCACACAACCAAAGCCCACGGAAAACGCCAATTGGCAGTGCCTTACAAAGGCGCTCTATTTCGAGGCGCGCGGAGAGACGCTCAAGGGTCAGTTCGCAGTGGCCGAGGTGATCATGAACCGCGTGAAAAGCTCGCGCTTTCCAGATAATGTCTGCGCCGTGATTCATCAGGGCACCGGGCGCAAATATCAGTGTCAGTTCACCTTTACCTGCGACGGCAACCCTGAAACGGTGCACGAACCGGCGGCCTATGACCAGGTCGGCAAGGTGGCGCGCGCAGTCATGGATGGGCGCGCACCCGCCCTGACAAAGGGGGCAACACATTATCACACCACCGCGGTAAACCCCAAATGGGCGCGCGTTTATACCAAGACGGCTGCCATCGGTGTGCATGTCTTTTACCGCCACACTTATCGCACCGCGACAAACTAGGCTGATCTGACGTTTTCGGCTGCGGGGACGGCGTGTTTGCCCCTGTCGTCGCGTGTCCAGCGGCGTTAGAAGGGCGGCGCTGACCCTTCGCTGCAAAGGCATGTCCAATGTCCTCTGAAATCCGCCTTGCGTTTTCGCACCCCTCCGAACGTTCCGAAGCGACCGCCACCAGTGCGCCGCTGGACCGCATTTCGGTGCGCGATCACATCGTTGATGTTGAAATCGGCGCGTTTCAGGCCGAACGCGGTGTGACCCAGCGCATTTGCTGCAATATCGTTGTCGAAGTGCGCCCGCTGACCGGGCCCATCGACGACGACGTGGATCGCATCCTCAGCTATGACAAGGTGACTGAAGCGATTGCGTACGAACTGTCCGCCGAGCGTTTGAACCTGCTTGAGACTTTGGCCGAACGTGTCGCCGACCGCATCCTGCAGGAACCGCAGGCGATGCGCGTGTTCGTGCGGATCGAAAAGCTGGACCGTGGCCCCGGCGCGCTGGGGGTCGAGATCGTGCGCAGCGGCGGCACGGTGCGCCCTGTGCCGGGCGATCAGGGCGAGGCCGACGCGCTGCACCCCGAACTGGTATATCTCTCCAACGCCGCCATTGCGTCGTTGCATCTGAGCGCATGGATCGACCAGTTGGAGGCGATGGGCCGTCCGCTGATCTTTTGTGTCGGGCCGGCGGACACGCCCGCGCCACAGGCGACCCATCCGCTGGCGCAGCGCCGCATCGACCTGCTCGCGATCGAGCAGAACGCATGGGTGCTCGCCGCCCGCGATGCCCGTTGCAAGGTGGTCGAAACCCGCACCGAACTCGACTGGGCGATGCGCAATGGCCAGATTTGCGTCTGGGCCCCGTCCAAGATCGTTCTGGACGCGGTCGACGGTCCCTCTGCCAAGGGGGCGGATGCCGTGGCGCTCGCCTCGTGGTTCGCGGCGACGTATCACGCACTGGAAATGCTGGTGATCGGGGATGAGGGGCCAAGGAACGCGCCTGTCGCCTTGCGGATGATGCCTGTGGACCGGGCCCATATTTGATGCGCTACCTGCGCCCGCTGATGCAGGTTGGCCCCGCACAGCCCGACGGGGCCGTGTCCTTTGGGGTGGTCTGGTTTACCCATGTCGAGGTGCTGGCGCGCGATGCGGCCTCTGTGATAATTCCGGCATCCGATTTGAGCGAGGCGGAGCGGGCAGGGTTTTTCAGCCCATTGGCCAATCCGCAAATCATGGGAATCCTCAACGTCACGCCCGACAGTTTCTCGGACGGAGGACGGCACGCGGGCGTCGATGCGGCATTGGCACATGCCCGCGCCATGGTTGCGGCGGGGGCTGATATCATCGACGTAGGTGGTGAATCGACCCGCCCCGGCGCGCAAGAAGTCCCGGTTGAGGTCGAGATCGCGCGCACAGCACCCGTGATCGCGGCAATCAGGGCAGCAGGTATCGACACACCCATCTCGATCGACACGCGAAAGGCCGCTGTGGCGCTGGCCGCGCTTGGGGCCGGGGCGAGCATCGTCAACGATGTCTCGGGCTTTACCTATGATCCTGACCTTGCGGGCGTCTGTGTGGACTATGGCGCACCGGTCTGTGTGATGCATGCCCAGGGCGATCCGCAGACCATGCAAGCGAATCCGCGCTATGACAATGTGCTGTTGGATGTCTATGACTGGCTCTCGGTGCGCATCGACGCGCTTGTCGCTGCGGGCATCCCGCGCGCGCGCATCACGGCAGACCCGGGCATCGGGTTTGGCAAGACGCAAGAGCACAACCTCGCCCTGCTCAACCGTATCAGCCTGTTTCACGGACTCGGGGTGCCGATCCTGCTGGGCGCATCGCGCAAGCGTTTTATCGGCACCCTTGGCCACGCACCGCAGGCAACGGATCGCGCCCCGGGGTCCGTTGCCGTGGCGCTGGCGGCCATCGCGCAAGGGGTGGCGATCATCCGCGCGCATGATGTGGCGGACCACACACAAGCCATTGCGCTGTGGCAGGCTGCTGTGGCACATCCCTTGGATGAGTAAGCTTTTCGGTACAGACGGCGTGCGCGGCACCGCCAACACAACCCCCATGACCGCCGAGATGGCGTTGCGCATAGGCGCTGCCGTGGGGCGCTATTTCCGCCGCGACGGCGCCGATTCGGTCCACCGGGTCGTGATCGGCAAGGACACGCGCCTGTCGGGCTACATGTTCGAAAACGCGTTGACGGCTGGGCTGACCAGTACGGGTATGAATGTTCTGCTGCTCGGGCCGGTGCCGACACCTGCGGTGGGTCTGCTGACACGCTCGATGCGCGCCGACCTCGGGGTCATGATATCGGCCAGCCACAATCCGGCGGTGGACAATGGAATCAAGTTTTTCGGCCCCGACGGTTTCAAGCTTTCCGACGCCGCCGAGGCCGAGATCGAGGCGTTGGTGGCCGCTGGCGTCCATCCCGTGCCTGCCCCTGAAATCGGGCGGGCCAAGCGGATTGACGACGGGCGGTTCCGCTATGTGGAGCGGGTGAAATCCACCTTTCCGCGCCAGATGCAGCTCAATGGGCTGAAAGTGGTGGTCGACTGTGCCAACGGCGCAGCCCACCGCGTCGCCCCTGAAGCCCTTTGGGAACTGGGCGCGCACGTGATCCCGGTGGGCACGTCGCCCAACGGCAAGAACATCAATGACGGCTGCGGTTCGATGCACCCGCAAACAGCAGCCGAGGCGGTAGTGGCGCATGGCGCGGATGTGGGCATCTGCCTTGATGGAGATGCGGACCGCGTGATTCTGCTGGATGAACACGGCCGCGTCGGGGATGGTGATCAGTTCATGGGCCTGATGGCCGCCAGATGGGCCGCCAATGGTCGGCTGAAGGGCGGCGCGCTGGTGGCCACGGTCATGTCCAATCTCGGTCTCGAGCGGTTCCTGCAGGGCAAGGGGGTGGGGCTTGAACGAACCTCTGTCGGCGACCGCTATGTTGTCGAACGCATGCGCGCGGGTGGCTTCAACCTTGGTGGTGAACAGTCGGGCCATATCGTGATGACGGATTACGCCACGACCGGAGACGGTCTGATGGCGGGCCTTCAGTTCCTCGCGGCCATGATCGAAAGCGGCAAGGCCGCAAGTGAGGTCATGCATGTTTTCGATCCCGTACCGCAGTTGTTAAGAAACGTCCGCTACGCCGCCGGTCAAGCGCCGCTTGAGATTCCTTCGGTCCAAAGCGCTATCGCCGACGCCGAAGCGCAGCTGAAGGGCAATGGGCGTTTGCTGATCCGCAAATCGGGGACCGAGCCGTTGATCCGGGTGATGGCGGAAAGCGAGGATGAGACGGTACTGAATGCCAGCGTCGCGCAAGTGGTTTCGGCCGTCGAGGCTGCGGTGAGCGCTTGATTGAAAACCGGCCTTCCGGTGCGATCTATTCTGGGAAATGAAGCATCCCGCGCACCATTAGCCGCGTCCGAACAACCGTTTGAGCGCGCCATATTGGCTTAGGCCCACACCGATCAGGATCAGGCACATCGCGGCCAGCAGGCTGGGCGGCAGCGGCTCGCCCAAAATCAACGCTCCCATGATCACCGACCACAGTGGCACCTGATAATTCGTCAGCGACATGAAAACCGGTCCCGCACTGCGTATGACCATGACACGCAACAGATTGGCGCAGGCCGTCGGCACAAGGCCGAGGAAGGCGATGACCACCAGCGTGCGCGTGTCGGGCAGGGGTGGCGGCCCTTCGTTGATCAGGGCCATGGATACGGTAATTGTTGCGGCAACGACCAGCAACATGGTTGACAGGCCGATGGGGTCGATGGCGGGCAGGCGGCGCATCAGTACCGAACTGATGCCGTAACAACAGGCTGCAGAAACGCAGGCGATGCGCCCGGCCGTTTCCATTTCGACCCCCGTGCTTTCGAATGCCTGTCCGCCGATCAGCACGCACACGCCTGCAAATCCGATCACAAAGCCGAGGCTGCGCCGCCATGTCAGCCGTTCGCCCGGCACGAGGAAATGCGCCAGCGGCAGCACAATCAGCGCAACCGAGGCCATGGAGACACCCGCAAACCCGCCCGTCACGAACTGCTGACCCCAGGCCAACAACATGAACGGGATGGCCGTGCTGAACCCGCCGATGACGACAAGGGCGATCACGTTGGTGCGGGACGGAGGGGCCGCGAACAGGGCTCCGCCGCGCCATTGCCAGATCGGCACCATCAACAGGGCCGCGAACGCGATGCGCAGTGCAGCGAGCCAGAAAGGGGTGATGCCCTCCAGTGCGACTTCGGTGACAAGGAACGTCGCGCCCCATGTCAGGCCCAGCGTGGACACCATGGCCCAGCTGACCCATGTGATTTTGGGACTATCGGTCATGCAAGCTGCGGCTGTCTGCGGGGGCCTCATCCCGTTCGGTCATACCGTAGTCCCGGATCACCCCGGCGACCCGCAGCCGGTAGTCGTCGAAATGGATGTCGCGCCCCGCGCTTTGGGCGGCGCGGTGATCGGGGAGCTTGCGCCAGTGTTCCAACGCCGCCTCGTCCTCCCAGAAGGACAGGGATAGCAACTTGCCCGGCTCCAACAGCGACTCGAACCGTTCGACCGAGATGAAACCGGGGATGTCGGCGAGGTGGTGTTTGAGGGCAGCGGCCCGGTTCAGGTACGGGGTGCGGTGGCCTTCTTTGGGCCAGACTTCGAAGATGACGGCGATCATGTGGACCTTCCCTTTGGTGCGGACACGTTTGTCAGCCATGTCCGGTCCTCCTTGAGGATGAATTTTTCCGATTGTGCAAACAGGTAATTTTCGCGCCCCGCCGGATCGGCGGCCAGTCGGGCGCGGTATGCCTCGTAAGCGGCAAGGTTTTCAATGTGATAGATGCCATAGGCGAGTGTGCTCGACCCCTCGTGCGGGGCGAAATAGCCAACGAGGTCGGCGCCGCAGCGCGGGATCGCCTCGCCCCAGCGGGCACCGTATTCGGCAAACTCGGCGCGTTTGGTCGGGTCGATCTGGTACTGGATGATGCAAGTCAGCATTGGGTGTCCTTTCGTTGCTGTGAGTGATCTAGCACTTTGACGCGCGGGGATGCTTCGGTTAAGACCGAACTATGAAAGAAGGTCCGGATATCTCGCGCATCGCCGCGCTGATCGGCGACCCGGCCCGCGCCAACATCCTGACGGCGCTGATGGACGGGCGGGCGCTGACCGCCTCGGAATTGGCCGAGGAGGCGGGCGTCGGCCTGTCCACCGCCAGCGGGCACCTTGCCAAACTGGCCGAGGCGGACCTGATTGCGCCGCGCAAATCTGGGCGGCACAAGTATTTCCGTCTGAGCGATGACGAGGTTGCAAGCGTGCTGGAGGCACTGATGGGGCTGGCCGCACGCTACGGCGCACGGCGGGTGCGGACCGGGCCGCGCGACGCGCAGATGCAGGTTGCGCGGGTCTGTTACAACCATCTGGCCGGAACGATGGGCGTGCAGATGTATCAAAGCCTTGTCGCGCGCGGCCTGCTGGCCGAGGCGGGGGACGATGTGAGCCTGACAGCGGCGGGTGCGGATTTCATGCGCGCTTTCGGGATCGACGTTGCTGGATTATCAAAATCCCGCGCCCCGCTTTGCCGGTCGTGCCTCGATTGGAGCGAGCGGCGCAGCCATCTGGCAGGTGCCTTGGGCCGCTCCATGCTGGCCCGGATGGAGGATCAGGGGTGGATGGCCCGCGTGCCGGGGCAGCGGGTGATCACGGTGACGGCGAAGGGGGCAAAGGCCTTTGCGGCAGCGTTCGGCTGATCGTCGTTTCCTGAAGGCACGGCACCTCCGACGTTGTATTTTGTTACAAGCGGGCGCTTGATGGTCCCATTCATTCCGGAGATTTCAGATATGACCGACCGCAAGCTTTACCTTGGCCCGCTGACCGACAACCGGCGCTGGGACATGGTTGCCATCCGGCCCGACGACGTGTTCGTCGTCACACCGCCCAAATGTGGCACCACGTGGATGCAGACCATCGTGGCACTGCTGTTTTCCGGCGACCCGGACGTCGAGACGGAATTGTCCGTCCGGATGCCGTGGGTCGATATCCGCATCCGCGAGATGGCGGAGGTGGCGGCCCGGCTGGAAGCGATGGCGCACCGGCGCAGCATGAAAAGCCATACGCCGATGGACGGACTGCCGCTGGACGATCGCGCGCAGTATATCTGCGTCTTCCGTCACCCGCTGGATGCGCATTTTTCCTACCGCAAGCATGTGCGCAACATCCCGATGTCATGGTTCGATCACTGGTATCCCGAGGATGACGCGGACGGAACCACGTTCCGCCGCTTTCTGGATGGCGGGGCCGAAGGGTTCGATGCGGACGCCATGCCACTTGCCCATATCCTGCAACACTACACCGCCGCCGCCGCGCTTGCGGACAGGCCCAACGTGTCCTTGTATCACTATGCGGACATGAGCCGCGACCTGCCGGGCACCTTTGACACGCTGGCCGCGACCCTTGGCATCTCACATCCCGAAGCGGTCATGGCGCAACTGGTGCAGGCGGCCACGTTCGATCACATGAAGGCCAACGCTGAACGCTTTGCCCCCTCCGGCGGCAAAGGGTTCATGAAATCGGATTCCAATTTCTTTCACAGCGGCACCAGTGGCAAGTGGCAGGGCAAGCTTTCGCGGGCCGAACTTGACGCCTACGACGCGATGATGGACGCCCACCTGACACCCAAAGCCAGGGCTTGGCTGGAATACGGGTCCGGCGGCCGGACACCCGACTGATGCGGCATCCCGTCGCTGATCCTTTTTAAGCGCCACGCGGGGGAACCAAATGGCCGACGCGGCGTTGCGCTTGCAACAACTGCTCGGAAAGGAGTCGAGATATGGATGCGACATATATCATCGTCGTGCTCGCCTTGGTCACCATGCTGGGCTTTATCGTCTTTGCCATGGTGAGCAAGAAAAAGACCGAAGAGCGCTTGCATGACAGCAATGCACCGAAATCCACATTGGCCAAGGACAAGGCGTCGGAAGGCAAACCCGCCGACACCTGATCCACAGTCACTGTAGAGACAGGGGCGCGGCAGCATTTACCTCGTATGCCGCGCCCCTGAACTTTCTCAGTTCTTCGATTTGTCGACCATTTTTCCAGCCGAAATCCACGGCATCATGGCGCGCAGCTTTTCGCCCGTTTCTTCGATCTGGTGGGCGTCGTTGATGCGGCGCGTGCCTTTGAAGAATGGCTGACCCACCTGGTTTTCACTCATGAAGTCGCGCACGAACTTGCCGGTCTGGATGTCGGTCAGGATCGCCTTCATCCGCGCCTTGGTTTCGTCATAGGGCAGGACGCGCGGACCCGAGACATATTCGCCGTATTCCGCCGTGTTCGAGATCGAGTAGTTCATGTTGGCGATGCCGCCTTCATAGATCAGGTCGACGATCA
>CAYGPT010000081.1:0-16061 GCA_964351755.1 uncultured Rhodobacterales bacterium | reverse complement strand
GGTTCCCGGGCCGCGCGACGGGGTTTGTTAAATGACGGTTAATTTGGGGGGGGACGATGGTGGGCAGATTGCCCACCCCACGCTTGCTGAAGCATGATGTTCATCTCCGAAGTGATTTTTGAAATCGATAAGGTGGTGATCATTGAGTTTGACCGATTGAGTGCGCGGTGGCAAACTGCGAACGTCACACCCAAGGTGTGGCTGTGCCGGATTAGCTATTTCAAGAAAACATGCTTATTTTTTAAACCCATTTGTTTCTTCCACCCCAAAGCACTTGACGGGCTTGGAGGATGGAAATGAAGGAGTTCATTTTTGGGAAATTCCAAAAAAGAGAAAATCAAGGTCGGTAAGGGGCAAGACCTTGAAAAACTGGCGAAAAACTATGGCTACAAGTCATTTTCCGAGGTGTATGCGCTGGCCGAAAATCGTGCGTTGCGCAAGAAACGTCCCAAGCCGTCGGATATCACAGTTGGCGATATCCTGTTCGTCGAGGCCAACGGCCCGAAACCGAAGGCGGTAAAGTTTTCCAAGGATACGGGTCGGATGCGCCTTTCCATCGATGGAGACGCTGGGAAGATCATTATCGCTCAGACATGGGCGTACCAGTTCATCAAAGAGGGCAAATACAAACAACTTGATGATTGGACGGACAAGGAAAAGAAATGGTTCCAGAAAGAAGCCGAAAAGCAGATCATCAAGCGTTGGCACAAGAAATGTACAATGGAGGCCAGCGGCAAATCGGATTTTGCGCGATACTTCAAAGGCACCGAGTTCAAAGTGGAGATTTCACTGCGCGTGGTGTCCTCGGGCGGGCATTGGACATGTGTGGCGCGCAAGGTGCCGAAGGGTGAGGAAAGTCCAAGCGATGTGGATTACTCGAAACAGATCATCAACCTCGACATCAACGACGACCGAGTAGACAAACACTCCAAGATCAAACCCATGACCAAGGAGGAAAAGGAGAAGTTGTTGAAGAAGCTGGAAAAGAAGAACGAGAAACGGGAAGAGAAAGGCAAAGATCGAAAACAGCTCCCGCGGAAGACATTCAAGCGTGATGTGATTGCACATGAATTTGGGCACACGATCGGCCTTGTTGCCGGGCAAGGCAAGGACATTACACGGGACGAATATGGATCCGGACCGTACCTGAATGATCGAAAGGCGCTCATGAATTACGGGAACCAGCTGCGCGCGCGTTATTTCGACTTTGTCATTCGGGAATTGAACGAGATTATCTCTCAAACGTCTTTCCGCGTCACGAAAGTAAGCTGACCGTCTAGCACCATGCGAGCCAGCCTGCGGCACGAAGCCATCACATGCACCAGTGATGTCGCAGTCTTACCATGCACGCCCCAATTCGAGTTGCTGATCAGGCAAGTGCGGCAGCGCAATTTTGAAAATGCAGCGTGTTGCGGCTTTGCCGCGGAAGGAGGCAGGGGGGACGTGCAGCTTGCGTGATTTCCCTGCATTGAAAACCCCGGCAATGCACCCTTGATGTCTTTCACATCGAACAGGTTCAGCCAACCCGGCCTGCACCTTCGCAAAAGGGTACCCTGTTCCAAAAACCCGAACCGATGCACCTGCGTCGAGGGTCGCGAGTTCCAAGCCCCGCTTCTACTTCCTTCTTCGCACCGCTTGCGGACGCACCCGCGCCTCGATCATATCGTACACCATCCCCACGATATCCTTGCCCGTGGCCTTCTCGATCCCCTCGAACCCCGGTGACGAGTTCACCTCCAGCACCTTTGGTCCCGTGGATGACCGCAGCAAATCCACCCCGGATGTCCCCAACCCGAAAGCCCGGGCGGCGCGCACCGCCGTGTCCCGCTCTTCCTTCGTGATCCGCACCGACTTGGCCGACCCGCCCCGGTGCAGGTTGGAGCGAAAGTCGCCCTCCGCCCCGGTCCGTTTCATCGACGCCACGACCTTGCCGTCCACAACCAGACAGCGGATATCTTCGCCTGCAGCCTCCTTGACGAAATCTTGCACCAGAAAGTTGGCGCGCAGCCCGCGAAAGGCGTCGATCACCGATTCCGCCGCCTTCTTGGTTTCGGCCAGTACGACCCCCTTGCCTTGTGTACTTTCGAGCAGTTTCACGATCACGGGCGCCGAGCCCACGAGCGACAGGATATTGGCCGTGTCATGGGGGGAGGCGGCGAAAGCCGTCGTGGGCATGCCGATCTGTTTGCCCGCCAGGATTTGGTGCGCGTGCAGCTTGTCCCGGCTGGCGGTGATGCCCGCGCTGCCGTTCACGCAATAGGTGCCGGTGGTTTCGAACTGGCGGATCACGGCGGTGCCGTAGGCGGTGATCGAGGCCCCGATGCGCGGCACCACCGCGTCATAGCGAGGCAGGCGCTTGCCGTCATAGTGCACTTCGGGTGCCATCGCGTTGATCGCCATGTAGCAGCGCGTGGTGTCGATCACCTCGACCGTGTGGCCGCGCGCCTCGCCGACCTCGACCAGCCGTTTGGTGGAATAGTTCGCCTCGCGGCTCAGTACGGCGATGCGCAGGGCACGTTTGGGGGCAGCGCGGCGCACCGCGGCAGAGTGATAAACGTCGTAGCTGAGGTCTGGTTGCAGCCGTTTTTCCGAGGCCGTGATGGTGATGTGATCCTGTAGCGCCTGACGCCCCAGCAGCATGCGCGCGCTCATGCTTGAGCGATCCGTCAGCGTCACCTCGATGGGCCAGCTTTGCCCGCCCACTTCCAGCTTGGTTTCGATCACATAGCGCCGCTCGGTCTCTCCGTTGGACGAGGTCACGTCGCGCCGGTCGACGATAGTGGCCGAACAGGTGATGTCGACGTTGTCCTTGCCCGCAACGGGGTAGACGTTGAAGCGCACCTTGGGTTTGGAGGCGGGGCCGAACACTTCGATATTGTGGGCATGCAGGGCGGATGTGCGTGCACCGGTGTCGATCTTGGCCTTGAGCGCGGGCAGGCCGAGGTCGGGCAGGGAAATCCATTCCTCCCAGCCGAAATTCAGAATGTCCATGGGTGTCTCCTGCCTGATTTGCGGCACCCTTAACAGGTGGTCTGCGGGCTCACAACGCGAAGACGTAGTGCAATACCGGGCAAAACCAGACAGATAGTTTCGCGGTCGCATGACGGATCGCGTGCAGTGCGTTTTGACGGCGACGCGAAAGCATGGGCGCCGCGGCACCCCTGACCGCCCGGGGTGGCCAGGCTCTGGTCTTGAACTGCGCGCGCACCGATGCCTTTGTGTCTGAATCGGTCTTGACCCGTCATGCGGCTCTGCCTAGCAGGCTGATATGACGCAATTCTCCTTTGATCTTGCCGCTACGGATGGACGCGCGCGCACCGGAACGATCCACACTCCGCGTGGTGACATCCGCACACCTGCCTTCATGCCCGTGGGCACAGCCGCGACGGTCAAGGCAATGCTGCCCGGTTCGGTCCGTGAGACGGGTGCCGACATCCTGCTGGGCAACACATACCATCTTATGCTGCGCCCGACGGCCGAGCGCATTGCTGCCCTTGGTGGGCTGCACGCCTTCATGAACTGGGGTCGCCCCATACTGACCGATTCAGGCGGATTCCAGGTCATGTCCCTCGCCGACCTGCGCAAGCTGACCGAAGAGGGCGTGACCTTCAAATCCCATATCGACGGGTCCAAACACACGCTGTCTCCGGAACGCTCGATGGAGATTCAGGCGCTGCTGGGTTCGGACATCGTGATGTGTTTTGACGAATGCCCGGCGCTGCCTGCGGATCGCACCCGGATCGCAGAGTCGATGGAATTGTCGATGCGGTGGGCCAAGCGGTCGCGCGCCGCCTTCGGAGATCGCCCCGGTCATGCGCTGTTCGGTATCCAGCAGGGCGGGCTGGAACAGGACCTGCGCGCCCAAAGCGCCGAGGCGCTGCGCGAGATCGGGTTTGAAGGCTACGCTGTCGGCGGCCTTGCCGTGGGCGAGGGGCAGGAGGCGATGTTTGCCTGCCTCGATTACGCGCCCGAGCAGTTGCCCAAGGACAAGCCGCGTTACCTGATGGGCGTGGGCAAGCCCGACGATATCGTGGGCGCGGTGGCGCGCGGCATCGATATGATGGACTGCGTATTGCCCTCACGGTCGGGGCGCACGGGGCAGGTGTTCACCCGTCACGGCGTGCTCAATATCAAGAACGCGCGCCATCAGAACGACCCGCGCCCCTTGGATGAAAACTGCACTTGCCCGGCCTGCACAGGCTATTCGCGCGCCTATCTGCACCATGTGTTCCGGGCGCAGGAGATCATCAGTTCCATGCTGCTCACATGGCACAACCTGCACTATTATCAGGACCTTATGGCGGGGATGCGCGGCGCGATTGCGGCAGGCACATTTGCGCGGTGGCAAGCTGATTTCCACAGCGCGCGGGCAGCCGGGGATATCGACCCGCTCTGATCTGCGCTGCTTTTCGGGTTCGGCTTCTCGCGGCGTGTTGACGTCCATCCGGAGGCATTGACCTTGGCGAGCACATGGCCGGAAACAGCATTCCGATCAGCCACCTGACGATGCATGTGAGTGATCAGATCATCACGATCAGGCACGTCGATGTCCAGAGCGTCGCTGAACTGCGATAGGATCATGCGCAAAACGCCACGGACCATCTGCTGCATATGTTCGCTCAGCCGAAAAAACGGGCTGTCGCCGGTACCCAGTTGAAAGGCGGTTTAGCTGTCAGGCGGGTCGTTCGAGGAGCTGAACGTGCCAAACGGAACTTAGGCGGGCAACGCAAGATCAAAGGTGACGCGGATCGCGGCACCGATCATGATGACAAGCATGGCGCCTACACCGAGCCGCTGGTTCGTCTTGGTCAATGCCCCGGTACAATTCTGCCCGTGCGAACATGCGCGGCGATGTCAGCACCGATGCTGCAACCGGCACGGCGCGGGCCGCAAGCCACGAGGTTTTGGCCACAGATCAATGCTGGCGGTTGCGTGCTGCATGCCCTCATGGCGATGTCGAAAAAGTTCAAATCCAAGGTGATGCGAGAAACCTTGGCTCAAGCGCCGTCATTGCCAGCATGGGTTGCGGCTGTCGGGGCCGATCCGTCAGGCGGTTTGTTGGCGTTGGGGACTGAACCATGATTTTTAAATCCAAGGATCTCCTGATGCAAAGGAAGGGCACGCATCTAGTCCGGCGATGGTCGGGTCCTGCCGAGTTCGTCTGCGCGAAACACAAAACGGGGGCGCGTGGCGCTTGCCGGGCATGGTGCGGACGGGGCGTGCGCGACATGGACGGCCGGACAAGGTCAGGAATTCCTCCATCGTTTGTGCGGGGGGTTGTCCCTATCTTGACAACATAACGATGCCCTTGGGGGGACATATCATGCAATTTGCCCTGTTTTCCGCGATCTGGTTTGCGGCGTCCTTGTTGGCGATCCTTGTGATCGTCTGACGCGTTCAGGCCTTGCCCAGCACCTTGTCGAGCAGGCGCACAACCCATGGTCTGGGCCGAATAACGATACTGTAGCGGTGCTTGCGCGTCCGACGCGCCTTGGTGATCTTTTGAACTCCGACGGGGGGATTTTCGCCCGCGATCTGTGCGCCCACATCCAGAAGTGCCTGCAAATGGTCCAGTGGAATGGCCTCTGCCGGGGCCCAGTTGGTAGCGTCGATCCTTGCGCGCATTGCGGTCAGATCGGGCGCATACCCGCGTGACGCGCTGAACGCTGCACTTGAGCTTTCGAAACGCTCAAGCAGCTCGCGTTGCTGGTCGGGCGACAACAGGCTGTGGCGCTGCGTGGCAGGGCGGGACGTGTCCGCGAAAAAGGCCTGCATCAACTTTTGGCGGCGCGACTGGCTGGCAACCAGCGTGTTGACCGCCTGCATCAACTGCACGCTGGCCCGGTCCGGGCTGGGGTAGCGGGGCAGCTCGATCTCAGGCAGGTCGCCAGTCAGGCCCGCCAGCTTGCAGAACGCGGGCCATAGGCCCGGGCCGCGCTTGGCCGCGTCGAAATCCGCGAGTTGGACGGGATGACCCAGCCGGACCTCGAACGGGGCGAACAGGGCGGCGAGGTTGCAAAGGCTCTCGCCATGATCGACAAGCGTTTCGGTGATGCTGCGCGCGCCGCCCGGATGGGCCGAGGTGACCCACTCGCCATAGAATGCCTCGACATAGGCATGCGGTGCGCGCACCATCGCCACCACGTCGATTTTGGCAAAATCACCCAGCCGCTCGAACATCTGCGTGATCAGCGCATCGCGTCCCGGCACAGTGGGAAAACCCAGGTTTTCGGCCGAGATCAGCACGGTGCGTGCGGGACTGCTGTCGATCTCCTTGTGCAGGTCGGCCCAGATGGCGTCGTCGCTCGTCCGCAGGGCACGCACAAGCCCCTGGTGGCCCGACAGGGCGCCGGGACGCCCGGCGATGTCTGTGTCAAAGCCGGTTTGCGGAATCAGGACTCCGGTCCGTCGCAGGGTTTCGCGGTGATGCAGCAGGTGGTGCTGGATGAAAGTGGTGCCCGTCTTGTGCAGCCCCACGTGCAGCACAAGACGCTTTTGCGGATGCGCGCGTTGACGAGGCTTGGGGGCAGGGGTTGGTGTGCGCTCGGCCATCAGGGACTGGGCGGCGGCATTGTCGCCGGTCCTCCAGGCCAGATGGAGGGCGAAAAAGTCGGTGCGCGAAATCGTTCCGCGTCTGGTCTGCATTCCCACGCGGGATGTGGCGGCGACCATGGGGTCGCTGAAAATCTCCTGACCGAAACTGTCATCGCCCAGCAGGGTGGGGATGCGCGCGCCCATATCCGCATAGGCAGGATCGCCTGCCGCCAGCGGGGCCAGAATGTCCATGTCCCAGATCAGCCGCGACACAGTGTTGAACAGCTCGCGTTTTTCATAGCGCGGCGGCAGGTTGTGTTCGGCGGTGACGCTGCGGATATGGGCCATGCACTTTTCCAGAAGCTGCACCTGCAACAGATGCGTTTCCGGCGTTGTGATGGCGGATGAAATCGAATTGGCCCGCCTGCGCCAGACCCGCACCGCGCGGCCCAGGAAAGCGACCTTGCGCGCCGCCGTGACCGCGTGCAGAACGAACAGGCGGTCCTCGAACTTGCGCTGTTCGGGGTCAAACCACAGGCCGTTCTTTTCAAGGAAATCAGCACGGTACAGGCTGGACCAGCTTGAGACGATGAATTGCGCCTCTTGCGCGGCCATGCGCCCGGTGACCACGCGCTGTTCCATATGCAGGCGCGCATCACGGTGCAACAGCGTCGAATGGACCGAACTTTCCGCCCCGAGGTAACAGGCGGCATGGGTGATGTCGGCCCCCGTCTCGACCGCATAGGCCAGTTGCGCGGCCAGCCCCTGATGGGTGTAGTAGTCGTCGGCGTCCAGAAATCCGATCCAGTCGCCATTTGCGGCCACAATGCCGGTGTTGCGAGCCGCCGAAAGGCCACGATTTTCGGTGTGGTGGATGACGCGGGCCTGAAAACCGGCGGTCAGCGCATCCAAAGCGGCGGTGTCGAAACTGTCGGGATTGTCGTTGATGACGATCAGTTCAAGATCGTCCAGACCCTGATTGCGCACCGACCGCAAAGCAGTGCGCAGAAACGCTGTTTCGTCGTAGAATGTTACAATGAGGCTCAGCAAGTCGCATCTCCGCGCGTGCGGATCAGCTTACGCGGTCCGGCTCTTGTGTATCTTCGCCAGTATCCACGTCGATCGGATCACCCTCGTCCTCATCCTCTGTGTCGAGGGTAAAAGCAGCTGACAGGCCGGAAATCATAAGAAAAAACGCAAAAATACCCAAGACCGCCCCCCGACGATGTGATGATCATGGATACTGCAAATTTGAATGAACTTGAAAGTGATTCCTGACCGTTTTCACGATGTTAACCACGATAATTTTTCCCAAGGCGGCACAATGCAGCAGTTCGGCGCGCGTCTTTTTCGATATTGGAAACAAAGGGCTGGTCGGGGTGCAAGGCTGGCCTTGGGTGGCGCAACACCTGTGCGGCTGTGACACGGGCAAGCGGATGCGGCAATCTTTTTGCCCCTTGGGCGAGGCAAGGTTCAGCCATATATAGAACTACAGACAAGCCCGTTAACCACAGATTGTGCCAAAAAACTGGGGACACTTTGTCAGGTCCCATTGCGCCTGCGCCTTTCGCAGGTCAGGATAGGCCTTGAAACCGGGGCTGTTCAGGCACAGTTAAAGCAGTCCTGACCTATAATAGGAGACGGGCACAGGTTGCCGACTGTCGGGGCCTCTCCGTCTTGCCAATGATAAGGAATGAAACGCATGCAAGAGCCACTCAACGCCTCTTATCCGGTGCTGCCGCTGCGCGATATCGTGGTCTTTCCGCACATGATCGTGCCGCTGTTCGTCGGGCGCGACAAATCCGTGCGCGCGCTCGAAGAGGTGATGGCCGATGACAAGCAGATCCTGCTGTCTAGCCAGATCGACCCGTCCATCGACGACCCGGAAGCGAGCGGAATCTACAAGGCCGGCGTGCTGGCCAATGTGCTGCAGCTGCTGAAACTGCCCGATGGTACCGTCAAGGTGCTGGTCGAGGGGCAGGCGCGCGTGCGCATCACCGAATACCTTGAAAATGATAGTTTTTTCGAGGCCCGCGCCGAGTATTTGACCGAGATGCCGGGTGATATGGCCACGACCGAGGCGCTGTTGCGGTCGGTTGCCGAAGAGTTCGAGCGCTATTCGAAAGTGAAAAAGAACATTCCCGAAGAGGCGCTGGCCGCCGTGGGTGAAACCAAGGAACCCGCCAAGCTGGCCGACCTTGTGGCGGGCCACTTGGGCATCGAGGTCGATCAGAAACAGGACCTGCTGGAAACCCTGTCCGTCAGCGAGCGGCTTGAGAAAGTCTATGGGCTGATGCAAGGCGAATTGTCCGTCCTTCAGGTCGAGAAAAAGATCAAGACCCGCGTCAAATCCCAGATGGAGAAGACGCAACGCGAGTATTACCTCAACGAACAGATGAAGGCGATCCAGAACGAGTTGGGCGATGGCGAGGACGGCAAGAACGAAGTTGCTGAACTTGAAGCGAAAATCGCCCAGACCAAGCTGAGCAAGGAAGCGCGTGACAAGGCGGATGCCGAGCTGAAAAAGCTTAAGAACATGTCGCCGATGTCTGCCGAAGCGACCGTGGTGCGCAACTATCTCGATTGGATGTTGTCGATCCCATGGGGCGTCAAATCCCGCGTGAAGAAAGACCTCGGACGCGCCGAGAAAATCCTGGATGACGACCACTACGGCCTTGAAAAGGTCAAGGAACGGATCGTCGAGTATCTGGCAGTGCAGCAACGTTCGAAAAAGATGAAAGGCCCGATCATGTGCTTGGTCGGCCCTCCTGGCGTGGGTAAAACCTCGCTCGGGAAATCCGTTGCCAAGGCGACGGGGCGCGAGTTCATTCGCATCAGCTTGGGTGGCGTGCGCGACGAATCCGAAATTCGCGGTCACCGACGCACGTATATCGGCTCCATGCCCGGCAAGATCATTCAGGCGCTGAAAAAGGCGAAAACGACCAACCCGCTGATCCTGCTCGATGAAATCGACAAGATGGGTCAGGATTTTCGGGGCGATCCGGCGAGCGCGATGCTAGAGGTGCTGGACCCGGAACAGAACTCGACCTTTGTCGATCACTATCTTGAGGTCGAGTACGACCTGAGTAACGTGATGTTCCTGACCACGTCGAACAGCTACAACATGCCCGGTCCCTTGCTTGATCGGATGGAGATCATTCCGCTGGCCGGTTACACCGAGGATGAAAAGCGCGAGATTGCCAAACAGCACTTGATCGCCAAGCAGATCAAGAACCACGGCCTAAGAGCCAGCGAATTCGAGCTTACGGACGAGGCGCTGAGCGACATCATCCGCTACTACACGCGTGAAGCTGGCGTGCGGAACCTTGAGCGTGAGATCGCCAAGGTGGCGCGGAAATCGCTGACCAAGATTATCCGTAAAGAGGTTGAAGAAGTCGTTGTAACCAGCGAGAATCTAAACGATTTCCTCGGTGTACGCAAGCACCGCTACGGGTTGGCCGAACAGGACGATCAGGTCGGTGTAGTCACCGGCCTTGCCTATACTTCGGTAGGCGGCGACCTGCTGCACATCGAGGCGCTGAAGCTGCCCGGCAAGGGGCGGATGAAAACCACCGGCAAGCTGGGTGATGTGATGAAGGAATCCATCGATGCGGCGGCAAGCTATGTGCGTTCGATCAGCCCGCAGATCGGGGTGAAGCCGACGAAGTTCGACACGATCGACATACACGTGCACGTGCCGGACGGTGCAACGCCCAAGGATGGGCCAAGTGCGGGTTTGGCGATGGTCACGTCCATCGTGTCTGTGCTGACGGGTATTCCGGTGCGCCGTGATATCGCCATGACGGGTGAAGTCAGTTTGCGTGGCAATGCGATGCCAATCGGCGGGCTCAAAGAAAAGCTGCTGGCCGCCCTGCGCGGCGGCATCAAGACGGTTCTGATCCCGGAAGAAAACGAAAAGGATCTGGCTGAAATCCCGGACAACGTGAAAGAGGGGTTGAATATCATCCCCGTCAGCCATGTCCGCGATGTGCTGAGCCGAGCGCTTGTGTCGGTGCCTGACGCCATCGAATGGGATGAAGCGGCAGAAGAAGCGGCCGCCGCCGCCGCCGCTGCCGCAAAGGACAGTGGGGCGGGCGCCACCGCCCACTGATCGCTGAAGGGTCTGAAACGACAAACGCCCCGGAGATCCTCCGGGGCGTTTTTTGTTCGAAAACTAGTGGTCGGATCAGTCGATCAGCCGCATTTCGATCCCCAGTTTGGTGTAGTTCACGGCGTTGTACCCATAGGCAAAGGGCACGACAGCCTCCGGCATGATCTGTGCGACGTCCTGCGCCATCACCCCTTCGAACATCTGCTCTCCGCCGATATAGCGGAACTGGTAAAGCGGCAGACCATGGGCCGTCTGACCAACGCGTGTGATGTCTGTCTTGAGCCGGGCGTCACTGACCGGCGCAGGCGCGGCTGCCGCACCGCCCGAACTGCTGGAGGCAGCGATCAGCACAACCGCCAGCAGCAGCAGCGGCACGACCACGCCGGACGAAGACGAGGCGGTGTCCTCGACGACCACGGGCGCTTCGATCACGGGATCAGACGGGCCGCCTGCGGTTGCAGTTGTCGCGGCAAGAGCAAGGCAAAGTAGGGGTGAAATGAAAATCTTCATCATGGGCATCCTGAAATACGATAATATCCGGACGGTAGCGAATGCGACGGCTTTGGGTCAATCCTTGAGTAATATTCGTGCGCCGACTTGTGCATGCGTTGCGCATGCCCCCCAACATCTGCTCTTTTTTCGTTCAACTGTGAGTGAAATGTGGATTTTGCCTGCGAATTTCGCTATGCAAAGCCAGAACAAAAACAACGAGGCAACAATGGCAACGTCTACCACCAAGAGCACACCCAAATCCAAAAGCAGCGCAGCGAAGTCCACCACCGGCACGCAGCAACCGTCCAGCACAGCGAAATCCGTGGCCGCAGCCGCCGCGCCTGCCCCGGCCAAGGTGGTCGGCTCGTCCAAGCCTGCCGTCCTTGGCCCGATGATGCGCAAGCCCGAACTGATCGACGCCGTCGTCGCGAAATCGGGTATGAAGAAAAAGGATGTCAAACCGATCGTCGAGGCGACGCTTGCCGTGCTTGGTGCCGCGCTTCAGGACACCCGCGAGTTGAACCTGGAGCCGATGGGCAAGTTCAAGGTGACCCGCGAAAAGAAAAAACCGGTCGGAAAAGTGATGAATGCCCGCATCCGCCAGACCCAAGACTTGCCTTCGGAAGAAGCCAACCCCGATCCCAAAGATGTCGAAGGTGGCACCCTGTCGTCGGAAGCTGCCGAGTAACCGGTCACGCCCGGAGAAACCAACCTGTTGCACGGCAGCAGGACTCCAACACATTTTTCGGGCGCTGTGCCTCTTGCCAGCGCCCGTCCTCCCGGCTAAGACGCGCGTGGTTCGGGTGATTAGCTCAGTGGTAGAGCGCTTCGTTCACATCGAAGATGTCAGGGGTTCAAATCCCTTATCACCCACCATATCCCTCTCGTTCCGCGTGTGTTGAGTGTTACGCGCATGGGTCGCCTCGACCGACGCGCGGCACATATGCGACGCCACCCTCACATCCATTCCTGACCTGTCCTGCGCCGAAGGCGTAATGAACGCGGCATCCGTAGGCACAACTGCTGGATTTTGGGGCACAATAATCTTGGCAAATGACGCAGGTGCGGTCTACGATGAACCCGGCTGAATATTATCAGCGCCCGTTTGCATCATTTCAGGAGAATATTATGGCCATCAAAATCAAAGGGTCCGTCGGTAAAGGCGGCAAAAACCAACCAGAAGACGTCAAGGCGATTCAGGAACTGCTTAATCCCTTCGCCAGCGAAGCCGGGTTCACAAAATTGAAAGTCACCGGCCAGTCCGATGGCAAGCTTGAAAAAGCGATCAGCAGCTTTCAGGAAAAGATATGCAAATTCAAACCGGACGGGCGCGTTGACCCGGGTAAAACCACACTCGCGAAACTCAATGGCGGTCCGGGCAAGGCCAAGGCCGAGCAGAAAAAAGAAGTAAAGCAGATCCAGCAGATCAAGTCGGCGGAGCAGCAAAAGGCGCTGGCTCAGGTCAAGAAGGACATGGAAAAGGCGGCCAAGGCGCAAAAAGTGGACAGCGCAACATGGGGCGAGATGTGGAAAAGCATCTCGACCCAGGCCGAGGACCTGTTCGAGTCGTTCTGGGCGACGGATGAAAAAAAAGGGGCCGTCGCCTCTGCCGATGATGCGGCCAAGCAAGCCAAGCAGATTTCGGGCCTGATGAACAAAGAGGTCAAGAAAAAGATCGACGAAAAGATCAAGGAGATCGACACCGGCGGCACGATCTATCCCGGCAAGGTCATCGGCAAATCTTCGGGTGTGAAGAAACCCTTGATGGATGCGCTTTACGCTGTGTCCTCGCATTACGAAGGCACACCGATCAATGTGGTGTCCGGACTGCGGGACAAGAAGGGGCAGGCGCGTGCGATGTTCAAAGGCTGGGACAAGCACCTCAAGAAGGATGGCAAGAACGGTGGCATCTATTGGTTCTGCCGCCAGTCCCAGTATCAGGCGTTGTGGAAAGAGCTTGATGATCTCAAGGCCGCCAACAATCTGGCCGGTTTCGTCAAATGCATGATGGACAAGGCGCCGTGGGGAAGCGTGTCGCGCCACCTCAGCGGTCAGGCTGTCGATATCTCGCTCCAGACCGACAAAAAAATCCTCGAGGCCCTGAAGATGGTATTCAAGCATTACCTTGCGGAAAAGGACGGCAACTCCGAAGGCATCAAGTGCCACCATTTCGACGACAAGAATGGCATCAACAAGGTGGACGACAAGCTGAAGGCGAAATTTCCCTGATTGCGGATCAGGTAGTTTGCAGGGCGTGGGCATTTGGCGCACGCCCGAAATTTGCGCCTGATGTTCAGGATGTTCTGCCTCTTGTGATGCTGTGCAGGTGTTCCTAAACCCACCCCATGAGCATGCCTGACCTTCTGATCCTGCGCCACGGCGAAACCGAGTGGAACCTTGCAGGCCGCATGCAGGGGGCGCTGGACAGTCCACTGACCGAACGGGGCCGCGCGCAAGCCGCGGCGCAAGGTAGGTTGCTGGCACAGTTCGGTATAGACGGATGGACGGCATGGAGCAGCCCGCAGGGTCGCGCCCGGTCCACGGCCGAGATTGCGCTGGGAACAAGTGCCCGGCTGCGTTTTGACTCGCGTCTGGTCGAAATCGGGATGGGCCAGTGGACTGGCCTGCAGCGCACCCAGATCGCGACCGAGGTCCCGCATTTGTTCGAATCCGACACTGACCTCACGTGGTATGACCACGCGCCAGAAGGCGAGGGGTTACAGGCCCTCTACACCCGCACCGGCGCGTTTCTGGACACATTAAGCGGCCCCGCCGTGATCGTCACCCACGGCATCACCTCGCGTATGCTGCGCTGTCACGCGCTGGGGCGCGGTCCGGACGCTTTCGCGGATCTGCCCGGCGGGCAGGGGGTTGTCTATCACCTTTCTGGCGCTGTGCAGACCTGCCTGTCGGAAGGGGCTTGAACGCCCTATCCACCTTGCGCTAAGAGGGCGCTCAACGGGTCGTTAGCTCAGTTGGTAGAGCGCTTCGTTTACACCGAAGATGTCGGGAGTTCGAGCCTCTCACGACCCACCAAATCCTTTCCGTTCCGCTTGACATCTTCCGTTTCCAGCAGGACCCGGCCCGACCTACGCGCATCGCCATCGGCGCTACGCTGGCTCGGGAGTTCGAGCCTCTCACGACCCACCAAATCCTTTCCGTTCGGCTTGATATCTGCCGTTTCCAGCAGGAATCGGCCCGACCTACGCGCATCGCCTACGGCGCTACGCGGGCTCAGGTGTTCGAGCCTCGCACGACCCACCAATTGCGCTATGCATCGCCGCCCATATCCCTTTCGCACGTCTGCGGCGCACTTCTTGGCGTATCGTCGGCGCTTATTCACCATGAACCACCAATTGTGTGCGATTGCGAACGTTACATGTCAAAAATTGCCCGTTGTGTGCATCTCCACATCCGCTATCCTCCTTGTATCCCAATCATAGGAGTGCCCGAGATGAGCTGGAATCCCGCACTTGATCCCGATTGCCCAAAGGGCGATGCCGTGGACGCCATTGAAACTGTTATCGTGCCTCGTGCGCGTGATCTGGGTGGCTTCGAGGTGCGTCGGGCCTTGCCTGCGCCCAAACGCCAGATGGTCGGGCCGTTCATCTTTTTCGACCAGATGGGACCGGCAGAGTTCGTCACGGGGCAGGGCATCGACGTGCGCCCGCATCCGCATATCGGCCTTGCCACGGTCACTTATCTCTACAAGGGCCGGATTCATCACCGCGACAGCCTTGGCACCGACAGCTGGATCGAACCGGGCGCGGTGAACTGGATGGTCGCGGGCCACGGCATCACCCATTCCGAGCGCACCGATGGCGATATCCGCCAGCGCCCGCACGATCTGTTCGGCATTCAGACATGGGTGGCCCTGCCCAAGGATGCCGAGGACGATCCGGCTGATTTCCAACATGCGGCCAAGGCCGACCTGCCGTTCCTGCAGGGGGAAGGCAAGGAGGTGCGCCTGATCCTGGGGGATGCATGGGGGGAGCGGGCGCCTGTGCAGACCTTTTCCGAGATGTTCTATGCCGATGCGGTGCTGGAGGCCGGGGCGTCCATTCCGCTACCCGACAATCACGAAGATCGCGGGGTCTATGTGGTCGAGGGCTCGATTTTGGTCGCGGGTGAGCCTTACGCGGCTGGCCAGATGATGGTGTTCCGCCCCGGTGACCAGCTGTCCTTGCGGGCCGGCGAACAGGGCGCGCGGCTGATGCTGCTGGGCGGGGCGACGCTGGAAGGGTCGCGCCACATCTGGTGGAACTTCGTCGCCTCTTCGCGCGAGCGGATTGATGCGGCGAAAGAGGCGTGGCGGGCGGGCGATTGGGCGCATGGTCGGTTCAGGTTGCCGCCGGGGGATGAGGAGGAGTTCATCCCGCTGCCTGCGCGCTAACGACTCATTGTCCGGGGCGCGCGCCGCGTGTATAATTGCAGTTACAGAGTGCGCTGCAGGTCCCCATGGTCCGGCGGCGCGCTGTCCCTTCCCAGAATCATCGCCCTGACGCAAGTCAGGCAACCCTGATTTCCGAGCGGGTGACTGCCCACCGGGCATGGGTTCGGTGGTGTTTTGATCCAAAGGAAAACATCATGTCCAAAGGCAACAACAGACGCGGCAACAAGGAAGTCAAAAAGCCCAAGCAGGAAAAGCCGAAAGCGTTGGCCACGGCCACGGTCACGGCGACCAAACCGCTGAATGTCGGGGGCAAAAAAGTCAGTTGACCCATGCTGAAGTGTTGTGGCTTGCGCGCCCCGACAGGTCGGACGGACGAACTGAACGGGCAAGGTGGCAGTGTGTGACGGGGCATCTGATGCACATGAGCAAGAAAACCGTCATTTTGCCTGAAAACCCCGCTTGACGGGGCCGGGCGCAAAACATATGACCGCAAAACGCAGCGGGCGGTTGTAGCTCAGTTGGTTAGAGTAC
>CAYGPT010000080.1:0-16203 GCA_964351755.1 uncultured Rhodobacterales bacterium | reverse complement strand
CCGCGGAAGGTATCCGTGCCCCCGCTGCCAAAAACCGTGTCATCGCCGTTCCCGCCGAAAACGGTCGAAAGCCCCTCGCCGACCTCGACGGAGTCGTTTCCATCCCCTGTTCTGATGGTATTGGCCCCGCCCGCATCGTCGATGGTGTCATCGCCTGCGCCGGAGATTATCGTGTCGCTGAACAAGCCGCTTTGGATACTGTCACTGCCGTCACCGGAGCGAATTGAATTGAAACCATCGCCAGCGCTGATGGAGTTGCCGCCGTCGCCGACCCGAATGGTGTCGTTGCCACTGCCGGTGACGATGGAGTTGATACCGTCGCCCGCGCCAACCAGATTGTTGCCATTGCTTGCGTTGATATCGGCGCTGCTATCCCCCACTTGGATGGTGTCGTCGCCTGTCCCGCTCGTGATCTCGCCGACAAGGCTGTTGCTTGTTCCGATATAAAGGTTGTCACCCGAACCGAGGTCGACGGAACCAAGGATTGTGCCGGAATTCAGAATCTCGTCGTTTTCTGTGCCGCCGGAAACATCGCCAAGGATCGTACCTGCGACGTTGTTGAGAGTGTCATTGCCGCCGTCAAGCGCGACATCGCCGTTGATGGTGCCCCTGTTGATCACGATGTCATTGCCAAACGACATGTCCAGGTCGGCGTTGAGCGTCCCAGAGTTGATGATGTCGTCGGCAAGGTCGCCGCCTTCGATGTCACCGGTGGATCCGAGGACGGACAGGGTCCCGGAGTTGTCCAGGCTGAAGGCGGAAACGGAGTTTCCTCCGGTAAAGAATGTCACGGTGAACGTGCCGGAGTTGATGACCGTACCCCCGCCATCGCTGGTACTGTTGAAGGCTTCGGCGTCTATCGTGCCCGAGTTGTTCACATAGGCCGTGCCACTTCCGATGACGTCGATGTCGCCCACCTGGATCAGGCCAGAGTTCGTGATGCTGAAGGATTCCTGGTTGGACCCCAAAGACGTGAAGAGATCGTCACGGTTTGTGGAAATGATGTCCCCCGTATTCGTCAGGACGACATTCATCGGTCCGTTTTCGCCGAAGAAATCGAAGATGTTCTGTGAAGCCTGGATGAGCCCCGTGTTGAGGATCGTCTGATCGGTCGGCGCCGTGCTCGCGGAGTTCCCGCCGCCCATTCGGAACACTGCGGAAAAGGAGCTGTCTCCCAGATTGAGCAGGTCGCCATGGTTCACGAACGTGCTTGTATCGGCCTCCATGAGGACCGTGGCAGAGCTCGATCCGCTGATCACGGTTCCGAAATTCACAGCGGTTGTTGACGTCAAGCCGTTCAGGAGGTTGATGGCAGAACTGGCGGAAGCGAAGATGGTCACATCGGACAGGATGACCGTCTCGTCCCCGTTTGTGATGTTGAGGGTGCCGGTCAGATCGGTATCTCGAATATTAAGCGCCATGTGCAGGTTCCTTCAAATCAGATTTTCGAAAATTGCTTGTGCCTTGATGCGTCCGGGTTCGTTTGAATCCGTAGGGTCAAAAAAGCGCTGCTCAGTGAAAGACTGCCCTTCAATTCTGACAGACCCCGCCGATGGCCCCCGTGACTTTGTCCGACCGCCCGCATCATTTCGAACAGAACTTTTGGCGTCTGGCAAGTTTTAAGGGGCCAATTCAACGGTCGGTTGAAAGCGTTCGCGGGATGCCCGCAAAAAAAAGGGCGCCGCAACGGGCGCCCTTTGAAGTTCAGCTGCCAGGGAGGATCAGCAGCTGTAATACATGCCGAACTCGACCGGGTGGGGCGTGTGTTCGTACTTGATATTCTCTTCCATTTTCAGGTCGATATAGCCTTGGATCTGGTCCTTGGTGAACACGTCACCGGCCAGCAGGAAGTCCATGTCTTTTTCCAGCTCTTCCAGCGCTTCGCGCAGGCTGCCGCAGACCGTCGGGATGCCTGCCAGCTCTTCGGGAGGCAGATCATACAGGTCCTTGTCCGAAGGCTCGCCGGGGTCGATCTTGTTCTGGATGCCGTCAAGGCCCGCCATCAACAGCGCCGCAAAGCACAGGTAGGGGTTGGCGGACGGGTCGGGAAAGCGCGCCTCGACACGTTTCGCTTTGGGCGAGTCTGTCCATGGGATACGCACGCAGCCCGAGCGGTTGCGGGCCGAATAGGCGCGCAGCACGGGGGCCTCGAAACCGGGGATCAGACGCTTGTAGCTGTTGGTCGAGGGGTTGGTGAAGGCGTTGAGCGCCTTGGCGTGCGAGAGAATGCCGCCGATGAACCACAGGGCCTCGTCCGACAGGTCGGCGTATTTGTCGCCTGCAAACAGGGGCTTGCCGTCTTTCCAGATCGACATGTTCACGTGCATACCTGTGCCGTTGTCGCCTGCGATGGGCTTGGGCATGAACGTGGCCGACTTGCCATACGCAGCGGCGACGTTGTGGATGACGTATTTGTACTTCTGAAGTTCGTCTGCTTGCTTGGTAACTGATCCAAAGATCAAGCCCAGTTCGTGCTGACAGGACGCGACTTCGTGATGGTGCTTGTCGACTTTCATGCCGAGGCGCTTCATCGTGGACAGCATTTCGGAGCGCAGGTCCTGTGCTTCGTCCGTCGGGTTCACGGGGAAATATCCGCCCTTGACGCCGGGGCGGTGGCCCATGTTGCCCATTTCGTATTCGGTATCGGTGTTCCAGGATGCGTCAGTTGCATCAACTTCGTACGATACCTTGTTGATTGTATTGCAATAACGCACATCGTCGAACAGGAAGAATTCCGCTTCGGGACCCATATAGGCCACATCGCCAATGCCGGACGAAATCAGGTAGGCCTCGGCCTTTTCGGCGGTACCGCGCGGGTCGCGATCATAGGGTTCGCCGGTGTCGGGCTCGACCACGGTGCAGTGCACGCAGATCGTCTTTTCCGCATAGAAGGGATCGACATAGGCGCTGTCTTCGTCGGGCATCAACTTCATGTCCGAGGCTTCGATCGACTTCCAGCCCGCGATGGACGAACCGTCGAACATGAACCCCTCATCGAGGAAGTCCGCGTCAACCTGATCGGCCATGACGGTCACGTGTTGCAGTTTGCCGCGCGGGTCGGTGAAGCGGATGTCGACGTATTCTGCGCCTTCTTCCTTGATCATGTCGAGAACGGGGTGGGCCATATCCGGCAATCCTTCCTGTCTTTATTGGTATAGAGTGTTAAAGCGCGTCCGAGCCGGTTTCGCCGGTGCGGATGCGGATGGTTTGTTCAACGGGCGTGACGAAGATCTTGCCGTCACCGATTTTCTCGGTTTTTGCGGCGTCTACGATGGCGGCGATGGCCGCATCGACCTGATCGTCGTCCAGAACGACTTCGACTTTCACCTTGGGCAGAAAGTCGACAACGTATTCAGCGCCACGATAAAGTTCGGTATGCCCTTTCTGACGACCAAAGCCCTTGACTTCGATCACCGAGAGCCCTTGCACGCCGACCTCTTGCAGGGCCTCTTTGACTTCATCAAGCTTGAAGGGCTTGATGATGGCTTCGATCTTTTTCACGTGACGGCCTCCCGTTGGCTTATGTTGCTTGGTTTGTGGATCATTTGTGGTTTGGACGGTCCATGGGAGGCACGTTAGAATGCAGAGGGAGAGCGGGTATTGTGAATTGACCGCACTAATATTGAGCAGTGTGCATAAAAAGTAATCAAAGATGAATCGCGAACCATAAGGCCATGACAGAACTGCTGACAGCTCAACAAATGCGCGCCATCGAGGCAGCGGCCATCGAGTCGGGGACCGTGACGGGCCTTGAATTGATGGAGCGTGCCGGAGTGGGCGTGGTGGAAGCCGTGTTCGCCGAATGGCCCGAACTTGCGCAAGGCGCGCACCGCGCCGTGGTGCTGTGCGGGCCGGGCAACAACGGCGGCGACGGGTTTGTTGTGGCGCGGTTGCTAAGGGACGCCGGGTGGGACGTGGACGTGTTTTTCTATGGCAAAGCCGCCAAACTGCCACGCGATGCGAAGGTGAATTATGAACGATGGGCAAAGACGGGGCCGGTTGCATCGACTGCCGCCGTCTGGGGTGGACTTGCCGCGGAACCGGCACCGGATCTTGTCATTGATGCCCTTTTCGGCACCGGGCTGACGCGCCCGATCAAGGCGCTGTTCGACCTGTTCCTCGATCTGAACGAAGAGACCCTGCGCGCAAAGCACTATGGTTTTGCGAATTACCGCCTGACCGCGATAGACATGCCAAGCGGAATTTGCAGCGACAGTGGACGCATACTTGAACCGGCCAATTGGACCGACGACGCGAGATGGTGGCGACCAACGCATCTGGACTGCCAACTGACAGTGACCTTTCACGGTATGAAAATTGGTCATCAATTGGCGGATGGACTCGACTCATGTGGGCGGGTGGTTGTGAAAGACATCGGCCTCTCCACCTTCTCTGTTTTAGAAAAATCCCCGCCGGAGGCCTGAAATCTCTAACGCAACACTCATCACACGCGACACGCTCGGACGTCTTGCCAAGTCCTCGGGCCACAAGTTCGACCACGGCCACGCCCTGATTCTGACAGGCGGTCCCGGTCGCACCGGGGCTGCCCGGCTTGCGGCGCGTGGCGCGTTACGCATTGGGGCGGGGCTGGTCACGCTGGGCGTGCCGCCTGCCGCGCAGATGGAAGTGGCAGGCCAGATCACCGCGCTGATGCTGAAACGGGTGGGCAATGGCGACGGGCTGGCGGCGGTGCTTGAGGATGCGCGGATCAACGCGCTTTGCGTCGGCCCCGGTCTGGGTCTGGATAAGGATGCGGCGACCCGTGTCGACGCGGTGCTGGGCGCAGGACACCTCGGCCCTACGCGGCGTGTGGTGCTGGATGCCGATGCGCTGACCCTGATCGCGCAGGACGGCGCGCGGATGAATGCGCTGAACGAAAACGCGGTGCTGACGCCCCATGGCGGCGAATTCGCGCGTCTGTTTCCCGATATCGCCGAAAAGCTGGCAGCGGTGCCTGACAAAGGGCCCGCAAATTCCAAGGTCGATGCCACCCGTGCAGCGGCAGCGCGCTGCGGCGCGGTCGTGCTGTTCAAAGGGCCAGATACAGTCATTGCTCACCCGGACGGGCGCTGTTCAATCCATGCGGCGGCTTACGACCGTGCGGCCCCTTGGTTGGCTACAGCGGGGGCGGGGGATGTTCTGGCCGGGTTCATCACGGGCTTGCTGTCGCGCGGGTTTGAGCCAATGCAGGCAGCACAGACTGCGGCCTGGTTGCATGTGGAATGCGCCCGCGTCTTTGGTCCCGGTCTGATTGCCGAAGACCTGCCGGAGATGCTGCCGCGAGTGCTGCGCACCCTTGCAGACTGAAAGTCGCCACGTTTGGGCAGGTATGGAATCCCTGACTGTTGGGCGAGGGTGCGCTATGCAAGTCTGAACGTGTCAGGGGCACAACCTGGACCGGAATTCAACCGATCCGATACGGCGTGCCTTGGCGGATATGACCAACTGATTGTCTGACCTGATCCTTTTATTCACGGCCGGGCCGGGGACGGCCGGATAGAAAAACGTCGTGTATTTGAAACTCCACGCCTATTTGAAGGCATTCGGCGGCCAGGCACCTTTTCCTCAAGGCCGCATTCATGAACACGCGATGCGGCTGCCGTCCGAACGCAGCGCATTTGTCGAGGTTGGTCAAGACATGCACGTTTTCGCACAAGCCATGGCGCGGTCCGCATTCTGCATCGCGCCGCCGGGGCTGTTCTTTGTTGTCTGGGTGCGCCGTTGCAGGTTTGGCCCGCAGCATCAGACGGGAACAGTGGCCATCGTCATGGCAGGCACCGACAATTCCAGCCCGTCCGCATAGACCACATACGGCGCATCGAAACCCAGACGCACCAGCGTCATGTCGCGCACGCCCAGAGACGTGATGAATTCACCGTCAATCAGGCAGCCCGCGGGCATCACCGCCTGTGATGCACCGCGCAGCGCCTTGGCGCGCCAGTCGCGCACCAGCACCATCTGACCGGCGGGGACCATCACGTGATGCGTGGGCTTGGTATCACCCAGCGATCCGGCTGCTATTTTCACGGCCTCTTCGCTGACCCGAACGCTTTGGATCGCGTTCAGCGGCACAAGGCCCGCATTTCGCGTAATGATGCGATCCCCGGGCGAGAGATACTCGACCGGTATTTCGCCATCCGCCGTCAAAAGCAGTGTGCCGGACACAAGTCCGACATGGCATATCTCTGTGCGCAATGGGGGCATCCGCCCGCTCAATTCGCGCCCGACCGTATTCGGTTTCATGGCGTCTCTCTTGTTGCAACCTGCCTCTAGGTTAAGCGCATGATACCTCAAGATTTCCTTAATGTCGCGCAGTTTCTGCGCGCTTGTTTCGATGGGCATCCGTAGTTTCTGCGCGCTTGTTTTTGCGCACATCCGCAGTTTCTGACGGGGCCGCCGCGAATACTTCTCGCATCCCGCTATTTGCTTTGCTAAAGCAGCGGCGTTGCGGGTGTGGCGGAATTGGTAGACGCACCAGATTTAGGTTCTGGCGCCTTTGGCGTGGGGGTTCGAGTCCCTTCACCCGCACCACAGGCTCTTCGCGCTAGCGAAGAGGCCGAAGGTGTCGCAACATTGGCATGCGGCAATTGCTTTGAAAGAGCTCAGAGAGCATCGGGCTCCAGGTTTTCCCAGCCATCTGCACCATATCTTTTTGCTCTGCCGCCTCCGGCTACTTGAGGCCGGACTGCAGCGTCGCACATCGCTTACAGACTTCCGTAATCGCTGACCAACAGATGCGTGGGATCCACGTCTTCCTCGACCTCGGCAAAGCGCCCGATGGGGTCGACAAAGATGTTGTCGGTTTCATCATCGTTGACGGTCGAAACCTCTCCGATCAGAACGTCGCCGCCTTCTCCCCAGAAGGCGTGCCAGTCGCCGGGGCGCAGGGTTACGCTTTGTCCGGGGGCGAATGTCAGCTTCTCGCCCGGGGCGTAGTCGCGCAGGATGCCGTCGCACATGACCTGACCGCCGCGATCCTCGGCAAAGTTGCCCTGATCGTCGGATCCATACAGCTGGATGATCATGTTGGCCCCACCGCGGTTGATGATATCCTCTGCCTTAATGACGTGCGTGTGCATCGGCGACAGCTGATCCTGCCGCGATATCAACAGCTTTTCTGCGTAGCACATGCCCCGCCCGCTGGTGAGGTCGGACAGCAGCCCGTTGCGCAGGGTGAACAGGAACAGGCCCATTTCCTCGAACCGCCCTTCGCCGTAGTCCGTTATGTCCCAGCCGCAGCGGGCGTCGATGATGTGGCGTGCGACACTTGCCTGCGCGCGGAATTCGTCCGGCGACCAATAGGCAAAGGGGGGCAGCGCAAAGCCGTGGGTGCGGATCATATCGTCCGCTGCCGCCATGATTTCGTTGATGTCCGAGCGTTTCATCTGCCATGATCCTGTTTGGTCCGTTGCGATCAGGTTGTAGTGTGGCGGCCCCCGGGCGTCAAAGACGCAACAGATCACCCGCAAGCCGTTTGCCGCTGCTCGCGACTGCGCTATGCTTGCAACATGTGCAAAGACAACATGCATCCGTCATGACCGACTCTGTTTCATCCGCGTTGCCGCCCAAGGACGTGGCATTGTGGCTGCGGGCCGGTCGTCATGTGTTCCGGCTGATTGACGAAAAGAACCTGGGGCTGATCGCGGCCGGGGTGGCGTTCTATGCCATTCTGGCGATTTTTCCGGGGCTTGCAGCCACCATCGCGCTGTGGGGGATCGTCGGGGATCCGGGATTGGCGCTGGCGCAGCTCGAAGAGTTTCAGGCCGTCATTCCGGGCGATGTCTATCGCCTTTTGTCAGGCCAGTTGCGCAAACTTTCCACCACAGACGGTTTGACCCTTGGCTGGGCGTCTGTGTTGTCCTTTTCTTTCGCGCTTTGGTCGGCGCGGGCGGGGGCGGCGGCCCTGATGCGGGGGCTGAATGCGATTTACGACGCGCCCAATCGGGCCGGGCTGTCGCAGTATATCCGCGCGCTGCTACTGACAGCCAGCCTGATCGGGGTCTTGCTGGTCGCGATGGCCTGCATCGTCATCCTGCCCGTGGTGCTGGCCTTTGTCCCGCTTGGGCCATGGACCGGCTTTGGCGTCGAAGTGCTGCGCTGGGTCGTGGGGATCGGCGTGCTTATGATCGGTTTTGCGCTGATTTATCGCTTGGGCCCCAACCTTGAAGGGCGCAGGCCAAAGCTGATTTCGCCAGGTGCCGCATTTGCCACGGTGGGCTGGGTGGGCGCGTCGGTCGGGTTCTCGATCTATCTGCGAAATTTCGGCACCTATAACGAGGTCTATGGGTCCATTGGGGCGGTGATCGTGATGTTGATGTGGCTGTTCATCAGCGCCTACCTGGTTTTGCTGGGCGGTGCGCTGAACGCGGAACTTGCACGCGCGCGCCGGGCCAAGCTGTCTATCCCAGAACCACAAGCCACATCCACGCCGTAAGCACCGAGATCCCCGTGGCCACCAACACGGACGAGGCCGCAACCCGGCGCGCGCGTCCGTACATGTTGGCAAAGATATAGACGTTGACCCCCGGCGCCATCGCTGCCGTCAATACGCCCGAATTGAAGATGCCCCTGGGCACGGACAGCGCCGTGCCGAGGCTCCACATGATCGCCGGGTGGATCAGCAGGGAAATGCCGCAGACCATCGCAATCACCCGCGCATCGCCTTCGGGCTTGTACTGGATCAGCACGCCGCCAAGCGCAAACAGCGCCGTGGGCAGGGCCGCGCGTATCACGAGGTCAAGCGCGTCAGACATCACACCCGGGATCGGGATGCCCGCGAGATTGACCACGAACCCCGCCGCGATGGCCATGACCAGCACGTTGCGGAACATCGCCCGCGCCACACCGCGCGCCATGCGCAGGGGCGACTGGCCGCGATTGCGCACGATCTCCATCGCCGTGATGCCAAGGCCGTAGCAAAACGGCGAGTGGAAGGCGACGATGGTGTAGGCCCCGGCCAGCGCCTCGGGCCCATAGGCGCGCTCGTTGATCGCCAGCCCCAGCAGGACCGAGTTGGAGAACAGGCAGCAAAAGCCGATCGCCACCGCATCCTCCCAGTCGCGCTTGAACAGGAACCGCGCGCCGAACAGCCCGAGGAAAAATCCCGCCGTGGCCCCCGCATAAAAGCTGAGCAGCAGGTAGGGGTTGATGCTGACCGACAGGTCAAGACCGACGATCGCCGAAAACAGAAGGCACGGGATCGCGAAGTGCTGCGAGAACTTCATCAGCGCGTCGACCCCCGAGGACGGAAAAAACCCGCGCCATACGGCCAGATAGCCGAACCCGATAACAAGGAAGACCGGCAGGATGACGTCGAGGAGGGCTTGCATGTCTCAAACCTTGGTGCGGGCCGAAAGTGCAGGAGCGTCCGGCGGGAATTTATTTGGCGAGATGAAGCTAGGGGATCGTGGTCGTGAGCGTCAGCCCGTCATAGGCAGGCTCGACATGATCCGGCGTCTCGGCAAGCACCGTCTCGTAGTCAAGGTCGATATGCATGTTCGTCAGAACCGCGCGTTTGGGTTTGGCCCGCTCGATCCAGTCGAGCGTGTTGGCAAGGTGGCTGTGCGTCGGGTGCGGGTCGCGCCGCAGCGCGTCCACGATCCAGATGTCGAGGTTTTGTAGCGCGTCCCATGCGGCATCTGGGATTTGGGCCACATCCGGCAGGTAGGCCACGTTTTCAATCCGAAAGCCAAGCGCGTCCATGCCGCCATGCGCCACCTCAAACGGTGTGAACGTGATTGCGCCGCCCGGTCCGTCGATGGTGCAGTCGCCGGTCAGCAGATTCAGGTCGAGGATCGGCGGATAGCTTGAGCCTTCGGGTTGCACGAAGGCATAGCTGAACCGCGACAGCAGAGCCTCGTGCGTAGGCGCGTCTGCCCAGACGGCCAAGCGCGCGCGCATGTTGAACACGATCATCCTCAGATCGTCGATCCCGTGCACGTGGTCCGCGTGGGCGTGGGTGTAGATCACGCCGTCCAGCCGCCCGATGCCCGCATTCAGCAACTGGTTGCGCAGGTCGGGCGAGGTGTCGATCAGCACCGACGTCGTGCCCTCTGCCCCGTGCCGCTGCACAAGCAGCGAACAGCGCTGGCGGCGGTTTTTCGGGTTCTTCGGGTCGCAGTCGCCCCAATGCCCGCCAATGCGCGGCACGCCCCCGGAAGAGCCGCAGCCAAGGATCGTGAAAGTCAGTTCGTCACTCATGGCGCGACTGTGTAGGCGTGCGCCTTTGAGAACAAGCGGTCAAAGTTCTTTTGCGTTTGTGCTGCGAAGTCGGCGTAGTTCATGGCGAACACCTCGGCACCTTTGCGCGCGGTGTGAGCCGTATAGGCCGGTTCGTTCCGCTTGCCTCGGTGCGGAGGTGGGGCGAGGTAGGGGGAGTCGGTTTCCACAAGAATGCGCTCTACCGGGGTGGCGGCGAAGATGTCGCGCAAGTCTTGTGACTTGGGAAAGGCGGCGATGCCGGACATCGACAGGTAAAACCCGAGGTTGAGGGCCGCGCGCGCCAATGCCGCGCCAGAGGAAAAGCAGTGCATGACGCAACTGTACGCACCTGCACGGTGTTCTTCGGTCAGGATGCGGGCCATGTCATCGTCCGCGGCGCGGGCGTGGATGATCAGTGGCAGGCCCGTCTCACGTGCGGCGTCGATGTGGACACGCAGGGATTTCTGTTGAATATCAGCGCTTTCAGCGGTGTAGTGGTAGTCGAGACCGGTCTCTCCGATCCCGACAAATTTGGGATGTTCGGCCAGTCTGATCAGCTCGTCCGTGGTCGCCAAAGGTTCGTCCGCAGCACTCATAGGGTGAGTGCCTGCGGCGTAGAACACAGGCGCGTGGGCCTCGGCGATGGCGCGCACTTGCGGCTCAAGCCGCAGGCGTGTGCAGATGGTGACCATGCGGGTCACGCCCGCCTCGGCTGCGCGGGCGATGATCTGGTCCACCTCGCCCTCGAAATCGGGGAAGTCGAGGTGGCAGTGGCTGTCGGTGATTTCTGGCGTCATTGCGGGCGGGCCGTGGCTGAGAGTTTGAACAGGGTATCGAGAACCAGCGCGCCGGGGTCAAGGTTGACCGCGCGCCCGTGCCGGGCCCGTTCCAGTGCGGTTTGCGCCGTGTCGGCCCAGGCGCGGGCCTGTGCGGGATGGCTGGCCAGACGGGCAAAGACCTCGGCCTCGCGCGGGGCGGCCTGCACGGCCGGGGGGTGGCCCGCACCGGTGCGCGCAAGGCGCGACAAGGCGATGTCAATCAGGGTATAAAGCAGGTCAAGCTTGCCTTCCGCCCCGCGTGCGCCTGCCGTTTCGGCGAGTGACAGGGCGCGGGGCCGGTCGAGGTTGGGCATGGTGCCCAGCAGCGCGATGACGTCGCCGTAGAGTTTCAACCCGTCGAGCAGGGCAAGGCGCAGGGCCTCGCCCACCGATCCGGCGCTGAGTTCAGCGAGGGCGGAGGCATCCGGGCCGGGATCGACCCCGGCCTGCGCCATAGCTTGCGCCATCTGGTCCGCGTTGAGTGGGCCAAGGCGCAGCGTCCGGCAGCGCGAGCGGATCGTGGGCAGCAGGCGGCTGGGCTGGTGGCAGATCAGCAGCAGCGTGGTGCGGTCCGGGGGCTCTTCGAGCATTTTCAGCAGAGCGTTTGCCGCGTTCACGTTCATGTCGTCGGCGGCGTCGATGATCACCACGCGTCGTCCGCCATCGGTGGCAGAAAGCTGAAAGAACGAAGCCATGTCGCGGATATCTTCGACCACGATCTGCTTGCGCAGGCGCTTGCTTTTTTCGTCGATGCTCCGGTGCACGGATTTCAGGCCCGGTTCGGCACCGGCGGCGATGCGCCGTGCGATGGGGTGATCTTCCGGTGCGTCCAATGACGTCGGCACGGGCGCGCCGAACATGTCCTCAGGGTCAGGGTCGGGTGTCGTCAGAAGAAAGCGCGCGATCCGCCATGCCAGCGTCGCCTTGCCCACACCGCGTGGGCCGGTGATCAGCCATGCGTGGTGCAGGCGGCCCGACGTGAACCCATCGAGAAAGGCGGCCTGCGCGGCATCCTGGCCGATCAGATAGCCCGTATCGCGTGGGTGCGGTGCGCCGGGTACGCGCGTGGGATCGGGTGTCTCGTCAGCCATGTGCGGGGATGTAGCATTGGTGCGGGGCAGGGGAAATGGCTTTGCGCTGGTGGTGGACGTGTTTTGGGGCTCTGCCCCCGGCGCTGCGCGCCTCCCCCGGGATTTTTTCAAATCAGAGAAGTGGGGACTTGATCGTCGAGGTGGCGCGCCACGGTTGAGGCCACGTCTGCGGCCACGGTGTCGACGTCCCGCGCGCCGTCAATGACGCGGAAGCGGTCTGCGAATTCCTCTGCCATCGACAGGAAACCGGCGCGCATTTTCACTTGGAGTTCGGTGCCGAAATCCTCGAACCTTTCTTCCGTTCCCTGTCGACCCTTGGCGCGGGCGAGCCCTTGGGCAGGGTCCATGTCGATCAGGATCGTCAGGTCCGGTTCGCGCCCGATCATCAGCTCGTGCAGCGCGTCGACTTTGGCGCGCAAATCGCCCCGGCTTAGGCCCTGATACATCCGCGTGCTGTCGGCAAAGCGGTCGCAGATCACGATCTTGCCGTCCGCCAGCGCCGGTTCGATCACCCGTTCCAGATGGTCGCGCCGTGCCGCTGTGAACAGCAGGATTTCGGTATGTGCCGACCAGCGGTCCGGATCGCCCTGCAGGACCAGCGCGCGGATTTCTTCGGCCCCCGGACTGCCGCCGGGTTCGCGGGTCAGCACCACGTCACTGCCTTGCGCGCGCAGGGTATCGGCCAAAAGCCGGGCCTGCGTGGACTTGCCCGACCCATCGATTCCTTCGAAGCTGATGAAGTGGCCGGTTGCCTTCACACGCCACCTTGGGCTGTCGGCTCAGCGCGCACGGTCTTGATCAGTGCCATCGCAGCGGTTGAAATGCGTGCCAGAAAGCCGCCATGGGCCACGTCTGCTTCGGCCACCAGCGCGATGCGCTTTTCAGGCAGACCTTCGGGGCGAACGACAAGCTCGCCCAGGGGTGTGCCTGCGACGATGGGCGCCTGAATGGGGCCGGTATAGACCACTTCGGCCTCCAGCGCCGCGCCCGACAGGACGGGGAGCAACACATTGATATCCTCGGCTGGGACCAGCCCGACTTCAGGCTCCGTCCCTTCCCAGACGCGCGCCGTAGCGAGGCGCTGACCGGCTGTCGCGATGGTGCGCTCGGCAAACTGACGGAAGGCCCAGTTCACGATCGCCTGAGATTCCTCGGCCCGGGCGGCCGCGCTGTCCATGCCCGAAAGCACAAAGACCACGCGGCGGTCGCCCTGCTTGGCCGATCCGGTCAGCCCGTACCCGGCCTCTTGCGTGTGGCCGGTTTTCAGACCGTCCGCACCGATCCCCAAACCCAGAAGCGGGTTGCGGTTGAACCGGTTGGCGGCCTCGTTTTCGTCGAACAGGAATTCCGTTTCCGCGAACATCGGGTAGTATTCCGGAAAGTCGCGCAGCAACCGTTGCGCCAGCAGGCCGAGGTCACGCATCGACATGCGGTGCCCCGCGGCGGGCCAGCCACTCGCATTGGCGAAGGTGGAATTGGTCATGCCCATTTCCTGTGCGCGCCGGGTCATCAGGCGGGCAAAGCCACCTTCGGTTCCGTCGGGGCTGAGTGCCTCGGCGATCACCACGCAGGCATCATTGCCGGACAACACGATAATGCCCCGGATCAGATCCTCGACCTTGACCCGCTCGCCCTGTCGCAGAAACAGTGTGGAGCCGCCGAAACTGTTGGCATGCGAGGAGACAACCAGTTCGTCGGTCATGGAGATTTGCCCGCGCTCGATCGCCTCGAACGCCATGTAGAGGGTCATCAGCTTGGACATGGACGCAGGCGGCAAAGGTTCATCCGCGTTCTTGTTCAGCAGGACAGTGCCTGTGGTGTGGTCGATCACATATGCGGAGCTTGCACGCGTATCGAACGCATGCAGGGGCAGGGCGATTTGGATCAGCAAGGCGGCGGCAGCAAGGATGCGGATCACGGGGCGGGCACTCCTATGGCAGGTCAGTTGGTTACGGCATATGCGTCGGTAAACCCTTCGTTCTTGATCTTGGTCAGCAGTTGCGTCCGTTCGCCCGAGGTGGCGGCAGGGCCGACAACGACACGCCAAAAGGGTTTGCCATCGCGTTCAAAGGTCTTGACGGTCGGGATGATCCCGGCACCGCGCATCTGCTTGGCGGTACGTTCGGCGTTGGCCTCGACCGAAAAGATGCCGATCTGGATGAAGGGTCTGTCAAGGCTGGATGCAGCGGCGCGCGCGGGGGCTGCGGCGGCAACCGGTGTTGGCTGGGGCACTGCGGACGCGGGCGGCTGAATGCCCGAGCTTGCTTGCGGGCTGGGCGCGTCGATGGCGGCTGCCGCGCTTTGGATCGGGTCGAGCGGTGTGGCGGTCACTTCGGACGGTGCCGCAACTGCCTCGCCGTCCAGCGGTTCGGCCTCCTCGGCTGCACCCGGCTCGGGGGCCACCGCGACCTCTTCCTTGCGCAAGGCTGTCACGTTCAGTTGCGCAGGCGCCCCCGCCAGCATGCCCAACGCCTCTGCGGCGTCGGAACTGATCTGGAGGCGTGGGCCCGGAATGTCGCGTTCACGGCGGAACAGGGCCCCGACGACGAACTTGTTGTTTGTTGTGTTGCGGATGATCACCCGCTCTGGGTCCGTTACGTCGGGGTGTGCGACCCACACGCCGCCCAGCGATGGGCGACCGTCCCAAAGACCGGCCTCGTTTGCGGAAAACACGTCCGGGGCTTCGACATCCCGCTCAACGGTCTTGATCGCGCTGCCGGGCACGGGTGAGCCCGATGTTTCGGTGTTGGGTTTGAACGCCTGCATGGCCACGAACTGGCCGCTTTCATCGCATGCCGCCAGAAAGGCGAATGCAACGGTGATCAATACGCTACTACGAAGGGTGGAACGGGTGATGGTTCTGCTCATGGACCGAGTCCTTGCCTGCTGTTGCCTGTGCGGTCGTTTTGGTCGACCCATGCCGTTTTCGGCACGTGATTTTGACCCGTCACGCGGGTTTCTGCCTCCACCATAGCGCCGTTTGCGCAATCTGAAAAGCACGAGGGTGCGTTGTCGGCAATTTTCCCCATTGCGTGAGGTATTTGCCGAATCGCGCGGGCGCGACTAAAGCAGCGCTACCGGAGGTTTGGCAGAGTGGTCGAATGCGGCGGTCTTGAAAACCGTTGGGCGTGAGAGCGTCCCCAGGGTTCGAATCCCTGAGCCTCCGCCATTTTGGACCCTAGCGATCTCTTCCAAGACACTGATAGAAGGACGAAATTCGGCGTTTTTACGCTGATGGCGCTGTTTGGTCCGCTTGATTCGCTGCACATTTTGCTACACGATTTGCTGCACAAATGGGGGATTTCTCCGCCATGAGCATCGCCAAACGCGGCCGTCTCTACCACCTCCGCCGCCGCGTCCCGCGCCGGTATCGGCGTATCGAGCCGCGCGAAACCGTCTGGATCAGCCTGCACACCGACTCGGAGACCGTCGCGCGCAGCAAGGCAGACCGTGCCTGGAGCCATATGATCGAGGCCTGGGAAGCGCGCCTTGCCGGGAACAGCGCGGATGCGGAGGCCCGCTATGAAGCAGCGCGTGACCTGGCCGGGGTGAAAGGCTTTCGGTATCTGGATGCGGGGGCCGTGGCCAAGCTGCCGGTCGAAGATGTGGTTGCGCGGGTCGAGGCGATCCCGGCCCCTGCGAACCAGTCCGACACGGTGGAAGCGGCCGCCCTTCTCGGCACCGTGCCCGAGCCGCGCATCACGCTCACCAAGGCGCTGGAGCTCTACTGGGTCCTCGCCAAGGAGAAGACCTTCGGCAAGAGCGAAGACCAGCTGCGCCGTTGGGAGGCGCCGCGCAAGAAGGCGGTGAAGAACTTCGTCGCGGTCGTCGGCAACAAGGAGATCGCCAACATCACCCGCGACGACATGCTCGACTTCCGACAGCACTGGCTCGACCGGATCGAGGCGGGAGAAGTGACCGCGAACTCGGCCAACAAGGACCTGATCCATCTCGGCGACGTGTTGAAGACCGTGAATACGATGAAACGACTTGGGCTCTCGCTGCCCTTGGGCGAGTTGTCCTTCAAGGAGGGTGAGGCGCAGACCCGCCCGCCATTCAGCGAGGACTGGATCAGGACGCGGCTGCTCGCCCCC
>CAYGPT010000079.1:0-16301 GCA_964351755.1 uncultured Rhodobacterales bacterium | reverse complement strand
CCGTGTGGATGCGGGTCCACGCCGCATCCCCTTCGTCGGTTGTGGCGGTCAGCGCGAGGTTGGCGGTGTCGAGGGCGCTGTCCGCTTGAGCGAAGGCAGGTCCGGGCACAGACAGAAATGCCAGAACAGCGACGGTGCGCTGCAACGTTCTCATGCGAACTTCACTGTCTTGCTGAACGGCATTTCGCGCAGGCGCTGACCGGTCGCTGCAAAGATCGCATCGGCCAGCGCGGGTGCGGCGGGTGCTGTGGCGGGTTCGCCGAGGCCACGCACTTTTTCGGCACGCCCAAGCAAACGGGTGTGGAACTGCGGGGTCTGGTAAAGTCGCATGCCCTCGAACGCGTCAAAGTTGGTCTGCTGCACAGCGTGGTTCTCGTAGGTGAGTTCACAGTTCATCGCGTGGCCCAGACCAAAGATGGCGGCACCTGTCAGTTGCGCTTGGGCATTGACGGGATCAAAGACTGTGCCGCAATCGGCGGCGATCCAGACGTCGTCAATGCGCAGGCCGTTGTCGGTCATGGTCACGTCGATCACCTCGGCCACCGGCACCCCGTGGGTGTGCGCAAAGGCAATGCCGCGTCCGCGTCCTTCCCCGATGTTGCTGCCTGACCAGTTCGACATCTCGCCAACGGTTTCCAGAACCCGGCGCGAATCCGCATTGTCGATCAGCCGCAGGCGTTCATCCAGCGGGTCGGCCCCGGCGGCGTGGATCAGTTCCGAAAGGAAGCTTTCGTGAAAGAAGCTGTTGGAACAGGCCCCGGGCGAACGCCATGACCCGATCGGCAACAACTGCGGCGCGGCATAGCCCGTCACGCGGTAGTTCGGGATGGCATAGGGCTGGTCGAAGGCACCCCAGACCAGCATGGTATCCGGCCCTGGCGGCACGATGAAGATGCGCCCGAACCAGGACGAAATAAGCGAGGGGCTGACAGTGTCCAGATCATAGGCCAGCACGCGGCCATTCCCCACCGCACCCCGGCCGATGGCCATGTGCAGGGGCCGGGGGAAGTCATGGGTCATGTCCTCTTCCCGGCTCCACGTGGTCTTTATGGGCGTGCCGGGCATCGAGGCGGCGATCTGGATCGCCTGCACCACGTAGTCGTGGTCGAGCCTGCGCCCGAAACTGCCACCTGCGGACAGGACGTGCAGGGTGACGCGGGACGGCTCGACGCCGGTAAGCGCGACCGCCGCATCGCGCACCACGGCGGGAACCTGCGTTGCGGTCCAGATCGTGACGCTGTCAGCCTCCACCAGCACCGTGGCGCTGAGCGGTTCGAGGGCGGCATGGGCAAGGAAGGGGGTGCGGTATTCGGCCTCGACCAACTCGGCCCCGGCCAATGCGTCCTCGACATCGCCGTCGTCGCGCAGGCGGCTGTTGCGGAAGTCCTCGGTCCTCGACTCCGACAGGGTCTGCCACATCTCGGCACTGCTGGAGGGATAATCGGGGGGCAGCCATGCGACCTCCAGCGCCTCGGCGGCCTTGAAGGCGAACCATGTGTTGTCGGCGATGACGGCGAGGCCCTCGTTCACTTCGACGACCGAGTGCACGCCTTGCATCGCCAGCGCGGCCTCGGCGTCATAGCTTGCCATGGCGCCCCCGCGTCCCGGGTTCGCGCGCACGGTGGCATGCAGCATGCCGGGCAGGACCATGTCGATGCCGTAGTCCTGCGTGCCGGTCGATTTTGGGACGATGTCGAGCCGCTGATAGGGTTTGCCGAGCCGCGTCCACTCGGAAGCGGGGCGCAAAGCCACGTCCGTCACGGGTTCGATCGCTGCCGCCTCGCTGGCAAGGTCGGTATAGGGGATGCGGGTGCCGTCGGGCAGGATCACGTGCCCGTCCTCGGTCCGCAGGTCGGCCCGGGCCACACCGGTGCGAGCCGCGGCCGCAGCCTTGAGCGTTTCGCGCGCCGTCGCACCGGCCAGGCGCAGCGTCTCGTGCAGATCGGCGGTGGAGGAAGACCCGCCGGTGAACTGCGAACTGGTCAGCCGCGCCACCTGATGCATCAGGTCGCGCACCGTACTGGCCACGAACCCGTGTTCCCACGCCGGAAAGGGCATGCTTTCGCCGGCGATGATGCCGTTGAAATAGGCCTGATGCGGCTGGCCGGGATCAAGCGTGGCGGTGGCGGGGTCGATGTCCAGCTCTTCGGCGATCAGCATGGCCTGGGTCGAGGCGATGCCCTGGCCCACATCCGCGCGCGGCACGATCAGCGTGATGCCATCGGGCGTGATCTTGACGAAGGGAGTCAGTGCGGCCTCGCCCTCGGACAGATCGTCAAGCAGGGGGTTGGCGATCGGGCGGCTGACGAACCACGCCCCGAAGGCGACGCCCCCGACAATGGCGGCGGACCCGATCAGGAAGCTGCGGCGGGCGATTGTGCGGGCGCGACCCATCTCAGGACTCCTGCAATGCGGTGGCTGCGGTGTGGATGGCGGCGCGGATGCGCGGATAAGTCCCGCAGCGGCACAGATTGCCGGACATTGCGTTGTCGATATCGTCGTCCGTCGGCTCGGGGTTGCGGGCCAGCAGGTCGGCGGCCTGCATGATCTGGCCAGACTGGCAATATCCGCATTGCGCGACCTGATGTTCGATCCACGCTGCTTGCACCGCATGAAGGGCACCGGGCGTGCCCAGCCCCTCGATCGTCGTGACGGGCCCCCAGACATCACCAAGGGCCACCTGACAGGACCGCACAGCCTCGCCATCGATATGAACCGTGCAGGCCCCGCATTGCGCGATGCCACAGCCATATTTGACGCCGGTGATGTTCAGACCGTCGCGCAGGGCCCAAAGCAGGGGCATGTCTTCTGGCAGGTCGACCTCATGGTTTTGACCGTTTACCGTGAGTTGCATGGCTCTCTCCATTCGGGGTCCAGTATGACGTGTCGTACTTATTTACCCTTCAAGGTAGGTTGAGGGGTGGGCCACGGCGACATGCAAATGAGGTCAGATACAGGCAATTCGGGTCAGTCCGCTGCCGACATCTGGCCTCGGCCGTCCTCCCATGGCATTCACACTCAACTCTTGAAGGATGCCGCATTTGGACAGCGCAGAAACCTACTCTCTCTACATGGCGACCGACGTGGCAGCCCGGATCCTTGACATTGATCCACAGGTCATGCTTGAGGCGGCCGGACTAGGCGAGCTTGCGCGCGCTCGCGGTGAGTTGCGGGTGACGGCAAGGCAGTATTTCAATGTCTGGAACACCGCGTCGCACCTGTCCCAGCGCCCTGACTACGTGCCCTATCTGGGGGTGGCCATTGCCCGCGGCCCGGTGATCCCCGTCTTTTTCACACTGTCCTGCGCGCCGGATCTGGAAACCGGGCTTAAGCGTCTTGCACAATTCAAATCGTTGCTGGGTCCGACGCGTATGCGTGTGTTCCGGGATGGTCCTCTGTTGCGGGTCGAATATGACAGCGTCGATGCGCGGGTCCGCATGCCACCGAGTCTTGGCGCGTTGCAACTGGTCTGCATGGTGGAAAACATACGGGGCGCTGCAGCCCATCTGGTGTGCCCGGTCTCGGCTGGATTTGACGGAACTGAAGACGAAAGACGCCAGATTGCCGGCCATCTGGGAATCATGCCCGAATGCTCTGATGTCGCCTTTGTCGCTTTCTCACCCGAGGATGCGAAACGCCGGTTCATTTCCGAAAACCCAAAGCTTTGGGCGGATGTCGAGGCCGACCTCAAGTTGCAACTGGCGACCCAGAACGATCTTCTGCCTGTGGCCGAGCGTGTGCGCGCAGCGCTGGTCGATCTGATGCCTGCGGGACGGACCGGGGCCGATGACGTGGCCGCATCGCTTGGGGTCAGCCGCAGCACGATGCAGCGTCGATTGCGTGAAGAAAAGACGTCCTATCAAACGATCCTGGACGCCACGCGGCGCGACATTGCGATCCGGTATCTGACCAAGACCGAGCTAAGCGCCGAAGAGATCTCCAACGTTCTGGCATATCGTGATGCAAACAGCTTTTCGCGCAGTTTCCGACGTTGGACAGGCCTCGCACCATTGGCCTTCCGGCAAGTCGCTGCGCGCAATGCGCTCGGGTCTGGTAAAACCGAATAAGACAACTGTGCGTCAGGGGCTCGTGATGCCACCACAGGTCCACAGCGGGTTTTGAGCGCTGGGCAAAACCGCGCGCCGCTTTGTCCCTACCTCACTTCACTTGGTGTTTGTCCGGTCCATGCCTTGAATGCGCGGTGAAACGCATTCGGGTCGCGATAGGCGAGAAGGTTCGCGACCTGTTTGATCGGCATGTCGCTGTTGCGCAGGTATCGTAGGGCCAGCTCCTTGCGGGTTTCGTTAAGCAATTCCTGAAACGCGGTGCCATTGGCCCGCAATTCGCGATGCAAACTGCTGCGGCTTTTTGACAATCGCTCGCATACAAAGGCGATCGAAGGGTCGCCATCACTTATCGCCTCGATCAGGCAGGCGCGCACGCGGTCGTCGATCGGTGTTGATTTGTTCGCCGCGGTGGCCAGCATCGCCAGATCCGCCTCGAGTGAGGCCCACAGCGCGGCGTTTTCGGACACGAGCCTGCATTTGGCATCCCGAGCGTTATAAACGAGCAGCGGTTCACCCTCGCTGGGCGTTACGCCGAAAACATTGGTGAGGCCGCTACGGACATTTAGCGATGCGGGCAGATGCACAGTTTCCGGCACTAGGGGTCTGGCCGTACAGGACAGCGCCTTTTCATGAAGAAAGGTCAGGATGGGACCTGCGATGCTGGCCGGGATGGTCCCGTCGGCCCGCAATGGCATCAGCCGGACGTGCAAGGCGTTGTTCTGTAGCCTGACCGACATGCCCAGCGGGCCAAAGACGTGCTTGAACCGTGCGAACCGCTCAAGCCCGGTTTGCAGGTCTGGCGCGCAGGAGAATGCGAAAAAGATCGGGGACGACGCTCCGTTCGCAAGCCCACGACCGATAAAGGCCGCAAAATTGTGCCGGCGGCCAAGACGCATTATGGCGTCCCAGAGCGCAAAGAACTCGGCTTCGGAAATAAGAACGCCATGTCCGGTCACAAGGCGCTCGGGCAGGCCCGCGCTTGCAACCACCTCGGTCGGGTCGAGGTCCAGCAATCTGCACACAGCGCCGAAGAGGATGGAGGTCGAAAATGCGGGGGTTTGCATAGTATCCAAGCGAGTGAGCGCCTTGTTGGTTTGTCGGAATTTACAGTTTGAGACCCGGCGGGATCATGCGCAAGTTAGATGGGACGATCAGCAAGCCTTTGGGATAAACTGCAAGTTGTACGACGCCACTTCTATCAATCATCTTTAACAGACAGATACTGGCGGAAGAACATGCAACGTGCGGCCAACGAAACAGCCCGCAGTCTGGAACTGCCACAAGACAAGCCCTCGCTTTGCGCATTGCGAGACTGACTGAACATAACCAATACTGGCGTCAGCTTTGGCCGAAATAATGTCATTGGTGAAATGATCACGGTGACAGGCAGTGCTGTGGAGCGTCGAACTCCACGATAAGGCACCCTTGTGGGTGTATCAGGCCCTGCCGACAACACGCGCGACCCTGAGAACGCGCCAGATATCCGCGGCATTGGCGGTCAGGGTATGTCCCGCGCTGGCCAATGCTGTCTGATTGTCGCTCCGGGGACGCAACACTCGCTTGAATCAAACCACCACTCATGGAGATGCAGGATGCGAAAAAGACCCCGCCACAGATCAAGTTTCGCGGCACTCACGATTGTTGTGACGCTCGCAGTCGGACTGCCTGCACAGGCGCAGGACCCGCAAGTACCGGATGCGGGCATACGTGTTCCTGCGGGCGACATTGCCTTTGCCCCGCTTCCGATTCCGGGTGCGAGCAGTTTTGCGCTTTACGAAGGGACAGGAACTTGGCTGGCGACAGCCATGACTTCACTGCTTGATCCGGCGACCTACATTGTGTTGCCGCATACGCACACGAATGGCTACTGGGCAATGGTCGTCAAAGGGCGAATGCGGCACTGGGAATTGTCCGATCCGGATCGTGGCCCTGACCTGCTTCCCGGATCCTACTGGTTCCAGCCCGGCGGCGTACCCCATGCCGAAGACTGCCTTGGTCCGGAAACATGTCAGGTTTTTGTCGTTTTCGACAAGGCCGCAGATTTCAACCCTGCTTAATATAGCGCAGGCTTACCTGGCACCGCCTGAAATCGGGCGACGGTTGCGCGGTGCGCGGCCTTGGCATCAATCAGACCTGCAAAGCCGACCCGGCGACTGATGATACATATCCCACTCGGTCCTTCCTGTTCGTATCAGCTGGCATTGGCATGCGATCCCGTCTACCAATCACGCATCTTGTGTCCAGATTTCCATCAACGTGCGCGCGATTTCGACGGTCTTGTTGCCGTAGATGGCGGCCTCAAGCGGCTCTTGCCCGTAGCGGTGCGCTAGCGAAATCAGCTCGCCGCTTTCGATCTCGCGGTACGCCATGCTGAACGGTAGCCATCCGATTCCCAGCCCTTTGAGAGCGAGTTCACGCGTCCCGCTTGAGAATGCCGACACACTGAATGTCACCGCACTGGATCCCGGTGTCCCAAAGGGTCTGTCATTCTTGCGCAGCACTTCACCGAAATAGCTGCCGTCGGGATAGACGATAGCGGGCGTGTCTATCGGGACGTCTCCGAAATCCGTCACGACATAACGCAAAGCGCCCCCAACGACTGGCACCAGATAGTCGTTACCCCATACGCGGCGCTCTATGTCCGGGCCGAATTGCAGCGTGCCGACATTATCGGCCTCATAGCATAGCAGCATGCTTGTATCGCCACGCAGGAACATGGAAACGCAGTCATTCAGGTTGCCCGCACGCAGGCGAAACTGAAGACCGGGCAGCACTTTTTTCGCACGCAGGGCCATGTCGGGAAAGGTTGCACAGATCGGAGCGTGCTGCGCGGCAAGCTCGACCGTCATCCGTGACTGGTCGAACTGCGCAATTTTTGTGCGCAGCTCGCGCAAACGGACCATGAGGGCCCGTATCTCGTGTTCGTTGGAGATGAGCGCATCGCTGATCTCGATGCTGTTCTTTTTTCGATCCAGCACCGCGACACCCAACCAGTCTTCAAACCCTTGAATCCGCCTTGAAAAAGCAGGTTGCGTGATGTTTCTGCGTGCCGCAGCCCGTGATAAATTGCCTTCTTCCAGCAAGACAAGCGCATCGTTTAGCCACTCAAATTGCATCGCCTATCCCCATTGCTCAAACCAAATGTATGAGCAGTCATAGAAAATAGCATTATTTTTCTGGCTGGCTCCACGTGATGCTTTGTCTGACAAAACTTGGGGGAAACTATGACTGCAACTGAACATGCCTCGCTGCAAGCGACAATGTCAGCCGACGAGATGGCAAGCCGCTGCAAGGACCTAGCGGTCCAATTGGCGAAATTTCCGCGGATCGCATTGGGGCATTTTCCGACCACCCTCGAACCCATGGACCGTCTGAGCGAAGAACTGGGCGGGCCGCGCTTTTGGGTCAAGCGGGACGATTGCACCGGGCTTTCAACAGGTGGGAACAAGACCCGCAAGCTGGAATACCTGATGGCCGATGCCCGGCAAAAGGGCGCGGATACGATCATTACGCAAGGCGCCACACAGTCGAACCACGCCCGACAAACGGCCGCTGCGTCCGCCAAGCTTGGGATGGCCTGCCATATTCTGTTGGAGGACCGGACCGGATCGAATGACGGCAATTATATCATGAACGGCAATGTGCTGCTGGATCGGTTGCATGGCGCGACCGTCTCCAAACGTAGCGGCGGTGCGGACATGAATGCCGAAATGGAAACACTCGCGGAGAAGCTGCGGGATGACGGTAAGGTTCCTTACGTCATCCCCGGCGGTGGTTCGAACGTGATCGGCGCGCTGGGATACGTCAATTGCGCGCGCGAATTGGTGCAGCAGTCGATGGACACCGGGTTGGAAATCGACGCGCTGGTCCATGCCACGGGCAGTTCGGGGACGCAGGCAGGCCTTGTCGCAGGATTGGCCGCTATTCAAAGCGATATCCATCTTTTGGGCATTGGCGTGCGTGCGCCGCAGGAAAAACAGGAGGCGATGGTATTCGACCTTGCCCAACGCACTTCTGCCCATCTTGGTGCACCGGGCGAAATTGCGCGCAGCGCCGTGCGGGCCAATTGCAACTATGTCGGCCCGGGTTACGGCATGCCAACGGACGGCATGGTCGCTGCCCTGAAACTGCTGGCGCAGACCGAAGGGCTTTTGTTCGATCCGGTTTATTCCGGCAAGGGCCTCGACGGGCTGATCGACCTGACCCGCAAGGGGTATTTCGACGGCATGAACAACGTCGTCTTTTTGCACACCGGCGGCAGTGCTGCACTTTTCGGCTATCCGGACACGTTCGAGTTGCCGGGTTACGCGGCATAAAAAACAACAGAAAAATCAACCAACAAGGAGATAACAGATGACTTTGAAAATGAAACTGATGACCACGGCGCTTGCAACCGCCATGGGCGTACCCGCTTTCGCAGAAGAAGTGAAAATCGGTGTGCCCACATGGACGGGCGCGCAAGCGATTGCCTATGTGCTGGGTGAAGTGGTGACAACCCGGATTGGTGGCACCGTCGACTACGTGCCCGGCAACAACGCCACGATCTTTCAGGCGATGGATCAGGGTGAAGGCGACATTGATGTCCACCCAGACGTTTGGCTGCCAAACCAGGAAAGCTTTACCAAGGAATACGTCGATGGCGCGGGCACCGTTACGCTGTCTACCAACCCGTACTTGGGCAATCAGGGCTTCTGCGTCTCCAAGGACTTTGCCGCTGCCAACAGCATCACTGACATTGCGGATCTGGGTCGCCCGGACGTCGCCGCCCTGATGGACAGTGATGGCAACGGTCTGGGTGAAATGTGGATCGGCGCGCCCGGCTGGGCTTCTGCCAACGTGAACGAGGTGAAGGTCCGCGACTATGGCCTGCTTGATTTCATCGAACCCATTCGCGCCGAGGAAGCCGTGAAAACTGCACGGATCAAGGACAGTATCGCCAAGGGCGAAGGCTATGCCTTTTACTGCTACGAACCGCACGCGGTCTGGTACATGTTCGATGTCGTCATGCTGACCGAGCCGACATACGACCCGGCCAAATACGTGATGGTGCAGCCATCGGACGATGCGGACTGGTACGAGAAATCAATGGTCGCGTCCAAGGATGATCTGAAGCAGGTGCAAATCGCGTGGTCGAATTCCCTCGCCGACCGATCCCCTGCAATCGCGGAATTCTTCGCCAACTTTGCGCTGACCGCAAATGACGTGAGCAGCCTGGCCTTCGAGATCAGCGCCAACGGCCGCGATCCGGCTGATGTTGCAGCAGATTGGGTGGCCGCGAATTCCGACCGCGTCGACGCGATGCTGGGTCTTTGAGCGGAACTGCGACATGATCATAGTCGGCGCGGGCACCCTGCGCCGACCGATCGACTGGCGGGTGAGGCAACCATGCAGACCAACGACCGTGTCATTGAAATCTCAAACGTTTGGAAAATCTTTGGGGCCAAGCCTCAGGCGGCCCTGCAGGCCATCCGAGACCGGGGTCTGACCAAGGCCGAGGTACTGGCCGAATTCAATTCCGTGGTCGGCGTCGCGGACGTCACGCTGTCCGTAGATCGGGGCGAAATCTTTTGCATCATGGGCCTGTCGGGCAGCGGCAAATCCACGCTTGTGCGCCATTTCAACCGGTTGCTCGAACCCACCGATGGCAAGATCGAGATTGAAGGCACCGATGTAATGGCCTTGGGCCCGAAAGAGTTGCAGACGTTCCGGAATCGCAAGATCGGCATGGTGTTTCAGAACTTTGCCCTGATGCCGCACAGGTCGGTGCTGGACAACGTCGCGATGCCGCTTGAAATCCGGCAGGTGGCCAAGAATGAACGCTTGCGACAGGCCGCCGCGATCCTCGACATTGTCGAACTTGGCGCTTGGGGGTCGAAGTTCGCCCACGAACTGTCGGGTGGGATGCAGCAGCGGGTCGGCTTGGCCCGCGCACTGGCCGCGAACCCGGATGTCCTTTTGATGGATGAGCCCTTCTCGGCCCTTGATCCGCTGATCCGCAGGCAGTTGCAGGATGAATTCATCCGGCTGTCCAAAATCCTCAAGAAAACGACGATCTTTATCACCCATGATCTGGATGAGGCTGTACGCATCGGCGACCGCATCGCCATCATGCGGGACGGAAAAGTCGTGCAGATCGGTACGGCCGAGGACATCGTGATGAACCCGGCGGATGACTACGTCGCGGATTTTGTTGCCGGTATATCGCGACTGAAAGTGGTGCATGCCCACGCCGTCATGCAACCGATCGACAGCTACGTGACAAAGAGTGGCCCGGTGTCGGCCAGCGCGAAACGGGTCGCGGGTCACGAAACACTCAGCAACCTCATCAACCTCGCCATCGATGACGACAATCCGATCCTTGTACAAGACGGTGGCGCGGATGTTGGCATTATTACGCGCGCCGATTTGCTGCGCACCGTGATCGAAGGGACGGAGGTATCATGATGGACGCAACGGTCAATCCACTCGACGATCCACACAGTGAAGCAGCCATCGCCTATGCCGAAGAACGGCGCCAGAACATCCGCAGTTTCGTGCGCACCAACCCCGAATATTACATCCAGAACTTCAACAAGATCGGTGGCTCGGCCCGCTTTACGCCGACCTTCAACCTCATGGCCGGTCTGTTCGGCCCTGTCTGGTTCGGGGCGCGGGGGCTGTGGTCGTGGGCGCTACCGTTTCTGATTCTGGAGGTGTTGGCGCTGGTGCAGATCGCCCGTGGTTTGTTCGGTGACCTCGGGGCCGATGCCATGGCCCGGATCGCCTCCATCGAAGGGACGCTGGATTTGCGCCGCCAACAACTCGCGGCGGCAATCGAAAGCGGATCTGACCGGGTCGATGCTTTTCAACGCGCCGTCGACGGTTTGGAAAGCAACATCCAAGGCATGCGCGACGAAGCTATGGCCATGGCGGCGCAAGGACCGCAAATCGTATTGATTGGCTTGGGTATCCTTTTGGCTGTGAAGGCGGTGCAAGCAACGGTCGCCAATTGGGCGCTTGAGGCTCGGTTTTCCGACTGGGTGTCGGATCGAGGAATCCGGTCGGGCATGCCAGTTTCACAAATCGTTTTCAGCGCGATCTTCATGGCCTTGATCGTGCTGGCTGCGATGTTGCACTACAGCCTGCCGGGGCGGTTTGACCTGCTCAGCAATTTCCCGACGAATCCGGAAATCCGTCTGAGCAGCATCGACTGGGTTGAAAGTTTCTTCAACTGGGCCGTCCTGAATGGCGAGGCGCTGTTTGACGCAATAACCTTCGTGATCCGGCTGTTGCTGGATGCGCTTGAGATCGTCTTTGTCAGCACCCCTTGGATCGTAATCGCGGCGCTGATCATTCTGCTGACATGGCTGACGGCGGGTGTGCGGATGGCGATCTATTCGGGCGCTTTTTTGTCTTACATGGGATTGCTGGGCTTTTGGGAAAAGGCGATGACGACCCTTGCCCTACTGGGCACGGCGGCGTGCCTCTCCATCCTGATCGGCATACCACTGGGCATGTTCGCCGCACGTCGGCCCCGTTTTTATGCGGCCATGCAACCAATCATGGACTTCATGCAGACGATGCCCGCCTTCGTCTTCATGATCCCGGTCATTGCCTTTTTCGGAACGGGCAAGCCTGCTGCCGTTGTCACGACAATGATTTTCGGCGGCACTCCGGTTGTGCGGCTGACTGTTCTGGGGCTGCGGGGCGTACCCGAAAGCGTGCGAGAGGCAGCGATCTCGTTCGGGGCAAACAAGTGGTATCTACTGACGCGGGTGGACCTTCCGCTTGCCAGCCCGTCGATCCGCGCAGGCATAAACCAGACGATCATGCTGTCCCTGGCTATGGTCGTTGTGGCCTCCCTGATCGGCGCCAAGGGTCTGGGTGAGGATGTGCTGGAAGCCCTCCAATACGCCAATGTCGGTCAAGGTATTCTCGCGGGCTTTGCGATCCTCTTCTGCGCGATGATCCTCGACCGGATCGTGCAGGGTCAGCGAAAGTGACGCCGCTGGTCATGGTGCACGGTTTCATGGGCGGAAGCGCTCAGTGGGCTGCTGAGGTATCGGCGTTTTCGGACATCCGCGACGTTATTGCGTTGGACCTGCCTGGATTCGGGGCGAACGCGCATCTTGCGCCCATCAACACCATCGGTGGATTTGCGGACTGGGCCCTTGCCGAAGTCGAGAGTCGGGGGGTGCGGGGGTACGATCTGTTAGGTCATTCCATGGGTGGGATGATCGTGCAGGAAATGGCGCATAGCGCACCGCAAAGGATCAGGAAATTGATCCTCTATGCGACCGGCGCAAAAGGCGTGCTGCCCGGCCGGTTCGAGACCATCGCGCAAAGCAAGGCGCGCGCTCGAGTAGACGGCGCACAAGCCACCGCCAGACGTATTTCCGCGACGTGGTTTGTGCGTCGGCAGGACGCGCCGGCATATCAAGCCTGCGCAACAATCGCGGAGCGCGCAGGTCTTGAGGCGATATTGGCTGGTCTGGACGCGATGCAGCACTGGTCAGGGGAAGCAGCGCTTGCGCATTTGCGCCATGAGACACTGGTGCTGTGGGGCGATTGTGATCGCACCTATGCATGGGAGCAGACGGCACTGTTGTGGCAGACGATCGCGAACACGCGTCTTGCCGTGATTCCGGGCTGCGCACATGCCGTCCATTTGGAAAAACCGAACCTGTTTGCGACCCTATTGCGGGACTTTTTGGAACAGCAGGCGTGAAACAGCCGCGGTGAATTGGAAACTTTCTCCTTGAGGCGCAGCCCCATCCCAAGGGTACCCGTGTCGGGCGCCGTTAAGCCGTTTTGCTGTGGATCGACGACGGCTTATTCGTTGGGTGTCTCCACACCGCCGGACATCATCTCAAGAAAAGCTTTGTCTTCTTCGGAAAGTGCCTTGGGTGCAGAGGGCGTCGGTTCGGTGGCGATGGCAGTCAGACCGACCGCCTTGTAATCGTCCTCGCTCAGGCTTTGGGCTTTCGGCGCCAGGACGGCTTCGACACGGTAGGGCAGTCCGGTGAAGTCATCCTTCGCAAAGAAGACGACGGCGGTGCCATTCCAGAAGGGGGCCTTGATCTCGGAATAGTCGGGGCGTCCGAAATCGCTCAGCCGGATCACGCCCTCCTGCCACGGCTGGTTGGGATCTTCTGCGGCAAGTCGCGCCTCATAATCGGCCTGATAGGCCGCCGGGTCGCTGATCAGATCGAACCCATCCCCCACGGCAAGGTGGTTGATGGCTTCGGCCAGTTGCAGGGCGCAATCCGGGCTCATCAGGCCGGGCACGGCAGAGACCAGCGCGGGAATGCTGTCTACCGAGTCGCTCTCATCCAGAATGACGATCCGTTCCAGATTGTCACCCAGACCGAATTCAATTTGTGGGATAGCGTCAGTCATGCACATTCTAGCTCCTCTGAGCGTTATTCAATCGAGGCCCATTCGGCGAGGGCCCAATCATCGGTGGTTGGACGCAAATCTCCGGGAGGGACTGTTTTCTTGTAGAGCGTGGGTTCGCCCGTCACCAGATCCGGGGCGATCACGAAAAAAGTATGGTCCTCGGATGAGCCCCAATTGGTGTCTGCAATTACGAATTCCGGTGCCCCCATCTCATCGCGCGCGACGTTTTGTGCATCCGCATTGGCGACCTTCTTGAAATATTCCGCCGCCTTTGCAGGATCGTTGAATGGAATGCCTGCAACGTATTGCTGGGTGGCTGCGTCGACGGCTGTCTTGATGCCCGCCACCGTTAACCCGGCGGTCGGCATGTGGTCTTTGATCGCTTGTTCGGCGGTAGCAAGGAAGGTAGGTTCGTCTTTCAAATCCTTGCGTATGGCACCAAAGCTGCCGCTATAGATTGCGACGGTTTGTTCCTTTGTCAGGGTTTTGTCCTTAAGCGCGTTGCCTTTGTCGATAAGTTCGGTCTGGAGTTTCTGCTGCCGTTCCTGGGCGGTTGCCCCTTTCAACACATCCAGCGATGGATCGTTTGGCGTCGCGTTGAAGCCGTGCATGCCCACTGTGCGGATCGTGATCATTTCAGCGTCAGAGCTGCCGAAGTTTTCGATCAGCGCGCCTAGAATACCCTCGGCCCGGTCATGCACATCACTACCGGATGCGCCTTCAGCAACAAGTTCCTTCTGATCCATGTCTTTGCCGAAAAGGGTCTGTGTGGCGGCAGTGGTTTGCCCACCGGAGGATTGTTCCCACGGTTTGTAGTCCGAGAATTCGAACATGTTCACGAACGCATCCGTGGCCGTATAGGCCGTCACCGCGTCCGCTTCGTCGGACGGCGTGTCAAAACCCATGAACGCGATGCCAACAAGCGCTGCCGTGGCAGAGAAATCAGCCCTGCTGCGCACTTCATTGCCCGACGCTTTGTGCACTAGGATATAGCGCCCGGTGGACGATGACCCGTCGCTTGAATCCGTAATCGTCGAGGTGGGGTCGTAGGTAAAGGTGAACGCGTTGGCCATCACTTTGGTCAGCTTCTTGGGCAAGAAGATGCTTTCCAGCTTGTGCTTGGCGGCCTTGGCATGCCCTTTCAGCCCACCCTGTTGCTTGTCCGCGGCGATCTGGATCTTGGAGAGTTCCTTGGCCATTTCCTTGGATCCGCCAGCGGTCGCAACGCCGAAGGTTTCTTGGCGATCGGACTTGTCCCGACGCGCGGTCGAGGTGGCCAGTGAATATTCCAGCGAACGCATGATCGGGTCTTCGTCCGCGGGCAGGTTGGTAACGGCAGGGACTTCCGGGCCGTAGGGCGGCTTGTATTTCCCTTCCCCTGCGATCTGCGCGTAGGAGTCCATCGCTGCGATCGGGTCTGTTTCGCGCAAGCGCCGCGCCGGCGCGGTGGAGAAGCACGAACCCACCGGGCCCTGATCCAGCGGTTTGAGCATGGAGGCCACGACGGCTTGCTGTGCATCGGTTTTCGAAATCGCGTCGGTCGGGCCCTTGCCAAGGGAACGCCGCACGAGGCCGGGCGCGGACCCGCTGGGGGTGTCGGGCATGTCATCCAGCACCTTTTGCGCCTTCGGCCCGGTTGTCGGATCGCCCAGCATATCCACTGTTCTAAGGGCATGTTCGGTCATGGCCGGGGTCGGGTTGCGCAGCACGGACGGGTTGAACAGCATGTCGCCCACGGCGTTCTTGGCTTTGTCGCTGGTCAGGTCAATTTTTCCGTCGTCGTCGAGCAGGCTTCCGGCGATCTTGGTTGAACGCAGCTGCGCGCGCTGTGTCGGATTGGCGGCGCTCATGCCGCCAAATGGATCAAGTTCGAATTGGCGACCGGAGTCGAGATAGTCGTCAAGACGTTCGAAATAGCCCGGGCCGACATGGCCCGATGCTTCCACCAGTTGCTTTGCGTAAGTCTCGGATGCCGGCGAACCAGCTGCGAATTTCTTACCGTTCTGGGCTTCGAACCCGGAGTCCTGCTTATCCAGAACTGTGCCCAGCCCCTTGGCCATCTCTTCGGGGTATTTGGCCGAACGCACCATATCGACGGTTGCGGTCGTCAGTTCTGGATTGCGCGCAAAGCCTTCGATCAGTGCCTTGGCGGCGTCGTCCGAAATGCCTTTGGCAGAGTCCTTGGACAATGGTCCAAAGGTCAGCGCGTCACCCAGTGCCTTCTTGCCACGCAATGCCTTGTCGAAGGCTTCGGCCTTTTCCAGGCGCCCCTCGACGGCTGTCAGATCGCCGCGCAGGGTTCCAAGTTGCTCGGTTTTTGCCTCGCCATCGGGCAGGTCGTCCAACGCTTTGATCTTTGCCTCGATCGTGGCCTTGCGCTCTTGGGCTGTTTTGATTTCGTCCTTGGCTTGCGCCATCAGTTCCGGGGTGATCGGCTGATCGCCCACAACGTCCGAAAATGCCGTCATCGCAGTTTCGGCGGCGGCGGACGCGCCGGGAAATTTGGTTGCGATCGCCTTGGACGATGTCAGGCGGTCGGGCGCAGGCTGTGCCGAACCGGCAGCAACTTTCTCCCACAGGGTCTCCTTGGGAATGTCTTTCAGTTGGGCCTCAAGATAGGCCTTCAAAGCGGTCAGCAATTTAGCGGCATTGTCGAATTTTTCGCCCACTATGGCAGTTTCGAAGCCAGCGTCGATCTTGGTCGCCCTATCCTTGGCAGAAGGCAGGCCGCGCCGCTGAAGGTCATTGAATTGCGCATCCAGCAGCGCGCGCTCACGCCGCAATTTCTCGACCGTCTCGGCTTTTTCCGGTGGAGTCTGGGGCAGTGGCTTGTTCGGTGGACCGTCCGTGTTGGTT
>CAYGPT010000078.1:0-16670 GCA_964351755.1 uncultured Rhodobacterales bacterium | reverse complement strand
AAAATAACCAGTGAGCAGGACCTTACCCGATGCAGACAGTGGCCGCCGTCACCATGGTGCGTGATGATGCGTTTTTTCTCAAGGCGTGGCTGCGCCACTACGGTGAGATGTTCGGGCGCGAGAATTGCTATGTCGTGAACCATGGCCGCGGGGCGCTGGTGGCCGAGATGGCGGCGGGCTGCAACATCATCGGAATCCCCGGCGATCCGCACAAGAATTTCGACATCAAGCGCTGGGGCTTGCTCAACAATATCGTCGGCGGTCTGCGCCGCTATTACCGTCATGTGATCGTGGGTGATGTGGACGAGTTGGTGGTACGCGATCCGGCGTCAGGTGGCACATTGCTGGACTATCTCGAAGCGGCGCCGGAGGGGCGCGTCGTCACTCCGCTCGGTCTTGAGGTGATCCACCGTATCGACGTCGAGGAGGCGGTGATTGACGATCATATTCTCGGACCTCGCCGCCACGTGCGCCCCGCACCGCATTATTCCAAACCTTGCATCATCTCGTCCCCGGTCAAGATCGCGCGGGGCGGGCATTTCACGCAAAGTGACAAGCTGTTTACGCCGGACGATCTTTATCTGCTGCACCTGAAGTTCTGCGATTTTGCCGCATATGTCGGCGTGATGGATCATCGCAATCAGGTCACCGCAGAGGTGCAGGCGGGCATCAAGGATGCGGCCATCGGACGCCATTGGTTCGCCGCCGCACGTGGCGAGGACCGCGCGGTGTTCGAGGCTTTTGCAGAGCTGGAGATGGTCGATGAGTTCGACATGCGCCCCCTGCGCCGCAAGATGCAGCGCACGTTCAAGCCGCGTGGCGATACTGGCTACTATCATTTTGATCGGCCCGAATACGGCACACAATATGTCCTGCCAGAGCGGTTTGTCGGGGTGGTCTAGCGGTCGAGTGATGCGGGCTTGAATGCACGTCGTCAAAGGTATGCGCGCCGAATGAGCCGCCCCGGAAATGGCGTTCGGCATGTTGAGTTGTCTTGTGTGCGGGCAACTGGACAGGTCGGCATCCTGAGATCGGCGCGCGGCACGAAGCGGATCAAACCGTTCTTGACGTGTGATTTGTGTGAAGGATCACCCAACAGCAGCTCATGGGCGTGGACATAGGGCCCGCCAGAGTTGGCGTAGCCGGGTGTGAAATACTGTGCCCTGTCGCACGACCGCGATCTGGCGGGTTTTGTTGTTGGCCCACTGGGATTGCGTCGTCTGGATCAGCTGGTCCAGTTGTGAGGTGATTCAATCGCACTGATCTTGGACGGGAATTGGAAGTATGGACCTTTTTGAAGGCGCTTTTGGTTCAAATTCAGAGGGTTGAGAAAAAGTTTCGAAGGGCTTTCTCTGTATCATGCGGGTGCGTATCTGGAAAGAAGTGTCCCCCCGGCAAAGCGACGCTGAGCATGTCGCTGAGGTGGTCGGCCCATGTGCCCGGCACATCGTAATTCCGCCCCATGACTCCGTCCGCGCCGTATAGGACCAGCGCAGGAACGTCGATCTTGCGGCTGAGGTCCTGCGCATCCAGCGCAAAATCCACGTCGATGGCCGCGCGGTAGTCGTTGCACATACAGCGGATCGTGTCCGCCTCGCGCCACGCGGCGCGATAGGCGGCGAGCGCCCCGGCGTCGAACCCGTCCATCCCGCCGCCCCAACCCGCAAGGCAGGACTGGAAAAAGGCGTCAGGATCGTGTCCGATCATGGTTTCCGGCAACGGTTCGGGCTGGGCGAGGAACAGCCAGTGGTAATAGGCGCGCGCCACCTCTTTTGTAAGGTCGCTGAGCAGCAGATGCGTCGGAACGATGTCCATCAATGTCAGCGAGGCCACGGCATCGCCGTGGTCCAGCGCCAGCCGATGTGCGGTGCGCCCGCCCCGGTCGTGTCCCACAAGGTGGAACCGGTCGAATCCGAGGTGGTGCATCAGCGCGACCTGATCGGCTGCCATGGCGCGAAAGCTCATCTCCTCCATCGCACCCGGTTTGCTGCTGGCGCCGTAGCCGCGCAGGTCGGATGTGATTACGGTAAAGTCTTTGGCAAGCGCGGGCGCAATGGCGTGCCACATCGCGCGGGTCTGCGGAAAGCCGTGCAGCAGCAGGACGGGCGTGCCGCTGCCGTGCTGGTCATAGGCGATCGTGGTGTTGTCGGATGTGGTGAACTGCGGCATGGGGATGATGTCCTGCTTCAAGGTTGGGGGTCAGCCCTACAAACCCCCCGAAGTATTTTTGACCCAAAGAAACCGCTTGAGCCAGAGCAGAGGGGGTTCGGGCGCGAAACGGCGGAGCCTTCGCAGGGTTTTCAAGGACCGAGGATCGCGTTGCGTCACGTCAGTGCCGCCAGGATTCGGGCCCAGCTGCGGATGCCCTTGTGAAAACTCTCCATGTCGTATTTTTCGTTGGGCGAGTGGATCTGGTCGTCATCCTTGCCGAACCCCACAAGCATAGGCGTCGTGCCGAGGATGTTCTGGAAATAGCCCGCGATAGGGATGGACCCGCCGCAGCCCACATAGGCCGCCGGAACACCCCATTCATCGCTGAGGGCGGCGCGCGCCTGCTCGAACGCGGGCAGGGTGGTTTCGGTGATCGAGGCCGAGCCTGCGCCGTGGCTCTTGAAGCTGACCGTGCAGTCATCCGGCAGCGCGTCCTGCACCATCTTGCGGAACGCTTCGCGGATGGCGTGGGGGTCCTGATCGCCGACAAGGCGAAAGGACACTTTGGCATGGGCCTCGCTGGGAAGCACGGTCTTGAACCCCGCGCCGGTGTAGCCACCCCAGATGCCGTTCACATCTGCCGTGGGGCGTGACCAGATCATTTCGATCGGGGTGCGATCGACTTCGCCTGCGGGAACGGACAGGTCGACATCGCCGAGGAATTTTGCATGGTCAAAGGCAAGGCCTTGCCATTGCTGGCGGATCGAGTCGGGCAGTTCTGGCACGCCGTCGTAGAAACCGGGCACCGTGACCCGGCCCGAGTCGTCGTGCAGGCCCGCAAGGATGCGTGTCAAAACCCGGATCGGGTTCATCGCGATACCACCGAACATGCCCGAATGCAGGTCTTTGTCAGCGGCCTTGATCGTGATTTCCTCGCCCAGCAAGCCGCGCAGCATGGTCACGATGGCAGGCACACGGGATTCGAACAGGCCGGTGTCGCAGATCAGCGCGAGGTCGGATTTCAGTTCCTCGGCGTTCTCCTGCATGAAGGGCACGAGTGAGGGGGAGCCGGATTCCTCTTCGCCTTCGAAGAAAAAGGTGATGCGGCAGGGCAGAGTGCCGTTCTCGGCCTTCCATGCGCGGCATGCCTCGACAAAGGTCATAAGCTGGCCCTTGTCATCGCTTGAACCGCGTCCGCGGATCACCTTGCCTGCCTTCGTGTCTTCTATGGCCGGATCGAACGGGTCGCGATCCCACAGGTCCAGCGGATCAACGGGTTGAACGTCATAGTGGCCGTAAAACAGCAAGTGTGGGCCGTCGCCATCGACATGGCCCACGACCATGGGGTGGCCCGGCGTGGGGCGCTTTTCTGCGCTCACCCCAAGGCTTTGCAAATCCGCTACCAGCCAGTCGGCGGCGGTGTCGCAATCGGCCTTGTAAGCCGGGTCGGTCGAGATCGACGGGATGCGCAGCAGGTCCAGCAGGCGGTCGGTCGCCTGTGGAAGGTCGGCATCAATGCGGGCAAGGACGGCGTCGAGGGTCATGGCGGCTCCTGTAGAATGCTTGTGCTGGCACAGTAGCCGCGCGCGGTGCGGTGTCCATAGGTGGCTTGATCTGCATCAAGGTGCGCGCCGTTTCCTGTGGTCATGAAAGGTCTGGAATAGCTGACCTGCGACATGACGCGCATTGGATTAGCATTGAAGCCGGGCCGTGCAGTCTATATTCGTTCTAAAACCCGTTTGTACCCCCAAGGGTGGTGCGACCCGAGACCAAGATGGAGCCTTTCTGTGGATTACACAGCCAAATTGGATGATGCCCTTCAACGTCTGCATGACGAAGGGCGGTATCGCACCTTTATCGACATCGAACGTCGCAAGGGGCAGTTCCCCAATGCGACCTGGACGCGGCCCGATGGCAGCAAGGCCCCGATCACGGTGTGGTGCGGCAACGACTATCTCGGCATGGGCCAGAACCCGGTTGTACTGTCCGCCATGCACGAGGCAATTGATGCCACGGGTGCAGGCTCGGGCGGGACGCGCAACATTTCTGGCACCACCGTCTATCACAAGCGGCTCGAGGCCGAACTGGCGGACCTCCACCACAAAGAGGCGGCGCTGCTGTTCACCAGCGCCTACATCGCCAACGATGCCACATTAAGTACGCTGCCCAAGCTGTTCCCGGGCCTCATTATTTATTCTGATGCGCTGAACCATGCCTCGATGATCGAAGGGGTGCGCCGCAATGGCGGGGCCAAGCGCGTTTTCCGTCACAATGACGTGGAACACCTGCGCGAACTGATCGCGGCGGACGACCCCGAAGCACCCAAACTGATCGCATTTGAATCGATCTATTCCATGGATGGTGATTTCGGCCCCATTGCCGATATCTGCGATCTGGCCGACGCATTCGGCGCGCTGACCTATATCGACGAAGTGCACGCCGTGGGCATGTATGGGCCCCGCGGCGGCGGTGTGGCCGAACGCGACGGATTGATGGAACGGATCGACATCATCAACGGCACCCTGGCCAAAGCCTACGGGGTGATGGGCGGCTATATCGCGGCATCCGCAAAAATGTGTGACGCCATAAGGTCCTACGCGCCGGGCTTCATCTTTACGACATCCCTGCCACCCGCAGTCGCTGCAGGTGCAGCTGCCTCTGTCAAGTTCTTGAAATCGGCTGAAAATCTGCGCGCTGACCATCAGGCGCAAGCAAAGGCGTTGAAGCTGCGTCTCAAGGGTATGGGCCTGCCGATCATCGACCATGGCAGTCACATCGTGCCGGTGATGGTCGGCAACCCTGTGCACACCAAAATGCTCAGCGATATGCTGCTGGAAGATCACGGCATCTACGTTCAGCCGATCAACTTCCCCACCGTGCCGCGCGGCACCGAACGGCTGCGCTTTACCCCGTCGCCCGTGCATGGGCCGAAACAGATCGACGCCCTCGTCAACGCGATGGACAAATTGTGGTCGCATTGTGCGCTAAATCGCGCCGAGGACGCAGGATAGTTTACTAAAGTTCGCAATTGGCGTTGCCATGTGTTACCGTCTGATTAACAACAGCCGTGAGACGAATCGAGTGGGACAGGTTCGTTAACACGTTGAGACGATGGGGCATCGGCATGATTGGGCGGAAATCCGTCACCACTGAGAACAAAGAGGTCGCGGAGCCGAAAGGCTTTGACGACTACGATCTGCGTCTTGGGGACATCATGCGCGGGGAACGCGCCACCCTCGGCAAATCCCTTCTGGACGTGCAGCGCGAACTGCGGATCAAGGCAAGTTACATCGCCGCCATCGAAGGGTGCGACCCGGACGCCTTTGACACGCCCGGTTTCATCGCAGGCTACGTACGCTCCTACGCCCGCTACCTGAACATGGATCCCGACCGCGCCTTTGCGACCTTTTGTGCTGAAAGCGGGTTTTCCGTCGCCCACGGCATGTCTGCTGAAGCCTCGGTGATCAACAAGAAATCCTCGCGTGAAGAGCGTCTGGCCCGTCGCCCTGCCGGCGACATCTTTTCCGCCCCTGCAACGCCGTTCATTCCGGCGGGCGAAGCGATGTGGTCGCGCATCGAGCCGCGTGCCATCGGTTCCACCCTTGTATTGCTGGCGCTGATTGGTGGCTTGGGCTTTGGCGGTTACGCTGTTCTGCAGGAAGTCCAGCGGGTGCAGGTCGCACCAGTGGACCAGACGCCTGTCGTCTTGTCGGATCTTGATCCGCTGAACGGGGCCGCCCCGGTCGAAACTGTGCTGGGTCCGGATATCGACACGCCGCGCGCGGATGCTCTGGATCGTCTGTACCGCCCGCAAGCACTGGATGTACCCGTTCTGGTGGCGCGCGATGCACCCATTGCAACGCTCAACCCGCGTGAACTTGGCGCATTTGCCGAGCCCGACTCCGGCTTGGAGCAAATTGCGGGTGGTTTCAACACCGACACTGACCCGTTCGCCACCACGACTGTGCCGCAGGTCGTTGAAACACCAGTCTCTGCTTTGACGATGGTCGCCGTGCGCCCGTCCTGGGTGCGCGTGCGCGCCGCCGACGGCACCGTGATCTACGAAGCCACGATGCAAGCTGGCGATACGTGGGAAGCGCCCCTGACCGAAGAAGCGCCCACATTGCGCACCGGTGAAAGTGGTGCGATCTATTTCGCAATGAATGACAAGTTTTATGGTCCGGTCGGTCCTACGGGGGCAGTGACCTCGAACCTGCCGCTTGAAATCGCGGGCTTGCAAGAGACCTATCTGCCCGTCGATGTGACAACGGACGAGGGCCTTGTGCGGTACGCCGAGGCCAGGGCCGCAGCCGTCACCCAACCCTCCGAATAAGCCTGGCGTTTGCGCAAGCGGGGCATTGCGACACCCCGCGTCACTGTCTATCTTTGCTGACAACCGCCCCTGTTCCAAAGGCCGCTGACATGTCGCTGAACCACATCCGCCCATGGCGCAACATCTATCGGCGCAAAAGCCGTCAGATCATGGTGGGCAACGTGCCGGTGGGGGGCGATGCCCCGATCACCGTCCAGACGATGACCAACACGCTGACCACGGATGCCAAGGCGACGATTGAACAGGTTCAGGCCGCGGCAGAGGCGGGCGCGGATATCGTGCGAGTATCGGTCCCCGACGAAGGGTCGTCGCGTGCACTCAAGGAAATCGTGCGCGAAAGCCCGGTGCCGATCGTCGCCGACATCCATTTTCACTACAAACGCGGGATCGAGGCGGCAGAGGCAGGTGCGGCTTGTCTGCGCATCAATCCGGGCAACATCGGTGATGAAAAACGGGTCAAGGAAGTCATCAAGGCCGCCCGCGATCATAACTGTTCGATCCGTATCGGTGTGAACGCGGGATCCCTCGAAAAACACCTGCTCGACAAATATGGCGAGCCGACCCCGGATGCGATGGTCGAATCCGGACTCGACCACATCAAGATCCTGCAGGACAATGATTTTCACGAATTCAAGATCAGCTGCAAGGCGTCCGACGTGTTCATGGCCGCCGCAGCCTATCAGCAACTGGCCGATGCGACGGACGCCCCCATTCATCTCGGTATCACCGAGGCGGGTGGGCTGACCTCCGGCACGATCAAGTCCGCCATCGGCCTCGGGCAACTGCTCTGGATGGGGATCGGCGACACGATCCGTGTGAGCCTTTCCGCCGATCCGGTGGAAGAGGTCAAGGTCGGCTACGAAATCCTCAAATCTCTCGGGTTGCGCCATCGCGGCGTCAACATCATCTCTTGCCCCAGTTGCGCGCGCCAAGGGTTCAACGTCATCAAGACGGTTGAAGCACTCGAAGAGCGGCTTGCCCATATCAAGACGCCCATGTCGCTGTCGATCATCGGCTGTGTTGTCAACGGACCCGGCGAGGCGCTGATGACGGATGTCGGATTCACCGGTGGTGGGGCCGGGCACGGCATGGTGTACCTCGCGGGTAAGCAAAGCCACAAGTTGAACAACGATCAGATGATCGAACACATCGTCGAACAGGTGGAAAAGAAGGCCGCCGAACTCGACTCGGCGGCCGCAGACGAGGTGCAGGCGGCCGAGTGATGTATGTCTCGGTCACGGGTCTCAGGCTGAACCGCGCGTGGTACGCGCCCCTGTTCTGGCGCTATGCCATCCCCTCGATGATCGACGCGCAAGGCGCACCCGGCAACATCATGGCCACCCAGAAACACATCAACGGCGTGCACCACACCCTGAGCGCATGGGAGACACGCGCCGACATGCTGGCCTATTTGCGCTCGACCCGACATGCTCGCGCAATGCGCCGGTTTTCAAGGATCGCCACAGGCCGCGTACACGGGTTCGAGGCGGACGAGGTACCCAACTGGAATACGGCCCTCGCACACTACCATGTCCACGGACGTGAGGTGTACCAAACGCGCTGAGGGCGACGCGGCGCTTGTCTTTTTCTTTGGGTCGAAAATACCTCGGGGGGAGGCCGAAGGCCGGGGGGCAGAGCCCCCCATCCGGTCGCCGCAGCGCCAGCGCGGCGAAACCGCGAAACTCCCTCAGCCGCGTTTTTCGTCCACCAGTGCCTGCATCTGGTCATAGGGCAGGTAGCCCCGCAGCAACTCGTCCTGCAGCACGAATGTGGGCGTGCCTGTGATCTGAAGGCGTTGGGCCAGCGCACGGGTGCGGCGGATTTCCTCGGTCACTTCCGCGCTGTCCATCCGCGCCTCGATCGCATCGGCATCGAAACCGAACGTGTTGGCGATCTGTTTCAGGCTGCGCAGGCTGATGTCACCGTTCAGGGTCATCAGCGCGTCGTGCAGGCTGTGATAGGCTTCGGCCCCTGCCAATTGCTTGGTCGCCACGGCAAAGCGCGAGGCGAGCAGGGATTGTTCACCCAGGATCGGGAACTCCTTGACCACAAGGCGGATATTGCCGTCGGTTTCCAGCAGTTTGGCCACTTCGTCGTGGGCGCGTTTGCAATAGCCGCAGCGATAATCAAGAAACTCGACCAACGTGATGTCCCCATCCGGGTTGCCGCCGACGAAGCTGTAGCCGTCCTCGAAAATCTCGTCCGCATTGTCGGTGACCAGGTTCAGGTCGGCCTCAGCCTGTGCGGCCTGTTCGCGTTCTTCCAGCACCGCGACCGCTTCCATGATCACCTGTGGATTGTCCATCAGGTAGGCGCGCACTTCCTCGCGGAAAATGGCACGTTCCTCGTCCGTCATGGCGCCCAGATCAAGGGCATGGGCGGGCAGGACAAAGGCAAGGACCAATGCGGTTGTTGCAGCGAGAGTGCGAAACATGGGGGTTATCTCCGTTTCTTGGCTTTTTCTGCGCGTTCGGATGCAAGGAGCACATCATGCGCCCGTTGCCAAGGGCCGGAGCCCTCTGGCAGCAGGCCAGTGGCGCGTTTGGCGTGAATTCCAGCGTCTTCAAGGCTGCCGCGCAGGGCGTAGCGTTCGGCGGTGATCAGGGCCGCCATGCCGGTCTGGCCTGTCTTGGCATAGGCCACGGACAGATCGCGCAGCATCGAGCCGTCGCGAAAGTCGATCTCCCGTGCCCGCTCCAGCGCGGGCAGGGCGGCGCGCACATTGCCGCTGGCCAGCAGGGCGCGCCCGTAGCCGGCCTGCAGCAGCCCGTCGCGCGGGCGCAGTTGCACGGCGCGCGCACTTGCATTGGCGGCGGCGGCGAACTGGCGCGTCTCCATCAGGATCTGGCCCTTGAGGTCGTAATAGAACGGGTCCTGCGGGCGCAGTGCGATAGCCTGGTCGATGGCGGACAGCGCCTGCCGGGTCTGCGAATTGCGGTGGCGGGCCATCGCCTCGCGCATCAGCGCCACATCGCGGTATCCCGCCTCGCCCAACCGGTTCAGTGTCCAGCTTGGCCGGCGCTGATAGGCGGTCAACTTGCCCTTGGCGCGAGCAAACCAGTAGTCCCACGTCGCTGAGTCGGCACTGCGCGCGTCCCCATATGCCGCCGCGTATCCTTCGATGGTGCGCAGCCGGTCCCGGCTGAGCGGGTGTGAGCGCACGTAAGGGTCTTGCCGGGCGGCTGACAGCGTTTCCTGACCCCGGAACAGGCGGAACACCTCAAGCATGCCCGACAGCGGGATGCCTGCGCTGCGCAAATACCGCGCGCCGGACTGGTCGGCCGAGCTTTCCTCGGCCCGTGTGTGGGACAGAAAGGCGCGCAAGGCCGCGCTCTGGCTGCCCACTGCAATCGCGCCCGCCGCTTCGCCGCCCCCAGCGGCTGCCGCGATAACCGCCAGCGCCACGCCCAGCCCGGCAGCGGTGCGCGCGTTGCCCATGTTGGTCATGCGTCGGGTGATGTGTCCGTTGGCGATATGCGCCGCCTCATGCGCGATCACCGCCTGCAGCATCGCTGCGTTCTCCATGCGCCCGATCAGCCCGGAGTGGATATAGATCGCGTCATTGCCCACGACGAACGCGTTGAGCGCACCGTCATCGACCACCAGGATCTTGGTGCGCGACGCACTCAGGCCCGCCGCCGTCAGCACCGGCGCAGCCACCTGTGCCAGCGCATATTCCATGTCCGCATCGCGCAGCAGCGACACGGCCCGCGCGGGCAGCGCAATCACAAAGGACAGGATCAGGATTGACGCGAGGCGCGCACAGGTATGAAAGGTCATGAGCCGATCATAGGAGAGCCGATGCGAACCTCAAGACGCAGCGACGTCGATCCCTTTATCGTGATGGACGTGATGGAGGCCGCGCGCGCCGCAGAAGCCGCCGGGCGCCATATTATCCACATGGAAGTCGGCCAGCCCGGCACGGGCGCGCCGCAGGCGGCAATCCGCGCACTGAACGCCGCGATGGCGGACGGCCCCTTGGGTTACACCGTCGCGCTGGGGTTGCCTTCCTTACGCGCTCGCATCGCGCGGCTTTACGGCGACTGGTACGGGATTGATCTGAACCCGGACCGAGTGATCGTGACCTCGGGTGCGTCGGGGGGCTTCATCCTTGCCTTCAACGCGCTGTTTGACAGTGGCGATCGGGTCGGGATCGGCGCTCCGGGATATCCCAGCTATCGCCAGATCCTGCGCGCACTGGGATTTCAGGCGGTCGATCTGCCGACCGATGATCAGAACCGCCTGCAACCAGTGCCAGCCGATATCGCGGGCCTTGATCTGGCCGGATTGCTTGTGGCCTCGCCCGCCAATCCAACCGGGACCATGCTGGATCGCGCGGCCATGGGCGCGCTGATCGAGGCGACCCAAGGGGCAGGGGCCAGTTTCATCAGCGATGAAATCTATCACGGCATCGAATACGAGGCCAAAGCCGTCAGTGCGCTTGAGATCAGTGACGATGTTTATGTGATCAACTCGTTTTCCAAGTACTTTTCGATGACCGGATGGCGTGTGGGCTGGATGGTGGTGCCGGAGGATCACGTGCGTGTGGTCGAGCGGATCGCGCAGAACATGTTCATCTGCGCGCCCCATGCCAGCCAGGTCGCGGCTCTTGCGGCGATGGATGCCCATGACGAATTGCAGGGCAACATGGATATTTACCGCGCCAACCGCGCGCTGATGCTGAACGGGCTGCCAAAGGCCGGGTTCAACCGTATCGCGCCGCCGGACGGCGCATTTTACGTTTATGCGGATGTGTCCGGTCTGACGGATGATTCCCGCAGCTTTGCGGCCGAAATTCTGGGCAAGGCCGGGGTCGCCGTCACACCGGGCCTGGATTTCGATCCGGCGCGCGGGCACACCACGTTGCGCTTTTCCTATGCCCGCAGCACCGCCGACATTGCCGAAGGGCTGTCACGGCTGAGTGATTTCATGGCTCAAAGGTGACGTGAGGGATTCCCGCAGCGGTGATCATGCCGTAAGGTGCCGAAAAAAGCAGGCGACCAACAATGCGGGCAGTTTTCACAAGCGTTTTGATCTGGGTGATGGCCTGTGTGGCCAGCGCACAGGACCTTTCGGGTCTGGCGCGCGTGGATATGGCGCGCAGCGGCGTCAGTGAAAGCTGGATGGGGGGCACGACGCTGAGCCTTGCGCTCAGCCAGGGCGTGCCATTCCGGGTGTTCGTGCTGAACGATCCCGCCCGGCTCGTCGCCGATTTCCGCGAGGTGGACTTTGCAGGGGTCACGGCAGAGGCGCTGCTGGGAGAGTCTGAATCGCTGTCCGGCATTCGGTTCGGCACGTTCAAACCGGGTTGGTCGCGGCTGGTGGCGGACCTGTCGGGGCCGATGTTGCCGGTCGAGATCGGGATGCCGGTGGACACGGTGACAGGGGCCGCGACCCTCAGCATCAAGCTTGACGCCGTGAATGCGGCGGACTTCGCCGCCCGCGCAGGCGCGCCTGTTGACCCGTCTTGGGGTGTGCAGGCCGCAGCTCCGCCTGTCGCACCGGATGACGGCACTTTCGTCGTGGTGATCGACCCCGGCCATGGCGGCGTCGATCCCGGTGCGGTGCGCGACATAACCACGGAAAAGGACCTGATGCTGGGTATCGGCCTTGCCTTGCGCGATGCGCTGCGTCGTGCGGGCGAGGTCGAGGTCGTGCTGACCCGCGATCGCGATGTGTTCGTGTCGCTGACAGGCCGGGTTGCCCTGGCGCATCAGGTCGGTGCGGATGCCTTCGTGTCGTTGCATGCGGATTCGCTGAGCGAGGGGCAGGCGCGGGGGGCCACGGTCTATACCCTGTCGGACGAGGCCTCCGATGCCGCATCGGCCCAACTGGCCGCACAGCATGAACGCTCGGACATCATCGCGGGTGTGGACCTGTCGGGGACGGACGATCAGGTCGCGTCTGTCCTGATGGACCTTGCGCGCGTCGAAACCATGCCGCGCACGCATACGCTTGCCACATCGCTGATTGACGCGATGAGCACGGCAGGTGGTCCGATGAACAAGCGCCCGCGCCGCGAGGCGTCGTTTTCCGTGCTAAAAAGTGCGGATATCCCGTCGGTGCTGATCGAGGTCGGGTTCCTGTCGGACGATCGCGATCTTGCCAACTTGCGCGACCCCATCTGGCGCGCGGTCATGGTCGAAGCCCTCGCAAACGGTATCCTTGCGTGGCGCGACGCCGATCTGGCCATGCAGCCGCTGGTCCGCCAATAGGCAGGCGCTGATCACATCGGCGATATGTCGCCCCAGTTGGCTTTTGACCCTGCGCCATGCCTCGCGTATACGTATGGATCAAAGCAACCTTTCTGAAACAGGTGCGAGCGGTCATGCTACGGTTCATTTTGTCCTTCTTCGGCGGGATTTTCACGACGGTCACGATGGGGCTGGCGATGGTGGCACTGTCCGTTGGGGCCGTGTTCTGGATGTACGGGCGCGACCTGCCCAGCCACGAAAGCCTGGCCCAGTACCAGCCCGCCACAATCAGCCGCATATACTCCGGCGAAGGGCAGATCATTGACGAATTCGCCGAGGAACGCCGTCTTTTCGCACCCGCCGACACGATTCCCGACATGGTGAAACAGGCGTTCATCAGTGCCGAGGACAAGAATTTCTACACCCATGAAGGCTATGACCTGCGCGGCATAGGGGCGGCGGCCTATGACGCGGTGCGCACGCGGGGCCGTGACGTGCGCGGGGCCTCGACCATCACGCAGCAGGTGATGAAGAACTTTCTTCTCTCCGGCGACCGACAGGCCGAGCGCAAGATCAAGGAAATCATCCTCGCCGCCCGGGTCGAGGGCGCGCTGAGCAAGGAAAAGATCCTCGAGTTGTACCTCAACGAGATTTTCCTCGGCCAGAACTCCTATGGTGTGGCGGCCGCCTCCCAGACCTATTTCAACAAGAACCTCAGCGAACTGGCCCCGCACGAAGCGGCGTTCCTTGCGTCGTTGCCCAAGGCCCCGTCGGACTACCACCCGGTCCGGCGTGCGGACCGTCTGCTGGCGCGGCGCAACTTCGTGCTGAAAGAGATGCGCGAAAACGGATATCTGGATCAGGCGACCTATGAGGCAGAAAAGGCCATGCCTTTGCGATCGGTTCAGAACGGCGATTTCGCGAGCTTCAAATCCGAACTGCCACCGCGCGACTACTTCACGGATGAAATCCGCCGCCAACTCTCCGAGGATTTCGGAGAGGGCGAGTTTTTCACCGGCGGCTACACCGTCCGGGCCACCATCGACGCGGAGATGCAACCCATCGCCGCGCGCGCGCTGCGCAAGCAGCTGGAAATCTACGACCGCAACCGGGGCACTTGGCGCGGTACCGGCAAGAAGATCGAGGCCGATCAGCTGGACAACTGGGCCGCCGTCATGGCCGAAATGCCGCTTGCTCGTGACGTGGACCTCGACGGGATCTGGCGCCCTGCGGTGGTGCTCGAGATCAGCGATCAGGACCTGCGCGTCGGCATTGAAGGCTGGAGCGAGGGCGAGCCTGAACCGGTTGTTCCGCGCGAGGACATCAAGTGGCTCAAGGGCGACTTTGCCAGCAATTTCGAAGTCGGCGACGTGGTGCATGTGCGCGCCATGACGGCAGACAGTGACGGGTCCTTCATTCGCTGGTCTCTGCGTCAGGTGCCGGAGGCACAGGGTGGCTTTGTCGCCATGGACGTCAACACGGGCCGTGTGATCGCGATGCAGGGCGGGTTCAGCTATCAGCATTCGGTGTTCAACCGGGCGACACAAGCCAAACGCCAACCGGGCTCAAGCTTCAAACCCTTTGTCTATGCCGCCGCACTCGACAGCGGCTATACGCCCGCGACGATCGTGGTCGACGCCCCGATCGAGATCAACACCCCCCAGGGCCTGTGGCGTCCACGAAACTCTTCAAACAAGTTCTATGGGCCGACGCCGTTGCGGACGGGCATCGAACAATCACGGAACCTCATGACCATCCGTCTGGCCGAAGAAGTCGGCATGGAGGTCGTGGCCAGTTACGCCGAGCGTTTTGGCGTCTATGACCGCATGGGCCCTTTCCTTGCCAACTCGCTGGGGTCCGAGGAAACCACGCTGTACCGCATGGTGTCGGCCTATGCGATGTTCGCCAACGGGGGCGAGCGGGTCCAGCCGACGCTGGTCGACCGTGTGCAGGACCGGTTCGGGCGCACCGTCTATCGCCATGACGAACGGTCGTGCCGCGAGTGCACGCAGCTTGCCAGCCTCGATCCCGGATTTGCCCCGCGGGTCGTGTCCAACCGCGAGCGGGTCATGGATCCGATCACCGCCTATCAGCTGACCTCGATGATGGAAGGCGTGGTAAAACGCGGCACTGCTGCTGGCGCGATCAATTTGCCGGTGCCTATCGCGGGCAAGACGGGTACCACAAATGACGCGAAGGACGTGTGGTTCATCGGCTTTTCAAACAATATCGTGGCCGGGTGCTATATCGGCTTTGACCAGCCACGCAGCCTTGGGCGCAGTGCCTATGGGTCCAGCATGTGTGGCCCTGTGTTTCAGGAATTCATGAGCGAGGCGATCAAGAAATTCGGAGGCGGGCCGTTTGAAGTGCCCCCGGGCGGTTACTTCCTGAAGATCGACCGCTTTACCGGCGCACGCCTGAGCGACTCGGCCAGTGGCCCAAATGTCGTGTCCGAGTATTTCCGCGACGGTGTTGATCCAACCTTTGGCATCGCCTTTGACGGCGGTTTTGCGATGGGCGGCGATCTGCCCCTGTTCGAAGAGGTCGGCGCGGCCGCTGCGCGGCAGGTCACCACATCGACCGGGCGCAAGGCGATCGTGGGGCCCAAGGCCTCCTTCGGCAGCCTCACTTCGGGTGGCTTGTATTAGCACCTGATCGCAACGATGGAGGGGCCCGGCCCCTCGCGCGTGCCGCGCTGCCCCGGAGTTTATTCTACGAGATGAACGATGCTTGTAGCGCCGCAAGGCTTGGGCTATCTCACAGCCCTGCACAGGAAAGTTGAGACATGCGCGCGGAAATTCAGAACATTGTGGCCGAGATTGAAAAGTCGGTGGACCTGCTGGCGCAGCGCCTGGATATCGACACTGCCCAGCACCGGCTGGAAGAATTCAATGCCCGGGTCGAGGACCCGAAGCTGTGGGACGATCCTGAAGCCGCGCAAAAACTGATGCGCGACCGTCAGATGCTGGTGGACGCACTTGAGGTGCATGCCCGGATTTCCCGGGACATGGCCGACAATATCGAACTCATCGAGATGGGCGAGATGGAGGATGACGCCGAAGTGGTGGCCGAGGCCGAAGCCGCGCTTAAATCCCTTGCCAAGCTTGCCGCCCAGAAAGAGCTTGAGGCCCTGCTGGATGGCGAGGCCGACGGCAACGACACCTTCCTCGAGATCAACTCGGGCGCGGGGGGGACGGAGTCTTGCGACTGGGCGTCGATGCTGGCCCGCATGTACGTCCGCTGGGCGGAAAAGAAGGGTTACAAGGTCGAATTGCAGGCCGAAAGTGCAGGCGAAGAGGCCGGGATCAAGTCCGCCACCTACAAGATCAGCGGCTTGAACGCCTATGGCTGGCTGAAGTCAGAAAGCGGCGTGCATCGCCTTGTGCGCATCAGCCCATTCGACTCAGCGGCCAAGCGGCACACGTCTTTCACTTCGGTCGGGGTCTATCCCGTGGTGGACGACAATATCGAGATCGAAGTGAACCCTGCGGATATCCGCATCGACACCTACCGGTCCTCCGGCGCGGGTGGTCAGCACGTGAACACCACGGATTCGGCGGTGCGCATCACCCACGCGCCGACCGGCATTGTCGTGACCAGTTCGGAAAAGTCCCAGCACCAGAACCGCGATATTGCGATGAAGGCGCTGAAGTCGCGGCTCTATCAACTGGAACTCGACAAGCGCAACGCGCTGGTGAACGAGATGCACGAGAACAAGGGCGACGCGGGCTGGGGCAACCAGATCCGGTCTTATGTTCTGCAGCCCTACCAGATGGTCAAGGACCTACGCACGAATTACGAGACGTCCGACACCAAGGGTGTGCTGGACGGTGATCTGGACGCCTTCATGGCGGCGACGCTTGCGCTTGACGTATCGGGCAAGAGTCGGGCCGAGGCGCAGGGCGACTAAGGGTTTTTTGGGGGGGGGGGCCCCCCCCCCCCCGGCGCCCCCCCCGCGGTTTTTTAATTAGAGGAAGTGGGGGGCCGCCCCG
>CAYGPT010000077.1:0-17409 GCA_964351755.1 uncultured Rhodobacterales bacterium | reverse complement strand
TCATCGGATCGATCTCGTTCTTGCCGTCCATGTACCAATCCACGATTTTGGGCACGTCGGTGCGCCCCTTGGCTCCGCCAAAGGCTGTCCCGCGCCAGACCCGGCCCGTAACCAGCTGGAAGGGACGCGTTGAAATCTCGGCCCCCGCGGGCGCGACCCCGATGATAATGCTTTCGCCCCAGCCTTTGTGCGCACATTCCAGCGCATCGCGCATAACCTTGGTGTTGCCCGTCGCATCAAAGGAGTAATCGGCCCCGCCCTTGGTCAGTTCGACCAGATGCGCCACCAGGTCGCCGTCCACCTTGGTTGGGTTCACAAAATCGGTCATGCCGAAATACCGGCCCGTCGCTTCTTTGTCGTCGTTCAGATCGACACCGACGATCTGGTCCGCACCGGCCAGACGCAGGCCCTGGATGACGTTCAGACCGATGCCGCCAAGGCCAAAAACCACGCAACGGGCCCCGATCTCGACCTTGGCAGTGTTGATCACAGCCCCGATGCCGGTGGTGACGCCGCAGCCGATATAGCAGATCTTGTCGAACGGCGCGTCCTTGCGCACCTTGGCCAGCGCAATTTCGGGGACAACCGTGTGGTTGGCGAAGGTCGAACAGCCCATGTAGTGGTGGATCGGCGTCCCATCCAACATCGAAAAGCGCGTCGTTCCGTCCGGCAACTGGCCGCGCCCTTGAGTGATGCGGATCTTCTGGCAAAGGTTGGTCTTGCCTGACAGGCAATACTCGCATTCCCGGCATTCCGGCGTATAAAGCGGGATCACGTGATCGCCCGGTTCAAGGGTGGTCACGCCCTCGCCGACCTCAAGCACAATGCCGGCACCCTCGTGGCCGAGGATGCAGGGAAAAATCCCTTCGGGATCGTCGCCAGAGCGGGTGAATTCATCCGTATGGCACAGGCCTGTCGCCTTGATTTCGACCAGCACCTCGCCCTTGCGGGGGCCATCGAGGTTCACCTCCATGATTTCAAGTGGCTTTCCTGCTTCCAGTGCAACGGCGGCGCGGGTTTTCATCATGGTCCGGTCTCCCTTTTTTGTCGCGCGTATCAAGGCCAGCGCAGACCCGCGCTGTCAATGGCGGGTGGCCGGAAAAGCAGGCAAGTCGACCCTCCGGGGGGGATTTTTTTCAATCAGAGAAGTTGGGGGCGTGCGTCCTTCATTCTCTGATTTGAAAAATCCTCGGGGGGAGACGCCTGAAAGGCGACGGGGGGCAGACAGCCCCCCTGCAACGTGCAGCACGACGCGCAGGCGCTCAGGTCGCAGCGCGTTAACTTACAATGATCGGCCACGTCATCCGGTCCAGAATGGCCCAGACCATGACAAGGTATGTCCACTGGTGCAGCGCCTGATCAAATCCGAAGGCGCGCCAGTATCCGGCCTTGTCCGGACCGTGCCCCGTGTGATCCGACCAGCGCCCCTTGGCCCAGTCGATGTGGAAATGCACAACCCATTCGATAATCGCAACCACCAGCGCAAGCCCGATCGGCACACCGACCAGCAGCATCGCCACGATCGATCCGATGGCATGCAGCCCGGCATGTTGCAACCGGCCCATGTGCAGATACACCCCACGGTCGCGCAGCATGCGCGTCGTCTGCATGTAAAAGTCCGCAAACAAGTGCTTGGCCTGCAACAGGAAAAGCAACACAAGCGCAAAGACAACAGGATCGGTCAAGGACGGTCCTTCGAGGGTTATTCTGACCGCATCCTAAGATGGCAATCCGCCGGGGGCAATCCACCTGAAGGCAAAGCTTCAGCATCGCCGGACAAGGCATTGATTTCCCGCGATCAGCACGGTTAGGGTATACGCGGGCGGACGGCCCGAAACGAGACCGGGGCACCCACCATCGAAAGTTCACTTTTCGCCTTCATCTGGAAGTATTCAAAGCGCGACCAGCTGATTTTATTGGTGGTCACGCTGTCACTGTTCCCGCTGCTTTATCTGACGCTGGAACTGCCCAAGCGGATCATAAACGACGCTATCGGGTCAGGGTCCGCGACCATCACCGCCTTCGGCATTGATTTCAGCCAGATCAATTACCTGATGCTGCTGTGCGCCATATTCCTTCTGTCGGTGATGGCCCACGGCTTGATGAAAATGCGAATAAACACGATGAAGGGGGTGCTCGCCGAACGCCTTCTGCGCCGCTTTCGCTATACCCTGATCGCCCGCGTGCTGCGCTTTCCCCAGCCCTATTTCGAACGCACAAGCCAAGGCGAGTTGGTCAGCATGGTAACAGCCGAAAGCGAGCCCATGGGCGGGCTGATGGGCGATGCCGTGGCCCAGCCCGTATTGCAGGCAGGCCAGATGCTGACCATCCTCGGTTTTCTGTTCCTGCAATCCTTTGCTTTCGGACTGGCGGCGTGTGCCCTGATCCCCTTGCAAGCCTGGCTGATCCCAAAATTGCAGCGTCAGATCAACATGTTGAACAAGAAACGTGTGATACAGGTGCGCGCGCTCGCGGCCGAGATCGGGGAAGGATCTGTTGGGGCTGCGACCTTGCGGGTGAATGGCGGCTGGCGCTACCGGATGGCGATGATCGGGGACCGGTTGGGACGGCTTTTTGAAATCCGTTTCCAGATCTACCAAAAGAAATTCTTCATGAAGTTTCTCAACAACTTCATCACGCAGCTGACCCCGTTCTTTTTCTTTTCCATCGGCGGCTATCTGGTCATTCAGGGGCAAGTGACCATCGGCGCGTTGGTGGCGGCCCTTGCCGCCTACAAGGACTTGTCGAGCCCGTGGAAGGAACTGCTGGCCTATTACAACCAGTCCGCCGACATGTCCCTGCGCTGGGACACGATTACCGAACGTTTTGCGCCCGAGGGCATGATCGGCGAGGACCTGTTCTATGGCCCGGCGCCGGACGCCCCGCGCCTGAATGGCGACATTGTACTGGATCAGGTGACCGTACGCGATGGCGACGGCAACCCGGTGCTTGAGGATATCAGCGTCACCCTGCCTGCAGGGTCTGTCGTCGGCATCAGTGCTGAAAATGACGAGGATCGACGCGCCTTGGCCGAGGTGCTGACCCGTGAAACGATGCCTACCAGCGGCACCGTGACCCTTTCGGGTCACAACATTATGCAATTGCATCAGGCCACCATCGCAAAACGGGTCGGCCATGCCAATTCGCGTCCCATTCTGTTTCAGGGCAGCTATGGGCAGAACGTGATGATGCCGATGCGCGTATCCCCCGTAGGCACGGGCGAGGACTCCGATTTCGCACGAGAAGCGGTGCGGGCCGGAAACAGCGCCGACATGCTCAAAGGCAAGTGGCTCGACCCGACCCTGGCCGGTGTCGAGGATCGCGACCAGTTGCGCAAATGGTGGTACGCCCTGATCGACGGCACCGGCAGCGGCGAGGTGCTGACCCGACGCACGATGGATCAGGCTTATGACGCCCAAAAGCACTCCGCTCTAACCCAGGCGCTAATCAACCTGCGCCCCAAAGTGGCCGAGGCGGTGAAGACCGCGGGCCTCTCGCGCTTTGTCCATCGCTTTGACCCCAGCGCTTATAACCCTGCCCTGCCCATCGCCGAAAACCTCCTGTTCGCCACCCCACGAGAAGCGATCACTCCCGAGATCATCGAGGCCAAGCTGGAATTCCTGCGCCTGCTGCACGCTCTTGAACTGTCGTCCAACCTTGAAACGCTGGCCCGCAACATCATCGAGATGCTTCGTCAGATCTTTGGGGCCAACGGCACCGATCACCCGCTGTTCCGCAAGGTCGGCCTTGATGTGGCGGTCTATGAGGCCGCCCTTGATCTGGTGAACCGCAAACCCCCCGGCTCGGATATCACAGACGGCGAACTGGCCTTGTTGCTCAGCGTGCCCTCAAGCGTCACCGCGGAACAAGTCGGCCCGTCCTTCCCGGACGAGGTCAAAGCCCGCGTTCTGGAGATGCGCGCACAGCACGGGAACACCCTGCGCGAGCAGATGGATGACCTGTTCGTGCCTATCGAACCCGATGCCTACGTCTATGGTCTGACCGTTCTGGAAAACGCGCTGTATGGCAAAGTGTCCGAAGGCGCCGGCACGCGGGGCGAAGAATTGCGCCGCGTCGTCGGGCAGGTGCTGGCCGACGAAGGCGTCAGCCCGCTTGTCCTCGAATTGGTGTTCGACGTGCCCATCGCCATTGGCGGCGCAAACCTGCCCGCCCTGTTCGCCGAGCCGCTGTCGATCAGTCGCGCGACCATCAAACGTCCCGATATCCTGATCCTCGACAAAGTAATGGCCAGCTATGACACCGAAACCCGCGCGGCTTTGATCACGAACCTGCGCGCGCTGCTGCCCGACTCCATCCTGATCTTTCTCAACACCGGGTTCGAGGACGAGGACGTGTTCGACCTCCACTTCGAAGTGCAACAGGGCCGCCTTGTCGGGGCCGAGGGTGCACGGGCAGAAGCCGACAGCGAAGTCGGGGCAGACCTGGCGCGCAAGGTCGATGCGCTTAGCCGGACACCGCTGTTTTCCGGGCTGAAACGCAAGCAGCTGCGCCTGCTGGCCTTCGGCGCGCGCTGGTACAAGGCCAGCCCGGGCGAGTACGTGTTTCGCAAACACGACAGACCCACGGACGGCGCCTATATGATCATCGAGGGCGAGGCCGACCTGCTTTTGCCCCGCCCCGGAGTCGAAGACAAGCTGATCACGACCGTAGGCGCGGGGGCCCTTGTGGGCGAGTTGGGATTGATCCGGCGCGAGCCACGCGCACTGGACATGCGGGCCAAATCCGACCTGTCCTGCCTGCGCATCAGCGAAGAGGATTTCATGGCCGTTGTCGAAAACGACGCCGCCACGGCCTTTCGACTGCTTCAAGTGGTCGCAGGCTACGTCAAAACCTGACGTCATCACAGGCAAATTACCGCGACTTATCCACAAAATACGCTTATCAACTGGAACCTTCCGGGCACATTTGGCATTTGTTGCGTATTCCGCAGACTACATGCGGTGGGGTATTGCTTAATGGTTCGACATTTTTGCCGTGTGCTGGCGACAGTGATGACGGTCGCCAGCGGCAGTTCGGCAGTATTGGCGCTCGAAGTGACCGTGCGCGCGCCCGATGCCGTTGCAGGCGATCTGCGCACTGGCAGTCTGACGGCCGCCCTTGTTGATGAAGAGGATGCAACGGAAGCCCCCCGCCCCATCGACGTTTTGAGCGCGGCACAAGCCGATTACAGCCGTCTGATTGGTGTGCTCTACGAACAGGGGTATTTCGCCCCAACGATCAGCATCCTTGTAGACGGGAAAGAAGCTGCGTCCATCGCTCCAATCGCCGCTCCGTCGATCATTTCGAACGTGGTAATTGACGTCGTTCCGGGCGCAATCTTCACCTTCGGATCTGTGTCCATCACACCGCTTGCCCCAAGCTCAGAACCTATCGACGGGTTGGCAACGGGCGAGGTTGCGCGCATTTCAACCTTGCGCGCAGGAACAGCCGCACAGATCGAAGGCTGGCGGCAGGCAGGCCACGCCAAGGCTGCCATTTCGGGACAGCAGATCACCGCGCGTCACCCCGAAAAGACACTCAGCGCCGCCGTGACTCTCGATCCGGGTCCGCAATTGCGCTTTGGCAAGCTGATCATTGCCGGAGAAAGCGCGGTGCGCGAAAAGCGTATCCGTGAAATCATGGGCTGGCCCGAGGGCAAGGTGTTCGACCCGGACGACATCGACCTTGTGCAGGCGCGTCTGCGCCGCACGGGCACCTTTGCCGCCGCCAACCTGACCGAGGCGGAAACCGCCAACCCGGACGGCACGCTGGATGTGACGGCGACCATCTCGGACCAGTTGCCGCGTCGTTACAGTTTCGGCGCCGAACTCAGCACGCAGGACGGACTGAGTCTCAGTGCGCTTTGGCTCCATCGCAACATCTTTGGCGGGGCTGAACGGTTGCAAATTGATGGTGAAGTCAAAGGCATCGGGGGTGATACCGACGGCATCGACTATCGCCTGACCGCGCGCCTGTCGCGTCCTGCAACCTTCCGTACCGATCTTGAGGCCTATCTGCTGGGCGAGATCGAACAAGTCGACGATCCCAACCTTTTCGCGCGCACCATCCGCCTGGAACTGGGTGGCACTTATTATGCCAGCGAAGACCGCGAATACAGCTATGGCGTTGGCCTGCGCCGGTCCCAAACCCGTGACGATCTGGGCGAGCGAGACTATACCATCCTGACCTTCCCCCTGACGGCCACCTTCGATCGGCGCGACGACCCGCTGAATGCGACTTCGGGCTATTATGCCTCTGCCGGTTTGACCCCTTTCCTGAGCCTTGATGGCACCGACAGTGGCCTGGTCACGACTCTCGATCTGCGCACCTATCGCCAGGTCGGGAATCGCGTCACCCTCGCCCTGCGCGGCACACTGGGTTCGGTCGCAGGCCCCGACATCACATTGGCCCCTGCAGACTTCCTGTTCTTTTCCGGTGGCTCGGGCACCGTGCGCGGACAGCCCTACCAAACTCTTGGCGTCGAACTCAGCCCCGGCGTGACCATCGGCGGGCGGTCCTTTGTGGGCCTGTCGGGCGAAGTGCGGGTCAAGACAGGTGAAAACCTGTCTGTCGTTGCGTTTTACGACGCAGGTTACATCGGGTCCGAAGCTTTCTTTGACGGCTCGGGCGAATGGCACACGGGATATGGGGCCGGTGTGCGCTACAATACTCCCATCGGTCCGATCCGATTTGACGTCGGCCTGCCCGGTTCCGGTCCAGGCGACAATTCCGGGGTCGAGATTTACATCGGCATAGGACAAGCTTTTTGATGCGTCATATCCTCGCCCTTCTCGCGTTACTGGTCCTGCCTGTCGCGCTGTTCGCGCAAGAAGCGGATGACGAGGACCGTGGGTTCATCGCCGGACTGCTTGAAAGCGCATTGGGCGGTGACGGGCGCACGGTGCGCATCGTCGGGTTCGCGGGCGCGCTGTCCAGCACGGCGACAATTGACCAGATCACCATCGCGGATCGCGACGGCATCTGGCTGACGATCGACGATGTAGCTCTGACATGGAATCGACGCGCTCTTCTGCGTGGCGCCATCGAGGTCGAGGAACTGCGCGCCGCCAGCATTGACCTGCCCCGCCTTCCGGTCGCCGAACCGGGGATCGACGTCCCCGATGCCGAAGCCAAGCCATTCGCCCTGCCCGACTTACCCGCCTCGATCCAGTTGGGCCAGTTGGCGATCCAGTCCGTCTCTCTCGGCGCGACCGTTTTGGGCGAGGCGGCAGACTTGTCCCTGGCCGGCACCGCAACCCTTGCGGGCGGTGCAGGCGATGTCACGCTGCAGGCCGATCGGATTGACGGATCACGCGCCAGTTTCGACGTGGCGGCCGCCTATGCGAACGACACCCGCGCCCTGACCCTGAACATAGACGTTTCCGAAGCCGAGGATGGCCTGATATCCGGCCTGATGAACCTGCCCGGGCGGCCCAGCGTCGATTTGCGCGTAACTGGCGACGGCTTGCTCAGCGATTTCAACGGCCAGCTTGATCTGCGCACCGACGACACACCACGCCTGACCGGCGCGCTTGCCCTTCAAGCCGAGGCAGACGGCCCGATGGCATTCGACGTCGATCTGGACGGGGATGTAAGTGCCTTGTTCCTGCCCCAGTATGCCGGATTTTTCGGCCCAGAAGTGCAACTGAATGCCCAGGGCAATCAGGATACGAGCGGCGCGCTCAGCCTTGAGCAGTTCGCGCTTGATACCCGGTCGCTGCGCCTGAACGGACAGGCCGCGTTGAACAGCGATGGCTGGCCCACGCTGCTGGACATCACCGGTCAGGTGTCGGACCCTGATGGCGGTTCCGTCCTGCTGCCGCTGAGTGGCGCGGAAACCCGAATAGACCTTGCCGATCTCACCGTCAGCTACGATGCCAGCGCCGGTGAGGCGCTAAACGCCGCGATCACGATCGCCGGGCTGGACCGAGCGGACGTGCGCGCGCAGGCTGTGACATTGGCTGTGAATGGAACGCTTGCAGGCGATGTGAATGCGATAGGTCAACTGGATGCGCGCGTCGATCTGGATGCCTCGGGCCTTGGCTTTGCCGATCCGGCGCTGGCGCGGGCCATCGGCGCTGTCGTCCGCGGCGGGCTGGACGTGGTCTATGCCGATAACGCACCCTTGCGGCTGAGCGGCCTGTCGCTGACGGGTGCGGCGTGGGACATCGGCGGCAATGTCGTGGTACAAAGCCTGTCCGAGGATTTCGCGACCACGTTCGACGTCACCCTCGAAACGCCCGAATTATCGGCCTTTGCCGATCTTGCAGGGTTGGAATTGACCGGGGCGGGCAGTATCGCGGCGCGCGGCAGTGCCGCCTTGGGTGGATTCTTTGATGTCGGGGTGACGGGGACCACTCAGGACCTCGCTCTTGGCATTGCGCAGGCCGACGCACTGCTGGCCGGGGCGACCACCGTGGACATCGCCGCACGACGCGACGAAACCGGCACTTTCCTTGACCGGCTGACACTGAACAACGCAGTTCTTGCCGCCGATGTCACCGCGCAGTTGCAGACGGGCGCGTCGCAGGCGCGCTATGATCTGCGGCTGGACGATGCGGGCCGCGTGGTGGACACGCTGTCCGGACCGCTGAGCCTGAACGGCACCGCCGACCAGAACGGCGAGGTTTGGAACGTGGTCGCGGCCCTTGTCGGTCCGCTGGACGTCACTGCAGATGTCAACGCCAATATCGCACCCGAACGGATCGGGATCGAACTGAGCGCCGCCCTGCCCGACCTCAACCCGTTGGTCAGCCAGATCACCGGCGGCGTGCAGATTGAGGCCAGCGCCGTGCAGATCGACGGCGCTTGGGATTTCGACACCGATGTGCAGGGTCCCTACGCAAGCACTGTAAGCGCACAGGGCCGCTTTGCTGGTGGTGCGCTGAACGCCGACTACACCGCCTTTTTGCCCTCTCTTGACCCGTTGGCGCCCGGCATCCCAGGATCGCTGCGCGTAAACGGCGATGTGCAGCAACTGCCCAACGGATGGCTGTTCAACACCGACCTTGCAGGCCCATATGCAAGCACCGTCACCACCACGGGCCAATTTATCGACGGTGTGCTGAGCGCTGACTATACAGCCGCCCTTGAAAACGTAGCGGCCCTTGCCCCCGGCATCAATGGCGCGGCTTCGCTCGACGGAACCGTGCAGCAATTGCCCGATGGCTGGCAATTCGCCACCGACGTAAACGGACCCTATTCCAGCACGGGCAATGTGGCGGGCACATTCCGAAATGCGCGTCTTGCCACTGATTTTGAACTGGCAGTGCCCAATGTGGCGCCCCTTGCGCCCGGCGTGTCCGGCCCGCTGGCGGTCGCAGGGAACCTCGCGCAACTCGACAATGGCTGGCAGATCGACACCGACCTGCGCGGCCCCTACAGCAGCACGGGCACCGTCAGCGGGACATTCGGCGATGTGGGCACCACGGCGCGCTACGCGTTGCGGATCCCAAATGTGGGCGCGCTCGTGCCCCGTCTGGCGGGGGCGGCTGCGGTGACCGGAACGGCAACCCAAGTGGCCCGCGGCTTTGACATAGATGCAAGCCTTGATGGCCCCGCAGGCACCACCGCGCGGGTCGAAGGGCTGGTTGGCACATCCGGTACGCTGGAGCTCGACGCGCGCGGACAGGCACAACTGGGCCTGATCAACCCTTTCATCGCACCGCGCAGTATCGCGGGACTGGCCGATTTCGACCTGACGGTCGACGGCCCCCCCGCCCTGTCCTCGGTGCGTGGCCGGGTTACGACCAGCGGCACAAGGCTCGCCGCCCCAAGGCTGCCCCTGTCCCTGTCCGACCTCAGCGGGTCGGTGGATTTGTCCGGCGGACAGGCAAACCTCGACTTCGACGCACAGGTGACTGAGGGTGGCAACATCTCCCTGACTGGCCCGATCACACTGGGTGGTCGCTTGCCCGCACAGCTTGCCATCCAGCTCAGCAATGTCGTGGTCACGGACCGGGTTCTCTATACCAGCACCATCAATGGCGACGTGGCCCTGAACGGCGCGCTCACTGGCGGCGCGCGGATTGCGGGTACAATCAATGTGGGCGAAACCAATGTGCAGGTGCCCTCAAGCACGGTGTCGACCCTTGGGGCGATCCCGGACATCACCCATATCGGGGCCACACGACCCGTCATGCGCACACGCGCACGGGCCGGGTTGGTACGTGAGGAAAGCACCAGCAGCGGCGGCGGCGTCGCCTTCCCGCTGGATATCACCGTCAACGCGCCTGCGCGCATCTTTGTGCGGGGCCGGGGCTTGGACGCGGAACTAGGCGGTGGTTTGCGGATCACCGGCACCACGGCGGACACGATTTCGACCGGGCAGATCGAGCTGATCCGCGGGCGGCTCAGCATCCTGAACAAGCGGTTCGACCTGACCGAGGGGCTGGTGCAATTGCAGGGCCGGTTCGAGCCGTTCCTGCGCTTTGTGGCTGCCACAGCGACCACGACCGGCACCGCGCGCATCGTCGTCGAGGGCCCCGCGGCCGAACCCGTCGTCCGTTTCGAGGCCACGCCGGAAGCGCCGCAGGATCAGGTGCTGGCGCAAATTTTCTTCGGGCGCGATATCTCGCAGTTGTCCGCCTTTCAGGCCCTTCAATTGGCCAGCGCCGTGGCCCGTCTGGCCGGGCGCGGAGGCGAGGGGATCGTGTCGCGCCTGCGCGGCTCGTTCGCGCTGGACGATCTGGACGTGACCACAGATTCGGACGGCAACACAGCCGTGCGCGCGGGCAAGTACCTGTCCGAAAATGTTTATACCGATGTCACCGTCGGGGGCGAGGCCGGGCCGGAGGTGTCCCTGAACATCGACCTTACCCCCAATATCACCGTGCGCGGCAGCGTGGCAGCGGACAGCAGCACGGGCGTCGGCATTTTCGTCGAAAAAGACTACTGAGGCGCACCGCGCTGTAGGCTTTGACATCTGCGCAGCGGGTTGTTATTCCCCTTTTGTATCCAAGCGGATACATGTCAGGACACACCCAATGACCACCCCCGATATGAGCCAGGGCGAAGCCGCCTATGCACAGCTGCTCGAGGCCATCCGCGCCGGCACTTTCCAGCCCGGCGACAGGGTGCGCGAAACCGACGTGGCCGACCGGCTGAACCTGTCGCGCACGCCTGTACGCGAGGCGCTGCGCAGGCTTGAAGCAGACGGCATCGTCGAACATCGGCCACGTCTGGGGGCCGTCATTCGCCAGTTGAACCATGCCGAGCTGGTCGAGCTCTACGAGATGCGCATCGTGCTGGAACGTACCGCGGCCGAGATGGCGGCCAAACACGCCAACGCTGCCGAGGTGATCGCCCTGCGCGACCTCAATACAGAACTTGCGACCTGCCGACCGACGCAGGCCGCAGCGCTGAATCAGGATTTCCATCGCGGCATTTACCTTGCCACACGCAACCGGTTCCTGCTGGACGCAGCGCGGGCGTTGAACAATGCGTTGATGCTAATGGGGCCGACGACGCTGGACGATCCGGCCCGCATCACCGTTGTCACCGAGCAGCATAGCGCCATCCTTGACGCGATCGAGGCAGGCAACGCACCCAGTGCCGGCGCTACGGCAGAGGCACATCTGCAAACCTCGCTCGTGCATCGCCTCAAGGTCCTTGGCTTGTGATCCGCGTTGCGTTCACCTTCGCCATCGCGGGTCTGGGCGTCGCGGCCTTCCACGCCGCCGCCCTGCCCCTGCCCTGGCTGTTGGGACCCATCGCCGCCTGCCTGATTGCGGCACTTGCGGGTGTGCGCATGGGCGGCATCAAGCCGCTGAACGAAGCCATGCGCACAATTCTTGGCGTGGCGGTGGGGGCCACCTTCACGCCGGTGCTGATGGCGTCGATGGTGGGGATGTGGCCGACCCTGCTGATGATCCCGGTGATGGTGGTCGTCATCGGCCTTGTCGGCGTGCCCTATTTCATGCGTGTATGGGGCTATGATTTCGCCACCAGCTACTATTCCACCATGCCCGGCGGTCTGCAGGACATGCTGGTCTTCGGCGAAGAGGCTGGGGGCAACCCGCGCAGCCTGTCGCTGATCCACGCCACACGCGTGTTGGTGATTGTGGCTGCCCTGCCCTTTATCCTTCAGGAGTTCTGGGGGGCGGACCTGTCCAACCCGCCGGGTGCGCCTGCAAGTGAGGTGCCGGTGCAGCAACTTGGGCTGATGCTGGTCTGTGCGGTCGTGGGCTGGAAAGGGGCGAAACGGATCGGCATGTTCGGCGCATCCATCCTTGGTCCGCTGATCGTCGCAGCCTTGTTGGCAGTCACAGGCCTGCTGCAACACCGCCCCCCGGTCGAGGCGATCTGGGCAGCCCAGTTCTTTATCGGGATGGGCGTGGGCATGAAATATACCGGCATCACGATGACCGAAGTGCGCCGCGATCTGGTGGCGGGGCTGGGGTTTTGCCTGCTTCTGATCGTGCTGACCGTGATCTTTGTCGAGGCGGTCTATACCCTTGGCCTGGCGCCTGGCATGGATGCCCTGCTGGCCTTTGCGCCGGGGGGTCAGGCGGAACTCACGATCCTTGCGCTTGTCGTGGGGGCGGACGTGGCATTCGTCATCGCCCACCACGTTTTGCGCATCTTTGTCGTGATCATGGGAGCGCCGCTATTCGCGCGTCTTTTCAAAGCACCGCAGGATTGATCACGTGGATTGGGGCCCCGTCCGCGTAGGCGTTGATCTGATCGAAAATATCACCGAACTGCATGTTGAACTCATCTTCGGTGACGAACCCGATATGCGGGGTGGCCAGCACGTTCGGGTGCGTGGCAAGAATGTTGCCGGTGTCCACCATCGGCTCTGAATCGTATACATCCACAGCGGCATGGATGCGCCCCCGCGCGACCTCGGCCTCCAGCACGCCGGGCGCGATCAGGCCCGAGCGGGAGGTGTTCACCAGCAGCGCACGGGGCTGCATCGCGGCCAGATCATCGGCTGTGATCAGCCCACGCGTTTCGGCCGTCAGCCGAACATGCAGGCTGACAATGTCCGAACTGGCAAAGAACGCGTCGCGGTTGTCGGCGACAGTCTCACCTGCGGCAGCGGCGCGTGCGCGCCCCTCGTCCGATCCCCACCACTGTACCTTCAGGCCAATCGCCTTGGCATAACCGGCCAAGGCCTTTGCGATCTTGCCATAGCCGTAAAGGCCAAGGGTGCGGCCCCGCAATGTGCGCCCCACCCCCATCTGCCAATGTCCAGCCTTGAGCGAGGCGACCTGCTGCGGGATCTGGCGATAGGTGGCAAGGATCATTGCCAAAGTCATTTCGGCAGCGGCATAGGACGGGGCGCCCGCGCTCGTGTTCGAACTCAGCAGCACGCCATTGGCGGTGCAGGCATCAACATCCACATGCGGATAGACACCGCGCTGGCTGATCAGTTTCAGGTTTTCCAGAGGACCTAACAGGTCGGGGCCAACCTTGGTGCGTTCGCGAAACAGCACGAGGCACTCGGCCTCCGCCACCCGCGCGGCCAACTTTACCGGGTCGGGTTCGTGATCGGTCCAGACCGTCACATCGTGGCCCTCCAGCTTCTGAAAACAGGGCAAGCCGCGCAGCGTGTCGAACCAGTCATCAAGAATATGAACTTTCATCGGCTTTCCACGGTTGAATTCGGGGTGGGCATCCGCGGTGTCGGCACAAAGACAGCTGCGCTGAGTTGCGCCAAGGCATCGCTCACCCGGGTCCGCTCTGCCAGCAGGTGATTGAATTGCGCGTCACAGCCCGAAATCGGAGTGGGATAGGTGGATATTTCGCGCGCAAGCAGGCGCTTGGCCTGCAACAACTCGGCCTGCGCAATTGTCAGGCAGTCTTTGTATGTCTGTTCCATCTGCTTGTCCTCAAAGTTAATGTATACCATTGTATACCAAAATGCACTCGACTTCAATCCTGCATGACCCGCCGTGCGATATCGGCCATCAGCAACGCTTCTTCCTCCAGCGTCATGTCCAGATCATGCTTGTTGTCAATCTCAAGAAAGGCATGCCCATGCACGAACATATGAAGCATGTAGCTGCGCCGGTCGATCTCGGCCTCCGGCGTCCCCTCGGGCAGCACCGCGCGTACCTCGCGCTTGACCACGCCGAAACATGCCTCCCCGTGGGCGTGCAATTCGGCGTCGTCCTCGTGCCCCTCGGTCAATCCGAACATCAACCGGAACACGCCCGGTTCGGTGCGGGCGAAGGCAGCATAGCACAGACCCAGTGCCGTGATCGGGGCAAGGGGGTCGCCTTTTGCAGCTTTGGCCGCTGCGTCCATCTGGTCGCGCATCCGGTCGATTCCCGCCAGAGTCACGGCGCGCACGATCTCATTTCGGTCCGAAAAATGCTTGTATGGCGCGGCCGAGCTAACCCCGGCACGGCGCGCCGCCTCGGAAATCGAAAACCCGTCCGCGCCCTTTTCCTCAACAAGAATACGAACAGTTTCAATAAGATGCGCGCGCAAATCGCCGTGGTGATACTGCGTGCGTGGAGTGATTTTCAAATGCTGTTCCATTTTTTTTGCCTCACCGTCTTGCCAAAGTAAGTGGCTATTACATATGTCTTGTCTTAAAGTAAGAACCACTCACATCCTGTCAAGGAGCGGTACAATGGCCAGAACGCGTAACACGGATACATCCCGACCGCCTCTATGGAAGCGCGCCTTGCACGGATTTGCAACGCTCAGCGGCACAGCCATGGTCATCGCAATGGCCGCAGGTGCAGTCTGGGTCGGTAGCGCCACGCTGGCCACAAGGGCCGCTGCCGTCGACGCACCAGCGCCCGCCCCGGCGACCAGCGTGGTGGGTCTGCGCATCGCTCCCTCCGATCACCTGACCGTCACTCGGCAGTTCCACGGCCAGATCGAAGCGTCCCAGACAGTTTCCCTCGGGTTCGAGCAGAGCGGTCGCCTCAACGTCCTGTCAGTGGACGAAGGCGACCGCGTCAGGGCCGGGCAGGTCATCGCCCGCCTCGACACCCGCATCCTGATGGCCGAACGCGCCCGGCTCGAGGCGTCCCGCGCAGCCCTTGAGGCGCAGGCGGAGCTGTCGCGCCGCACCACCGCCCGCCAGTCCGAATTGCGGGATCGCGGCTTTGCCTCGGATCAGGCTGTAGACAACGTCGCCCTTGGGCTGCAAGGCATCACTGCCCAGATGGCAGAGATCGACGCAGCCATCACGCAAGTCGACGTGCGCCTTGCCCAAAGCGACTTGCTCGCTCCCTTCGATGGCACCATAGGCGCGCGCCACGTGGACCCGGGTACGATTGTGGGCGTGGGCAGTCCGGTGCTTGAGGTCCGGCAGGACGCGACGCCGGTCTTTCGCGTCGGTATCGACCCGAAACTTGCACGCGACTTGCCCGAGGCTCATGCGACGATCACGCTGGACGGCGTGGAACACGACGCCAGCTTCATCGGCTTCCGCCCGGACCTGGATGCCCAGACCCGTACCCGCACTGCGCTGTTCAACGTCACCACCAACGATCCGGTCTACCTCGCGTCGGGCACTCTGAGCGTTCAGACACGACTGGATCAACCCGGCTATGCGATCCCGCTGCGCGCTCTCAGGGATGGCGTGAGGGGCCTGTGGGCGGTATTGGTGCTGGAACCCGAGGGTGACGGCATGGCGATCGCACGCGCCGCCGCTGTCGAAGTGCTGCAGATCGAAGGCGACACTGTCTATGTGCGTGGCACGTTCAGTGGCGAGGTCATGATTGTCCCGGACGGCACGCACCGCGTTGTGTCCGGCGACCGCGTGACTTTGATCGGGGGCTGAGCGATGGAGAGCCTCACCTTCCGCCAGCCCCGCCTTGTCGCTTTGGCCCTTCTGGTCATCATTGCGGCTGGTCTGTCGTCTCTGCTTGCCATCGGACGGCAGGAGGACCCGACAATCACCAATATTTTCGCAACCGTCACGACCAGCTTTCCCGGCGCGGACCCCGCGCGGGTAGAGGCGCTGGTGACCCAGCCGATCGAAGATGCGTTGCGCGAAGTGTCCGAAGTGGACGTGATTGAAAGCACCTCGGCCAATGGCATTTCCATTGTCTCGGTCGAATTGGGCGTGACCGTGCCCAAGGACCGCATCCCGCAGGTCTGGGCCGAAATCCGCGACGATCTTGCCGCGCTTGCGCCGTCTCTGCCATCGGGTGCATTTGAACCTGAATTCGACACCGAAGGTGGCAGCGCCTTTGCCGCCATCGCCGCAATATCGGCCGAACCGGGCGTGCCCACCACCATTCTTGGCCGCTACGCGCGCGATCTGGCGCAGGACTTGCGCAACATTCCCGGAACCGAGATGGTCGAACTGTTCGGCGCGCCCGAGGACGAGTTGCTTGTCACCCTCGATCCCACGGCCACGGCGGCCATCGGACTCAGCGCCAGCGACATCAGCCGCACCATCGCCGCCGCGGATGCCAAAGGGCCAGCGGGCCGGGTGCGCCCCGGCGGGTCCGACCTGCTGATCCAGGTCGCGGGCGAAGTGGAAACGCTGGACCGTCTTAGCGACATTGTTATCCGCCGTTCGGACAATGGCGCGGTCACGTATCTGTCTCAGGTGGCCAAGATCACGCGCGGTCCCCGTCTGCCCCGGACCGAACTGGCGCTGCACAACGGCAAGCCCGCCGTGCTGGTCGCCGCACGGCTGGAATCAGGTCTGCAAGTCGATGTCTGGTCAGGTTTCGTGCGCGAGGAAATCGCCGCCTATCAGGCAAAGATGCCCGTTGGAACAGAGCTGGACCTGACCTTTGATCAGTCCCGCTATACCGCCGACAGGCTGGGTCAGGTCGGGGTGAACATGGCCATTGGCGTCGCACTCGTCGTCGGCGTGCTGTTGCTGACGCTGGGCCTGCGCTCAGCCATGATCGTGGCGCTGATCCTGCCAGTGGTGACGCTGGCAACACTGTTCACGATGAACTTCATCGGGCTTGCGATCCACCAGATGTCGGTGACGGGGCTGATCGTGGCCTTGGGGCTGCTGGTCGACGCAGGTATCGTGATGACGGACGAAGTGGGCCAACGGCTGGCGCAGGGGATGAGCCGGATCAAGGCAGCGGGCAGTTCGGTCAAACGCCTGTTCGCTCCCCTGCTTGCCTCGACCGTGACAACGGCGCTGTCCTTCACCCCGCTGATCCTGCTGCCGGGACCTGCGGGGGATTTTGTCGGCTCCATCGCCATTGCGGTGGTGATCATGCTGGGTTGGTCCTTCGTGGTGGCCGTCACGCTGACGCCAGCCATCGCGGGGCACTTGCTGCCCGCGGACGGGTCGCGCGGCGGTCTGAAAGGCGGCGCTTTGGCGCGGGGTTTTGCCGCCTCGCTGCGCTGGTCCGTGAACAACCCGGTGCGCTCGGTCGCGCTGGCGCTGGTGCTGCCGGTGACGGGCTTTGCCGCGATGCCGACGCTGAAGGCACAATTTTTTCCCGGTGTGGACCGGGACCAGTT
>CAYGPT010000076.1:0-17433 GCA_964351755.1 uncultured Rhodobacterales bacterium | reverse complement strand
CGAGCCAAGGTGAAAGGCGATGACCGGCATAGTTCTTCATTGCCCGCATTTCGGTCGCGGTTCCCAAAGCATCGGACACGCGCTTGGCCGTCCGTTCGTCATTGGTCGCAAAGCTCACACGCACATGACAATTGTCGAGGATCGAGTTGTTGGGCCCGTAAGCCTTCTCGATCTGGTTCAAGGACTGCGCGATCAGGAAACTCTTGATGCCATAGCCCGCCATGAATGCCAGCGCGCTTTCGAAGAAGTCGAGCCGTCCCAATGCCGGAAACTCGTCCAGCATCAAGAGGAGGCGGTGCCGCCGGTCCTTACCTGCCAGATTTTCGGTCAATCGGCGGCCAATCTGGTTCAGGATCAGGCGGACCAGCGGTTTGGTGCGGTTGATGTCGGACGGTGGCACGACGAGGTAAAGGGTAACCGGGACAGTGCCTTGAACAAGATCTTCAATCCGCCAGTCGCAACGTCGGGTGACCTTGGCCACAACGGGATCGCGATAGAGACTGAGAAACGACATCGCGGTCGACAAGACGCCGGAGCGTTCGTTGGGCGATTTGTTCAGCAGCTCACGCGCGGCACCTGCAACGACGGGATGCGGTCCATCTCCCCCGAGATGGGCGGTGGTCTTCATTGTCTCAAGCGTGGTTTCGATGGGATGCTTCGGGTCAGACAGGAATTTCGCCACGCCGGCGAGTGTCTTGTCTGGCTCGGCATAAAGAACGTGCAAGATGGTTCCTACCAACAGCGCGTGGCTGGTCTTCTCCCAATGGTTGCGTTTTTCCAGCGAGCCTTCTGGATCGACCAAAATGTCGGCGATGTTCTGGACATCCCGCACTTCCCACTCACCCCGTCGGACTTCGAGCAACGGATTGTAGGCGGAAGACGTCGCGTTGGTCGGATCGAACAGCAGAACACGACCATGCTTCGCACGAAAGCCTGATGTCAGCTGCCAATTCTCGCCCTTTATGTCATGTACGATGGCTGACCCGGGCCAGGTCAGAAGTGACGGGATGACCAGCCCAACCCCCTTGCCGGATCGCGTGGGCGCAAAGCAAAGCACGTGTTCCGGCCCGTCGTGTCGCAGATAGGCGTGGTCGCGCTTTCCGAGGATCACTCCGTCAGGCTCGAACAGCCCGGCATTCCGGATGTCGCGTTCATCGGCCCAACGGGCCGATCCGTATGTGTCGACGATTTGGGCTTCGCGCGCCCGCAAGACCGACATGAAGATCGCAGCTCCGACGGACAAAAAGCCGCCCGACGCTGCGATCAGGGCACCTTCGATAAAGATCGGTGGCGCATAGGCATCATAGGCATACCACCACCAGAAGAAGGCAGGTGGGTAGTAGACGGGCATTCCGAGTAGTTCGAACCACGGTTGTCCCAACTGGGGCTGGAATCCGAGCCGCAGAGCCGTCCACTGTGTCGCGGTCCAGGTCGTGGTGAGCACGATCAGGGACACAATGAGGATCTGTCCCCAGAGGATTTTCGTTGCTGACATGATCCTTCCCTTTCCTGGCAATGGTTGCCGCTAGAACCCGATCCCGCGGTTACGCCCAAAGTCCCAATCGACGCCGCCATCGCCGCGGGCGACGCCGCTGATGTGCTTGCCGAGATGTTTCTCGATGGACGGTGTCCAGGGGACGAGTTGGAAGCCGAGCCCGTCATTCAGCATCGCAAAACGCCCTGACGCCAGCGCGATGCGGCGCTGGTACGTGCCGGTGACATAGTCCCCGGTCTTTGAGGGCGTGTGTGGACGACCGATCTCCGTGGCGAGTTTCTCACCGACCGCTTTGAGTTCACGGTTGCGCAACGTATTCAGCAGGTTGCGGTTGAAGATCACGCGCTGTCCCTGTCGCTTCGCCAACCCTTCCGCGATCAGGTGATCGGCGCGGCGTTCGAGCGCCTTGCGGACATCTGCGCCGAACCCGCCTTCACCGAGGGATATTGGCTCACGGGCGATGGCGTGTCGGTCGAGCCAGGTCGCTCCCGTCGCCGTCACCTGGCGCTCGATTGGTAAGTCCGACCGGACGGCGAGGGCGACGCGGCGGCGGCCCTTCGCATCATCGAATTTCCGCAGCTCGACAATCGATCCCAGCGGGCTGTCACCAGCGGCGTCGATATAGGGCAGGCGGATGTGATGCGTTCGACTATCCACGCCATCGACAACGGCATAGGCAGTGCCTTTCAACTCATCATCAAGACCGCGATCAACGAGCCTGCCGATAATGGGATCCGCCAGGCTTTCTCCTGCCAAGACGTAGCTGGCGGCGCTGCGCTCAATGGCGCGCTCCGACAGGCCACGATGGATGCGTTTGATGATGTCGCCGCGCGCGCCAAGCTCACGCAAGGTGGTCTCGGCACTCTCGTCTATCACCCATTGTCCCGGCCCAACCTGATCGGCGAGGCCGAGAGATTCCAGCTTGCGTAGGCGTCCCACTTTCAGCGCGTGATAGTCACCCGGCTGTCGGCTTGTTGGCGGTGCGAGATCAATGATGCCATGGCTATCACGGGATTTCGCAAGTTGGCGATCAAGGCTGGTCCATCGGTCACCGTCGACCTGACGTTGCAGCGTGTTGTGGATGTCGCGGTCAGTTCTGAGTCCGAGTTCTTGCGTGACCAGATCCTGCGCACGGGCGCGCATCCCATCACTGATGTAATCGCGCGCGATCACGAGGTCACCGCCGTCGTCGGCCCGACCTCTGGCGATGACATGGATATGTGGATGTTCCGTGTTCCAGTGATCGACGCCAACCCAATCCAATTTCGTGCCCAGATCCTTTTCGGCTTGGTGCATCAGGTCACGGGTGAAGGTTTTGATGTCCATTATCTCGACGGCGTCTTCGGGTGAGACGATGAAGCGGAAATGATGTCGGTCGTCCTCGCATCTTTCAGCAAAATCCTTTCCGCCGATCTCGTCCGTTTCAGGTCCGAACAACTGCGCCTTCTCTCCATCGCGGGTTACGCCGTCGCGTTGAAGGTAAGCGAGGTGGGTGGCAAGGGGTCCGCTTCGGCTGTTGTGCCGGACGACCCGCGTTTTGATTACGGCTACGCGGGACCGGGGGGTGAGCCGACGAATGGCCTGCACGCTGGCGCGTTTGCCGCGGCCAAAGTGGGATCGATTGCCGGACGTGATCTTGCCCGAACGCGACACTCTGCCACCGGCCCGCTGAGTGGCCGCAAGGGCTTGCGAAATGAAGGGTCGCGCACGCTGGCTGGATGACGAGCGAATGCGGCCAGGACGAATGCGGAAGGTGTCGTCTTCGCTCATCGCGCTACCCCTGCACATCGCGTTAACGCTCTGAAACGATTGCAGAACAGGATAGGTTGCAGGCTGTGCCCAGGTTGCGCACCTCGCAAAATTGCTCTGTAAGTCCCTGAAATCACTCCCCACAACCGAGGCGCACATCGCGCCCTTTTATCTCGCCATCCCCTTCCTGTGTGGTCTGTTGCACACCTCTTGATACGCCAGACTGCGCAGTAGACCTCTGCGGTGCGATTTCGCTTCATGCCCATCATTGCGAGGGGTCCGAGCGAGATAGCGTGACGAATATCCCGTCCGGACGATCCGCAAACGGGGCAAGGGCATGCGTTTCCTGGTCTCTCGGACCAGCGTCAGGTTGACGGTTTATTTGCGCTGGAAATGTGGTCGGTGCGCCATCGGGAGGCGCTACAAAAAGCGCGGCGTCACGCCAATCCGTCGGTCGTACTGCAGTCTGACGGCTGTCCGGTGGGAAATCTGATCCGATCATCGGCGCAAGCATTGCGACATAGGCACGGGTTTCGCGCGGCAATGGACGCCCTGTAGCGAGATGGTCAGCATACCGAGCAGGACCCGCGTTATAAGCGGCGAGAAAGCCCGGCGCACCGAAGAGATCGTACATCTCGCGCAGATAGGCCGTGCCGCCGAGGATGTTATCGCGGGGCTCAAACGGGTCGTTGCCAAGACGATGGAGAAGGCGCAAGTCAGCCCAGGTTCCGGGCATGATCTGCATCAGACCCATCGCCCCAGCGGTGGAGACCGCTGTCACATGGCCCGCACTTTCAACCTGCATCACGGCGCTGATCCAGTGCTGTGGAATGCCGAACCGTTGCGACGCTTCGGCAATATGGTCGGCATAGGGCTGCACGGAAGAACGCTCAAGGGCGACATTCTGGGCATGCGCAGGGATTGGCATGGCAGCGCCAACAAACAGTCCGGAAAGTAAGAAAAGGGACACAATTCTGGTGGGTGATTGCCACCTGCTGGTTCGGTTATGGTGCGCATTGTCCATCTGGTCAGGACCGGTCGCGGCGCTTTGAGGGCCGGTTCCACGTGAGCAAATAGAGATCATTGTCCTGCACTGAGTGGAACAGATTGGCGTTGATTGGATGCGGCAATGCTGGGTCGTCAATCAGTACCGAGACGTAAGCCCCAGCCTTCTCGCCAGTGCGTTTCCAGCCCGCACCGACTTCCACGCTTTGGTCGTCTGTGCCGATATGCACGCGATAGTCGGGCGCATTCTCGGCATCGTTGTGGTCGGCTGGAACGAGCGTCAGCTCGACATCAAGGGTGAGCGTTTTGAGCCGACCGTAATAGCCGTCTCTGGTGCGGGTGAACTGTCCGATATGTGCCATAGGGGTCTCCTTTCAGGGCGTGCTGGTGACTGTGAATAGGGTGTCGTCGATCACATCGGACGACGATGGTTGGTGCGCGGCGTGATCTTCGGCGGTCCAAATTGGGATTGCTTCGGCGAGGAGGGCGTTGCGGGGGATCGGTCCAAAATAACGACCGTCGAGACTATTCTCCGCCTCCGGGTTCATCAGAAAGACTTCGTCGGATGTGATGCGGAGGCAGCCTCGCCAGACGGGCATTGGACGACCGCGAGTGTCGGTATGCTGCGCCTGTCCCAGACTGACCCCGTCGACAGTGATGCGGCGGCCGATCCGACAGACAATCTGTCCCGGCAGCCCGACCACGTGTTTGAGAAGTGGGATATCAGGCGGCAGATAGCCCCGTTCGGCGATGAACGCTGCAATCGGGAGGGGCGGGGTAACGGTGACGAGAAGGCGCGGGCTAAGATCGTCGATCGACTGCAAGCGATAGAGGCCGATTGGGACCGAGGAACTGGCGTTCCAGAGGAGCACTGGCGGCAAGTCGACGCCAGTCGAAAGAGCAACCGCACCGACTGTGATGAACGCGATGCCTGCCCAGATACGGCGCGTCATTGACCAACCCTCCGCCGCTTGATCGAGGCAGTATGCCGTCCAGTTGTGTAGACGCGCGGCGTTTGACCTGCTGCGATCCGGTTGTGGACATGACGCCAATAGTCCGGTGCGACGTCCGCGGGATCGATGCCGAGCGCGTCGATGGCGTCCGTCGCTTGCAGCACTTGCTGGACTTTTGGCCAGCCCGTCAGACGCAGGAGACTTTCAGCGCCCGGGCGCACGCAGGGTAAGGTTTGATGGGGTTCATTCGGATTGACGGCGCGCAGGATGTCGATGCGCGACATGATCGTTCCGTAGTCGTTCGACCGCCAGCGGACCAAGGCGAAAACACTGCCCGGCGCAAAGCTGACGATGCGACGATGGCGGTCCAGGATCTGTTTTTTCGCAACGCGACCGAAGCGGATCCAGTATTCAATCTTGCCCTCGATCCAGATCAGCTCGACCTGCGTCTGCGTCTGAGTGCGTAGATCATCGGGCGTTCCTGTGACTGGTCGGGTGTGATGGTGTTCACTGGTCATCGCGGGTCTCCGCGATGCTGGAGTCGCGCGTCTGTTCGTCTTTGTCCCCAAAGCGACGGGTCCTACTACCAAAGTTAGAATCTGTGTTAGATTCTAAGTTAGGGGCCGGATTTTCCGAATTTTCACCTCGGGCTAGGTGGGTTTTTGGTTCCCGATAGCACGAGCCATCGGTTCCTGATGGCACGATATGGCGGGTTCCCGATAGCACGAGGCCGTCCACAGGTTGTCCACAGGCGACCGGCGCAAATGCGAGGAGCGTTTGTCGGCGGGGTCCATTCTCAATCCACAAACGGTATCCGGGTAGGGCCTGGCGATGGACGATGCCGCGCAACTCGAAGGCGAAGCGCTTGAACGGAGAAAGGCTGCCGGATTTCAGATAGAGATGACGAAATTCGAACCGCCAGCCGTTGCGTTGGCGACCGCCGTGCTTGCGCACGATGCGGTAAAGCCATCGGTCATATCCGCCGGTAAGAGAAAAATAGTCAGGGTCGATCGTCAGGATCAGCGCGTCGTCAAGGACGGCATTGTAGAACCAGTCTGGTACGATCAACTCAATACCGGCTGGTCGGCCATGGGGATCGACCCTCTCAATCCATTCGTTGATCCAGGAAAAGCGATGCCGCCGACCTTCGCTGGGCTGGCGGATGGTCGTTGCGATTGTCGTGGATTGCAGGCGGTCCAAGGCCGCCTTCAAGCGCTGATAGTCACGCGCACTCACACCCCGTCCGATGAAGGTGAGGATTTCGTAAGGGGTCGCGGCCATCAGGCGGGAAGTGCGCAAGCCTGCGTCGCGCGCCTCGACGATCTGGCTTGCAGCCCAGATCAGAATATCTGCATCCCAGATCGTCGCCATGCCGTGTTCGGCCACGGCCTCAACACGGATCACAACCCCGGCTATCGCGTAGTCGATAGGCTGGGTGCGTCGTGATTTGGCGAGGCTGAAGAATGGATAGGCCATCAGATCCTGCGCATCGCGCAGGGCGAGAGCGGTGCCGTGCGCCCGAAACAGTTCCAGCTGACCGCGTTCAGATGGGATGGGGGTTCGCTTGATCATCACAGGAGACCGCTTACCGGATCAGCGCGACCGACCGCCGGAGCGGGTCAGCGCGACAGGGTCATGATGCTTTGCAGGCAAGACTGATCCGCGGGGGTCGGACGTCGACGTGACGGCACCGCGATTGGCCCAGGCTTGCAGGTCTTCGACGGAATAGACGACCCGACCACCCAACTTGTGGTAGGCGGGACCGGTGCCATAGGTGCGGTGTTTTTCCAGTGTGCGGCCGGACAGGCTCAGAAAACGCGCTGCTTCAGGGGTGCGCAGGTAGCGTGGCGGCAAGTCGGTTGATGTTGCGGGCATGATCGGGCCTCCGTGGGTTCCAATGCAGCCACCAGCGAGGGGCGGCGGATTGCGGCCACGATGGCGAAGAAGAACCGGGAGGGGGGATGGGGAAGAAACGGGTGCCAAAATCGCACCCCTTTGATCTAGTCGCAGGGGCAGTGGCGTAGACCATCGGGATATATGAACAGTTGGAATGGTCGCGGGCTACTTCCGGCGGCGCTGCCGCAAAAGGCTGCGGTATCCGCCATCGATCATGGCGCGGCCGTCTCGGACAAGGCTGATCGTGCTGTCCCGCAGCGCCGAGGTCTTCCAGACTTCGGCGGCAATGCGGGACTTTCCGTAGAGCGCCTTGCCAATGTCACGGTAACTCGCTCCGTCGATGTGTCCGTCAATGGCTTGCAGCATCCGGCGCAACCTTTGACGACGCTGAGCGGTCAGTCGTCCATTCGATGCTGATGGACGGCCCTGCAGCATGCGCCACAGGCGGAGGGCCGCTTCGAGGCGATCCAGACCGGCGTCATCGAGGGGTATGACCGCCACGAGGGGCGTTTCGGGGCCTGCGTCATCAATGAACAGGACGCGCAGCACCCCAAGGTCATCGGACAAAGTCAAACTCATTCCATCCGGGTCATGCACGGTGGTGTTCGGTTCGGTAGAGGGGAAATTGACGGGTTGAAGACCTGCGATTGGCGATCTGGTTGAAAGAATGACCGTGCCCGGATCTGTCTCAGGCTGCCAATAGACAACCGCCTGCAAGGCAGTTCGCTGAGGATCGATCGGGAAATCGCAACCCCCAAGACCGACGCACCAAGCGCGTCAGGTCACGGGGGTCCTCTTTCCTCTCAGTGGCGCGGGCATACTCGTGTTGGTAGTCCTTATTTCGACGCAACCATTCCCATGCGAGGTCCGGTGCCGTCAGGGATTCGACATAGTCGTACTCTGATGCCGAGCGCCAACGCGATGGGTCTGGGGGCATTTCACTCCTCCGGACGTGCACATTGGGTCAATCGGATGAGTTTTAATCAGGGGCTGAGTCGAATCAAGTCAGCCGAGCCCGTATTCACAAACGATGGCAATATCCTGCCGGGTCAGAGGTTTGAACCGCCCAAAAGCTGCCGATAACCGTGCTCGGTCATCCATTGCGCGCGAGCCAGATGGCTGTCGTGGATATGACGCGCACGTTCTGGATCTGTGGCCGGATCAAGGGAAAACAGGACGGCCACGACCTCTCGCCAGTCTGCACTGTCGGCATAGGCATCCAGGAGGCGCATGTAGAGTGTGACATGCGTCCGGTCGTAATCGGTCAGGACCGCGCTTTCGGGCGGTGCGTCAAGGAAGTCCGTGTTCGTCAAAGTGCCCCCTTTTTTTGGCACGTTACTGCCGATTGAAGCGTCTGTTAACCATTTCCATCCTTCGCGAGCCAAAGACCCCAATTTCATGCAATGACGCAGACAACTGGTTGAGCAATCTGCTCTAACGGGTTCTTTTGCCAACCTCATCGGACTCGTTAATCAACACACCTTCGCCTTGAGCGGTCGTCAGAAATACGATGCCGACGGCTTCAAGCGCCCGGCGCACCTGATCATCGGTCGACTCGTAGACCCGCTTGCCGTGGGGCGACTCGAGGCGTTTCAACGCGGTCAATGAGACCAGGGCCCGTTCAGCGAGCGTTTCTTGCGTCCAACCAAGTAACGCGCGCGCGGCCCGTGTTTGTCGGGCGGTGATCATGCATGATCACCTCCACGGACACATCTGCGCACGCCAGAACTACGACTATAATAGTCGTTCTTTGCGCTGATGGCGAGGGATTATCTGTTCTTGGGCAGGTGTTTGGCGGAAATCGCGCAATCTGATTCGGGTGGGATTGGGTGCGTGTGTCCCCGCCCGAAGTGCTGGGCGGGGAAGGTTGAGCGGTGGCTCAGTCGCCGTTGCGGCGGACCGGGCGGGACCAGATCAGGCTGTAGGCGTCGCCGTCTTCCTCGTCGAAGAGATTGGCGTAGATCGGAGCGGTGAAGCTTGGATCGTCCAGCTTGAGGCCCAGATACGCGCGGCCCTCGTTCGAGGTCTTCGACCAAGCGGCTCCGATTTCGGCGCGGCCCACCAGGACGCGGTGGCTCGGGGCGTTCTCGCTGGTCTGACTGGTTTCGGGAACGATGCGGACGTTCTTGGCCTGAACGTTGAGGGTGACGATTTCGCCAGTGTATTCGGTGCCAGACTTCTTGAAGGTGCCGATGGTTGCCATTGTGGTTCTCCTTGATCAGATGTTTTCGAGCCCGCACCATTGCGGCCTCGATGGAGATCGACAGGCCGGAGGCGACCGACGGCTCACCCGGTACGGGCCGAAACGTCAGTGGAGGACGGGGACGGGAGACTTTCTTGTCGCGCGAGGAATGGCGGCGCAGCCGACAGGGGAAGAAAGTCGACCAAACCCGTTGAGCCTTAGGCGGTCGAGGCGCAGCCGTCCTTCGGCCAGATCAGTCCATTGACGAGGCCATATGGAGCGGTCGACCAAGACAGAGATGATCAGCGGAGACATTGGCACTCATGGGCCATCCACGGGGTCCGGCGCTACCGAATTTGCGACTATCGTCACCCGTTTCAGGCCAAATGACCCGCAACTTCATCGTTCCAAACAGCCTTTGCGAGACCGCTGCCGCTGCAGATTGTGACGAGCCGCGCTGACCGCAGCAGACTCGAAAGTAATCGACGTGGCCACGCCGCGATGTGGCGCAAGCTGCACATCCAAGCAGTCATCGCTCGCTAGCCCATCGAAAACGCCGAGGGTTAGGCGACAGAAAAGCCCTGATCCTCTTTCCGGCCAAGCCTCGGTGACTAAGCTTCGCTGGCCATTTCCGTGCGTGGATTGGGTGGGGTTGCACCTGCCATCCGAAACAATGCGGTGACGCCGACTGCCACAGCACCAATGATAGCGATGGCCATCTGCCAAGTTTCGGAGGGGATCGCGAGCCTGGCGATGCCAAGGGTAGCTGCATACCCGGCAACGGCAGCGGGACCGGCAAATAAACCTGCAACGATGACGCGGACCCAGAGCGGACGCGCAAAGGCGAACAGAAGCTGGCCGACAATCGCCACCGCACCAGCGGAGGCTGCGCCCACAAGGAAACCTCCAACCGCCCCCGTTCCAGTCTCATAAGCCCACAGTCCGGCGGTGACGCCCGCCAACAGTGGCAACGCATAGACAGCAAGGGTAAATACGAGCCAACAGAGAAACCCGATGGTGATGAGCAAAAGGACGATATTGAGGACAAGCATGGTGAATACCTCCGTGCGGATCGGTTGAACGAATGCGCCTGCCACCACCACCTCAGCACTGGTCGATTGTAGCTCATTCGGCGGGTTCTTGGTAGTTTTGAGCGCTGACGCAGAGAGTGATCGGCGAGAATCTGCAACCCGTCCTGCTACGCCGAGCGGCAGATTACATGTAATTTGGGCGCTCCGAGCGCGAATGGCGAACCTCGGTTCGGGTCGCCGTCAACGCTCAGAACAAGTCCTTGATTTATCGCCTTCTAACAGCGCAGAAGAAGGTATGCGTTGCCAGTAAGCGCGAAAAAATCCTAGTGCTCGGTCTCGCAAAGCCGGTGATCTGCAAGCGTCTCAATGACGGCGCAGTCGGCCACATTGCCTGCATCGCACTTGCTGATCCGCTTCAATTCACGCTCAAGGCGTCGCAGTTTGGCAATTCGGTCTTGAACGTCCTTGAGGTGCTGAATGGCTATGCTGTGGGCGTTATCGCATGGTTTTTCGGGGTGCTGGCTCAATTCTAAAAGGCCTCTGATGTTTTCTACCGAAAACCCCAGATCACGCGAATGGCGGATGAACGAAAGACGATTCAACCCGTCTTTCGTGTAACGCCGTTGATTGCCCTCGGTACGTTCGGGCGCTTCAATCAGGCCCATTTGTTCATAGTAGCGGATGGTCGGGACTTTGACTCCTGTGCGCTTGGAAAGCTCGCCGATCGAGAACATGAAATTACCTCTTGAACCTATAGCTGCTAGAGGGATTATATACCTTCCTTGTAGAGATCAAGGATTATGACATGACCAGTGAAGCCGCCGCAAACATACGCCCAACTGCTAGCGCTAATGCCGGCTGCGGTTGCTCGAGCAATCCCCGTTTTGATGGTGTTGATCCGGCCTACAAACGTGTTTTGTGGATCGTCATCTTCATCAATGCCGCAATGTTTTTTGTTGAGATGTCGGCGGGTAAGCTCGCGGGATCGCAGGCTTTGAAGGCGGATGCCCTCGACTTTCTCGGCGATGCGCTGACATATGGTCTAAGCCTTGCGGTAATTGGAATGAGCCTGAAAACGCGCTCGATGGCTGCCATGCTCAAAGGTATGAGCCTCTTGTTGATGGGCCTCTGGGTGTTTGGGTCCACTGTCTACCAGATATTCATACTTGGCGTCCCTTCGGCGCAGATCATGGGGTTTATCGGCTTGCTCGCCCTTGCTGCCAACTTGGCAAGTGTTCTGCTCCTGATGCGCTACAAGGACGGGGATGCAAATGTGCGATCTGTCTGGCTGTGTTCGCGCAACGATGCCATTGGCAATGTCGCCGTTATGGTCGCCAGTTTTGCGGTGTTCCTGACTGCGACGGCATGGCCCGACCTTATCGTAGCACTTTTCATGTCAGGGCTGTTCCTTCGGTCTGCCCAGCTCATTCTGGTGCAGGCATGGCGGGAGTATCGTTCGGGGGAAGACATGGAAGTCTTGGAAAGCCAAGGGCATGACCACGCGCACTGACATTGGAAAGGCGTTCGTTTCGCAAACCTGACGTCTTTCCTAGTACAAATGTCAGTGACGCACTTTACGAACATTTGCAATATCAGGCATCTGGATGCTCAGTTCACCGATGGGTGCAGCGCTCACGCGCTGCACCCTTTGCGAAAATCAAAGGCCTTGATGCCGAGCTTGCGGGCCTTGTCGGCTAAATTGTCTTGGATCCCGGTGCCGGGGAAGATGATGACGCCGATGGGAAGTACGTTGAGGATTTGATCGTTGCGCTTGAAGGGGGCGGCTTTGGCGTGGCGTGTCCAGTCTGGCTTGAAGGCGACTTGTGTGACTTTGCGGGTCTCGGCCCATTTGGCAGCGATCAGTTCTGCACCGCGCGGTGATCCGCCATGCAGCAGCACCATGTCGGCGTGCTTGGCATGCACCTTGTCGAGCGTGTCCCAGATCAATCGGTGATCGTTGAACTCGAGCCCGCCGGTGAAGGCGATCTTGGTTCCGGCTGGCAGATAAACTTCGGTATCGGCGCGGGTTTTTGCGGCGAGGAAGTCCCGGCTGTCGATCATCGCTGCGGTGAGATTGCGGTGATTGACCCGCGATCCGGAGCGTGTCGACCAGGGCGATCCGGTCAGGCGGAGATAATGCTCGGCTGCTTGGTCGCGGAAGACCTCCATGCAGTCGCGGCGATTCAGGAGCGTTTGGCCAGTCGCAATTAGATGTTCGAGCTGGACGGATTTGACCTCGGATCCGTCCTGTTCGCGCTGGCGGCGTTTCTGCGCCTGTTCGTTGTCATCGAGTTTGCGCTCGATCCGGTCGGTGGCACGGTGGAACATGTTGACTGCCGACCAGAGCATCTCGTCGAGATCGGCGTCGAGGCTGGTGTCGGCCATGGTGGCGACGAGGGCGTCGAAGATGTCGGAGACTGCGCCTGCGATCAAACGATCTTCGGGCACGTCGCGGGGGTCGGGGTCGTTTTCGGAATGGCGGTAGCCGTAGAGTTCCAGATCGCTGCAGATGGCATGGGTTGCGGATGCGTCGTGGTGTGGCTCGGCATCGCTGTTGTGGGGGTCGGCATACATGGTGAGCTCCTTCGTCGGTTCGACCGCGACCGCCGCGGCCTTCATGGCGCCGAAAGAGGGCAGGCGGGACGGACCTGCACCCGGAAGGGCCGCAGCGCAGCGGAGGAGGGCGGAGGCCGGTTCTTTTGTCTCGCGATGCAAAGCGCCCGTTGGGGCGCGGTGGAAAAGAACCGGGCGCAGGCCTTGCGGGGCTGTCCCGCTTGCCGTCCGGTCGCCCTCCCAAGAAGGCCGGGGTCGCGCGTCTCTCCGACCCGAGGACACCTCTCTTGCCGGTCTCAGACAGGGTGCACTAGCTGGACGCGGCCTCATTCGCGTTGAAGGCTGCAGCATTCATGAAGCGGGCGACGTCTTCCGGTGCGATCTGGACTCGGAGCGCTTCTCGGAGGGCATCAGCGCCAAGCAGGCGGAGATCATCGTTGAAATCACCCAAGTGCGGCGACAGGAGGATCGTCTCGATGCGTGCATCTTTGGCGCGTTGGGTCAGGCGGGCCGATGCACCATCACCGGCTGGATCGTTGTCACGGGCGATATAGAGGCGTCTGAGGGACGGCGGGAACCGGATGGCGGCAAGATGGGCAGCGGATAGCCCGGCGGCCGTCGGCAAATCGGACAGAGCCCTCTTCAGCGACAGCATGGTTTCGATGCCTTCGCCCGCCGCCATGACATCTTGTGCTGTGCCAAAACGGACAGCGTGGCCCAGCAGATTGCCCATCGCACGGCGGGGCGTGTCGATCGGGGCTTTGCCGAGATTTGCGTCGGAGAAACCGTTCGGATCAAGCCAGGTGCGATGCGCGCCAGTCATCGCGCCATCGAGATCGGTCACCGATGCAACGAGTGCGGGCCAGGTTTCGGTCTGGGAATGCCGATCTGGTCGGTAGTAGCAGCGCGGATGAAATCGCAGGCTGGCAGTATCGGACAATGCCGCCAGCCCACGATTGCGCAGATAGGCTTCGGCTTGTGTTCCGGCAATCGGTTGCGACATGGCAAACAACCGCTTGGCTGCTTTCGGGGATCCCGTCGGTGCGGGGGCAGATCGGGTGGTTCGGTCGCCTGAGCGTTCTGGAAGCGGCAGGCTGAGAAACTGCCGGGCCTCTAGCGCAACGTCTGCAAAATCGACCGACCCGCAACTTTCCCGAATGATGTCGAGCAGATCTCCGTGCTCGCCTGAGGCGGCATCGGTCCATTTCCCTGCAGCTCCTTTGCCGGAAAGTGGGCCTTTGAGACGCACAAACAGGGAGCGTCCAGGCGTGTTGCGCGCATCGCCAACCATCCAGTAGCTGCCTTCACGATGTCCGTTTGAGAGGTAGTACCGACAAACGTTCTCTGCCTCGCTGGCGAGCGCTTCGGTCAGATCGACAATGGAACGGGACATATTGACACCTCCAATGAAAAAAGGGCCCGCCTTGCAGCGGACCCAGTGGGGAGTGAAGTCTTCATTCCGCGGCGGTGCACTGCTTGTCCTGCCTCGTGCTGAAAGGATCGCCCGAACCTTCGTCCCGGTCGATAGCCGTTTTGCCGTCATTCCTGCGCTCGGCTGCGATGGGGATTATCCCCGGCACGTCAGGAACGGGTTCGACGGTTCTGTGGAGCGGTTGCGCACGGCCCATCCAGGGTTCGGGGCGGATGCAGCGCACCCAATCCGCGAAGCTCGGGATGAAACCCAGATCCTCGATGACATGCTGCTCGCCGATCAAGCGGACCGGAACCTTGCGACCCGTCGAGACGGTGATTGTCGTACCAAAGAAGCGCTCGGCCATGAAGATGCCCTCAGCGTGGTGCCTAAGCGCGCGGTGCCGAAAGTCCGCTGTGATGAGCTTGCTTTCGTCGAACCAGCTGTGCAGGGCCAAATAGTCGTCCGCCACGCCGCCAAAGCGCCGTGCGGAGGAGAGGGCGTGATGCCAGGGATGTGCCATATCAGCCGCCCTCAGAACGCGTGTTCGAAGGACTCGACGTCCTCGAACCGCTGGTTGTAGTCGAGTGTGATCGACTGGTCTGTGACGTCGAAGACGAAAGTGCCGAACGCGCCTTCATTGTTCTCCCACCCGCCATGGGTCTGCGCGAGGCAGTCATAGGCGAAATGCTCAATGGCGTCGCGGATGGACATTGTGCGTTCCGTCAGATCGGTGTCTCGCCAGCCAATGATGCTGAGGGACACGGTTGCCTCTGGCAAAGGCACGTCCGTCTCGTCCGCTTTCGCATCGATGCTTTCGATCTGGCCGCTGTCGCCATACCCGTCGAAGGTTACATCAACGCTGCTGATGCTGGCGGCGGACAGTACGCTGAAGAGGGCGGTCTTGTTCGCCGGTCTGATGGCCGCTTGAGCCGCTTCATGCGCGCGGCGTTCGACCTCCCAAGCGGCGAAGTCGAAGGATGGGGCGGGAGTTGTGTTTGGTTCGGTCATCGAATTTCTCCTGTGCTGAAAGTGGAAGGACCCGGCGCGATGGCCGGGTCCGGTGTGTTTGGAAGGCAGGCCGCGCTACTCAGCGGCGACGGATTCGACCGGTTCAATCGGCGCTTCATCTTCATCTTCCGCGTCGGATATATCCGACGCGGTGATGTCGTCTTGCGGAGCAAGCTCATGTGCATCGGTTTCCTCGGCTTCGATGACCGAAGTTTCCTGCCCTTGCGTGCGGAGCGGTTCCGGCAACCAACCGGAGCCCTCGAGCAATTCTTCGGCAGCCGTGACCATTTCGGGCTTCTTCAGCCCAGCGATCCGGTCCGCAGCATCGTCACCTTTGGCCTCCCGCACCGCTTCGAGAATCTGCGCCTTGGTCACGCGCGACAGGTAGGCCTCCGCCGTCGGTGTCCAACCGACTGCCGCCATGTCGAGATTCAGCGCCGTCGCCAGAACATCCGCATGAGCAAGTGCGCCGGGACGGCGGTTATAGGCCTCATGCACCGCGTTGAGTGTCAGCGACACGCAATGGGCGAAGAGGGCCTGACGGCTGTCGCTGTCGAAGTCGATCAGCATGTCCCAGAGGTCTTCCGGAGCCTTGGGCAGGTGCTTGGCCCAGTTCTCTGATCGTGCCTCAATGGCCTGAGCCGAGGGGGTATCGGCCAGACCGGGGGCTTGGGCGGAGAAGGCGGCGCTGCGCGGGTCGATCTCGATGCAGCTGTTGAGGCCGAAGCGGTAGAACAGCTTGAGCGTCAGCACATGCAGGGCTGCCACGAAGGCGATATGTGGATCGCTCGCAAGTGCGTCGCGCAGAGCCAGCGTGCGGTGCGCCGTCAGTTCTGTGACGAGGCGATCAGAGAGCGGTTTGATGCCGTCGTCTTCGTCCTCCTCGTCATGAGGTGCTCCCGCGTCAGGATCAATACCGGTGTCATCGACATCCGCATCAGCTGTATCCGCGTCAGGTTGATCTTCAGAGGGAAGGGCCGGCTCGTCTTCCGGACGCACATAGCCGCGTTCGACGCGCAGCCGCCCCGAACTGTCGATGCTGACGAAGACCCCGGCAAGGGCCAACTCGTCCTCCTCGAACCGGACCGGACGATCCTGCAGCGTCTCCATTGCAGTCTCGATCTCGCCCAGCCGTGTGTCGATCTCCTCGGGCAATTCGTCGGCGTCCGCATGATCTGCCTCAAGCTGGTCGAACTCCGCCTTCAGCGCGTCGTAGGTCGCTTCTTCCTCGTCGCTCATCGGCTCAGCTTCGCCAGCAATGCGCCGCATGCCGTAGGTGTGGCCATAGGGAAAGTCTGTATCCGCCTCGACCCAATTCCAGCCTTCGGTCTGAATGGCCCCGGCGTCTTCGCGCAGCTTTTCGGTGACCATCAGATCGAGCAGACCGGCATCCTGCAGCCAGCCGCCATCATCGGTCTGGAACAGATCGCGCAGGATCGCACCGCCTGCGTCGACATAAGCGTCCAGCCCGACATATTGCGCCCGGCGATCCGAGGCCCGCACGGCGCCCTCAGTCAGCATACGGCGGATTTCATAGGGTTGCTTGGAGTAGTGCCGCTGCAAGGCCTCCCAGACCTGTTTCTGCGGTTCATGATCGGGATTGACCGTGAAGGCCATCAACTGGTCGAGGGTCATTTCCTCTTCCGCATAAGCCTCCAGCAGCGACGGCGCGACGGCGGCGAGCTTGAGCCGCTGTTTAACGATGCTGGCGGACACGAAAAACGCGGCTGCGATCTCCTCTTCGCACTTGCCCTTCTCGCGCATCGCTTGGAAGGCGCGAAACTGATCCAGCGGATGCAACGGTGCGCGCTGGATGTTTTCGGCCAAGCTGTCTTCTTCGGCGAGGCCATCCGTGCGGATGATGCAGGGCACGGGCGCTGTGCGATTGAGGCGCTTTTGTTTGACGAGGAGTTCCAGCGCCCGGAAGCGCCGCCCGCCGGCCGGGATTTCGAACATGCCGGTTTCGGCTCCGTTCCCGTCCAATACGGGCCGCACCGTCAGGCTGGCCAGAAGGGTGCGCCTTGCGATGTCCTCGGCCAGTTCCTCAATCGAAACACCGGCCTTGATGTGCCGGACGTTGGACTGGCTGAGTAGGAGCTTGTTGAAGGGGATGTCGCGCGAGGCGCTGAGGGTGATTTTCTGTTGCT
>CAYGPT010000075.1:0-17588 GCA_964351755.1 uncultured Rhodobacterales bacterium | reverse complement strand
CACCCGATCCCACCCTTGCCAAAGTCTCCCGCTTTGACCGCGTGCCGGTTCTGGACCACGACGGCTTTGTTTTGTGCGAAACCGCCGTTATCACCCGATATCTCGCTGCCACCTTTCCATCGGTGCCGTTGGTGCCGGAAGACCCGCGCGCGCAGGCCCGCATGGGCCAGGTGATGGCCATCATTGACGCTTATGGCTATTGGCCGATGGTCCGTCAGGTTTTTGCCCACGCCGTTTTTCGCCCCATGATCGGAGCACAGCCGGATCCCGGGGTCATCGACGAAGGGCTTGCGGCGGCGCGCCCGGTTCTGGCCCAGTTGGAAGAGATCGCAAGTGAAGCGCTGGTGCTGTCCGACACGATCACCCTGGCCGATCTGCACCTTGCCCCAATGATCGGCTATTTCAGCGCAGCACCTGAGGCGGCTGTGATGCTGGCAAAGCATGCCGTCCTGTCGCGATGGTGGGACCGGCTGGCGCAACACCCGGCTTACCTTGCCACCGACCCCGGACTTGCAACGCTAACCGCGCAGGCGTAACCAGACCCAAACGGCAGAGCGGAGGTTCAGATGCCCCAAGATGACCCCAAAACGCTGGTCTCTACAGACTGGCTCGCGGCGCACCTCAAGGACCCGGACCTGCGCGTGCTGGATGCTTCATGGTACCTGCCCGACGCAGGCCGCGACCCTCACGCCGAATACGATGCGTCGCACATTCCCGGCGCCCGCTTCTTTGACATAGACGAAATCAGCGACGCCCGGTCCGACCTGCCCCACATGGCCCCACCGGCCGAAAAGTTCATGAGCCGGATGCGTGCCATGGGCGTTGGGGACGGGCACCAGATCGTTGTTTACGACGGCGCGGGTCTGCTGAGCGCGGCGCGCGTCTGGTGGTTGTTCCGCCTGATGGGCCACCGCGATGTGGCCGTGCTAGATGGCGGCTTTCCCAAGTGGCAAGCCGAAGGGCGCGAGGTCGAGGACATGGCCCCCATCGTCAAGGATCGCCACCTGACCGTCCGGTTCCAGAACCAGCTTGTGCGCGATGTCACGCAGGTCAGCCAGGCCTCGAAACTTGGCACCTTGCAGATTGTCGATGCGCGTGCCGCAGCGCGGTTTCGTGGCGACGCGCCCGAGCCACGCGAGGGCTTGCGCGCCGGGCATATTCCGGGGTCGCGCAATGTGCCCTTCAATACGCTGCTGAACGATGACAAGACGATGAAATCCCCTGACCAGATCCGTGCCGTTTTCGAGGACGCAGGCGTTGATGTTGCCAAGCCCGTCATCACCACCTGCGGGTCGGGGATCACAGCGGCTGTGCTGGCGCTTGGGCTTGAGCGGCTTGGGAATGACAGCTGGTCGCTTTACGACGGTTCGTGGGCCGAATGGGGCATGTTCCCCACCGTTCCCGTCGCGACAGGAGACGCATGATGTTCGAACACCTCCATGCCCAGAAGCCCGATGGCATCCTGATGCTGATGCAGATGTACCGGGACGATCCGCGCACGGACAAGGTCGACCTTGGCGTTGGTGTCTACAAGGACGCTACCGGCAACACGCCCGTGATGCGCGCGATCAAGACGGCCGAGCAGCAGTTGTGGCAAGCCGAGACGACGAAATCCTATGTCGGTCTTACCGGCGATCCGGCTTTCGCTGATGCTATGATCAAGCTGGTGCTTGGCGGCACTGTGGCCCGCGACAAGATCGCGGCAGCAGCGACTCCCGGCGGCACAGGCGCGGTGCGCCAGGCGTTTGAATTGATCCGTCTGGCACGCCCCGATGCGCGCGTGTTCGTGTCCGACCCGACATGGCCGAACCACCTGTCTATCCTTGATTATCTTGGGATGGAAAAGGTGATGTACCGCTATTTCGATGAGGACACACGCGGCGTGGATTTCGACGGCATGATGGCCGATCTGAAAACCGCGCACGCGGGCGATGTCATTCTGCTTCATGGCTGCTGTCACAATCCCACGGGTGCCAACCTGGCGGACGCGCAGTGGCAGGACGTGATCAAGGTGCTGCAAGATACCGGTGCTGTGCCGATGATCGACATCGCCTATCAGGGGTTTGGCGACGGGTTGGATGCAGATGCCGCAGGCACACGCGTGGTCGCAGCGGCTGTGCCCGAATGCCTGATCGCGGCGAGTTGTTCCAAGAATTTTGGCATCTACCGCGAACGCACGGGCCTTCTGATGATGGTGGCCAACGGCACGGACAAAGGCGTGGCGCAGGGCACTCTGGCCTTCCTCAACCGCCAGAACTTTTCCTTTCCCCCCGATCACGGGGCGCGTCTGGTCACGATGATCCTGAATGACGATGCGTTGCGTCTGGATTGGATATCCGAGCTGGAAGAGGTGCGCCGGTCGATGCTGTCCTTACGCGAACAGCTTGCGCGTGAACTGCGGCAGCGCGCGGGGTCGGATCGTTTCGGCTTTCTGGCCCAGCACAGGGGCATGTTTTCGCGCCTAGGCGCGTCGCCCGAACTGGTGGCAAAGATGCGCGAAGACCACGGGATCTACATGGTTGGCGACAGCCGCATGAACATCGCCGGGCTGAATGCGGAAACCGTGCCGATCCTCGCGGACGCGATCCTCGCCGCCGGCATCTAGCTGCCCATCAGCCGTCACAACGAAAAAGGCCGGGCGATGTGCCCGGCCTTTTCTTTTCATGTCCGACAGGGCTTAGCCTTTGGAGAATTCGGGGTAGGCTTCCATACCCAGCTCTGCCATGTCGAGGCCCATGATCTCGTCCTCTTCGCTGACACGAATACCCATGACGGCCTTGAGGATGAACCACACGATCAGCGAGGCGACGAAGGTGAACACACCGTAGGCCACGATGCCTGTGATCTGCGTCACGATGGATGCGTCACCGTTGTAGAAGACCACCGCGATTGTGCCCCAGATCCCTGCGAACAGGTGGACAGGGATCGCGCCGACCACGTCGTCAAGCTTGAACTTGTCGAGCAGCGGAATGGTGAAGACAACGATGATACCGCCGACGGCACCGATCCAGAGCGCACCGAACAGGGTGGGTGCAAGAGGTTCTGCCGTGATCGAAACGAGGCCCGCAAGCGCGCCGTTCAGCACCATGGTCAGGTCAGGCTTTTTATACAGAACCTGGCTGAGGATCAGCGCGGTGACAGAACCGGCAGCCGCCGCCATGTTGGTGTTGGCAAAGATACGCGACACGTCGGACACATCGCCCACAGTGCCCATGGCAAGCTGCGAACCACCGTTAAAGCCGAACCAGCCGAGCCACAGGATGAACGTACCCAATGTGGCCAACGCAAGATTGGAACCTGGCATCGGGTTCACCTTGCCATCCTTGTACTTGCCCACACGCGGACCCAGCACGATGATACCTGCCAAAGCAGCCCAGCCACCGACGGAGTGCACAACGGTCGAACCGGCGAAGTCGGAGAAGCCCATTTCGGACAACCAGCCGCCGCCCCACTGCCAGGAACCCGAGATTGGATACATGAATCCAGTCAGCACGATCACGAACACGAGGAAGGGCCACAGTTTGATCCGTTCTGCCACGGCACCTGACACGATGGACGCGGTTGCGGCGACGAACACCAACTGGAAGAAAAAGTCCGACCCGACCGACGCATAATCCAGCGCGGCATCCGCAGCAGACACGCCCACGGCATCAAGCACCGTTTGTCCGCCAATCGCAAAGTACCCGTTGAAATCGCCCGGATACATCGTGTTGAAGCCCACCAGCCAGTACATGATCGCGGCGATGGAAAAGAGCGCGATGTTCTTGGTCATCTGCATCGTGACGTTCTTTGAGCGGACGAGCCCGCCTTCGAGCATCGCAAAGCCAGCGGCCATGAAGAAGACGAGGAAACCTGCCATACAGAACAGCAGGGTCGTCATGATATAGGGCCCGATCTCGTCAAAGCCCGGAGCGGCAGCATCCTGTGCCAACGCCAGCGTCGGCAGAGCAATCAAGCCTGCGCCAACGAGGAGAGATTTCGTGAGTTTCATTGTCCGTTATTCCCTTTGCTCAGCCGCTTAGATCGCGTCTTCGTTGGTTTCGCCGGTGCGCACGCGCACGGCCTGTTCGACGTCGAGGACAAAGATCTTGCCGTCGCCGATTTTACCCGTCTGGGCCGTTTTCGTGATGGTCTGCACGATCTGGTCTGCCATGCTTTCGGCGACCACGATCTCGATTTTGACCTTCGGTACGAAATTCACCGCATACTCAGCGCCGCGATAGATTTCAGTGTGACCGGATTGAGAGCCGAAGCCCTTGATTTCTGTGACCATCATACCGCGCACACCGGCTTCGGTCAGCGCTTCGCGGACCTCTTCCAGTTTGAACGGCTTGATCGTTGCAATGATGAGTTTCACCACGTGTCCCCTTCGATTGGCAGGTTGCCCTGCGGTACAGGCCGCAAAAGAGGCTATTGTGATCGTGGGGCAAAGTTTTCGACGCTGGATTTCGGCCCCGAGTTCGGTGCGTGTGCATAAAAAATGCGCAAATACTGCAATCTGCACAAAAAATAATCAGATAAGAATCTCGAGTGTGCTTTTTGAAGGCGTGGCAATGCTCGCCAAAGACGATAAGGTGGCCTAAAGAAAAGGCCGGGCAGGGGTCGACACATGCGTGATTCAGGAAAGGGCAAAAAGCCTTTGGTGGCGGAGCGTCGGTACGCCTCCAAGCCGTCCAAACCTACGCCCAAAAAAGCCGCGCGAAAGCAGCGTATAGCATCACCGCGCAAGAAACCCTCGGGCAACATCGTCACCCGCATCTTTCGCTGGGTGTTGCGTCTGATTTGGGGGATCACTTGGCGGGTGACGGCCGTGGCCTGCATTTGTCTTGCGCTGATAGTAGGATATTACTGGACCACCCTGCCCGAGGTCACCGCACTATTGGACGGGCGCGCGCGCGGCTCCGTCACGCTGCTGGATATGGAAGACAAGGTATATGCCTGGCGCGGTGATCAGTTCGGCGGGGCCGTCACCGCCCAGTCGGTCGCACCGGCCCTGCGCGATGCCGTGGTGGCGACCGAAGACAAACGCTTTTATCGCCACATTGGCCTTAGCCCCCGCGGCATCGCCAGTGCCGTGCGCATCAACTTGCGCGAGGGGCGTGGCCCGCTGTCCGGGCATGGTGGATCGACCATCACCCAGCAGACCGCCAAGCTGTTGTGTCTGGGTGATGTGTATGTGCCTTCTGAGTGGAAGAACGAGGCGGAATATGTAGCCGATTGCCGCCGCACATCGCTGCAGCGCAAGGCCAAGGAAGCCGTCTATGCCATGGCCATGGAGGCCAAGTATTCCAAGGATGAAATCCTGTCGATCTACCTCAACCGCGCCTACATGGGCGGCGGGGCCTATGGGGCAGAGGCGGCGGCGCAGCGCTATTTCGGCAAATCTTCAGCCGCTCTGAACCCTGCCGAAGGGGCGATGATCGCAGGGTTGCTGACGGCCCCGTCGCGGCTGGCCCCGACATCCGATCTGAAACGCTCGCAGGATCGGGCGGCCACAGTGCTGCGCCTGATGGGCGAGCAGGGTTATCTGAGCGATGCTGAGGTGGCCAAGTGGCAAGAGAACCCAGCGGTTTTGTCCCCGGCGGCGCGCCGCAAGGCGGGGGGCTATTTCGCCGACTGGGTGATGTCCACGGGTCCCGAATTCTTTACCCGCAACACGACCGAAGACGTGATCATCCGCACCACGCTGGACCAACGTCTGCAACGCGCCGCCGAAGAGGCGGTGACATTCGTGTTCGAGAACAAGGTGCGCGCAGGGTCCGAAGCGCAAGCCGCCGTCGTGGTGATGAGCGCGGATGGTGCCGTGCGCGCGATGGTGGGGGGGCGCGAAACCCAAGTGTCCGGCGTTTTCAACCGCGCCATTCAGGCCGAACGTCAGACCGGATCGGCATTCAAGCCCTTTGTCTATGCTGCCGCTCTCGAACTGGGCTATTCCCCGATGGCTACGGTTGAGGACGCGCCGCTGACCATCGACATCCCCGGCTCTGGCCCGTGGTCGCCACGCAATTACACCAACGACTACAAAGGCAAGGTGACACTGGTCGAGGCGCTGAAAGAGTCGCTGAACATCCCGGCAGTCAAAGTGTCCGAGAGCGTGGGCAGAGATCTGGTGCGCCGGGTGGCGAGTGATTTTGGCATCGTCAGCGACCTTGCGGACGGCCCGGCACTGGCGTTGGGTGCGTCGGAAAGCACGTTGCTGGACATGACCGGGGCCTATGCAGGCATCCTGAATGGCGGGTCATCCGTCACACCCTATGGGCTGGTCGATCTGCGCCTCAAGGGCGATCAGGAACCCCTGATGGGCACGGGCGGCGGTATCCGCGAACGCGTCATCCGCGATCAGGCCGCGCAGGAGTTGATCTGGATGATGGAAAAGGTCGTGTCCGAGGGAACAGGCCGGCGTGCGCAATTCGGTGGGCGTGAGATTGCGGGCAAGACCGGTACCACGCAGGCTGCGCGCGATGCGTGGTTCATCGGCTTTACGGCGGATTACGTGGCCGGTGTCTGGATGGGGTATGACGACAACACACCGCTCACAGGGGTGACGGGCGGCGGTCTGCCTGCTGAAATCTGGCGCGAAACCATGATCCGTGTGCACGAAGGCGTTCCGGTGCGCCCCCTGCCCATGCGTGTTCCCGAGGATGCGCTGCGACAGCAGCAGGCCCCGGCCCCTCAGCCACAGCAACGCGAGATACCACGCACTACCGAAGGGCTGATCGAAATGCTTGTGCGCGACATTTTTGGGGCACGCGACAACCGTTAGGGCGGTGTTCGCATGCCGCCGGTCCAGCCGGTTGCTTTAACCCGCGGACTTCAGATCCGTGATCATCCCGTCGATGCTGCCGCCATTGCGGTCGATCAGCGCGCCGATCTCGGTGCGTTCGGTCAGCAGCAGGTTGATCCCTTCGATGAACATATTGAAGAACAGGTCCTGACCCGAACGATCCGAAACATGGAAGGTCACCGTGAACGGTGCCTCGCCCCGCAGGAAGGCGGTCGTATCCACCTCGTACCAATTCTTGACCTGCCGCACGCCCTTGACCTCAAGCCGCCCGCCGATGAATTCGCGGAAGCGCCCGCCGTATTTGCGCGCGACATAGCCCTGGAACGCATCGGAGAACGCGCGCTTCTGGGCTGCCGTCGCACGGCGTCCATCGGCCCCCATCGCATAGGCTGCGATATAGGATGTGTCGCTGTAGCGGGCAAAGATGCGCCCAAAATCACTGATCATCGCGCTTTCGCTCTTGCCCGAGCTGATGACGCTGTTGATGTCCCCGATCACCGTGTTGATCAGTTGTTCCGCGCTGCTTTCGTTCAAGGCCAAGGCAGGCATGGCGGGCAGCAGGGCGGCGGCCGCGCCCGAAAGCGCGATAAAGTGACGACGTTTCATATCAGAACCCTTCCGTATCAAGTTCAAACGGGTCGATGTCGGTATTGGCCGTACTGTCGCCCAGTCCGAAGCGGCGGTTTTGCAGATAGATCAGGCGGGCCTGCGCATAGCTATCTGCACTTTCATACAGGATGGAATCCACCGTGTCGGTGAACCGCCCGCGCGTACTGAGGCCGGAGGCGGCAGAGGCGACCGTGCGATAATATGACTCGGGGCTTTCCAGCGTGTAGCTGAGCGGGTTTGTGAACAAATCCACAAGCTTTCCAGTGGCGTTGCGCGTCGTCGATGGGCCCAACAGCGGAAGTTCGAGGTACACGCCTTCGCCCGCGCCCCAGACATACAGCGTTTCGCCAAAGTCGGTATCGTGGTCCGCCAACCTCATTTCGGTTGCCGCATCGAAAAATCCAAGCACACCCAAGGTCGAGTTGATCGTGAACCGCAGGGTAGATTGCCCGAACCCGCGCACATCGCCTTGCAGCAGGCTGTTCACCATAACCGACGGCTGGCCGAGGTTCCTGGCGAAATTGCCGATGCTGTCTTCGACCGGGTCGGGAACGACCGACGAATAACCGATGGCCGCAGGGCGCACGATCGAACGATCCAGCCCGCGGTTGAACGCGTGAACTTTGCGGTTTTGCGCCTCGTAGGGGTCATTTATGCCATCACCATTCAGTCCGGTGCCGGACGGCCCTGCACAGCCCGCAAGGGTTGCAGCAGCGACAAGCATAAGCAGGGCGCGGTGCAGGCGAGCAAAAAGAGGCAATGGAATTCTCCGATCCGTATCCGTATCAAGTATTTAGTGTTTCTGTACAAAATGCCCAGAGCGCATGATATGGATTTGCAAGCATGTGGCACTTGCGTGACAGAAAAATTAAACGATAGCTGCCACAAAGCAGGCCAAGACGAGCGAGCGAGCGAAAAGGTGCCTATGCAAAATGACCTGAAGACCATCGGGCGCGCCGAATTGCGGGCTACCCGCACGAAAAGTCGCGCACTGTACTGGATCGTCGGCGTTTTCAGCCTGTTTGCAAACCTGCTGATGCTGACCGGACCGATTTACATGTTGCAGGTCTATGACCGCGTGCTGGGCAGCAAGAGCGAAGAGACACTGATCGCCCTGTCCTTGCTGGTTGTCTTTCTGTACGGCGTCATGGGCATTCTGGATTACACCCGCGGGCGGATCATGGCGCGCGTGGGCGCACGGTTTCAGGCGGATCTGGATCGGCGGGTCTTCGACGCGGTGGTGCGCAAGGCCGCTGTCGCTCCGGATATGCGCACACAGTCCGGTCTAGCCGACCTCGAAGCGATCCAGCGGCTTTTGGCCTCGCCCGTTCTGATGGCGTTTTTCGATCTGCCATGGACGCCGATATTTATCGCGGCCATCTTTATCTTTCACCCGATGCTGGGCTGGTTGGCCGTCTGTGGCGGTGCCGTACTGATCGTGATTGCGCTGGCCAACCAGATGCTGTCGCGTCAGCCACAATTGCGCGCGGGGCAAGCGGGGCAGGTCGCCGGGGCCATGTCCGACCAGCTGCGCATCGAGGCAGAGATGGTGCAGGCCATGGGCATGCGCGGTGCCGCCTTTGACCGCTGGCAACAGGCACGGGGCGCAGCGCTTGAGGAACAGATCAAGGCCACGGATGTGGGCGGTGGGTTTACCTCGCTCACCAAGACGCTGCGCCTGTTCCTGCAAAGCGCGATGTTGGGTCTTGGGGCCTACCTTGTCTTGCAAGGCGAAATGACGCCGGGGGCGATGATCGCAGGTTCGATCCTGCTGGGACGCGCCCTTGCCCCGATCGAGCTGATGTTGACACAGTGGCCGGTGGTGCAGCGTGCGACCAAAGGGTGGGACGCGCTGGGCGAACTGCTGGGTGCGGTCCCTGCAGAACCTGTGCGCACTGCGCTGCCCAAGCCTGCGGCGCGTTTGGTCGCGAAATCGCTGACCGTGGTGGCGCCGGGTGAAAAGACCGCCGCCCTTCGCGGTCTGAGCTTTGAATTGCCACCCGGTCACGCGATGGGCGTGATTGGCCCATCGGGTGCGGGTAAGTCGACGCTGGCCCGCTGTCTGACAGGCGTTTGGCGACCTGCAGGTGGCTCGATCCGGTTGGATGCTGCAGCACTTGATCAATATGCGCCCGATGTATTGGGGCAGCACATCGGTTATCTGCCCCAGCGGGTGCAGTTGTTTGACGGCACTATCGCCGAAAATATCGCGCGGCTGTCCCTCAAGCCGGATTCGGCCAAGGTCGTGGCGGCCGCGCAAAAAGCGGACGCACACAAGATGATCCTCGAACTGCCGGACGGGTATGACACCCGCATCAATTCGGGCCAGCAGCGCTTGTCGGGGGGCCAAATCCAGCGGATCGGACTGGCGCGTGCGCTGTATGACGATCCGGTCATCCTGGTGCTGGACGAGCCGAACTCGAATCTCGACAACGAAGGCACGCAGGCGCTCAATCAGGCGATCCGGTCGGCCAAGTCTGATGGACGATCCGTTATCATTATGGCGCACCGACCTGCGGCGATTCAGGAATGCGATTTGTTGCTGGTCATTGATGGGGGTGTGCGCACCGCCTTTGGCCCCAAGGATGACGTGCTGAAATCCATGGTCAAGAACCACCAGGAAATCCAACGCGCGCCGCAAGGTGCCGGAGGTGTGACATGACCGACAATCGCTGGTCTGCGAAGGTGCCGGTCGTGATCGGGCTGCTGGGACTGGTTGGTCTTTTGGGCGGGTTCGCGGCTTGGGCAACCTTTACCCAGATCGCGGGCGCGATTATTGCGCCGGGCCGGATCGAGGTGGATCAGAACCGCCAGGTCGTGCAGCATCCTGTTGGCGGTGTGGTCGCTGAAATCGCCGTGCAAGAGGGCGACTCGGTACAGGCGGGCGACCTTTTGATCCAGTTGGACGACAAACAGATGCAGTCCAGCCTCGCCATCATCGAAGGACAGCTTTACGAACTCATGGCCCGCCGGGGCAGGCTTGAGGCCGAGCGGGACGAGCGTGACGGCATCGACTTTGAACCCGAACTGCTGTCCCTGGCACAAGACCGCCCCGAAATTGCCGAGCTGGTCGAAGGGCAACGAAACCTTTTCTTTGCCCGCCGCAATTCGGTCGACCGACAAAGCGAGCAATTGGTTCAACGAGCTGATCAAACCCGCAACCAGATCGTCGGGATCACGGCGCAGGAATCCTCGCTTGGTCGCCAGCTTGAATTGATCGAACAGGAACTGACCGCACAGCAAAGCCTGCTGGACCGGGGGCTGACCCAGGCGTCGGGCGTGTTGGCGCTGCAACGTCAATCGGCGTCCCTGGACGGGCAGTTGGGCGAATTGGCCGCGTCCAAGGCGCAGTCCGAACAGCGCATCACTGAGATCGAGATCGAAGTGCTGCGCCTGACCTCGCAGCGGCGTGAAGAGGCGATCACCCGTCTGCGCGACCTGCGCGCACAGGAACTGGAACTGGTCGAAAAGCGCTTGGCCCTGCTGTCGGATATCGAACAGATGCAAATACGCGCGCCTGTATCGGGCATTGTCTACAACATGCGGGTGCAGACCATGCGGTCGGTGGTGCGCGGGGCGGACCCGGTGCTGTTCCTTATCCCGCAAGATCGGCCCTTGGTCATCGCCGCAAGGATCGACCCGATCCACATCGACCAGATCGTGACCGGCCAACAGGTCAATCTACGTTTTTCCGCACTCGATCAGCGCACAACGCCCGAACTAGTTGGGCAGGTCGTGCTGGTGTCTGCGGACGCGTTCGAGGATGAAAATATCGGAGCCAGCTATTACCGCGCCGAAATCGTTCTGAATCCGGGCGAGTTGTCCAAGCTGGCCGAAGGGCAGGTCCTGATCCCCGGCATGCCGGTCGAGGCGTTCATTCGCACCGCCGACCGCTCTCCTCTGGCCTATCTGATCAAGCCGATGGCGGATTATTTCAACCGCGCCTTCCGCGAAAGCTGAGCAGGCAAAGAACACCCTTTCCACACCTGCGCGCGCAGGCTAGCTTCGCCGCGACTTCAGCCTTGAAAGGATAAGACCAATGTCCATCACCGCCCGCCTTGCAGACCTTGGGGTGATTTTGCCAGACGCCCCCGCACCTGCAGCCAACTACGTGCCTTTCGTGCAAGTCGGTGACATCGTCTACGTCTCGGGCCAGATTTCAAACGGGCCGGACGGATTTATCACTGGCAAGCTGGGTGAAAACATGGACGTCACCGCAGGCGCTGCAGCGGCCAAAACCTGCGCCATCAGCCTGCTCGCGCAGGTCAAGGCGGCGTGTGGCGGGGATATTGAACGCCTTGTTCGTGTCGTCAAACTGACCGGCTTTGTGAACTCCACCGCCGATTTCACCGACCAGCCCAAAGTGGTCAACGGCGCGTCCGACTTTCTGGTCGAAGCGCTGGGGGATGCCGGTCGTCACAGCCGCTCGGCAGTGTCCGCCGCTTCGCTCCCCCTTGGCGTTGCGGTCGAGATAGAAGGCATCTTTCAGATCAAATGACGCCCCGGATTGATCCTGCGTTCTTGGGTGCGCCGCTGGCCCACCGGGCCTTGCACGATGTGACTGACGGACGGCCCGAAAACAGTCGGGCTGCCATTCGCGCGGCAATCGCGCAAGGTTACGGCATCGAAATTGATGTGCAGTTGACAGCCGACAACGCGGCGGTTGTGTTTCACGACTATGCGCTGGATCGCCTGGCAGAAGGGTCGGGTCCGGTCCGTCTGAAATCGGCGGCGGCCCTTCACGATGTGCCATTGCGCGGTGGGGATGAGGGCATTCCCGATCTGGACGAGGTTTTGAGTCTTGTCGCGGGCCAGGTGCCCCTGCTGATCGAAATCAAGGATCAGGATGGCAGCATGGGTCCGGACATCGGCCCGCTTGAGACCGCGACGGCCAAGGCGTTGCAGGGCTACCATGGGCCGGTAGCTGTCATGTCCTTCAACCCCTATGCGGTTGCCCGGATGCGCGACCTTTGTCCCGACATGCCCCGTGGTCTTGTCACCAGCGCGTATGACCCCGCTGATTGGCCATTGCCAACAGACACCTGCATCCGCCTGCGCGGTATCCCTGATTTCGACCGAGTGGGCGCAAGTTTCATCAGTCACGAGGCCGCAGACCTTGGCCGGGATCGGGTGGCTGCCGTCAAGGCTCAGGGTGCCAACATCTTGTGCTGGACCATCAAATCGCCTGAAGCCGAGGCAGAGGCGCGCAAGATTGCGGATAATGTGACCTTCGAGGGCTATCTGGCCGCCCATCCCGGTTGAAGGCGCGCGCGCCTGCCACACATTCATGGGCGAACCGAGGGGAACTGCGTGTCCGAGCAAGAAATCGAAATTCGTGTTTTGCCAAGCCTGTCGGCGATTGACGCGCATACGTGGGATGCCTGCGCCTGTCCTGAGGCGGCAGAAGGTGACCGTCCCAATGATCCCTTTACGACGCATCGGTTTCTCAAGGCGCTTGAGGACAGCAACTCGGTCGGCCCCGGCACCGGATGGCAGCCGCAATACCTGCAGGCGATCATGGCTGGGCAAACCATCGGCGTCGCCCCGATGTACGCCAAAAGCCATAGCCAGGGTGAATACATCTTTGACCACAACTGGGCCCATGCCTATGAGCGCTCGGGTGGACGCTACTATCCGAAATTGCAGATTGCCGTGCCGCACACGCCCGCCACAGGGCGGCGGTTTCTGACCCATCCTGACTTCGCCGAGACAGGAATGGCAGCCCTTGTTCAGGGGGCGGTGCAACTGGCGGCCAGCAACAAGCTCAGCTCGCTGCATGTCACCTTTTGCACGCAAGCGGAACGGGAGGCGGGCGCGGCACTGGGTCTGATGGCGCGCACCACGCAGCAGTTTCACTGGCTGAACGATGACTATGCCGATTTTGATGCTTTCTTGGCCAGCCTGTCCAGTCGCAAGCGCAAGAACATGCGAAAGGAACGCAAGCAGGCGCAGGAATTCGGGGGCATGATCCGCACCTATTCCGGCGATGATCTGCGCCCTGAACATTGGGATGCCTTCTGGGAATTCTATCAGGACACGGGCGCGCGAAAATGGGGCACGCCTTATCTCACCCGGCGTTTTTTCACCCTCGCCCAAGAGACTCTGCGCGACGACATGGCGTTGGTTCTGGCCGAGCGGGATGGGCGATATGTGGCAGGGGCATTGAACTTTCTGGGTGCACAGACGTTGTATGGTCGGTACTGGGGCTGCGTGGAGCATCACCCCTGCCTGCATTTCGAATTGTGCTACTATCAGGCCATCGACATTGCCATCGCCAAGGGACTGGCACGGGTCGAGGCGGGGGCGCAGGGCGAACACAAGCTGGCGCGCGGGTACCTGCCGACGCAGACGCACAGTCTGCACTGGGTCGGAGACCCCGGGTTCGCCGACGCGATTGCGAACTACCTTCAAGCCGAGCGTGAGGCGGTGGAAGAGGAAATTGAAATTCTCACGGACTACGGACCTTTCAAAAAGGTCCAGATCGAGGAACAGGAATGACGGAACGATTAAGCGACGAGACGCGGGGCACCCTGCTGGATCCGCTGTTGAAAACCGGATGGAAGGTCAGTGATGACGGCGAATCCATCCACAAGACATTCATCTTCAAGGATTTTACTGACGCCTTCGGCTGGATGACCCGCGTGGCGATCTGGGCTGAAAAATGGGATCACCACCCCGAGTGGTCCAATGTCTACAAGACTGTCGAGGTCACCTTGACCACCCACGACATGGGTGGGCTAAGCACGTTGGATGCAAAGCTGGCGCGTAAAATGGACGGTCTGGCGGGGTAGGTGTCATGGAGCAGTTGCAGCAATTCCTGTCGATCCAGGTCTGGCAGGACAAGACCATCGGCGACTACCTTTCGCTTGAATTTCTGGTGTCCTTCACGGGGTCGGTTCTGGCCGTCATCCTGATCCTGACCGTCGGGTGGATCGTCGCCGCCTGGCTGGGTCGCCGGATGGCGAATGTCGGCAAGCGCAGCAGGCATCTGGACGACACGCTGTTCAACTTTCTCGGGTCGATCGTGCGCTACGTGATCCTCGGGTTCACCGCGCTGATCGTGCTGAACACGTTCGGGGTTCAGACGACGTCCGTTGTGGCCGCCGTGGGTGCGGCGGGTCTGGCCATTGGTCTGGCTCTACAGGGTACGCTGTCCAACGTGGCGGCGGGAGTGATGCTGATCCTGTTCCGCCCGCTCAAGATCGGCGACTTCGTCGAGGTGGCGGGCAAGATGGGGACGGTCAAGGATGTGACCCTGAACTATACCGAGCTTGCCAACCTGGGGAACGTGCAGATCATCATTCCGAATTCCGAGGTCTGGGGGAATGTGATCGACAACTATTCGGTCTATCCGACGCGGCGGGCGGAGTGGACCTTTGGCGTCGGGTACGGCGCAAATTTGAAGCGGGCCGAGGAGGTGATCCTCGAGACGATAATGGCGGATGAGAGGTCTCATACCGAACCTGCGCCGTTCATTCAGGTCAACAATCTGAATGACAGCTCGGTCGATTTTCTGGTGCGGGTCTGGTGCAACAGCGGGGATTATTTCCAGTACCAAGCGGACATGAAACGCCGGGTGAAGGAGGCGCTGGACAGCGCAGGAGTGCCGATCCCGTTCCCGACCCGGACCATCATCCAGCAAGCCGCGGAGTGATCCGGACCGGGGGCGCGGGTCCCAGCGCAGGTCCGGTTGTTCCACGCAGGGACACCCTTGGGCCTCATATATTTCAATGGGTTACAGAGGTGAATTTATGGTTTTTTTAAGAACCGTCTCATGGGCTGGGAGCACTTTCGTCTCCGCTCAGTGTTTGCTGTTTGTGTTGATCGGCGTTGCGAGGTGATGGATTAACGCTGTCCGCTATCGCATTCGAGCCAAAACTCTCAAAGACTGTTTGGCTTTTGAACAGAATTTTTAGCGGCGCTAATCAGCGTAATTAGCAAACGCTCCCAAAACGGGCAGTTGTTGAGCAGTCTTCGCTAAAACCCTAAGAATCATACTGAAGCCGCTCAGTTAAATTGCGCGCCGCGTTTCGCACCTCAGCAGAGTGATCATCATCCTCCGCAGCGGCAGTGAGAGACGCGTGGATGATCTTACGCGTTACTCCCTCTAGGCTCTCAATTTTTTGAGCGACGCTCTCGTAAGTTTCCATATCACCATCGACAGCAGCACGTATTGCCTGATCAACCATTTCGCCCGCTGCCTTCAAAGCAGGTGGCACATTTCCAGATTTAACCGGATCACTTTCTTGAGGCAGCAGCTCAGGCAACGGGCATTCGGTTTCCTGTAAGAGCAGCGTCATGGCTTGAACCCTTTGGTCAGCTGCCGTGCGCATGATTTGGCTAACTCCGTCGAACAGGTCAGAGCGGTAAAGACGGCAAGCATTTGTGAAATACTTTTCTATCTTTTTACAATCCACCGGTTCTTCTAGCGTCGCACGAACAAACAATGCATCAAAGGCATTAGCACGATAAAAAACTATAGCCCCGATACTGGCAGTCGGTTGAGACTCGCTGCTCCCTTCAAGAGCCCGCGACGTTAGTTGTAGCACTTTGTCATAATCCCCACGGTCCATGTAAAGTGTGGCCAGTTTCAAGGGAACAGCACTGCCCCGCTTTGTGGACGGCGGGAGCCAGTCTACTGCGATCCGGTCGATCTCAGTATCGTTTTGACGCGCCAGATGCCACGAAAGCTCAAGGCTGTCGCTGCGTTCGTCTGCGGGCAGGCGACGACGAAATTCGTCGACAATCAGGTCGAAGTCCACCTTATTATCTTGCTCGGCATAATGATCGCCAACAAACTGGTAATAGCGCCAGTTGCGTGCATCTTCGTGCATCCCCTTAGCAATAGCGACTAGCTTTCCAACAAGCTCGGTTTGGCCGATCTTATCTCCATACTGAATAGCATGAGAGAGCAGGTCCACATTTGGCGTCAAATCGGAGGCATGATCGGTTAACTGGAGTGTATCGACAACATCGGTTGGAAACAGGTTCTGCTGGGCCAAACCCGCCAGTGTAACCTGCAATCCAAGCAGAAATTCATGGTTGCGCCCCAATACGGAAGATAAGTTGAACCAATCATCAAGATCCCCTGTGGTCGTAAGACGGCCGGTAGCGATCTCGCGCGCATTGAGAACAGCGCGTGTCAGCTCACGCGCTTTTGTAGATTCGCCTTGCATGAAATATGATGTGACTTTCCTGTAAATTTCACCAATGCTTGGATTGTCTATGAGAACAGTTCTAATACTTGTATTGTCTACAATGACACCAAACTTCTGCTCAACCTGGTCACTAACTTCCGTGATTTGTTGCACGATATCGTTTAGTTCAGCGCGTGCGGCTTCAGATTGCTCGTTAAATTTTGTCTGACTATCTAGTTGCAGGTTATCAAACTCCTTGCGCGCTAAACCGGTTAAAGTTTGGGTTAATTCCTCACGGTTTTTTTCAAATCGCTTCTCAGTTCGATCATCAGACTCCTGACTTTCCTCTCGGAACGCTTGAAATTGCTCGTCGTATCGCTCCAATCGCTTCATTCCCATCGCCGATGCCAGATAAGCTATGCCACCGGCAGAGATGGCCAAGAAGAGCGTCATAAACTGTGTGAATGCGTATGGGTTCGATCCTACCGTTCGGGGCACTGCCTCACCCGAAGTGAGGCTCGTTTGAGGCGCCCCTATCAGCCATGCCTGCATGAGATCAAACATTCCGGGCTGGGTAAGAAGTGCGCCAACCAGCGCAACCAAGCTCAACATAACAAGGATCGACACTGTGCCGATAGCCAGCCAACGTGAGTCCCGTTTTCCCCTTTGCGCAAGCAAGCGACTTTCGATATTGCTGAGCTCTGTTCTCAGTGGTTTCTCAAGAGAATTTCGATTTAGATCTTGTGGCATCTTTTCCAATTCCTAAATAGCATTAGCTTTTTCTATAAATGCATAATTGGCCACACGTTGGATAGGAAAATATTATGCCAGATAAAATTTTTTATTTTGACTGGAAAAACTGTGAGCTCTAGCTGCATGTATCGACTCCTAAAATCCATTGTTTGTCGCCCGGTCTGGTTGACGGTTGGCCAAATACAGATTTCTCGGAAGCAGCCACTGGTTTGATTTTCGTCGAGACCCGCTTTGTCCCGCAAAGCAGACCACGGCGCAGAGCGCAGCGAACGACCGCTCCCCGCCCAAGATCCCGCACCCCAAGC
>CAYGPT010000074.1:0-17782 GCA_964351755.1 uncultured Rhodobacterales bacterium | reverse complement strand
CCCGGGCGCGCCCGGGAACAGCAGCCCATCGAGCCCATGGCCGATGTCCAGCGTGACAGGTGCGTTCATTACAGACCTCGTTGCATCCAAAGCGAGGCCCCTGCCCCGGTTCGATCCCATATTATCCGCCGCGAAGGTGAAAAATCAATGGACGCACGGGCGGGCCTAGTCTCCGGCCTCGCGCGCATAGATATCCTCGTAGCGCACGATGTCGTCCTCTCCGAGATAGGCCCCGGTCTGCACCTCGATCAGTTCGAGCGCGACCTTGCCAGGGTTCTGCAGCCGGTGGCGCGCGCCCAGCGGGATGTAGACCGACTGGTTTTCGGACACCAGCCGCGTCGTGTCGTCGATGGTGACCCGGGCGGTGCCGGCCACCACGATCCAGTGTTCGGAGCGGTGCACGTGGCTTTGCAGGCTGAGGGTCGCGCCGGGGTTGACCACGATCCGCTTGACCTGAAAGCGGGGGTGCAGGGCCAGTGTCTCGAAAAAGCCCCAGGGGCGGTGATCCTGTGGAAAGGTGTCGGCCTGTGTCACCGACAGTGCGCGCATCCGGCGCACCACGGCCCCCAGGTCCGCCGTGTGGTCGCGGTCGGCGATCAGCACGGCGTCCTTCATGGCGATGGCCACGATGTTGTCCAGCCCCAGCCCGACCAGTTGCAGGTTGTCGCCCTGCGCGCGCAGCAGCGTGTCGCGGCAATTGACGGCGAGGGCGGTGCCGTGGGTGGCGACGCCCGCGTCGTCCGGGGTCATGTAGCGGCACACCGCCTCCCAGCTGCCGAGGTCGGACCAGTCGCCGTCATGGGCCACGACGGCGAGGTTGTCGGCCTTTTCCATGATCGCGACGTCAATCGAGACATCCGCGCAGCACGCCCAGGCCTGCGGGTCCAGCCGCAGGAATCCCAGATCGCTGCGAGCCTGCGTCACCGCCCCCTGCACGGCGGCCAACTGGTCGGGGGCGTGGGTGTGAAAGGCGTCGATCAGCGTGCGCGCCCGGTAGAGAAAAATCCCGGCATTCCACAAGAAGCGCCCCGTCGCGAGCATCTCGGCGGCGCAGGCGGCGCCGGGTTTCTCGACGAAGCGGACCAGCCGCGTCGGGTTGTCCGGGTCCGGTTCGAGATAGCCATAGCCGGTTTCGGGCCGGGTCGGGGTGATGCCGAAGGTCACGATCTGCCCGTCCAGCGCCGGGCCGGTCCCCTTGCGCACACTGGCGCGGAACCCGTCCGCATCGGGGATGTGGTGATCCGAAGGCGCGGCGAGCATCAGCCGGTCGGGATCCTCCCGTGCTGCGACCAGCGCGGCGGCCAGCAGGGCGGGCGCGGTGTTGCGCGCCTGCGGTTCAATCAGCACGGCGCCGGGGTCGATGCCGATCCCGGCCAGTTGCTGGGTGACGATGAACCGGAAATCCGCGTTGGTCACGATCATCGGGGCGCCGAAGCCCTGCCCGGCGAGGCGCGCCGCCGATTGCTGGTAGAGGCTGCGATCGCCCACGAGCGGGCTGAACTGCTTGGGAAAGCTCTTGCGCGACAAGGGCCAGAGCCGGGTGCCCGACCCGCCGCACAGGATCACGGGTGTGATTTTAGGGTAAGACATCGACGATCCCTCCGCAGGATGCGTCAGCCATATCGGCTCTGTCCGCCCCGTCCAAGCCCAAAACCGGCCGCGTCGCGCCCGCCACGCGGGACCCGCAGGGCCGCGCGGGGGGCCGCCGGCCCATCCGGGGCGGTGGTTTGCCCTTGCAAATTTTTGCGTCGCATGGTGAATCTGACGCGTTTCGTTCCGGGCATCAATCTTTGGATGCGCTGATTTTAGCGAAGGATCCGCATGAGACATCGCTCATCCAGCGTCGGCATGGCGCAGTTCATTTTTCGTGGGCCGTGATGTTACGGCGGCTGATGGCCCTGCATTACCGGTACGCGGCGGCCCGGTTCTCGCTGCAGGGCCCGCCCATGCCGCTCTATGACGCCGAGGGCGATCAGGTCGGCTATGTCGAGACGGTCGAGCTGTCCGGGGCCAGGCTGCGGGTCGCAGGCTGGGTCCAGGCGGCGCAGGTCGGGCTGGTGCTGGCGGGCGGGCAGGTGACGATGACCCCCCGGCTGCGGCGCGAGGACGTGGCGGCGGCGCTGTCGATCGGGGCAGAGGTGGGATTCGACCTTGCCCTGCCCTGCGGGCACGACACCTTGGTCCGGAGCGCAGAACCGGGGCTGGTCTGCACGCCCCTGCGCGGCAGGCCCGACATCCGCCCGCATTCGCTGCGCCTGTCCGCGTCGCGCGCGGCACGGGCCCGGCTGGCGCTGCAATTCGCGGGCGCGCTGCTGCGGGTGTCGCCGTCGATCCTCGGCTGGTTCGCCACCCGGGCCCCGCGCTACCGGGCGCAGGTCAAGGCCGGACTGGGCCTGAACACGGTGCCCGTGGCCGAGACGCTGATGACGGGGCTTTTCGCAGACCCCGACGCCGTCGAGGAGAACCCGCCCGCCCCTGCGCGCATCACCATCGTGCTGCCGGTATACAACGCCTTCGACCTGCTCGACGAGGTGCTGGGCCGGATCGAGCGGCACACCGACCTGCCCTTTCGGCTGATCCTGATCGAAGACGGTTCGAGCGACGCGCGGGTGCGCCCGTTCCTGCGCGACTGGATCCGCGCACGGGCCGACCGCCAGGCGATCGAGGTGATCGAGAACCCCGGTAACCTCGGCTTCATCCGCTCGGTCAACACGGGCCTTGCGCGCGCCATGGCCCATGCGGGCCCGGACGAGGGGCCGGTGATCCTGCTGAACTCGGACGCGTTCGTGCCCGCTGGCTGGGCCAGCCGCATCGTGCGCCCGATGCAGGTGCAGGAGAACGTGGCCAGCGTGACGCCGATGTCCAACGATGCCGAGATCTTCTCGGTCCCCGTGATCTGCGCGCGCACCCCGCTGGCCCCAGGGCAGGCGGACCGGATCGACTCGGTCGCGCGCCGCTTTGCCGCGGATGCGCAACTGAGCGAAGCCCCCACGGGGGTCGGGTTCTGCATGGCGATGGCGCGCGACTGGCTGGCGCGGGTGCCGACGCTGGATACCGCCTTCGGACGCGGTTACGGCGAAGAGGTCGACTGGTGCCAGAAGGTGCGCCGCCTCGGCGGGCGGCACCTGGGCCTGCCAGGCCTGTTCGTCGAACACCGGGGCGGGGAAAGTTTCGGCGCCGACGACAAGCAGGCGCTGGTGGCGCGCAACAACGACATCGTGGCGCGGCGCTATCCGGGATATGACAACGAGGTGCAGCGGTTCATCCGCTCCGATCCCATGGCCACGGCGCGGCTGGCGCTGGCGATGGCTTGGGCGGGCAGTCTCGAGGCGCAGGGCGAGGTCCCGGTCTACCTTGCCCATTCGATGGGCGGCGGGGCCGAGACCTATCTGGAGGGGTGCGTGGCCCGGGCCTGGGCCGCGCAGCGCGCGCTGGTGATCCTGCGGGTGGGCGGGGCGCGACGCTGGCAGATCGAGCTGCACGCCCCCGGCGGCGTGGTGCAGGGCCGCACCGACGACACCGCGTTCATGCGCCGCCTGATGGACCTTCTGCCGCGGCGCCACGTGATCTATTCCTGCGGGGTGGGCGACCGCGACCCGATGGGCCTGCCGGGCGAGTTGCTGGGCCTGTGCGCGCGCCCGCAGGACCGGGCCGAGATGCTGTTTCACGACTTTTTCCCGCTCTCGCCCTCCTACACGCTGCTGGATAGCGACGGAGTCTATCGCGGCCCCCTGTCGGGGCCGCGAACCGATGCCGCCCATCGCACCAGCCGGGCCGACGGCACCCCGGTCCAGCTGGCCCAGTGGCAGGCGGCGTGGAAGGCGCTGGCGCGCCGCGCACAGGCGCTCGAGGTGTTTTCCGCCGACAGCGCCGCGCATGTGCGCGCGGTCTGGCCGGACCTTGCCGACCTGGTCCGATTGGTGCCGCACGGCCTGCCCTATACCCCGCCCGCGATCGTATCGGAGCCCGGGGCCGGTGGCGGGGGGGACGTGATCGGCGTGCTGGGCAATATCGGGTTCCAGAAGGGGGCGGCGGTGCTGCAGGATCTCGCCGCGCTGCTGGAGCGCGATGGGCGCGGCCGCCGCCTTGTGCTGATCGGCACGATCGACCCGGCCTACGGCCTGCCGAAATCGGCCACCGTGCACGGCAGCTATCGCCCCGAGGACATCCCCGCGCTGGTCGCGCGCTACGGGATCACGCACTGGCTGATCCCATCGATCTGGCCCGAGACGTTTTCCTATACCACCCACGAGACGCTGGCGACTGGGCTGCAGGTGCTGGCCTTCGACCTCGGGGCGCAGGGAGAGTCGGTGCGCGCCGCGCCCAACGGCGTGACCGTACCCCTGCCCGCCGCGCCCGCGCGCGCCGGCCCGGTGCGCGCAGAGGCTAGAATTGCCGCGCGGAACGTGGTTGAAACGCTGGACGCCCTGGCGGCGCCCGCGCGTGGCCCGGCCGCGGACGCATTGAAACAGACGGTCAAGAGGACGCCGACATGAGGCAGGTTGAAATGGATCTTGAGACGCTCAGGCGCCGCGGGATCGAGGTGCTGCCGCGCGGCCCGCAGGGCACGATCTTGCTGCCCGCCCACACGATCCTCGAAGCCCCGTCGAGCCTGAAGTGGACCCGCTATGACCATTCGATCGAGCTGGGGGCGTTTTCCTACCAGGTGTCGGGCTATTGCTTTGCCGCGCGTGTCGGGCGCTACTGTTCGTTCGGCGAAGAGGTGCAGATCGGGCGCCAGAACCACCCGCTGACATGGGTGTCCACATCGCCGGCCTTCTATCTCGGGGACGGGCTGTTCGACCTCGGGGACGGGTTCGCCGATGCCACGGCCTATCACGGCTACAAGTTCCGGAACGCCCCCCCCCCACCAAGGTGCGGATCACCACGATCGGCAACGATGTCTGGATCGGCCACGGCGCCTATGTCGCCGCCGGGGTCATGATCGGGGACGGGGCCATCGTGGCCGCCCAAGCGGTCGTCACCAAGGATGTGCCCCCTTACGCGGTGGTGGCGGGCAATCCGGCCGCCATCAAGAAGATGCGCGTGCCCGCGCAGTTCATCTCGCCTTTGCTGCGGTTGCGCTGGTGGCGCTATGCACCCTGGCAGATGACCCATCTGGACCCCTCCAGCATCCCCGAATTCGTGCAGGGCTTGCACAGGATGACCAATACTCCCGAATTCGCACCCGAGGTCATCGATCTGCGCCAGCAAGACTGAGCGCGGCCCATGAACAGAATAAACTCTAAGATCGGCACGTCCACAGCCCCCATCGTGTTCCTGCACATCCCCAAGACGGCAGGCCAGACGGTGCATTCCGAACTGACCCGCGTGGTCGGGCCCGAGGCCGTATCACCTGTGCGGGTGCATACTCAAACCGCCCCCGGTGCGGCGCAGATGCCGCCCGGATACAGTCTCTATTCGGGGCATATCGACTGGGACGCGCTGGACACGCTTCCCGCGGACCGCTTTGTCTTCACGGTGCTACGTGACCCGCTCGAACGTATCGCGTCATTCTATTTCTACCTGCTGCGCGAGGCCGGCAAGTTCAGCGAGGCCGAACTGCAAAGCCCCGCGCGCACGGGGATGCGGATGATTCAGGCCTGTTCGGCGGACGACTATTTCTTTGGCGGTGACCGGGCGTGGCGGCGGTTCGTCCACGATCATTACGACAATGTCTATTGCGCGTACCTCGCGACGCGCAGGATGCGGGGGTGGAAACAGGTTTCGATCCTGACCCGGCAGGAGCTTTTCATGCAGGCGGTCGCCGGGGTGCGGGCGCTGGACGCGGTTTACTCGGTCGACGGGCTCGATCGGCTCGAGGCGGATATCGCGACGCGCACTGGGCAGCGCATCGACATCCGAGGGCGCTATGTCAATGCCGGGCCCGCCGCCGGGCAGGACCTCCGCTGGCCCGTCCTGAAGGCGCGGTTCGAAAGCGACGCGGCGGTTCGGCGGATGCTGAACTTCGCCCGCCTCGACCAGCGCATGATGAAGCGGCTGGGTTTTACCGACTAGAGCGGTTCAGAGCCGACCGGCCCCGGCCAGCAGGCGCAAGACGAGGTTGCCACGGGCGGTCTGGCGGTAGATCTCCAGCCGCGCCAGCGCGCGCAGCCGGTCGCGGGCGCGCGGCGCGGTGCGCATGTCCGCAAAGGCCCCGGCCAGCGCGCGGGCCTGCTCGGTCAGGACGGGCGCGCAAAGGTCCAGCGCCTCGAGGTTGCGGTCGATCCAGCCAGCATATTCCCCGCCCGCAAGCAGGGCCAGCCGCGACAGGCGCGCGCGTAGGCCCCGGTGATGGCCCATTTCGTTGGCGCCGTGTTGGCGGTAGTAAAGCCCCGGTTCGGGATCAAGGATCACCCGCCCCCCTGCCCCGGTGACCAGCTGGTAGATCCACCAGTCGTGAAACGGCACCAGCGCCTGCACCGCCTGCGGGGCGGTCCGCGCCACGAGGGCAGCGGCGGCGGGGCTTAACACGATAGCATGGCCGCTGAGCACGTTCTGGACCAGCGCGTTGCCGAAGCCCGGCGGTGCCCGGTGCAGCGGCGACAGCGCAAAAGGCGTCAGGGCCGCGTCGGTCAGCCAGGATCGGCTAGAATAAGCTAGCACCGCCTCTGCGCCCGCCCCCGCCATCTGTCGGCGCATCAAGTCAAGCGCGCGGGCCAGCTTGTGCGGCATCCAAACATCGTCCTGATCGGCAAAGGCCAGCCAGTCGCCCGGGCGACAGGCGGCGGCGGTCCGGTTGAGGAAATTGGCTGCGCTGCCCTTCCCAGGGCCCGGCGCCAGCGTAATGTCGCGCTGCGGGTGGGCGGCGGCGAAGGCGCGCAAGATACCGCCCGTGCCGTCCCGCGACCCGTCATCGCCCACGCTAAGCGACCAGTCGGCGTGATCCTGCGCCGCGATCGAGGCCAGCTGTTCGGGCAGAAAGGCCGCGCCGTCGCGCGTGGCCATGACGATGCGGACGTGGATCGCCCCCAGTTCCGGCCCCGCCGTCATGCGCAGTACGCGCCCCAGCGCGCGGACATGTGGGGCGCGCGGGGGCCGTTGTCGCTCATGGTGCTGTGCGCCACTCCGCACCCTCCGGGCCACTGGCCAATGGTTGCATTCTTATGTAGGCTCATGCTTGTTATTCCATGCAGTGAGCAGAGATTACATTGGCCGATCAACCCCTTTCAGGCAAGACTCTTGTGGGCGCTCCGGACGACAGCGCCAACAGCGACGAGGCCGCCGAACGGCTGGATGCGATCAAGCGCGAACGCATCGACATGGTGCGGCGCAAGGAAGAGCTGAAGGCCATCAAGATGCGTCAGAACGTCGAAAAGCTGGAAGCGCGCCTGGCCGAGGATGCCGAGGCCGATGACGCCCCCGCCCAGGCGACCCACGCCTCTGCGCCGCCGCAACTGCCCGCCGTGCCGCCTGCCCGCACGCGCAGACGCCACTGGCTTGTCCTGCTCAGTTTTGTGGTGATGGTGCTGGGCCCGCTGGGTGTGTCCGTGTGGTATCTGCTTGAACGCGCCGCCCCACGCTATGTGTCGATTGCGGGCTTTTCGGTGCGCAGCGAAGAGCTGGGATCGGCCGTCGATCTGCTGGGCGCGGTCACGCAGATTTCGGGCTCGTCCTCGTCCGATCCGGACATCTTGTATCAGTTCATCCAAAGCCAGGAACTGGTGGTGCGGGCCGATGCGGCCCTTGATCTGCGCGCGCTCTGGTCCAAGGGCGACCCCGAGCAGGACCCGATCTTTGTCTATCACGCCCCCGGCACGATCGAGGACCTGGTGGATTATTGGGAACGCATGGTCTCGGTCTATTCCGACAGCGGCACCGGCCTGCTGGATATCGAGGTACAGGCCTTTACCGCAGAGGACGCGCAGCGCATCAACCAGTTCATCTACGATGAAAGCTCGGCCATGATAAACCGGCTGTCGGCTATCGCGCGCGATGATGCCACGCGCTATGCGCGCGACGAGCTGGACGAGACGGTCGAACAGGTCAAGGTCGCACGCGAGGCCCTGACCCGGTTTCGCAACGAAACCCAGATCGTCGATCCCGATGCCAGCATCCAGAGCCAGATGGGCATCCTGTCGTCGCTGCAAAGCCAGCTGGCCCAGACCCTGGTCGATCTGGATATCGTGCTGCTGAATTCCACCGAGGACGACCCCCGCGTCACCCAGGCCCGCCGCCGGGTCGAGGTGACGCAGGCCCGCATCGAGGAGGAACGGCGCAAGCTGGGCATCGGCGCCAACGGGGCCGGCAGCGGCGAGGCCAACGCCTTTGCCAACCTCGTGGGCGAGTACGAGCGCCTGCTGGTGGACCGGGAATTCGCCGAGGCATCCTATGCCGCGGCGCGCGCAGCCTATGACAGCACCGTGGCCGAGGCCCGCCGCCAGACCCGCTATCTGGCCGCCCATGTCCAACCCACCCGCGCCGAATCCGCAAAATATCCCCAGTTTTATCAAGCCCTCGGACTGGTTGGCCTGTTCGCCTTCCTGCTTTGGGCCGTTCTGGTGATGGTGGCCTATGCCCTGCGGGACAGGCGCTGAGGGGCGCATATGATTGTTCTGCGCAACCTGACCAAGACGTTCTACATGCGCGGCGCACGCAAGACCGTGGCCGACAATCTGAACGTCACCTTTCCCACCGGTGTGGCCGTGGGCCTTCTGGGGCGCAATGGCGCGGGCAAATCCACCCTGCTCAAGATCATTGCCGGCACCACTGCCCCCACATGGGGCGAGGTGCTGAGCGATGGCAACGTGTCCTTTCCCGTCGGGCTGGCCACATCCATGCACCCGGACCTGACCGGCGCGCAGAACACCCGCTTCGTGGCGCGCATCTATGGGGTGGACACCGACGCGCTGACCGCCTTTGTCGAGGAATTCGCCGAAATCGGCGATCACTTCCACCTGCCGGTGCGGTCCTATTCCTCGGGGATGAAGGGGCGTTTGTCCTTCGGCATCAACATGGGGCTGAAATTCGACACCTACCTGATCGACGAGGTCACGGCGGTGGGGGATTCCGCCTTCAGGGCCAAAAGCGAAGAGGTGTTCCAGGACCGGCTGCGCGAGGCGGGGGCGATCTTTGTCAGCCACGGAATGGGGTCGATGCGCCGCCTGTGTCAGGCGGGGGCGGTGCTGGAAAACGGGCAGCTGACCTATTTCGACGACATCGAAGAGGCCATCGAGGCGCATGAGCGCAACATGGCCCGAAAGGTGTACGCGTGACCGATCACCCGCCCGCGCCATTGCAGCCATCCAAACCGTCCAAGGGGGCGTTGCGCAATGTGCGTGCGACCCTGCCGGCCCTTGTCAGCATGCGCACCATCGCGGCACTGCTTCTGCGCGAGATGTCGACCACCTATGGCCGCTCTCCGGGGGGGTATCTGTGGGCGGTGGCCGAGCCTGCGCTGGGTCTGATCCTGCTGGTGGTGGTCTTTTCCACCGGGTTCCGCACGCCCCCGCTGGGTACGAATTTCGCGATCTTCTATGCGACCGGCCTGATGCCGTTCTTCACCTTCCTGATGGTGTCCAACAAGGTCGGGCAGGCGATCAACTTTTCCAAGCAGTTGCTGGCCTATCCGCGGGTCACCTTCCTGGATGCGCTGCTGGCGCGGTTCGTGCTGGCCAGCCTGACCCAGTTCCTCGTGTCTTACATCATCCTGATGGTGATCCTGTCCACGATGGAGACGCGCACGGTCATCGTGCTGCCCGAGATCCTGTCGGCCTTCTGTATGGCCGCGACGCTGGGGCTGGGCATCGGCACGCTGAACGCGGTGCTGATGGCCTATTACCCGATCTGGCAATCGGTCTGGTCGGTCATCACCCGGCCGCTTGTGCTGGTGTCGGGGGTGATCTTCCTGCATGACCGCGTGCCCGAGCCCTACCGCGAATGGCTGTCATGGAACCCGTTGGTGCACGTGGTCGGGCGCAATCGCACGGGGTTCTACTATTCCTACCGGGGCGAATACGTGGACACGGTCTATGTCTACCAGGTTGCGCTGATCTGTGGGGCGGTGGGCCTGCTGTTCCTAGGCCGCTATTACCGCAACAGCCTCGAACGCTAGGGCCGGGACACTGCCCTGCCCGGCCCGGGCGCGCTCAGACGCCCGTGGACGCGGCCTTGAATTGCTTCCAGGCGCGCTTGGCCGGGTTGCTCCAGCGTTCGGCGAAGGCGCGCGCCAGCGGGTCGGGATGTTCGCCCGCAAGGCGGGTGATGAAGCCGATCGGATGCCCCGGCCCGTCGGCCACGATTCGGGCAAGGTCGTCGCGCACCTCGTCCAGCATGAAGGTCGCGTCGCGGTCGAACAGATCGAACAGGCCGATCTGTTCGATCCGGTTCAGGGCCCGGGTTTCGATTTTTTCCAGATCGACCTTGGACCGGCTGGTCTGGCGGTTCTTGATCTTGTCGATCTCCTCGAGGGCGGCGGGGTTGAAATCGGCCGGAATGCTGGGCGCGATATGGGCGATGGCGCGGGTCATGGTCGCCCGCCAGTCCGCCAGCAGCGCTTTCTGGGGCAGGATCATGATCCGGGCATCGCGCGGGGCGTGGTGCAGCGCATGCACCAGCATCAGTGCATCGCCCACCGCGAACAGGCCCCGGCGGCCCGCATGCCAGTTGTCCTTGGGGTTCAGCGAACGCGTCGAATAGGAAAGCGCTACCGAGCGCGGATTGCGCACGCAGGCGATCGCCGGGCAATTGTCCAGCTCTTCCAGAACGCCGTTCAGACGATAAAAATATTGCGGCCGCTTGTTGCCGTAATACCGGCTCGTGTCGCGCCGCGCGGTCACGTCGGCGACCGAGGACGATCGCCAGTTCTTGCCCGTGCTCGCCAGCAGGCAGTCGGGCACGTCCAGGATGGCGTGGTTGCCGTTGACCGGGACAACCTCTTGCGCGCAGTGGATTTCCTTGACCGCCGACAAATAGCGACCCACGGCGGATGTTCCCCCGCGTGGCATGCCGAAAACGATGAAATCGAGTTTGCGTGTCATGGGATCTCCTGCGGGGGCGGTATATAGGGGTGTCTGGGGCTATTGGACGGCGCGTTTCTTGCGGTCTTTGCCGCGGTCGGCCGTCTTGCCGACATGGCCCCAAAGCGCAGGATCCAAATCGTAATCCTTGCCCAGAAACCCGACGATCTGGTCGACCGTCCCGGTTTCGATGTCGAATTCCAGCAGATCGTCGGGACGGCCGTCGAAATGCGCGCGTACATCGGCCATATAGGTGTCCCATTGTTCGCGCCAGAAATCGCACAGCGCGTCTTCCGAGGGCAGGTCGAACTGGTGCAGGTAGCGTTCGGCGAGTTGCGGGTGGGCCAAGCGGCTTTTCAGCCAGTTGTCCACCGGGCGCTTCATCAGGATGAAGCGGGCGCCAAGGTTTTCTCGGTCCATCTGCTTGAACAGGAAATGCCCCTCGAACAGGGCACCATGAAGCGGGCCCATCATGTCGGCGACGAAGTTGAACTCGCCCAGAAAGGACAGCACCGGCAGGTCTGCATGGCGGTTCAACGCCATCAGCATGCCGATGCGGCCCTGAGCGTAATGCACGCCAGCGATTGAGTTTTTGCGGAAGAAGTCGAACAGGGTGCGCGTGCCGCACTTGTTGAACCCGATCTGGATGATCTTCGGACCGACCTGTCCCTCCTGGGGAAGAAACACGCCCTTCTGGCTGTTCTCGAAATTCTGAAACATCCGGTCCGCTCCTTTAGTCCTCAAGGCCCAGATTGCGCAGAATTCTGACGACCTTTTTGGGTGGTATTCTGTAATCCAGTCGATCGACCGGCACGCGGTCGCCCTTGCGCGGGGTCAGCGTGGGCTGCCCGACGCAAAAGCGATATGACAGCCCAATCGAACATGCGACCTGCCCGAAGGCATCCGTGCCGTTGTCGGGATGGAACAGTTCGACCACCTTGGTGCCCGGCTGGCAGAATAGCACATGGGCCAGCCCCGCGCCATGGGGGGCGACGACCGCCTCCGCATTGGCGAACAGCGCGAACTGGTCGCACAGCGGAATCCCGGTCAGCGTTACCCGCGCAAAGCCCAGGGGTTCCAGCGCGGCAAACAGCGCGTCTTCGTTGAGGATCCGCCGCAACCGGGCATCGGCCCGCGACACGAAGATCCGCCGCGGGCCGTCCGCCCGCTCCAGCCCGGCGCGGGCGAAGGCGCTGCGGGTGACCTGCAGGATCTGCGGATTGCCGTACAGCGCCGGATGACCCCGGTCGAGAAAGGCATCGGACAGCGCCATGACCTGGTCGTTGGGCTGCAGCCGCACCGGGGCATCTACGAACAGGAATTGATCATGACGCAGGTCGGTGATGTCGCACAGCACCGGGATCAGGCCGACCCAGAACGGATCACGTGGATTGCCCATCAGGATCGTCGTGCGCGCCACCAGATCGGCCGGGATGTTTGCGCAGAACATCAGGATGCGCGTCACGCCGTCCAGCAGGATATGGGCGATATTGGTGGCGGGGAAATGATCACGGGCGATGAACAGCGGCCCATCCAGGGGGCGGGTCGGCACGTCGTCGCGCATCGCCCGGGGCAAACCGCGGGCCGACAGCGCGGGATGGAACACCCCGCGCGACGGCGATACGGCCATGTGGGTATAGGGGCGCACCAGCACCTCTTCGGGCCGCTGGCTGTGCAGCACCAAGGCGGGCCGCACGGGTTTCGATGACCGGATATTCCGCGGCAGGCCCATCTTGGCGAAGGGATTGGGTTCAGATGCCAGCACTTCCCGTCCGGCGGGATCGTCCCCGGCCACGGAAAAATAGACCGCGTCAGTCTGGCGGGGCGGGTCGAGCTCGGCCAGCCAGGTCGGCCGCAGCCGCAGATGGCCGTCCAGCACATCCATGGGCTTGAGCGTCTCTGCCCCGTCGCTTCGGAGGCTGTTCAGGGTATCAGCCAGCTTCTTCTGCACCCCGGGAAACATCGGCCCGGCATAGCCCAGAAACCCCGCCAGCAGATCTGCGGGGCGGTCAAAACGGCCGCCCCGCAGAAAATCATGAAACAGCATATCCGCATTGGGGGCGGGCGCGGTCATGGTGTCGTCCTTTGGGTCACATCCGACACGCCAAGATCGCGCAGCAGGCCCAGATGCGCGGCCCACGCGTCTTCCATGGAGATCTCGTCCCCCATGGTCTGGGCCATGCCGCGCCACATCTCGGCATTGCCGATGCAGTCGTTCATGATGTCGGCCAGCTGGATCGCCGAGCCGGGCAGGAATGAAAACCCGTTCCGGCCATCGACGATCCGGTCCGACAGCCCCCCTGCCCGCGACGCCAGGACGGGACGGCGGGCATCCCATGCCTCGGACACCACCAGACCGAAGGTTTCGGGCCAGACCGAGGGCATCACCACCCAGTCCACCATCGTCATCAGGTCGAACACGTTGTCGCGCGAATAGGCCCCGACTTCGGTGATCTTGAGGTTCTTCTTGGCGTCCGCGAGGATCGCGTCGATCTTGGTCACGTAGTCGGGGGTGGCGTATTGCTTGTTGCCGCCGAAAATCTTGACCTCGATCTTGTGCGACTTCGAGGCTATCACCGCGGCCTGCAGCAGCACGTCGATCCCCTTGGCATCCACGAACTGGCCGAAAAAGCCGAAGACGTTAACGTCGGGCGACACCGGGGCGACCCAGTCGTCGGGGCGCTTGCGCGCGTGCCCGTTGGCGATGACGCTGATGCGGTCGGCGTCGAGGCCCCAGTCGATATAGCGCTGGCGCAGGTAGGCCGAGGGGGCCACGAAATGATCCACGAGGTCGAAGGCCCGGCGGAACACCCTGCGGCGCAGGGTGAAATCGTCCGCCGTGCGGTCGGGAAAGCATTTCACGCACTGGTCGGGCGAGGTGTCGTTGCAGATCCCGCCCTCGTGATAGCGAAACAGCTGGCCCTTGGAATAGCAGATCGGCACGTATTCGTGCAGCGTGTAGATGATGCGGACATCGGGCAGCACCTTGCGCGCAAGGAACAGGAATTCCAGCCCGACCCAGAGCGAATGGTGCACGTGGATCACGTCCGGGCGGTGCTGTTCCAGGAAATGGCGCACCGCCTTGTTGCGGCGCGGGTCGTAGATGACGTGGTGGAATTCGCCGAACCGGCGGCCCAGCAGCAGGAATTCGTCCCGCCCGTCCGGCAGGGCGGTGATGCTGGCCCCGACCTTGGCATATTGCGGGAACATGTTGCTGTCGATGGCGGCCAGCATGACCGCATCGGTCTCTGGGTCGGCCGAGGCGACATCGTGCAGGTCCTTGGCGACATATTGCGCGCCCCCCTTCATCACTGCCGGGTGATACAGGGAAACCGTGAGATATTTCATAAAAAACCAGACTTACAAAAGGAACAGGTCGGTTTCACGCCCCGCCACGAGGGCGTTCTGCGCGAACTTGTCCGAATAGCGGGCCCGGTTCAGCCACATGAAGCTGCGCACTGAGGGCGGCTTGGGCTTGCCGACGCCTTCCATGTGAATCCAGCGGCTGTCCGGGTCGATGACGATACCGTGCCCGGCCTCGCGCAGCTGCAGACAGAAATCCGCGTCCTCGTAATAGGCGAACAGGTAGTCCACGGGCAGCTGTCCGACCCCGTCGAACACCGATTTGCGCAGCTTCCACAGCGCCGCTGAGGCCAGCAGCGGCTGTTCGGCGATCGCCGCGAGCGCCGGGAGGATCCGTGCGGGATCGTCGTCGATGTGATGGGTCAGCCCCTTGCCGAAATGTTCCACCCGCAGCACGGTTTCGTGGTGCCCGGACCTGGCGTTGAAGGCCAGGTCGCCCGTGGTGTACATGCCCGAATGCATCAGCGTGCCGTCGCCGTAATAAAGCAAGGCCCCGTGCAGATCCTCGCCCGGATCCGTGAACAGGAAATCCGTGGCCCGTTCGGGCGCGGTTTCGGGCGGGAAGATGTCCGGGTTCATGAAGATCAGAACTTCGCCCCGAGCCTGGTCGGCCCCGTAATTGTTGGCGATGGAAAAGCCCGAATTGCCCGAACAAAGATGCACCGACAGCGCGATGTCGTGGATCTGGCAAAAGCCATGCAGTTCCTCGATGACGCGCTCTGGGGCCTGCATCTCGTTGCCCACCACGATCACCTCGGTCGCCCCGTCCGCCAGCAGCGCCGCGGCCAGGCATTCCAGCTGCACCAGCAGCATGTCGGTCTTGCGGTAGAGCGTGATAATGATGCTGCGCGTCACCGGCAGGTCGGCGCCGTTCTCGAAAACCTTGGTAAATGTGAGACCTTCGGCGAATTCTAGCCACAGGTCGGCAAAGACTGGGTAGAGCGCATGGGCATGGGGCTGGGACACGCCCACCAGCTGGTCCGCCAGCACCGCGCAGGCCGCAAGCGACTGTTGCAGGAACGTGTCCACCGATTTCCAGCGCATAACCGGCTCGTCATGGACCAGCTTGCCGTTGACGAGTATGCGCACATGCGAATGCAACGTGATCTCGGGCAACTTGAGGACCGTCAGAAACCCCGAGGGCTGCAGGCTATCCCCGGTCACGGCCATCACGTCGCCGCGGTCGTACCAGCACAAGGCCACCTGCCCCAGTTCGTAGGACATGTAGCCGATCTCGATCGTCACATAAAAGGACGTCACCAGCCGCTGATCGGCCCAGCCGGCCAGGTAGACATGGCCGCGATCGGAAAAGATCACCCCCTCCAGCCGCATGTAATCCTCGGAGCGCACACCCCGCATCTCGGCCTTGCCGTAGCGCGTGAAATGATCCTCGAGATCCAGCGCGTCGGTGCCGTAGCGCTCCGCCAGGTCCGAATTCGCCTCGGCGTAGCGGATGTGTTGAAAGGTGGTAATCATGTAATCCTATCAGATCTTTCCGGTCTGAGAACCTCAGCTATCAGCTTGCGTCTCGAGTTGAAAGGTCCGCCCCTCGACGAACCCGGTCATGTAGAAATGGTCGCGCGCGCTGATCGTCTTGCCCGTCTTGACCGACGCGGCGACATCGCGGTGACGTTCGAGGTAATCCTTCTCGTCCAGTGACACGGCATAGGGCATGCGCCCCTCGAACAGGCCCGACTTGGCATAATGGTTGAGTCCGGAAATCTCAGTCCCCTTCTCGATCGCCTTGGCCACGTCGGGATAGCGTTCGAGATACCATTCCTCGTCGAACTGATCCGCCACCGCATGTTTGATAAGCTCGCTGAACACCAACGTCGGCAACTGGACCTCCTGTTGCGTTGGTTTGCCCGCTATTGTAATCTTACGGATCAGGTTCAGAAAATCAATATCCTGCATAATTCCGGTCCCCTTCATAAATTCAAAACCATAAGGGCCCCGAATCAGGCCCCGCGTGTCGACCCGGCAAAACAGGTTTAATGAACGCCGCAAGACACTAACATGACAACCTGCGCTTTGGGGCAGAGTATTTCAGAGGCCCGTGGCATGCGCCACAGGTTTTCGGGAAAACTCCCGGTTTATCAACCGTGTCACGAAGGCCCGCGCACAAAAAAACGGCAGCGGCAGAACTTCGTGCAAATGGCGAACAATCGCCGGGAATCCGTCTCCCGGCCGCAGCGGCGCGCATGGAAATCTGCGATGACACCCCGTCAAGCACATGATATACTCATGCGACGTCCAAAAAAAGGGTGCCTGCGAACACCCGATTGTCATCACTTCGGGCAACAGGGTTTCTTAGTTCATGGTAGAGTTTCTTTACATCCTCGGGTCCACGCGGTCCGGCACGTCGGCCCTGCGCAACGGCCTTGCGGAAACACGGTACGCAGGATATGGCGAGGGGCACCTCGTGCCGATCCTCGGCGACATCATCCGCACCGTGCGCCATCACAAGACCGACGGGCTGGGCGCGGATATCGCGGGCAACGGGCTGCACCAGCTGCGCGAGAACGTCATCCTGCGCCACCTGTTTCACGGCTATGAACAGTACATGATCAACGAGGTCGGATCGCGCCACCTGATGGACAAGACCCCGACCATCGCCCCGATCCTGCTGGCGCCCCAGCTGAACACCTTTCACCAGCAGCCCTATTTCCTGCACTGTGCCCGGCGGCACCTGGACAACGTGCAATCCAAGCTCAAGAAATTCCCTGACCGCACCCTCGAACAGCATTGCCGCGAATGGGCCGAATGCAACATGGGCTGGCTGCGCAGCCGCGAACAGCTCGAGGACAATTTCGTGGATTTCGATTTTTACGACCTAGCCACCGACCCCGAAGCCATCGCCCGGCGGATCGGCGACTACATCAAGCTGAGCGAGACCGACGTGCAGGCCTTTTCGGCCTACCTGATCTCCAAGCGACCGCAGGCCAGCGCCGACCGCGACCTGACGCAATTCCTCAAACTGTCCGAGATCGATTGGACGGATGACGAGAAACAGGCGTTCACCGATATCTGCAGCCCGGTCGGGGAACGCCTGAGCTACGGGATGGAAGACTATTACAGCTAGGTCCCGACGACCGACCGGGTAAGACCCCTTTGACTTAAGGAAAGGCATCGCCATGACCATTTTCATCTGTGGCGGGTCCAATTCCGTGCGCGACGGCGGATGGACAAGTCACTTCAAGCCCGAGGCGGTGAACATCTCGATCGGGGCGTCGACGTAGATCATGAGCGCCTTCCGCGTCATGTTCACCCAGGCCGCGCAGCCCGGCGACACGGTGATCTGGGAATATGCGCTCAACGATGCCAACCAGGCGCTGGGGCGGGGGCGGGCCAATACGCCCGACTATCTGCTGCGCTATTGCGAGGCCCTGATCCGGCACTGCGCGGCGCGCGGCGCACGGTTCATTCCGCTGATCTTCACCCCCCGCCAGCGCGAGCGGATC
>CAYGPT010000073.1:0-17785 GCA_964351755.1 uncultured Rhodobacterales bacterium | reverse complement strand
TCCGAAGCGCTTGAGGATCTGGCCCGCTTTGACGGCCTTGTCCCCGCGGGGACAATGGGCCTGCCGAAAAACTTTCTGGACCTACGGTTCCTGCTGACCCGGTTCGAGCCGGGCAACGACTTGCACCGAGCGATGCAAGGCGCGTTCGACAAGGTGTTTGGCGATCGCGTCTGTCAGCACCCAATTGAAATGACCCGCGCCGTCGAACAGTCGGGCCGCTTTTTGTCCAGTATCTATGAAATGGACTACCGCGACATGACCCGCGAGACATGGCGCCGTGCGCGCGCGTCTTTCGACCGGGCCTATGACGAGTTCAAGACCAACCTTGGCACAGCCTGGGATAAACTGGAGGATGAGGCATGAGCAAGCGCCGCGTATTCGACATAGATTTCGAACCCGACACCCCGACCGGTTCCGACGCCCCTGCCCCGGATGCGGCGCGGCGTGGGCCCATGGCTTCGGCCATCTCGGAAAACGCGGCCGCGTTGAGTGAACGGCAAGTTGCCGAGGCCGCGATTCGGGCCGAGAATGATCGACTTGCCCACGAGTACGTATCTTTGAAACGCGATGGTGCGATTGTGGCGCGGGTGCTCATCGGCGAGGTGCAGATATCCAAACTCGTTCGCGACCGAGGTGCGGCTGACGATCCGGATTTTGAGGAGTTGAAGAAGTCGATTCTCGATCTGGGCCTGTCGAACCCGATCCAGGTCGAGGATTCTGGCGCTGGCTATGAGCTGATCCAGGGATTTCGACGCCTCAAGGCCTATAAGGCGCTTTACGCTGAGACGGGCGAGGATCGCTTTGCCGCGATCCCCGCCAGCCTTGTTGCCAAGGGCGAGGCGCTTGAGAAGCTGTACCGCCGGATGATCGACGAGAACCTCGTTCGGCGCGACATTTCCTTTGCGGAGATGGGCCAGCTTGCCGCCGCTTACGCTGCGCAGACGGGCATTGAGGTCGGCGCGGCCATCGCCACGCTCTATGCCTCTGCTGGGAGGCAAAAACGGAACTACATTGCGCATTTTGCCAACCTCATGACTATCGTCGGTGACAGGCTGCAGTTTCCAGAGGCGATTCCCCGTGCGCTGGGTCTGCGCCTGATCAAGGCGCTTGAAGACACACCGCGCTTGCGCCAACAACTCGACACTGTTTTGGCCGCGCACAGGCCGCAAACTGCAGAAGATGAACTGGCAATTCTCAATCAGGTTCTGGTGTTCAAGCCGGATGGCGAGGTTGCCCGCCCGGTGGCCTCGTCAAAGACGACGCTCAGGCTCAACCGGAAATCAGGACAGGCGCGAGTGATGGGTGCCAAAGGCAAGATCGAATTGAGGATGGATCAGGATTTCGGCGCGGTCGATCCCCGCAAGCTTGAGGCCGCCGTGCGAGCGCTGCTTGAGCAATTGGATCTTTAGTACCCACTTGGATTAGTCTCTAACCACGCGTTTCCGTGATCAACTGCGTGACGAGAGCGGCAGTGTCTGCCGGTCTTTCCTCATGCGCCAAATGTCCCAAGTCCGGCATGTTGATCACCCCAGCATCGGGCATTGTCCTTGCGGCCGTCAGCGACACGGTTGGTGGCACGGTCTTGTCCTTTTCGCCGACAATAAACCGCACTGGCCCCTTGTGCTGTGGCAAGCTGTTCAAGAGCGGTTGCAGTTTCCATTGCGCCATCATCAGCAAAGTGGCGTCCACATGGTTGCGATCTGCCACCAACCGCCGATAAAGTTCTAGTCCTTCGTTATCCAGATCAGAGCCTGTTGAGGCGATCAGAGCCTTGATTCGTGCCGGATTTGCAGAAGCGCCAGAAAACAGGTTGGCCGTGAACGGAACTGCCGCGAGGGCTTTGGCCATCAGGGGAAAGATCAGGCCCGCCAGTCCGGGAAACTCGCCTAACGCCGCGTTGATGCCGATAACCAACGGGCTCTGTCCCCGCGGGGACAGATCGGCCTGCGCCATTTGCAGGGCGATCGCCCCTCCCGCCGAATGGCCGATGATTGCGGCAGGCGTCCACCCTTCCTGCTTGGATAAGCTGGCTATGTCTTCAGCAATGGGCCCAAGGCCGCAACGATGACGAGCGCCCAACTGCGTGAACCCTTGGCCCGGGAAATCCAGTGCGACCACGTGAAACTGCTTGGCAAGAATGGGGATCATGTGGCGATAGGTGTGCGTCGATCCCCCGGCGCCGTGCAGCAACAGAATCGTGTCTCCGGTCCCCGATTCCTGCACATGCCAGCGATGCACAGGCCCGTGAACCTGTCGGGACAGGTCGGCGTTCGGCCACGAATTGATCAGTGTCCAGTCCAATGCTCAGCCATCCAATGCGGCGGTCACGGCACCGGTCAGTCGATGCGCATCCGCCCTTGGCAATGCGATATAGGGCGCAGCAAGGGTTTGTCCCAATGCCGCCAGAGCAGGCTGTGGGCGGTTCGACATGTCGATCACCAATCCGGCGATCCCGGCTCGGCGCAGGGCCGCGGCCACTTGGGTCGCATCCGCCCCGGCGCGTGCGCGGTCCGCGTTGCCATCCAGCGCGATGTTGGCCCGCCCGTCCGTGATCAGGATTACGGTCGGTGTCATGCCTTTGGCGCGCGATTGCATGGCCAGCAGCAACGCGCTTTGCAAGCCAGCGGCCAACGGTGTTCCGCCACCGCCGGGCAGTGCGGACAGGCGACGTTTTGTCTGAACAAGCGAACGGGTGGGGGGCAGGAGGATTTCCGCCTCGGTCCCACGAAAAGAGATCAACGCGACCTGATCGCGGCTTGCATAGGCTTCGGCCAGCAGCAGTTCGATGGCTCCTTTAGCCTCGCCCAACCGCGACACAGCCGCAGAACCAGAGGCGTCGACGCAAAAGATCAGCAGCCGGTCGGATTGCTCTTGAAAACGTTTCAGCCGGATATCTGATGGACGGATCAGCAAGCCCGTTCTGTCGGGCTGTTGCTGGCGGCGCAAGGGTTGCCAAGGGGCGGCCGCGCGAAGGGTCGCGATCAGGTCGATCCGCGCCGTGCCATCCAGCCGTCCAGGTCGCGAGGGCAGGGGGCGTCCGCGCCGGTTCGAGGTTCGTTTTTGGCCGGCACCTGCGCCGCCCGACTTCCGGGTTGTCCCTGCGGGGACAAGGCCGCTCAGCAGCCCGGCGGGAAGCAGCGACTTGACCGCCTCGATCAGCATATCGGCGTCGGGCAGGCTCATGTCTTCTTCGCTACTCTGCTGTTGCCCGTCGTCCGTTTCCGGCGGCGGCGGAGGGGGCGTGTCGTCTTGCGCTTCGACCTCGGGGATGCGGGTTGCGCGATGCGGATAAACCAGCCTGGCTGCGACTGTGATGTCGTCCTCGGTCAGGTGCTGTCGTTTCTGGTACGCTGCGTGCGTGCGTGCGGTACGCAAGGCAAGAGACGGGGCGCGCAAGGATGCTATGCCGAACCGGTCTGCCAGCATGGTCAGTTGTATCAGTGCGTCATCATCAGTGAGGGGTGTGTCCGAACCAATTGGCCCCGACCTGTCGGCCTCGACGTTGGGTCTGCGCCCCTCGGGACAGATATGAAACGCCAGCCGGTCACCAAGCGCATCTGGCGTGCGTTCATCGGGCTCAATTCCCTCATCCAGAGCCACAATTCCACGCGTTAGACCCTGATCTGCTAGATGAGCCAGTTTGGCGGCCAAGGCTGGCGGACACCTTTCGGCCATGGGGATCAGTGCAACCAAAGAGTTGTGAAAAAAGCACGAAATTTCAACAACTTGAGATGTTCCCAAAGTCGCACTCAGGTCAATCCCGCCGAAAAGTTGTTCGTCAGAGATCGACACGGGCAGTTTGCGCAGTGGAAACACTGGTTTGAACCCCGCCAGTAGCGCGTCGCGCTCTGGGCTGGCCCGCATCCGAATGACGGCTCCGCCAAGACCTGCTGGGTCCATGGCCAGCAAGTCCAACGCCAGGGATGCATTATGCCAACTGTCGTCACTCATCGCGTGACAGGACCTCTGTCATGCCAGAACAGCCTCGACCGTTCGGGTAACGCGCGTGCTGCTACCAGCCTCGTCGAGGGGATCGCGGCGCAGGCGGTGGGACAGGGCGATGGGAGCGATGGTGCGCAGGTGATCGCGGGTCAGCACCTTGGCTTTGTCAAAGGCGGCGAGCGCCCTTGCGGCTCTAAGCAGGGTTAATTCCCCGCGCAATCCGTCCGAGCCAAGCGCGATGCACAGCTCCGCGCAATCATGCAGAATGGCGTCCGGAGTTTCTATCTGCGGTAGCAGCTTGCGCGCAGCCAGGATCTTCCGCCTGATCTTGGAATCTTCCTTTGCGTAGTGCTCCATGAACATATCGTGATCGGTTTCGAATCTGTCACGTCGCCGGATCACTTCGATCCTTTGAGCCACATCGTTGGGGCTGCGCACCTCAACCGACAGACCAAAGCGGTCGAGCAGTTGTGGGCGCAACTCGCCCTCTTCGGGGTTACCCGAACCAACCAGCACGAAACGGGCAGGGTGGCGGATGCTCAGGCCCTCGCGCTCGACGACGTTTTCACCGGATTGTGCGACGTCGAGCAACAGATCGACGATATGATCCTCAAGCAGATTGACCTCGTCTATATACAGATAGCCGCGATTGGCGCGTGCCAGCAGGCCCGGCTCGAACGCCTTTTCGCCGCGCGTCAGGGCGCGTTCGATGTCAAGTGCGCCGACCACACGATCCTCGGTCGCGCCAAGGGGCAGGTCGATCACCGGGGTCGGGCGTTTGGCGGTCTTTTTCGTCTCTATCTTGGCCCATTCTGGGCAGTCTTCGTGCGTGGCGGCATTGATGGGACAGCCCACAACGGCCGTGATGGGCGGCAGAAGAGCGGCCAGCGCACGCACTGCCGTAGACTTGCCCGTTCCGCGGTCGCCAAAGACAAGCACGCCGCCAATTCCCGGGTCAATCGCCGTCAGGATCATCGCGCGTTTCATGTCTTCTTGGCCCACGATGGCAGAGAAAGGGAAAGGGGTCTTCGTCATTTCAGGTCCAGTCTTGTGAGCGGGCTCACCCCGTTCCATGTGCCCGTGTCGCCAAGGACGGAAAACCGGGCATAAAGCTCTTCGCGAAACCACGCACCGTCCCGCACCGCCTTGATCGCTGCCGCATGTGGTCCGCTGGTGCGGGCAAAGGCGGCCATGTCATCCGCCCCAGGCCAGATAGAAAAGGTGATCTGGTGTAGCATTGGCACTTCGCCGATACCGATCTTGAACACCACGTTCGGGTCTGATCCGATCATGGCGGAAATGTCCGGAACGCGCCTCCAGAACTTGGCAAGTATGCCGGGCTTGATCGTCGCGCGGGTGAGGGCGGCGAGCGGGCCATTCGTAGGCTCTGAGACAGGTGAAAACGGCTCTTGCCCGCTCCACGCGCCTCGGGATGATGTGGGGGACAGAAAGACCGTCCAATGTTCGGATGCACGGTTGCGATAGCGGTCGAAAATACCTGTCGATGCGACGCGAAAGCGGGCGGTGTCACTGTCTGGCCAGACGCACAGAATGGCATAAACGCCGGTATTAGGGACGGGCGTGAATCCTTCGCCGGTGCCGGAGCCGCACAGTTTCCAGAAGCTCAGGCCGGGAATACGCGCCATGGCAATACGCGCCCCGCCCATCATGGCAAGCGCCCACGCCCGGTCACGCAACCGGTCAAAGCGGAAGAAGGAAATTGTGATCGTCTGGCTCATGTGTTTCGCACTGTTCTTGTGCCTTTTGGCACCGATGCAAGCTTATGGGCGGAAAAGAAATTGTCAACTAAACTAGACACATCTATGTTCGAAGGGAATGACACGCCTTGATCCCATAGATTCGGACACCCGCACCGGAAACCGCGCCATTGTGATTGGTGCGGGCCTTGGTGGTCTGGCTGCCGCTATGCGGCTGGGCGCCAAGGGTTACAAGGTCACCGTGATCGACAAGCTGGACGTGCCGGGGGGCCGCGGATCGGCAATATGGCAGGACGGGCACCGTTTTGATCTGGGGCCTACAATTGTCACTGTGCCTCAGCTTTATCGTGAGTTGTGGGCCGCCTGTGGCCATGATTTCGACATGGATGTGGACCTGCGTCCCGTCATGCCATTCTATGAAATTAGATGGCCAGACGGGACCAGGTTCGCCGCCCAGCAGGACACCGACGCCATGCGGGCGGAAGTGGCCAAGATAGAGCCGGGAGATGTGGCCGGGTTCGACAAGTTTTTGAATGACTCGGCACGGCGCTACTGGTTCGGGTTCGAGGATTTGGGTCGTCGGTCGATGCATAAGCTGTTGGATCTGGTCAAGGTCCTGCCAAGCTTTGTCAGGCTGCGCGCGGATCGTTCGGTCTATGCCCATGCCGCACGGCGGTTCCGTAATGAAAAGCTGCGCATGGCGTTCTCGTTCCACCCGCTGTTCATCGGTGGTGATCCGACTCACGTGACAAGTATGTATATCCTCGTCAGCTACCTCGAAAAGGAATTCGGGGTACATTACGCGATGGGTGGCGTCGCCCATATGGCGCGCAAGATGGCCGATGTGATCGAGGATCAGGGCGGTACGCTGTTGATGGATACCGAAGTGGATCAGATCGTCGTGGACGGCGGTCGCGCCCGTGGCGTGCGCCTGTTGTCGGGCCTTGAACTAGGGGCCGACGTGGTCGTGTCAAACGCAGATGCGGGGCACACATATGACCGCCTGTTGCGTGACCGCCCGCGCAAGCGTTGGACCTCTGCGCGCCTTAAGCGCACTCGTTATTCGATGAGCCTATTCGTCTGGTATTTCGGTACCAAGGGCACGCGCGGTGATTGGGCGGATGTTGGCCATCACACCATTCTGAATGCGCCGCGCTACACCGGTTTGCTGAACGACATCTTCATCAAGGGCAAGCTCGCGGATGACATGAGCCTTTATGTCCATCGGCCTTCCGTAACCGACCCGAGTGTCGCACCGGACGGGGATGATACTTTCTATGTCCTGTCACCGGTGCCGCATCTCGGCCATGGTGGTGTGGATTGGAAGACGGAAAGCGGCATCTACAAGGACAAGATGCTCAAAGTCCTAGAAGACCAGCTTTTGCCTGGGTTAGGGTCGAAAATCAGCACTGAAACGGTGTTCACACCCGAGACATTCCGTGACCGCTACCTGTCGCCCCATGGCTCTGGTTTTTCGATCGAACCGCGTATCCTGCAATCGGCCTGGTTCCGCCCCCACAACGTCAGTGAAGAAGCCGAAGGCTTGTACCTTGTCGGTGCAGGGACACATCCCGGCGCAGGCGTGCCCGGTGTGATTTCGACCGCCGAAGTGCTCGGCAAGCTTGTACCGGATGCCGTGACATGATGGACCCGCGCGATCTTGAGACCTGTACCGAGGCGATCCGCCATGGCTCCCTTTCGTTTCACGCCGCCTCTCGCCTTTTGCCCAAACGTGTGCGCGATCCGGCGCTGGCGCTTTACGCGTTCTGCCGGCTGGCAGATGACGAGGTCGATCTCAAGGCCGAAAAGGTGGACGCCGTGCTGCGCCTGCGCGACCGGCTGGACCTAGTCTATGCGGGCACGCCGCAAAACGCAGCACCGGACCGAGCCTTTACGGCTGTGGTCGAACAGTTCGAAATGCCCCGCGCGCTGCCTGACGCCTTGCTCGAAGGGTTGGCGTGGGACGCCGAAGGGCGCACATACGCGACGCTGTCAGGAGTCAAGGACTACTCTGCCCGAGTTGCCGCTGCAGTCGGTGCGATGATGTGTGTTCTGATGAAGGTGCGGGACCGTGATGCCTTGGCGCGCGCGTGCGATCTGGGCGTGGCGATGCAGTTGACCAACATCGCACGTGACGTGGGCGAAGACGCTCTTGAGGGGCGGATGTATCTGCCCACTGACTGGATGGACGAGGCGGGAATTGATCGGCCAACCTTCTTTGCCGATCCGCGTCCGACCAAGGCGCTCCGTGGGATGGTGAAACGGCTCGTGGTCGAGGCAAACAGGCTCTACTACCGCTCTGAAGCCGGTCTGCCCGCTCTTCCGCGCGGCTGCCGCCCGGGCATTTATGCGGCGCGCCACATCTATGCAGGCATTGCGGGGCGGCTGGTTGCCATGAACTTTGACAGCATCAGCGCACGTGCCCGCACCACCAAAGGACAAAAGATCGGCTGGCTCGCGCAGTCCGTCGCCCAAAGCGGGATTAGCGTGGTCATGCCCCATTCGCCCGTCTTGTTCGCCGAGCCGCTTCCAGAGGTGCAGTTCCTGGTCGATGCTGCAGCCAAGGATGGGCCCGCAATACGCAGCGACAGCCTGTTCGAAGCACTTGCCTCGCTCGAAGCAAAACGCCAGTCGGAAAGAGCGGCCTTGATCGGAGCGCGCGCCCGGCTTAGTTGACGGGTATGTTCTGGATCATCTTCTGCGTTTTCTTTGCGGCCTGCCTCGGGGCCGGGGCCACTGGCGGGTTGTTTCCGCCCGGCCCATGGTATCGCGCCCTCAGCAAACCTTCATGGACGCCGCCCGATTGGGTGTTCCCCGTGACGTGGATGGTGCTTTATGTATGCATGGCCTTTGCGGGTGCGCGCGCGGCCATGATCAGTGGCAATGGGCTTGCGATGGCCCTATGGGGGATGCAGATTGCCCTCAATGGCCTCTGGACCCCGGTCTTTTTCGGATTGCGCAACATCCGCATGGGAATGGCCGTGATCGGCGTGCTGTGGCTGACCGTGTTCAGTGCGATGCTGGCGCTGTGGCAGGTGGACATGATTGCGGGGCTGTTGTTCGTGCCCTATCTTGTCTGGGTCACGATCGCCGCCGCACTCAATGCTTCTGTCTGGAACCTGAATCGCGAAGAAGCGGCGAAAGCTACCGTGCAGCAGGGCTGAACTCCGCTTCATTTCGCCAAGCAAACCGTCCGCGAAGGGCCGGCATGCAACATGCGCGGTGTTGTTTTTCGCGCTGTCGGAGTGAGGGGCCAGCCCCTTACACTCCGCGCGATTTGTTCGGCGGAATGAAGGGGTTCAGGAAAAGGTCCAGTTGCGCCTGCGCGGCACACGTACGGCCAGCATAGGTTTAAGCCACGGCGACCGGAACCGGGTCAGGTCCAGCGCCTCGTGGACCCCGACCGTAGTCTGCCCGTTCAATGTCGTTTCCACTGCAGAACGGGAATAGAACGGTGCGTCCAGCATGTTCTGCACTTGTCGCGCAGTGGTGCCCTCATCGCCGCGCGTTTCGCGTTTGACGGCCCAGAGCGAGCGGCGCAAATGCACCTTGGCGGGCAGGGGAATGCTGCGGGCGTGCCCGCTTTCGTCGAATTCGAATGCGGCAGCCAGCTCTGATCCATCCAGTCGCTTGGCGTCGTAGAAACAGGTCGCGCCCATTCCTGTGGGATAGCGGCCCCATGTCCAGTACCCAAAGTCTTCCTCCAACGCTCGCGACCCGAAGTTGGCGTCGAAATATCCTTCGCCCGACCATTGCCAGCCGGCACGATCAATATTGACCGTGATGCGCGCGCGAGGGGCAAAGGGGCGCCAGACATGGGCGCCATCTTCGGTCAGCGGCAACTCGACATTTGTGAGAGCCGTTGGCGTGACCGTGATCTGACCGCGGACGCGCGAGATCAGGGGATGGGAAGACATCTCGTTGATGTCGATGATCAGTTGGTTTCCGACCCAGCGCATTGACGAGGGGCCCACTTCAAGCCGGGAGGCGGTCCGGCGCAGGGCGGATTCGCCCCTGTCGGTCATGGTGAACCGTCCGCCGGGACCATAGGTCGCCACGTTGATGCACACATGGTCATGGGGGTTCCTGCGACCTGACCAGCGGTACCACGGCGAAAACACGGACCCTATGAACCCGATCACCGATACTGCACGCGTGCCACAATCGCTCAGGCCGTCGACATACCACCACGCATAGCCGTTAGGGCCGACATGGACGTTGAAGTTTGGTCGCTCAGAATCGCCTCGACCGCGTGCCTGGCGGAGAGGGTCGCCATCGGCACGCCCGCTCCCGGATGCGTTCCGCCCCCGGCGAGATAAAGGTTCGCAATCGCCGTGCGCGCCTTCGGACGGTTGAGTGCCGCAGTCAGTCCGTGTGGGGTTTGCCCGTACAGCGCGCCGAGGCTCGCCGGGAACATGCGCGCGAAGGCTTGCGGCGTCGTCACGGACTGGGGGTCCGGGATCGGGGTGAAAGTCAGCCCGTGTTGCGCCATCTGCTGCGTGATCTGATGAAGCCATAGGGTCAGGTCCTCGTCCGGTGTGTCGTCGGTTTCGGTGGGCGGTGCGTTGGTGATGATTTCAAATCGCTCAAGCGGGGGAGGTGCTGTGCCCTGACCGCGGTCGAGTGCACAAACGTAAAAGGAAGGCTGCATGGGTACGCGGCCCGCCATCAAGTCGTCGAACTCGGCGACAGCATCGCCTGCAAAGAAGATGTTGTGATGCGCCAACTCCGGTCCCCGGGGCGTTGCGGCAAAACTGAGCACACGGGCAGAAAAGCTGCGTGCTGCCTTAATCGTTTGTGTCGCAATTTGGGTCGTTGCGGGGCCAAGTGCGCCAGTCGGCAAGGCACGTGGGTCACCCGCATGGACCAGCAAATCGCAGGGCAGGCTGGTGCCATCGGCAAGGTGAATTGCCCTGGCCGCGTTGTCTTGTACATCAACGCGGGCCACATGGGCTTCGGTGCGAATGTCCACGCCTTTGGCGCGCAGCAGATTGGCAAGGGCAGCGGTCAGTTTGTGCATACCCCCTTGCACCACCCAGACGCCGGATGCTTCGGCCTGCCAGATCAGCGACAAAATGGCGGGTGCATGGGTTGGGCTGCCCCCCACGTAAGTCGCATAGCGTCCGAACAATTGACGCAGGCGTTTATCGTCGAAGCTGCCGCGCAGGAGGCGCGCGAGGGTCGACAGTGGCGCCATGGCAGGGATCAGGCTTGGCTGGGTAAGAACGCGCCCGCTCAGTGCTGCAAGGCTCGGTTCGGCGGCTTGCATCATGGGTGTGTCGAACGCTGCGAACAGACGTGAAGTGCGGTTGCAGAAACGGATGAACTGCCGCGCCGCCGTTGCACCTGCGAATGCGTGGATGGCGGCGGCACTGCGGTCCTGATCGTCGGACAGGTCCAGCTTGCTACCGTCGGGCCAGAAGTGACGCGCCAGCGTCGTTTGCCGGATCAGCGTCACGTGATCGTCCAATCGTTCATCCAACTGCGCAAAAAGATCGTCAAAGACATGACGCATCGTCAGCACCGTGGGCCCTGCATCAATCGGCCCTGCCTCAGACGGGACTGTCCTTATCTTGCCCCCGACCTCGCCATGGCGTTCCAACAGCGTCACCGTATAGCCCGCGGCGCGCAGGCGCACCGCACAGGCAAGGCCGGCGATGCCTGCGCCGATGATGACAGCGCGGTGCGGGGAAGGGAGGGCAGAGATTGGCGTGGGCCTTTCGATTAGCGGAATCCGTTAGTGTGATTGTTGACTCATGACAGCAAAGTGTCCAGTATGATTTACACTTTGGTGTCTCAACTTCGTGACACTTTACCGATTTGGGAGCGACCGGCATGGGCCTGAATACACGGATCGAAGCTGCGATTGCCAATGGCGTCGCGGTGGGTCAGGGGGCAGGGCGCGCAACACCGCCCAAGCTTGCCAGTGCACTGCATTACGCCACCGCGCCGGGTGGTGCCCGCATTCGCCCGACTATTCTGATGTCTGTCGCCATGGCCTGTGGCGATGACCGCCCTGAAGTGACAGATGCCTCAGCCGCCGCGCTTGAGCTGATCCACTGTGCCTCGCTCGTGCACGACGACCTGCCCTGTTTCGATGATGCGGACATGCGCCGGGGCAAGGCGTCGGTCCATCGTGCTTACTCCGAACCTTTGGCCGTGTTGACGGGTGACAGCCTGATCGTGCTCGCGTTCGAACTTCTGGCCCGTCAGTCGGCGCATGCACCTGAGCGGGTGGCGCAGTTGATCATCACGCTGGCACAGCGCACCGGCATGCCGGGTGGAATCTGTGCCGGGCAAGGGTGGGAGAGTGAGGCCGACGTCGACCTCAAGGCCTATCACCAGGCCAAGACCGGCGCGCTGTTCATCGCGGCAACCCAGATGGGCGCGATTGCCGCAGGGCAAGAAGCCGAGCCATGGTTCGAACTGGGCGACCGCATTGGTGAGGCGTTTCAGGTGGCCGACGATCTGCGGGATGCACTTTATGATGCCGATACTTTGGGCAAACCCGCCGGTCAGGATGACCTGCACGGGCGGCCCAATGCGGTGACCGCGCTGGGTGTGCAGGGCGCGATCAAGCGGCTCAAGGATATTCTGGGCGGGGCCATCGCCTCAATCCCCAGTTGCCCGGGCGAGGCGCAATTGGCCGAGATGGTGCGCATGTATGCCGAGCGCCTGACCCCTGTTGTAGCAAACACCACAGTTCCCGGCGAATGACGATCGAGGCCGCCAATCCGCCCGCGTGGCGTGGCGGCTGGATCAACCGCCTGATCGCGCGCCCCGGCTTTCAAAGTTGGGCCAGCCGGTTCCCCCTGACACGAGGACGTGCACGCGCCGATGGCGCGGCGCTGTTCGATGTGGTGCAGGGTTTTGTACAAAGCCAGGTTCTGATGGCGCTGGTGGAGCTGGATATTTTCCGCCGTCTGCGCGCCGGTCCGCAGAGCGCCGAGATGCTGGGCCGCGCCTGCGATATTCCCACCGACCGGATGCAGGTGCTTTTGCAGGCCGGGGCCGCCCTTGGACTGCTGAAACGCAAACGTGACTGCTATGGGCTGGCCCGTAAGGGTGCGGCCCTAATGGGAGTGCCAGGGCTTGAGGCGATGATTCGTCACCACAAGGCGTTCTATGATGATCTGCGCGATCCGGTCGCATTGCTGCGCGGACCAGAGGAAACACGGCTGAGCCAGTTCTGGCCCTATGTCTTCGGTGGCGACGTCCCCGAGGCCGAGGCGACGATCTACTCCGACTTGATGGCCCAATCCCAGCGGCTGGTGGCCGAGGACACGTTGCGTGCTGTATCGCTCAAAGGCGTGTCGCATCTGCTGGATGTCGGCGGTGGCACCGGCGCGTTTCTTGAGGCTGCAGGCCATACGGCCCCCAAGATGCAGATGACGCTGTTCGATTTGCCGCCCGTCGTGCCGGAGGCGCAGGCGCGATTCGATCACGCGGGGATGACACAGCGCGTCAGTATCGTACCGGGGTCGTTTCGCGAACAGGCCTTGCCGACAGGCGCCGATGCAGTGTCGCTGATTCGGGTGCTTTACGATCATTCCGACGACACGGTGCGGGCCTTGTTGGCGCAGGTTTACGACGCGCTGCCCGCTGGCGGGCGGTTGATCATTTCCGAACCCATGGGTGGCGGCGCGCGGCCTGATCGGGCGGGCGATGTGTATTTCGCCCTGTACACCATGGCGATGCAGACGGGGCGCGCCCGCTCCGCCTTCGAGATCGAGACGCTGGTGGCCGAGGCTGGCTTCACCCAAATCCGCAGTCCGGCCCCCGCGCGGGCCTATGTGACCCGCGTTCTGACAGCGATACGCGCAGAATGATTCATTGAAATGTGTCCATTTAGATTGACACATTGATCTGTCCAAGTAGACTGACACTTACCGACGCAGAGCCCACGATGAGTCTCTGACCGTCAAAACGGGCCGAATACGGTCCAACAATAGGGAGACCACCTTGCAAACTTCCGCAGTCCTGCTGAACGGTCCTAAAGACCTTGCAGTCGACACCCTGACGCTGAATGCGCCGGGTCCTGCGGATTTGGTTGTGCAGGTGTCCCATTCCGGGATTTCGACGGGAACCGAGAAACTGTTCTGGTCCGGCGAAATGCCCCCCTTTCCCGGCATGGGTTATCCACTGGTGCCCGGCTATGAGGCTGCTGGCGAAGTGGTCGAGGCCGGATTGCTGACGGGGTTCAAGCCCGGCGACCGCGTCTTTGTTCCAGGCGCGAATTGTTATGACGGTGCGTTCGGCCTGTTCGGCGGCGCCGCGCGGACACTTGTGTCAGATGCCGCACGCGTGACCCGCATCGACAAAGGCTTTGGGGCCGAGGGTGCCTTGCTGGCGTTGGCCGCCACGGCGCGCCATGCGATGGCGGGTATGAACAAGGCCGTCCCTGACCTGATCGTGGGTCATGGTGTGCTGGGCCGGTTGCTGGCCCGCATGACAATCGCAGCCGGTGCTCCTGCCCCGACTGTCTGGGAAATCGACCCTGCGCGCCGAACCGGCGCCACGGGGTACGAAGTCATGGATCCCGACAGCGATCCGCGCCGCGACTACACGTCGATCTATGATGCCTCCGGTCAGGGCAAATTGCTGAATGACCTTGTGGGCCGCATCGCCAAAGGCGGAGAGATCGTGCTGGCGGGGTTCTACTCCGCACCGCTGTCTTTCGCCTTTCCGCCCGCCTTCATGAAAGAGGCGCGGTTCCGCGTCGCCGCCGAATGGACGCGCGAAGATCTCGCCGCGACCCGTGCGCTGGTCGAATGCGGCGCGCTCAGCCTGTCCGGGCTGATCACACACACAAGGCCCGCGAGCGATGCGCGTGCGGCTTACGAACAGGCCTTTACCGATGGGGACTGCCTGAAAATGATTTTGGACTGGGAGCACTAACCGTGAAAGACGAAGTACCGAATCTCAAGGATTTCGATCAGCGCCTGCGGGATGAAGCCAACGAAGATCTGGCTGATATCATTCACGACGAGCCCACCAGCAAGACCCAGATCATCGCGATCTATGGCAAGGGCGGCATCGGCAAGTCGTTCACGCTTGCCAACCTCAGCCACATGATGGCGGAACAAGGCAAGCGCGTGTTGCTGATCGGGTGCGACCCGAAATCTGACACAACCAGCCTGTTGTTCGGCGGCAAGGCGTGCCCGACGATCATCGAAACCTCGACCAAAAAGAAACTGGCGGGCGAGGAAGTGAAAATTGGTGACGTCTGTTTCAAACGAGGCGGCGTCTTCGCCATGGAACTCGGCGGTCCCGAAGTCGGGCGCGGTTGTGGCGGGCGTGGCATTATCCACGGCTTCGAGCTGCTGGAAAAGCTTGGCTTTCACGATTGGGATTTTGACTACGTCCTACTCGACTTTCTGGGCGACGTGGTTTGCGGCGGCTTTGGCCTGCCCATCGCACGGGACATGGCGCAAAAGGTAATCCTGGTCGCCTCAAACGATTTGCAGTCTCTGTACGTGGCCAACAATGTCTGTTCGGCGGTCGAATATTTCCGCCGTCTGGGTGGCAATGTCGGCGTCGCGGGTTTGGTCATCAACAAGGATGACGGGTCGGGCGAGGCGCAGGCCTTTGCCGAAGCGGTCCAGATTCCGGTTCTGGCCTCGATCCCGCAGAACGACGACCTTCGTAAGAAATCCGCGAACTACCAGATTGTCGGCACAGCCCAGTCTGAGTGGGGCGCGCTGTTTGCAGCCCTTGGCGACAATGTCGCCGTCGCCCCACCCGTGCGCCCCGCGCCGCTGGATCAGGACGGATTGCTGAACCTGTTCGATGCCTCTGAAACCGGTGGCGACGTGGTTCTGGAGCCAGCAACCGATCTGGATATGCGGGGCAAGAATGCAGAGCCCAAGGCGTCGCTGGAGGTGATCTATGACGAAGCCTGATCTTGCCCAGATCCAGCGCACTCTGGCGGCCAGCGATGACGCCGTGCGCGCCTCGCGTGCGATCTGCGCAGAGGCGGGGAAAACCCTCGCGAGCATGACCCGCACGCTGGAGCAGGCCAACCAAAGCTATGCCGAAGCCCGGCTGGTACTGAACGAGATGAAGCGGCACAATTCATGAGTGATGAAGTGACATATGACTCCACCGCCGAAGTCCCCGTGACGCAAGGCCACCCGCGCGAGGCCGAGATGCCGACGTCGGCAGGTGCACCCGTGGATGGTCTTGGATGTCACTCTGGATCTGAAATGGAAAAGGCCGCCCGGATGGCCGGCAATTCCGAAATGCTGGACAAGTTCGCCGCTGACTATCCCCAGGGTCCCCATGACAAACCACAGTCCATGTGCCCTGCCTTTGGCAGCTTGCGCGTCGGTCTGCGGATGCGCCGCGTCGCCACAGTCCTGAGCGGCTCGGCCTGTTGTGTGTATGGCCTGACATTCGTATCCCACTTTTACGGCGCGCGCCGCTCTGTCGGCTATGTGCCCTTCAACTCCGAAACGCTCGTGACCGGCAAGCTGTTTGAGGACATCCGCGAAAGCGTGCATGACCTTGCAGACCCGGACAAATTCGATGCCATCGTCGTGACGAACCTGTGCGTTCCCACGGCCTCTGGTGTGCCGCTGCGGTTGCTGCCGAGCGAAATCAATGGTGTCCGGATCGTCGGAATCGACGTGCCCGGATTTGGTATTCCCACCCATGCTGAAGCCAAAGATGTTCTGGCTGGTGCAATGCTGAACTATGCCCGCGCGGAAGTGACCGCGGGGCCTGTAGCGGCGCCTGTGGGTGGGAAGTCTGATCGCCCTACCGTGGCGCTTCTGGGCGAAATGTTCCCAGCTGACCCGATGATGATCGGCCAGATGCTGGCCCCGTTGGGTCTGGCAGCCGGTCCTGTTGTGCCGTGCCGTGAGTGGCGCGAACTTTATGCGGCCCTCGACTGTTCGGTCGTGGCGGCCATCCATCCGTTTTACACCGCAGCGGTGCGCGAATTCAAAGCGGCCGGTCGGCCCGTTGTCGGATCGGCCCCCGTTGGTCGCGATGGCACCGCCGCTTGGCTCAAGGCCATTGGCGAGGCGCATGGCGTGTCCGCCGAGCAGATCGCGCAAGCCCAGAACGCCTGCCTGCCCGCCATTACCGGCGCATTGGCGGCGAGTCCGATCAAGGGCACCATCACTCTGTCGGGCTATGAGGGTTCGGAACTTCTGGTCGCCCGCCTGCTGATCGAAAGTGGCGCGAACGTGCCATATGTCGGCACCGCATGTCCCCGCACCGAATGGAATGCCGCCGATCAGGCCTGGCTTGAGGGCAAAGGCGTAAAGGTCAAATTCCGCGCCTCGCTCGAGGATGATTGCGCGGCGATGGAGGCGGTGCAACCGGACCTCGCCATCGGCACCACACCCGTTGTGCAAAAGGCCAAAGAGCTGGGCATTCCCGGTCTCTACTTCACCAACCTGATTTCCGCCCGCCCCCTTATGGGTGTGGCTGGCGCCGGGTCGCTGGCGACCGTGATCAACGCTGCCATCGGCAACAAGGATCGCATGAACAGCATGAAGGCGTTCTTTGAGGGCGTCGGAACAGGCGACACCGCCGGTGTCTGGGAAGGCACGCCGAATGTGCGTGAGGACTTCCGCGCGCAGAACCAGAAAAAGCTTGAGCGTCAGGCCAAGGCTGCCAAAGCGGCGGAGATGATCTGATGCTCGTAATCGATCATGATAGGGCAGGGGGCTACTGGGGTGCAGTTTATGCGTTCTGTGCCGTCAAAGGCTTGCAGGTCGTCATCGACGGACCCGTGGGTTGCGAAAACCTGCCTGTGACTTCTGTTCTGCACTACACCGACGCTTTGCCCCCCCACGAGTTGCCCATTGTGACAACCGGTCTGGGCGAAGAAGAACTGGGCCGTGACGGCACCGAGGGCGCGATGAAGCGGGCCTGGGGCACGCTCGACCCGGCTTTGCCTGCGGTCGTTGTGACGGGCTCGATCGCCGAAATGATCGGTGGGGGTGTCACCCCCATGGGCACCAACATTCAAAGATTTCTGCCGCGCACCATTGATGAGGATCAGTGGGAAGCGGCGGATCGTGCCATGACTTGGATCTTTACCGAGTTCGGCATGACGAAAGGGCGCATGCCGCCCGAAAAGAAACGCGAGGAAGGTGCGCGTCCTCGCGTTA
>CAYGPT010000072.1:0-18095 GCA_964351755.1 uncultured Rhodobacterales bacterium | reverse complement strand
TCATAGGCGAGTTGGGTGATCCGGAAGGGGCTTCCAACATCGGCGCGCTCATACCTTTCTTTATGATGGTGCTCATGGCCAAGGGGTTCATCATCGCAACACCCTTCATCGTCCGCGCGATTTCCGGCAACATCATGATGCCTGCCCTCTCCGGCGGCCTTGGTGGCGGATACAGCTTCGCTCGCGCAGCGATGGGCAGCCAGCAAGCCTACAACCGCTATCTGATCGGCGGTGCGAGCGGCGCAGAATACGCAGCCCTCAGGGCGCGGCAGTTCTTTGGCGTGCAGCAGATGCCGGCGAGGCAAGGCATGGGTCAGACGGGTTCCACAGGCGGCACAGGATCCGCAGACTCGGGATCAAAAATGCTGGCGCAGCTTGCCAGACTGGGACGGCTTGGACGACGGTGACGGCCCAAACCCGCCATTCGAGCTGAGCACAATCCAATAGGCCTGTTTCCCGAAAGCTGCCGTTCGTAGACACTGCAGCATTTTGATCCGCCCGAGGTTTGCTATGCGGACAATGCCGACTTTCTTGAAAGGGCCCTATCGCATGGGTGATCGACCATTGATTGATCACAACTATCGCAATCATGAAACTTCGAGTTCGAATGGGACTGCAATCTGACGTAGACACTTGCGTCCACATCATGACCGCTTGGATGGCTGAGACGCCTTGGCGTTTGAGCAAGATTCCGATGAGGCGCTGGTTGCGATCTGGAGTGGGTAGCTTGCGGATTTTTTGGTTTGGGTCGTGCAATTTTACGGGAGCATAGTGGGGTTTTGACAGGTCGCGCGCCCACTGCCGCTTGCGGCCAAGTCCGACCTTGGGCAAGGCGATCAACCGCCGATACTGCAGCCGACAAAGCAGATATTCGAACCGATAGGTTAGTTATCTTAGATTGAGGTGCTGGATTTCGCGATCCAAACCCGCAAATGACGAAATTTCAAAGCATTCAGCCCTTCAATGTCAAAGGGTTTTCGCCGATATTGCCGCCGTTCTGACAGGGCAACACGAAATGCTCGGCGCGGCGCACAGACTATGGATGAAGACGCGGATATGATTGTCGGTATTGATCTTGGTACAACCAACTCACTTGTCTCGGTTTTTACCGCTGACGGCCCCGTTCTGGTGCCCAATGCGCTGGGGTCGGTTCTGACACCATCGGCGGTGCATATGGACAAGGAGGATCGCGTAGTTGTCGGCGCTTCGGCCAAGGATCATCTAGTCAACAATGCCCTCACGGCGGCGGCCCGTTTCAAGCGGTTGATGGGCACGGACAAGGCCACGACGCTCAAGAAAAAATCCTATACCCCCGAGGATCTGTCGAGCTTTGTGTTGCGCGCCCTCAAGGCCGATGCAGAGGCATATCTGGGCGAGGAAGTCACCGAAGCCGTGATATCCGTGCCCGCCTATTTCAACGAAATCCAGCGCAGCGCGACGATAAACGCCGCCAAACTGGCCGGGCTGACGGTGCGCCGTCTTATCAATGAACCCACGGCTGCGGCCCTTGCCTATGGCCTTCAGGACAAGGAGGCGGAAAACACGTTTCTGATTGTCGATCTGGGCGGCGGCACCTTCGATGTGTCCATCCTCGAGATGTTTTCGGGCGTGATGGAGGTGCGATCCTCTGCCGGTGATGCCTTCCTTGGGGGGGAGGATTTCACCAACCGGATTCTGGATCACTTCGCGGAACAGTTGGGCCGCAAGCCCGAGGATTTTGACGCCTCCGACCTGTCGCGCCTGCGCAGTCTGGCCGATCAGGCCAAGCACCAGATCGCCAACGAACCCCGCGTCAGTGTCGATTACCGCGATGGGGACGCGACGCAAACGCTGACCCTGACGCGCGATGCTTTCGTTTCCCTGTCCGAGGATTTGCTGAGCCGGATGAAGGTGCCATTGCAGCGCGCCATCAGTGACGCCAATCTCAAAGCGTCCGAGATTGACCGTATCGTATTGGTGGGCGGTGCCACGCGGATGCCGATGATCCGCAATCTCATCGCCAAGCTGTTCAAACGCTTTCCCGAACATTCGATCGATCCCGACACCGTGGTGGCGCTGGGTGCTGCGGTGCAGGCCGGATTGGTCGCGCGAGATGCGGCGCTTGACGATGTTGTTATGACGGATGTGTGCCCCTTTACGCTTGGGTTTGAGACATCCTATCGCACAGGGCCAAGCGGACCGGATGAACAGGGCGTTTTTGCGCCATTGATCGAACGCAACACCACGATTCCGGCCAGCCGCAATCAGGTTGTCGAAGCCTCGCAAAAGGGGCAGACGCGCATTGACCTCAAGGTATTTCAGGGCGAAGCGCCCTATGTGAAAGACAACATCTGCATCGGCTCTTATCAGGTGCCGGTGCCCTACAACATGCAGGCCCATGAAAAGGTCGATGTGCGGTTCACCTATGACAGTTCCGGCATTCTCGAGGTGATCTCGACCATCGTGTCCACGGGTGTTTCGAAAACCCTGATTATCGAAAATTCGCCCGGCGCGATGAGCGCGCAACAGATCGAAAAGCGGTTCAGGGAGCTGGAAAAGATCAAGGTTCACCCCCGTGATCTGGCCGTGAACGAGGCATTGATTTCGCGCGCCACGGCTGCCTATGCTAACGCGCTTGGCAGCAAACGGCAGGAGATCGGGTTCCACCTCAGCGCGTTCGAGGGCGCATTGGCCACCTATGACAAACGCGCCATCGAAGAGGCCCGCACCAAGCTGGATGCTTTTTTGACAGCAATCGACGGAGTCGGCGTTTTTGACTGATCCGTTCAAACTGCTCGGGTTGAAACGGGCCACCGCGACCGAGGCAGAGGTAAAGGCCGCCTACGCTGCCTTGCTCAAGACCACGCGGCCCGAGGATGACCGCGACGCGTTTCTGGCATTGCGCGCGGCGTTTACGAACGCGCGTGCCGTGGCCAAGGGCAATGATGCGCGAAAAGCGGCGCAACCCGCGCCCGCAGCGCAGCCCGTGCCCGAGGCCAAAACAGAACAAGCGCCTGAAAAGCCCGCGCCAAAACGCGCCAAGCCGGTCAAATGGAGCTATAAAAAGAAGATCGACTGGCGCGTTCCCGATAACGCCTATGGGCAGTTGCTCAAGGACACACTGGAATGGATGGTTGCGGGCGGCAAAGACGGCGCGGCCTTTGTGCAGCAGGTTTCAGAACGGCTGATGACCGATGATGATATCCACGAGGCGGCGTTTCGCGCCGAGCTGGTGGATTATATCCTCATGAAAGCGGACACTGAGCACGAGGCCGATCAAAAACAAAGCTGGGAAATGTTCGAGGTCACTGCGCCGTCATGGCTGAATGAAACCTTGATGGATCACCTTGCCAACGGGCTGCGTATTTTCAGGGACAAGCCCACCGACAGCTACGGCGCGCGCAATTACAACGTAGTGCTGAACCTGTTCGAGCCGGTCTTGAAACGCTCGGAACTGGCAGACGACCCGTTTGATGACATTGACATCAAGACCCTGTTTGCCAACGAGCAGAACGAGTACGGCCAGGACGATTACGGCTCGCATTTTGATCGCGACGAAATGGTGTGGAAGGACATGTCCCCCGTGGGCGTCGCCATGCGCGATATTGATGCGGCGATCAAACGCGGGCTTTGGGATCTGCCCGTTCAAATTAAGGCCATCCTGAACCGCGATGACGTGCAATCCATCGAGGAACATCAGGACCTCGACATCCGCCTGCGCGCGAAAATCTGCGACGCCACAGGGCAACACAACGATGGCGGCAAACTGGTTTATCCACCTTGGCTGACGACTGGGCTGTTGCTGCTGCTGGATGACACCTTTGGCTGGAGCAGGCACCACGGGCGCCATCAGTGGGAACGCCAGCAATTCACCTGGCTGCACAAGGTGATCGCGCGTGATCGCAAGATCAAAAGCGATGTGCCCACATTTCGCGCCGCACCCCATACGCCTGCGCGTGCTCAGGCGGCAGGCCAATCCGGGTTGTGGGCTCTTCTTTATGCCAATCCGCTGGCGCTGCTGGCCGGATACTTTGGATATCGCCTGCTTCAGATCGTGATCAGGATCGCGACATGAAGCATTTGCAACGTATCCGCACATGGCTTGGCACACCGCTTGCGACACTCACGGCGAGGCGGCCCAAGCTGGCGCGGTTCGTGAAATTTGCCGGTGCTATGGCCGTAATCGTCGGGGCCGAAATGGCGCTGCCCTCAACCGCGCTGACGGGCAAGCCGCACCCCACACCCACGCCCGAACCACGCCATATCGACGCCCTGCCCATGACGCAGGCGCAGATGACCTATGGGGATGTTGCAGGCAGTGCTGACTGGCTTTGGCGCCTCGGCACCCTGACACAAGCACAGGTCGCGGAGAAGTTAGGCACCGATATCGCCTTGCTCGAACAACGGCTCAAGGGCGAAGAGGTGCCGTCGCAAGGGTACTATCCGTTGACGCCGGGTCGGGCGGAAGAGACGTTCCGGATCGGGCTGGAAGGCATGCGGCAGGCGCGCGATGATCTTGCCACATTCTTTGAAGACGGCGACAAGAAGGCGAACGCGGTGCAGGATTTTATCCTGCTGCGCATGCAGGCCGCGGCATACAAGCACCAGTCCGCACGCTTCGCCGAAAAAACCGCAGCTGAACAAGCCTATTCCGCGCATCGCGCAACGATGGAGGAAGACGCCGCCATCAGCAGCGACCCCGTTGCGGTAAAACTCGCGCAGGCATCCGGTGATGCGAACCGGGCGTGGCTTGATGCCTCCTCTGTCCTAAACAGGTTTCAACGCAAAAGCCGAACAGCGCTGAGTGCGCCTGGCACGCTGAACCAGCGGCATCCGTTTCCCAATTTTCAACAGCCCATCCCGCTTTTCGAGCAACGCTTGCGCGTTGCTGCGCTTTTCATGCCCCGGGTTGATACCGGACCGGACCGCGCCAACGGTGCCGTGGGGCATTGGCGGGCCTTCAAACGCGCGCTGACCGGGGCCGTGCGGTCGACCGAAGACCAGTTCAGCCACATTCGGTGCGCTTTGGTTTTCCCGCCCGAGCAATCTGGTACGACGGCCATGCCGGTGTGCGCAGTTTCAACCCCGCTGCCGATTGACTATGACCTGACCGGGCAGGGCTGCGCCTCGGACACGATGGCTGCGGGCGAGGTCGTGGATCTGGTCACCTCCGGCACCCATATCGCCGGTGATCTGTGCAAGGAAAGCTGGAGTTATCCCCATCTGAGCATCCTGTTCACGCCCGACAGCTTTACCGTCTATCCGCCGCTGCCAGCGGGCATGCAGACGGGCGACACGGCCCCGCTTAGCCTGTGGTCCATGACATGGGCCGGAGAGGAACATCTGCTGGACCAGCCGCGCCGGTTCCCATGGGACGGCGAACTGCTGCCATTCAATGAGCTGGGCATGATCCACGACGTCAAACCGGGTGTGCGCACCCCGCGCATCTGGAACGACTTTAACGCCGCGCGCCCCGGCACCGACATCGCAGCCGCGATCACCGGGGGCGGCGCAGACGACCGGCACAGCTTCAGCCCGAGAAACCATGCTACCCTCGTGGCCAGCTCGCGTTTCCTGCAACCGATGGCGCTGTTGAATCTGGGCGCGGACCCTGTCGCATCGAATGTCAGCGCCTTTCTGGTGCGCCGTGCCCTGACGGATCAGCAAGAGGTGCTAAAGGACGTCGCCGGTCGCTTGCGCCGCGAAAATCTGAACAATATCGCCGGTTTTAACGCGATCAATGCCCAGTTTTGCAAGTTCGGCAATATGTTCGTGTCACCACGCACGCTGGGAACCGATCGCGCACAGATGCAAGCGCTGGCCGCGTCAGTGCCCGGCCCCGAATGCGAGGTGTATTATGCCCATCACACGATCCTCGATCAGGTGCTGCGCGCCAGCCATGCCGGGTCGTGGCTTTGGTTACTTGAAAGCTAGGGGCTAGGCGTCCGGCAGGTTCAGCGGACACAAATCGTCCAGAATTTCCTTGCGGGTCAGCGATTTGGGATTTGGAACGACAAGGCTGTCGCCGCCCACTTTCGGAGCGCCTGCGGCCAGATCATCCGCCGCCAACTCAAACCCCTTGAGCGGGACGCGGTAGGTAACGGGGATACGAAAAGACTTGGCCGACTTGTAGGTGTCACAGTCGACATTCCCAGCCTCCATTCGGGCTCGAAGCTGCCGTTCTCAGCGGACTGCTCAAATGTCGACTTTGGGCTCTGACCTGCCGTTCGCTGCACGAGCAAACCGTTCTGAGAGCATTTTGATGGTTGAGGGTCTGCTATGCGGACTTTGCCGTCATTCGTTTTCCCTGCTTCGCTTGCGCAGCATTCCCCCGCGCGCGCAGCAACAATGTTGCAGCAACGGTTAGATTTCCGCCGAAGCCGCCATTCGAACGGGTAACTGACAGGTTGCAGCATCGGTAAAGGGGGGGGAGAACTCGAGTGGTTCCCAGGCGCGCGAGATGTTTTGACCGTGGCAGCGGCAATACGTCGTCCAAAGCCACGCTATTGCCCAAGGTCAGATGACCAGTTTTATCGCATAGGCCACAATACCCAAGGCAAGTACACTGCCCAGCCATAGCCCGACAAACCACAACCATTTTCGCATAAGGGTGCCAAACATCAGTGATACCCCTCGGCTGGGTCCATTTTGCCGCGAAACACCCAGTAGGCATAGGCAGTGTAGCCCAAAATGATGGGTATCAGGATCACAGCACCCACAAGCGCAAAGGCCAGACTGCTGTCTGGGGCCGCTACGTCCCAGATGCTCAGCGACGGGGGCACCATCATGGGATAAAAGCTGATGCCGATCCCAACAAAACTAACAGTAAAAAACCCTAACGCGGAGAGGAAGGGCTGTAGGTCATTTAGGTCATTTAGTCCTCGGAAGAACGACCAAACCAGAGCCAGCATGACCACAGGCACAATCATGGTCCAGAGGCTGCCGGGAAGGCTAAACCAGCGCTGGAAGTAGATTGGATCTTGAAACGGGGTCAGCAGGCTGATCAACCCGATAAGGCTCAGTGTCGCAGCACCCAGATACCATGCATAGTTGCGCATCTGGTTCTGCAATGCGTTTTCGGTTTTCAGGACCAGCCATGTGGCCCCCAACAAGGCATAGCCAACAACGACTGCGACCCCAGTCAGGATCGAGAACGGTGTGAGCCAGTCAAACCAGCCGCCCGAATAGGCGCGGTCTGTCACCTCGATACCTTGCACCAGCGCCCCCAGCGCGATGCCTTGGCAGAGTGCCGCGATCAATGAGCCCCCAAAGAACGCGATATCCCAGACACCTTTCCAGCGGGTCGTGCGCCAGCGGTACTCGAACGAGACCCCGCGAAACACAAGCGCCAAAAGCATCACGGTGATCGGCATATAGAGCGCAGGCATAATGACGGCATAGGCCAGCGGGAACACCGCAAACAGCCCGCCGCCGCCCAGCACCAGCCACGTCTCGTTGCCGTCCCAGACAGGTGCGACCGAATTCATCATCAGGTCGCGGTCACCGTCAGATTTGGCAAAAGGAAACAGGATCCCAAGGCCAAGGTCGAACCCGTCGAGAACAACATAGGTGAGTACCGCAAAGGCGATCAGCCCAGCCCAAATGAATGCGAGGTCAAAAATCATTGTGGCTCTCCTATTCGCCGGGGATGAATGTGTCGTCGATCTGCGGGGCTGGCGTGATGCCAGCCGTGCGGATCGGGCCGTCAGCGAGTCCAAGTTTCGGGGTTGAGGGGCGTTTGTTCATCATCCGAAGGATGTAAAAGGTGCCCGCGCCGAAGACGAAGAAATAGACGATGATAAAAGCGATCAGCGAGGCCGCGACAGCGGGCGCATCAATCGGCGCGAGGCTATCTGACGTGCGCAGCAGGCCGTAAACCGTATAGGGTTGACGTCCGACTTCGGTGGTGATCCAGCCAGCCAATACAGCGATAAAACCCGTTGGTCCCATAAGGATGCACGCGCGATGCAGCCATGGCGCATCAAACAACCGCCCCTTCCAGCGTGCCCAAGCAGACCACGCGCCCAAACCCAGCATCAGAAAGCCAAGCCCGACCATGATGCGGAAGGACCAGAAAACGATGCCCACAGGCGGCTGATCCTCGTCGGGGATCGTGTCGAGGCCCATCACGGGCTCATCGAGCGGCTTTTCAAAGATCAGGTTGCCGAGGCCGGGGATGCCGACCGCGTAATCCAGCCTCTGCTCATCGTCATTGGGAATGCCGAACAGATAGAGCGGTGCCCAGCCTTCGGGGTGGCTTTCATAGTGCCCTTCCATCGCCATGATTTTCACCGGTTGATGTTCGAGCGTGTTCAGCCCGTGCTCATGACCTGCTGCAATCTGAAGTGGCGTCACCAGAAGCGCCATCCACATTGCCATAGAGAACATGCGCCGCGCCTCTTTGTCGCCGCGATCCCGCAACAGGTGCAATCCACCCACAGCGCCGACCACCAGTGCAGTCGTCAAGAAAGCTGCCAGCACCATATGGACAAGGCGGTAGGGGAAAGACGGGTTAAAGACGATCGCCCACCAGTCTTCGGGGACGAACTGACCCACCTCATTGATGCCAAAGCCCGCAGGCGTCTGCATCCAACTGTTCACTGACAAAATCCACGTCGCAGACATCAAGGTGCCGAAGGCAACCATCGCCGTGGCAAACATGTGCAGCCGCTCTCCAACCCGTTCTCGCCCGAACAGCATGATCCCAAGGAAACCAGCTTCCAGGAAGAACGCAGACAGCACTTCGTAGGCCATCAAAGGCCCAACTACTGGACCGGCCCTATCCGAAAATACCGCCCAATTTGTCCCGAATTGGTAGGACATCACGATGCCCGAGACGACACCCATGCCGAATGCGACCGCGAAGATCTTTTTCCAGTAATTGAACAGCGTCAGATAAGTCTCATCGCGCGTGCGAAGCCACATGCCATTCAGGACCGCCAAAAAACTGGCAAGCCCGATGGAGAACGCCGGGAAGATAATGTGGAACGACACGGTGAACGCGAATTGAATCCGCGCCAGCGTCTCAGCGGAAAAACCGTCTAACATGATTGGCCTCTTGGACTGGGATGAAAAGCTAGGGCCCCAGACAAGGCCTTAGCGTCAAAGACTTAGCCGCGAGGGCCGAAATCAGCAGAGGTCACATCACCACTTTCATCACGATCAATGATCGCCAGCCAGTCAGCAGCCTTGGCAACGAACTCCGCCTCGCTGACCTGTCCGTCACCATTGGCATCGTTGAAGGTCATCTGCATGCCTTCCTGCACCCGGCCCATCTTGCCCTGTGCATGATCGCCTTGATTTTCCATGTCAGCGGCGCGCACCTCGTCAAATGATGCGTATTCATCCGCATTGAGCATGCCATTCTCGTCTGCATCGAACATATAAAAAACGTCACCGCGCTTTTCCTCAAGCTCAGCAAGTGTGACTGTGCCGTCGGCGTTCAGATCCCAGCTCTCAATAAAATGCGAGCCGGGCGCATCCTGTGCCGCAACAGACAGCGAAAAAAGGGCGACGAGTGCGAAAGTTGTAAATTTCATAGTGTTTCCTTCGGGTTAAGCAGCGCCGATATCGACGGTGCGCAGATATGGGCGGATTTCATCAAAGCCTTGCGGAAACTTCGCAGTCGCTTCGGCATTTGAGACAGAAGGCGGGATAATCGCACGGTCACCAGGCCGCCAATCGGCTGGCAAAGCCACCCCTTTGGCGTCGCTTGTTTGTAGCGCATCAATGACCCGCAGTATTTCATCAAAGTTGCGCCCCACGCTCATGGGGTAAGTCATGGACAGACGCAGCTTCTTGTTAGGGTCAATGATGAACACGGAACGGACGGCGGCCGTGACGGATTCACCAGGGTGGATCATCTCATAAAGCTTCGCGATCTCGCAATCTGGATCGGCAACGATGGGAAAGCGCAGGGTCGTGTTTTGCGTTTCGTTCACATCCTCGATCCATTTCAGATGCTCTGCGACGCTGTCAGTGCTGAGCCCGATGGGCTTTACGCTGCGCTTGGCAAAGTCTTCGGCCACCTGGGCGGTGCGCCCCATCTCTGTCGTGCAAACGGGTGTGAAATCTGCCGGATGGCTGAAGAAAAACGCCCAGTCAGCTCCGATCCAGTCATGGAAGGAAATCGGGCCGGTCGTTGTATCGGCAGTAAAGTCGGGAACGGTGTCTCCAAGAAGCAAAGTCATGGTCATCTCCAATTTGTGTCTGCACCTGACCTAGTGGCGCGCCCAGACTCTTTCAGTGACAATGTCACGCAACTTGCAGAAAGTTATACTTTTGATATACCTTTAATCTAGGAGGACGTCATGAAGCTTACATCATATACAAATTTCGCCATGCGTTCGTTACAGTTGGCCGCTTTGAAATCGCCTGATCTGATCCGGGTCGATGATGTGGTTCGCGTGCATGGCCTCGCGCGCCCGCATATTGTTAAAATCGTGCATGAGCTTGGGTTGGCCGGTTACGTTGAAACACAGCGCGGGCGCGGCGGCGGGTTTCGTCTGGCCCGTCCGGCAGAAGAAATTATCGTTGGCGACGTCGTGCGACTGACAGAAGGCCCGCTTGAGTTGGTCGAATGTTTCAACCCTGAACACAACACCTGCCCCCTGATCGGTATCTGCAAACTGTCGCGTGCCCTGCAAGAGGCGACACGCGCCTTTATGGCTGTTCTGGATGACCTGACGTTAGCCGACATTGCATCTAACCGAAGCGACCTGCTGGCCCGTATCGCCCCCTTGGAAGACGGTATCACAATCCCGAAGCGGAGTGCGAAATGACGGACTTTGATTGGACAGAACGCTTTAAAGGCACAGCCGCCTTGCCCCGACAAGTCCGCCAGCGGTTGAATGCGACAGCGCGGATCATCCACATGAAAAAGGGGGATCAGGTCTTCGGGCCGATGAACGTCCCTGACAGTTTGTTCTTTCTATACGAAGGCCGCATCCGTGTGTCCCAAAGCTCGGACACTGGACGCGAGATTGTCCTGTACCGGGTTGATGCCGGTGAAAGCTGCGTGCTGACAACTGCCTGTATGTTGGCCGAAGAAGCCTATAACGCCGAAGGTATTGCCGAGACGGATGTGACTGCGGTGGTCCTGCCCAAGCCCGCGTTCGACCGCCTTGCGTCCGAGGAAGATGCGTTTCGCAACTTCGTGTTTTCCGCCTATTCACGCCGTTTGATTGATCTGTTGCGGGTCGTCGATGACGTCGCCTTTGGCCGCATTGATGTGCGCTTGGCAGAACGGCTTTTGACGCTGGGGGACGGCATGAAGGAAATCCGCACGACCCATCAGGAGTTGGCGAGCGAGCTTGGCACCGCGCGCGAAGTGATCTCCCGCGTGTTGAACGATTTCCACAAGCGCGACCTGATCGAACAGTCCCGTGGCGTCATATCTTTTCGAAACAAGGAGGGTCTGAGGACGATTGCTGAAAGTGCCTAGCGGGGTTTCTTCGACTTAGGTGACAATGTCACTGAAGCTGCGTTGGTAAAGTTATATTTCCATATCAACTTCCAACCAAAGGAGACGATTATGACCATCAACGTAGGCTCTATCGACCGCATCTTTCGTGCCGCTCTTGGTGCGGCTTTGCTTTATTTGGCGTTCTTCAGTGGATTGCCTGCCTTCGACACAGGCGTCTTGAAATACGGCGCGGCCGTTGTGGGCATTGTCATGCTCGTCGTGGCAGCGGTGCGCGTGTGTCCGATCTATAGCCTCTTCGGCGTCAAGACGTGTCGGGCATAATCATGGCAACAGATTTCACACCTTTCATCTCGCTCACTGGCGGGCTCGCGATTGGCCTTGGCGCGGTCTTGTTGATGCTTGGCCTTGGCCGCATCCTTGGCGCGACCGGTATCATGTCTGGCCTCGTCTTTGCGGAAAGCCGCGAAGAGGCCTCGTGGCGCATCGCGATGGTCATCGGGATGATCGCAGCGCCCGGCGTGATCTTTCTGGCAAGCGGGACCATGCCCGCCGTTGAAGTCCCTGTCAGCCCCGCCATGATCGCCATCGGCGGCGTGATCGTCGGGCTTGGCGCAAGTCTGGCGTCGGGCTGTACGTCCGGCCACGGCGTCTGCGGCCTGTCACGCCTGTCTATCAGATCGCTGGTCGCTGTCCCGACCTTCATGGCCACTGCGGCCATCACCGTTTTCATCATTCGCCACGTCATCGGAGCCTGATCCATGAAACTGATTTTTGCCGGTCTGACAGGCCTTGTCTTTGGCACCGGGATCGCCCTTTCGGGGATGATGAATCCGGCCAAAGTGCTGAACTTTTTTGATATCGCGGGCACGTGGGACCCTAGCCTTGCCTTTGTGATGGGCGGCGCACTGATTGTGACGGCCATTGGTTATCGGCTTGTATGGCGCAGGGCGCAGCCCTTGTTTGGCGGTGCGTTTCAACTGCCGAACAACCGCCAGATTGACCGCAAGCTTGTTGGTGGTTCTGCCTTGTTCGGGATCGGTTGGGGCATCGCCGGGTTTTGCCCCGGTGCCGCGATCCCCGCACTTGGAACCGGCCGGTGGGAGGTCTTTCTTTTCATTGGTGCGGTCGTTGTCGGGTTTATCTTGCGGCGCGGTCTGGCACGGGTCGCACCCGCAGGTGTGCTGCAATGAAGCGCGGGGTCTACATTGGTGCAGCCGTTGCCGTGCTTGCAATTGGCGGTCTGACGTTCGCCTTTGCGCAAACCGATCATTACATGAGCCACGGCGCGGGTATGCATCAGCATGACGAAGCAACGATGCCCGGTTTGATTGGCGAAAATGCCAGCGCCGAGGAAAGCGCGGAACTGGCACTGATGTTCCGCAACTTCGATACGATCACCCGCGAAGTGGAGAACTTGCCTGACGGCATTCGCACTGTCACGCGGTCCTCGGATGTGGCGGTGATGGACGCGCTTGTGAGCCATGCGGTCGGCATGATTGATCGGGTCGGGCAAAACGACGACCCGAAAATCCGCATCCAAAGCCCGACACTGGACGTTTTCTTTGTGCGGGGCGACGAAATTCTGTCGGATGTCGAGGTTACGGATGATGGTCTTGTCGTCATCCAAACCTCTGACAACCCCGAGATAGTGGCAGCGCTGCAAACCCATGCAGCCGAAGTTACACAAATGGCCGATCGCGGCATGGCCGCTGTCCACGAGATGATGATGGAACAAGGGCGCGGTCACTGACTGCGCGCTAAGCTAAGGAGAACTGGAATGACTTACCCTGTGAATATGGACATCAAGCCCGACGTTCAGGCGTTTTTCGACGAAGCGACCAACACAATCAGCTACATCGTCAAGGATCCGACATCGAACTCTTGCGCGATTATCGACAGCGTCATGGACATCGATTACGCGGCTGGCCGCATCACCTTTGATCACGCCGATGAATTGATCCGTCAGGTTGAAACGCAGGGCCTCAAGCTGGAGTGGATCATTGAGACCCATGTCCATGCGGATCACCTGAGCGCAGCCCCCTACATTCAGGAAAAACTGGGCGGCAAGATTGGCGTCGGCTCAAAGATCACGGTCGTTCAGGACGTATTCGGCAAGGTGTTCAACGAAGGCACCGATTTTCAGCGTGATGGCAGCCAGTTTGACGCGCTGTTCGAGGATGGCGATACCTACATGATCGGCAATATGCAGGGCTTTGCCATGTATACGCCCGGCCACACACCAGCCTGTATGGTCCATGTCATGGGCAACGCGGCTTTTGTTGGCGACACGCTGTTCATGCCGGATGGCGGCTCGGCCCGCTGTGATTTCCCGGGCGGTTCTGCTGAAGAGCTTTACGAGAGCATCATGAAGGTGCTGGCCCTGCCGGACGAGATGCGCCTGTTCATGTGCCATGATTACGGCCCCAACGGGCGCGATATTCAGTGGGAAACCACCGTGGCGGACGAAAAAGCTCACAACATCCATGTCGGGGCTGGCAAGACGCGCGAAGACTTCATCAAGTTCCGCACCGAACGTGATGCGCAACTGGCGATGCCGAAACTGATCATTCCGTCCCTTCAGGTGAACATGCGCGCGGGCGAAGTGCCGACCGACAAGGACGGCAACCCGATGCTTAAAGTGCCGGTGAACGGTTTGTAGGAGGAATAGGATCATGGAACTCAAGAAAATCACAGAAAAGACAACCGTCAGCGCGCAAATCATGCCCGCCGACATGGAGGCCATCAAAGCCGCCGGTATCCGCGCGATCATCTGCAACCGCCCCGATGGTGAAGGCGCAGATCAGCCCTCATTCGAGGAAATCGCAGCCGCCGCCAAAAAGGCCGGGATCGAGGCGCGCTATGTTCCTGTGCAGTCAGGCATGGTCAGCGACGACGACGTGGACGCCTTCTCGGCGGCCCTCAAAGATTTGCCACGCCCCGTATTGGCCTATTGCCGCACAGGCACACGCTCGGCGACGCTTTGGTCCTTTCATGAATCCAAAAAACGCCCCATGCCAGAGATCTTGGCTGCGACAAAGGCTGCGGGCTATGATATGAACGGTGTCGCGCGCCGTATCGCCAATGGTGGCAAGACACCGACTGATACGGGCGATGCACATTTCGACGTGGTCATTGTTGGCGCAGGTGCGGGCGGCATTTCTGTCGCGGCCAGTCTGAAGTCCCGAAAATCGGGGCTGTCGATTGCAGTAATTGATCCCGCAGACATCCATTATTACCAACCCGGCTGGACCATGGTCGGGGGCGGCATTTTCCAACCCGAACAGACGGCCAAAACGATGGGGTCCCTTATCCCGCGCGGCGTCAAATGGATCAAAGCCGCTGTCGCTGCGTTTGAGCCTAAAAACAACGCCGTCATTCTTGATGGTTGCCGTGTCGTCAAATACGACCGTTTGGTTGTCTGTCCCGGACTGAAGCTGGATTGGGAGGCCGTAGAAGGGCTTGAAGACACGTTAGGCCGCAACGGCGTGACGTCGAACTACCGCTATGATCTTGCGCCTTACACATGGCAGTTGGTTCAAGAACTGAAAGAAGGGCGCGCGTTGTTCACACAACCGCCCATGCCAATCAAATGTGCAGGTGCACCGCAAAAGGCAATGTATCTGTCTGGCGATGCATGGTTCCGCAATAAAGCACTGAAAAACATCGACATTCAATTCATGAATGCGGGCGGGGTTCTGTTTGGGGTCAAGGATTATGTTCCGGCTCTGATGGAGTACATTAAGAAGTACGACGCAACGCTGAACTATTTCCACAATCTGGTGTCAGTTGACGGCTCTGCCAAGACAGCGATGTTTAAGGTGACAAAACCTGACACAGATCCCGAAATGGTCACAGTTGAGTTTGACATGATGCATGTGTGTCCGCCCCAGACTGCGCCGGACTTTATTCGCGTTTCGCCACTTGCGGATGCCGCAGGCTGGGTCGACGTGGATCAGGCGACGTTGCGGCACAAAACCTATGACAACATCTGGTCGCTTGGTGATGTGATGAACGCACCAAACGCCAAGACAGCCGCCGCCGCACGCAAGCAGGCGCCCACCGTGGCCGATAACATTGTCGCCGACATCCGGGGCCGCTCGCCCGTGTCTGCTTATGACGGCTACGGCTCGTGCCCCCTGACAGTAGAGCGCGGCAAAATCGTGCTGGCCGAATTTGGCTATGGCGGTGTGCTCAAACCCAGCTTTCCGTCTTTCCTTGTCGACGGCACCAAACCAACCCGCGCGGCATGGTTCCTAAAGGAAAAGTTGCTGCCGCCGATCTATTGGCAAGCCATGTTGAAGGGCAAGGAATGGATGGCCACACCCGAGAAACTGAAGGTCTCGGCGGACTAATCGCACACTGCATACGCAAGACCATTTAACGGGAAACCGCACGTCATATGCGGTTTCCCCTGATAGACTGAACACCCCATGCCATCTTTTTCCCGCTACCTGCCGATCCTTGAATGGGGGCGGCATTATAATCGCTCAGCCCTGTCCAATGACATGATCGCTGCCGTGATCGTGACGATCATGTTGATCCCGCAATCGCTGGCCTACGCGCTGCTGGCGGGCCTGCCGCCCGAGGCGGGGATTTACGCCTCGATCGCGCCCATTGTCCTCTATGCGATCTTCGGTACCTCCAAAGCGCTCGCAGTAGGGCCAGTGGCGGTGGTGTCGCTATTGACGGCCTCCGCAATCGGGCAAGTGGCCGAAACAGGGACCGCAGGCTACGCCGTTGCCGCGCTCACATTGGCGGGGCTTTCCGGGGCGTTTCTGGTGCTCTTGGGTGTGTTCCGACTTGGGTTTCTGGCGAACTTTCTCAGCCACCCTGTCATCGCGGGCTTCATCACGGCATCGGGCATCTTGATTGCCACGAGCCAGCTCAAACACATCCTTGGGGTTAGCGCCCATGGGCATACGTTGCCTGAAATGCTTGGGTCCATCTTTGCACATCTGGATCAGATCAACTGGATCACAGTTGTTATCGGCGTCAGTGCGACTGGATTTTTATTCTGGGTGCGTGGCAACCTGAAACCTATGTTGAAACGGCTCGGGACGGGGCCATTGCTGACCGACCTTTTGGCCAAAGCTGGCCCTGTCGCCGCAGTGGTGACAACAACCCTTGCCGTCTGGGCCTTCGGCCTTGATGGCATGGGCGTGAACATCGTTGGTGATGTCCCGCAAAGCCTGCCGCCCTTCACGGTGCCCGGTCTTTCGCCCTATCTGATAAAATCCCTTCTGGTTCCTGCCATCCTAATATCCGTCATCGGCTTTGTCGAAAGCATTTCGGTGGCCCAGACACTGGCGGCCAAGAAACGCCAGCGGATCGACCCCAATCAGGAATTGATCGGGCTGGGGGCGGCCAACCTTGGTGCGGCCTTTACCGGCGGCTTTCCTGTCACAGGCGGCTTTTCGCGCTCGGTTGTGAATTTCGACGCAGGTTCTGAAACACCTGCGGCGGGGATTTACACTGCAATCGGCCTTGCGGTTGCGGCTGTCGCATTGACACCTCTGGTCTACTATCTGCCAAACGCGACCCTCGCCGCGACGATCATCGTCGCTGTGCTGTCACTGGTAGATTTTTCGATCCTGAAGAAAACTTGGGGCTACGCGAGAGCGGATTTCATCGCCGTCGCCGCAACGATCCTGTTGACCCTCGCCATGGGTGTCGAAGTCGGCGTCGCCAGTGGAGTTGCTATTTCTGTTCTGCTGCATCTGTACAAGACCTCGCGGCCCCATGTGGCCGAGGTCGGGCTTGTCCCCGGCTCACAGCATTTTCGAAATGTGAACCGGCACAGCGTTGAAACCAACCGCCACGTGCTGACATTGCGTGTGGATGAAAGCCTCTATTTCGTCAACGCGCGCTTTCTTGAAGATCTGGTCCAGTCGCGGGTCACCACCGGCTGCGAGATCAAAGATGTGATCTTGATGTTTTCAGCGGTCAATGAGGTGGATTTTTCCGCGCTCGAAAGCCTGGAAGCGATCAACCTGCGCCTGACCGATATGGGCGTGGGGCTGCACCTGTCAGAGGTCAAGGGACCGGTCATGGACCGCCTGAAGAAATCACACCTCATCAGTGATCTGAACGGCAACGTATTCCTTTCACAATACGACGCTTGGGCAAATCTGACGCGCAAAAAGACTGCGGTTGAATAGCCTAAGCGTGCAATTCCTTGTCACTATGAGGCATCCCGTTCCTTGTGTTGCATAGTTGGAAGCGATTGTTTCGCCCAAGTTTGAATGGCTGGTTTTCAAGCTGCGAACCAGCATCAGATTTTATGCCTATGCAGTATTTTCAGCGCTGCGAGTGCACGCAGCACAAATTAGCGATGGCTGGGTTGGGCTCTGACCTGCCGTTCGCTGCGGTTGAAAGTGCCGCGTGCTGCCGAACGACTGCTTTCTCATTCGGTGAACCTATATTCCGCACCCGCAGCGAATGTCCGGATTCCGCCCTCCCTGACAGACAGGCGATGCCCACCACGCTATCGCGCAACCAGCTTTTCGCCTTTCCCCTCTCGCAGCATCGCTTCCATTTCGTCCAAGCCATCAACTGCGGAGCGCATCTGCGCATCATCAACGACGCTCGCAGCTTCAGCATCCACGACCTGGCTTCCAAAATCCATCTCCATCTGGTGCAGTTCCTCAGCGATCACAGCTTGAACGACAGGCGCGGTCTTTTTTGAAGCGAC
>CAYGPT010000071.1:0-18173 GCA_964351755.1 uncultured Rhodobacterales bacterium | reverse complement strand
CCGGGCGGGTACATGCCGGGCATTTCCGCCGTCTCGCCCCCGATCAGGGCACAGCGCTGCCTGCGGGGGTTGCGTCCGGCGACGTGCTGCTGGGTCTTGCGTCGGACGGGGTGCATTCCAACGGCTATTCGCTGGTGCGCCGGATCGTCGAGGCCTCGGGCCTTGGCTGGGGTGATGCCTGCCCCTGGGCGGAAGGCACCTTGGGCGAGGTGCTGCTGACACCCACCCGGTTATACGTCAAGGCGGCGCTTGCGGCGATTGCCGCTGGCGGCGTGCACGGGTTTGCCCACATCACCGGCGGCGGGCTGACCGAGAACCTGCCGCGTGTGTTCCCCGACGGGTTGGGCTGCACGGTCGATCTGGAGGCATGGGACCTGCCACCGGTGTTCAAGTGGATGGCCAAAGTCGGCGGCATGGACGCCGGCGAGATGCTCAAGACCTTCAATGCTGGCATCGGGATGGTCGTTGTTGTCGCACCCGATGCGGTGGCGGCGGTGACGGCGGCACTGGAAGGTGAAGGCCAGACAGTCGTTGCGCTTGGCCATGCGACCGAAGGGCAGGGCGTCACCTATTCAGGCGCGCTCTGGTGAGCAAACGGGTCGGCATTTTCCTGTCCGGCGGCGGGTCGAACATGCGCGCGCTGGTTGAAGATATGCACGGCGATCACGCCGCACGTCCCGCGGTCGTGTTGTCCAACAACGCGGATGCGGGCGGGATCGCATGGGCCAGGGATCAGAGCATCGCGACCGAAGTGGTCGATCACCGACCCCATGGTGAGGATCGCGTCAGCTTCGAGGCGGCCATCGACGCAGCACTCGCCCCATACGAACTTGATATCATCTGCCTTGCGGGGTTCATGCGGGTGCTGACAGCGGGGTTCGTGGCCCCGTGGCAGGGTCGCATGCTGAACATCCACCCATCGCTGCTGCCAAAGTACAAGGGGCTGCACACCCATGCCCGCGCATTGGCGGATGGCGAGACAGAGCATGGCTGCACGGTGCATCTGGTCACACCGGCGCTGGATGACGGTCCCATACTGGGACAGGCCCGTGTGCCGGTGTTGGGCGGCGACACGCCGGACGTGCTGGCGGCCCGTGTGCTGACGCAGGAACACCGCCTTTACCCGGCGGTCCTGCGGCGATTTGCGGCCGGGGAAACCGCCCCTCTGATACTCTGGTAACGCCTCTTTCGATGGTGTAAGCCGGACCAATCCCGACGGTGATGAACACCGCACAAGAACAAGAAGCAGCGCATGAAAACCATCACGACGACCGCCGACCTCGAAACCTATTGCAAAGAGGCCGCCCAGCACGACTACGTGACCGTCGATACCGAGTTTCTGCGCGAACGCACCTATTATTCCAAACTGTGCCTGATCCAGCTGGCAATGCCCGGAACCGATGACAGCGGCGCGGTTCTGGTGGACCCACTGGCGAACGGTTTGTCGCTGGAACCTCTTTATGATCTGTTTCGTGACAGGTCGGTGGTCAAGGTATTCCATGCGGCGCGTCAGGATCTCGAGATCTTTTATGTGGATGCGAAAGTCTTTCCCGAGCCGCTGTTTGACACGCAGGTCGCGGCAATGGTCTGCGGCTTTGGCGAGCAGGTCGGATATGAGACGCTCGTGCGCAAGATCGCACGTCAGCCGCTGGACAAGACGTCACGCTTTACCGACTGGTCGCGCCGCCCGCTGACGGACGCGCAAAAGACCTATGCCTTGGCGGATGTCACGCATCTGCGACAGATCTATGAATTCTTGGCTGAAAAGCTGGAAGAAAGCGGGCGCGCGCGGTGGGTGTCCGAAGAACTGCAGACGCTGCTGAGCGCCGAGACCTACATCATCGCCCCCGAAGACGCATGGAAACGGGTCAAGACCCGCACAACCTCGTCCAAGTTTCTGGCCATCGTACAGGAACTGGCGGCATTCCGGGAATCCCATGCCCAAAGCCGTAATATACCCCGCAACAGGGTCTACAAAGACGATGCACTGGTCGAACTGGCCAGCAACAAGCCCAAAAGTTACGAGGACCTCGGCCGCTCACGCCTGCTGCTGCGCGAGGCGCGCAAGGGCGACATCGCGGACGGTATTCTGGCAGCTGTTGAGCGTGGCGTTAATATGGCACCCGAAGATCAGCCCAAACCGGACCGCTCACGCGAGAAGTTGCAAGTGAACCCGGCGCTGGCGGACCTGTTGCGTGTTCTGCTCAAGGCCAAGACCGAAAGTGCGGGCGTGGCAGCCAAGCTGATCGCCTCCGCGGCCGATCTGGACGCACTGGCGGCGGGCATGCGCGATGTTGCGGCTCTGAAGGGCTGGCGGTCGGAAGTCTTTGGCGAGGATGCACTGCGGCTGTGCGAAGGGCGCGTGGCGCTGACCGCCAAGGGTGCGGATGTACAGATTATCTCTCTGGACTGATCCGTATCAGCGGCGCGATGTTGACTGTGCGTTGCGTTCGCCCTCGACCCGGATGACACGGATTTGTGCCAATTCCTGATCGGACAACCGCACGGCGGCGGTAACAGTGCGCACGGCTTGGGTTGTGGTGCGACGCGCATCGCGCGGCTGCTCCGCTTCGAGCCTGTATGTCAGGACACCATCGACCGGTTCGGAGTCTTCCGTGGTCGGCGTCAGTCTGACGCCGTAGGGTCCGTCATAGGACGAAATGCCTGTGGCCCGCACGATCGCACCGCCGGGCACCCGTTCGATCACAAGGTCGCTGATCTGATCCACGGGGCGACCGGTATAAACTTCGACCTGATCGCGCACGGAGCTGAACAGGCCGCCCCGGTCGTTCACGGGGATCAGAGGGTTTGTTTCGGCACGCGGGTCGCGTTGAACCGTTTCGGACTGGCTGCGCCCGAACCAGTTGAACGGGTTCAGTCGGCTGTCGCGCACGACACCACAGGCAGACAGCGTCAGGGTCGAAACAAGAAGCGTGGTCGTCAAAAGGCGCATGGGGCACTCGCAGTTGTCTTGGCCCATGTGGTAACGGATGTGGCAGCGCTTGAAAAGCGTCCATTGCCGCACTGGACCTTTGTGCTTCAAGCCCCTAGGTCACAGTGCAGATGCTGAACACGAGGCCATCATGGCAACTGAAGCCTTTGAAGAGATTGTCGAAGATTTCGAGTTCCTCGAGGACTGGGAGGATCGCTATCGTTATGTGATCGAGCAGGGCAAGGCGATGGACCCGCTGGATGATGCGCTGAAGGTGCCGGCGACGAAAGTCGATGGTTGCGCGTCGCAGGTGTGGCTGCATGCGGTGGTCGAGGACGGGCGGTTTCATTTTGACGGCGACAGTGATGCCATGATCGTCAAAGGTTTGATCGCCGTGTTGAGGCGCCTTTACAACGGGTTGGAGCCTCAAGCTGTTGTCGGTGTGGATGCGGCTGCAGAATTGGCACGGCTGGGGCTGAACGATCATCTGTCCGCGCAGCGCTCGAACGGGCTGCGCGCAATGATCGAACGGGTGCGTTCGGTGGCGGCGGCGTGATCCAAAGGACGCCTTGCGGCGACGCGATTCATTTTATTGATTGGGGGCCAGCCCCCAAACCCCCGAGGTATTTTGAACCCAAAGAATGACCCGGTTGGGTTGGCGTGTGGGTTTCACAGACGCGACAGTGTGTTCTTGAGATCGCCGTAGCCAGTATATCGCCGTTCGAACGCAAGGCCGAGCGTTTTGGCGGCCTGTTCTGCTTTTTCGGTCAGGCTTGGGTCGTCGGTCTGCGCTTGGTAGACCAGTTTTTCGTAATTGCCGAAGTACATGTCCCGGAGTTCCGGATGGCGGTCGAGCCCCATGGGTTTGAGGATAAATGCCTCGAACTGGCGTACGAGGAAATCGGTGAGGTAGAATGCGGTGAATTCACCTTCACTCGTCGCTGCAAACCTTTCATTTCCCTCGAAAAAGCTATAGCAATGCGGACCTGCGACCATGTCCACACCCATCTCTTTGCAGGCGGTTTCCAGTCGTCCGCCGGTGCCGCAATCAGCGTAGACGATAAATATGCTGCCGTAGTTCGCGCGGTGCTTGGTTACCGCCTTGCGGACTTCCTCGGTGATCTTTTCGGGGTAGAGGTGCAGTTTTGCGGGCAGGCAGGTGAGGTCCATGTGATCCCAACCGTTAAGGCGCTTGAGATCGAGAATTTCGCGAGCCAGTGCGCCGCAAGCGATCAGCAGGATGCGGCCCTCCTTGCCGGTTGCGGGCAGGCCGCGTTCGGTCAGGTCCTGATCGCTCAGGCCCATTTGATCGAACAGCCCATGCTGGGCGTTTGGTCCTGCGGCCCTTGTCCTGTCGCTGCGATCCTGCGCATGGCGTTCAAGAGCTCGGGCGTGCGAGTCGAGGCATCGCCCCTGCGCGCGTCGTCAAGGCGGCCGCGATATTGCAATTCGCCCATGCCGTTGAAGCCGAAGAAGTCGGGCGTGCACTGCGCGTCATATGATCGCGCGACCGACTGATCCGCGTCGACCAGATAAGGGAAGGGGAAGTCGTACTTTTTTGCAAACTCGATCATGCGCGGCGGCGCATCGGCGGGATAGGCGGCATAGTCGTTGGACATGATGGCCAGAACGCCGATACCTTCGTCCATCAATGTCCGCGCATCAGTTGCCAATCGATCGGCCACCGCGATCACGTAAGGGCAATGGTTGCAGATGAACGCGATCAGCAGGCCCTTGTCGGTCAGTTGGTCGGCCAACACATAGGCCGTACCGTGTGCATCGGGCAAGGTGAAGGCTTGCGCGGGCCAGCCAAAATTGCAGGTAGTGGTGTCATTGCGCATGTGACCTTCCCCCTTTTCGAGACGGGGGCAGGGCGCCTTACCCCGCCGCCATCCGGTTGTGCTTGCGTGCGACGTATTCCTTGGCCGTTTCCACGGCCACGGCGGCGTCCCGGCAGTAGGCGTCCGCCCCGATGGCCTTGCCGAATTCTTCGTTCAGGGGCGCGCCGCCCACCAGCACGATATAGTCGTCGCGTATGCCTTTTTCGACCATCGTGTCGATTACGACCTTCATATAGGGCATGGTTGTGGTCAGAAGGGCGGACATGCCAAGGATGTCGGGTCCTTCGGCCTCGATCGCGTCGAGGTATTTCTCGACAGCGTTGTTGATGCCCAGATCGACCACTTCGAATCCGGCCCCTTCCATCATCATCGACACCAGGTTCTTGCCGATGTCGTGGATGTCGCCCTTGACCGTGCCGATCACCATCTTGCCCACGCGCGGGGCGCCTGTTTCAGCGAGCAGGGGTTTGAGGATGAACATCCCCCCCTTCATCGCGTTGGCGGCCAGCAGCACTTCGGGCACGAACAGGATCCCGTCGCGGAAATCTGCACCCACGATGGTCATGCCGCCCACAAGCGCCTTGGTCAGGATGTCATAAGGGGCCCAGCCACGTTCCAGCAGGATGTTCACGCCTTCCTCGATCTCGGGCTTGAGGCCGTCGTAGAGGTCGTCGAACATCTGTTGGACAAGCTCTTCGTCGTCGAGTTCTGACAGGATGATTTCGTCGTCGTCTGACATGGCCGTTCCTTGGCTGGCAGGCGCGCGGCCTGTGTGTCGATTAGGTGCCTTATCGGTCAGAATGCCGCAGCGGCACTGTCCGAATTGCGACATGCCCGGGCGCAAGCGCGACTTGCGCCGTGGGCTTTACGTCGATCTTAGACGCTTGGGTCTGATATGGAACTCTTTTCTGGTGTGTGTTCCTGTTACGTTCTATGCTTGACCTATGAAAGCCGACCTGCAGACAAAACGGGCCAAAGGGCGCGGCGCGACGACCAACGCCGTCAGCCGCTATGACAGCATCACGCGCCACAGCGATGATGACGGCTGGGACATCGACGAACCGCTCGCGACCCTGCGCACCGAGGTCAGTATCGAGCGTCCACGTTCGATCATCAGCTACAACCGGTCGCCCGACCTGCCGTTTGACCGGTCGATCAACCCCTATCGGGGGTGCGAACATGGCTGTGTCTATTGTTTTGCCCGGCCAAGCCACGCCTATCTGGGGCTGTCGCCGGGTCTGGATTTCGAAACCCGGCTGATCGCGCGGCCCGACGCGCATATGGTGCTGAAGGCGGAGTTGGGAAAGAGGTCTTATCGGGTCGCCCCCGTCGCGATCGGCACCAACACCGACCCCTATCAGCCCATTGAAAAAGAACACGGGATCATGCGCGCTTGCCTTGAAGTGCTTGAGGCCTGTGCACACCCCGTCGCCATCGTGACAAAGGGCGCGTTGATCGAGCGAGATCTTGATATTCTGGGGCGAATGGCCCGGCGGGGTCTGGTGCGCGTCGGAATTTCCGTAACCACGCTGGATGCAAGCCTGTCACGCGCGATGGAGCCGCGCGCACCGTCGCCCGCCCGCCGTTTGGCGATGATCCGGCGGCTGAGCGAAGCCGGGGTGCCGGTGCGCATCATGGCCTCGCCCATGGTGCCTGCGCTGACCGACCCGGAGTTGGAGCGGATATTGGAGGCAGGCAAGGCCGCAGGCGCGCGCACTGCCAGCTGGATCATGCTGCGCCTGCCGCGTGAGGTGTCGCCCATCTGGCAGGAATGGCTGGTTGCACATTACCCGGACCGCGCGGGTCGCATCATGGCGCGCTTGCGCGAAATGCACGGCGGGGCGGATTATGACGCGCGCTGGGGTCACCGGATGCGGGGCGAGGGGCCCTATGCCGAAATTGTTGCTGCCCGTTTCAAGGTCGCATTGCGCCGGTTGGGGTTGAAGTCTTCGGCGCCGCCGATGCGCACCGACCTGTTTCAGCCCCCCATCGCACCTTCGGCGCAACTGAGCCTGTTTTAGGGCGTTTCGACGTTAGCGTGATACATGACGTGTCGCTTTTCGCGTTCGAACGACGCGCGTGGCGACGAACAAGCGGTGCAGTTTCAAGTCAAAACGCTTTAGGCCACGCGTCGGTTGCCGCGCCGTTTGCGTGCAGGCGCGGTGTTTTCGCCGGTGCCGTCATTGTCGGATGTGAACGCGCCAAGGGCGGCCACGATTGCGTCAAGCGACGGTGCGGCGCCCTTTCCCCGCGTATCGAGGGCGTCGCGCATCATTTCAAGGTGGGCGGGAGTGGTGCCGCAGCACCCGCCGATGATCGATGCCCCGCAGTCGCGGGCAAGAGCGGCATAGTCGGCCATCAGTTCGGGCGTGCCGTCATAGTGGATGTGCCCGTCGTGGTATTTCGGGATGCCTGCATTGCCCTTCGCGATCAACGGGATGTCGGTGCCGGTGGCGGCAAAGCCCAGCAGAGTGCGCAGCAGATCCGACGCGCCCGTCCCGCAGTTCGCCCCGAAGGCGAGTGGCGGGTTGGGCAGGCCCGTCACCAGATTGACCATGTCTGTGCTGGTCACGCCCATCATGGTGCGCCCGGCTGTGTCGAAGCTCATCGTGCCGACCCATGGCAAGCCTGCCAGCGCAAAACCTTCGGCTGCGGCGGTGTATTCCTCGGGAGCGGAGATCGTTTCGAGCCAGCCGATGTCGGCCCCACCGGCCTTGAGGCCCGCAGCCGTTTCGTGAAACATCTCGACGGCGTGCGCGTGACTGAGTGTGCCGACAGGTTCCATAATCTCTCCCGTGGGGCCGACCGAGCCTGCCACGATCACGCGTCGACCGGCCTTGTCTGCAACGTCGCGACCGATTTCGGCGGCCAGTTTGCTCAACTCGAAGGCGCGGTGGCCCGCGTCGTGCAGTTTCAGGCGCGACGCATTGGCCCCGAACGAGTTGGTCAGGAAAATGTCGCTGCCCGCGTCCACTGCGCCCCTGTACAGGGTTGTGATCTTTTCGGGCGCGGTTTCGTTCCAGAGTTCGGGTGCGTCGCCTGCCATCAATCCCATTTCGAAAAGGTTGGTGCCGGTGGCGCCGTCTGCCAGAAGGGTACCTTTTTCGGCCAGAAGGTCGGAAAACGGGTTGGACATGTCAGGCTCCTTGCGCGCGCGTTTCCGACGATATCTCACGCGACCGTGATTGAATCCAGTTCATAATTCTCATCAACATTATGAGCAAGGACGGCCCGCACGGAGCCCAAAGGCGGCGGCCTGTGGATCGTGCGTGCGAGATCGGCGAGCCCCAGCGCCAACGCCCCCCAGGACCGGGCGGCCGCGTATCTGGGTGACCAGTATGGGGCAAAGGCGGATTTGAACTGGCGCAGGCCGCGCCCGCCTGCGCGCTCGGCGACTTTGACCGCCGCCCACCGCCAAAGCGCGCTGTGCGGCGCGGGACACGCGGGCACGGCGGCCAGTGAAAACCGCGCAGCACCTGCCAAGCGTGCAGCGGAGATCGCGGCGTGCACGAGGGCGTGCATCGTCCCGTCCGGCAGGTCCCGCCCATGGCGCATGATGTCGAGGCACCATTCCTGAGCCCCGCGATGTGCGGTGACGAATCCGACCAAGCGCCCTTGAACGTAGGCACAGCCAACCCATTGGTGCGCCGCGTAAGTCGGACAGTAACGGCCCATGCTGCCGCCCCGTGCGGTCCCGTGGATGGATTGCCATTGCGAGTCGATCCGTGCCATGGCGGGCACGGGCATCGGCGGTCCAGAACGCACCACGATCCCGGCCTTGTCCGCATTGCGCAGTTTGCGTCGCAAGGACCTGCGGGACGGGGTTGCAAGGTCGTAGGCCACAACGTCGATGATCGCCTCATCCGCGATGTGCAACGCGCACCAGCCCGATGCCCGCGCCGCAACAGCCATTCGTGCGCTGCATTTGTAGATCAGGGGCAGTTTGCCCACGCGTTCGGCTGCATGACGCAGATGGGATAGGGCCGTGACACGCGCCCCTGTCACCGGGTCCGTGAACTGGGTTACCGTCTGTGCCGTAGGCCACAGCGCGAGCGTGCTGTCCCAGGCGGTGACGATCGCACCCCCGTTCTGTGCGACCACTGCCGCTTCGCCCGGGTCAGCGATCTGCGCTTGCCGGTCCGGTGGGATGGCCTGCGCATGTGCGAACGGGCGCATCAGGGCAACACCGGCGCAGATTGCGGGCAGGGCGTAGTAGACGATGCGGTAACCAAGAATGGCGGCCATGATCGCGCCCGGATCGCCTGTTGGCATTGCACTCAGCAACACCAGTTCGAACGGGCCGACCCCGCCCGGGGTATTCGATATCAGACCCGAACCAAGCGCGATCAGGAACAGCGGCAGGAAGGCCGCAAAGCTGACCGCCCCGGCGGGCAGCAAAACGAACAGCGTCGCCGCGGCAAGGGCGGTGTCGATCAGAGCCCAAAGCAGGATCGCCCCGCTGATTCTTAGGCTAGGCAAATGAAGAGTGACGCCAAAGCAATTGATAACAGGAAATAAAAAGAGGATAACGGGCAGGACCGGCAGCGCAGCGCATATGGCCAGCGCAGGCCATATTGCCCAGCCCGGTGCGGGCAGGGTCAGACAGGCAACCGCCGTCAGCGCAGCCCAACAGATGACAAAACTGGCACTGACAAACGCCGATACTTTGGCCGCCTGCGCAAGGCTCAGATCCGCGAGCATGCGCCAGCGCGCCAACGCGCCCGTGACAACGCCAATCCCAAGGGTCTGACCCAGTGCAATCCCGACGGCCCCGGTGACCTGCGCGCGCGCAGGCGCGATCCCCGTGCCAAGCACCTTGTGCGCAAGTGCGTCATATTGCGCGACTGCCCAAAAACTGGCCGCCGCGCTGGAAACAGCCAAAATCCAGCGCACCGCGCCAATGTCGCTCAAACGCTCGGGCAATGACAGCAAATGGTCTGCGGTAACCGTCTGTGCCAACGTCACAAGGCACAGCGACAACACTGCCGTGGGTAACGCTGCGCGCCGCATGACCCTGATGGGCAACGTCAATACTGATCCCTGCATATGCTTGCATACCCCCTGTCCAAAGACCCGGTGACCGGAGTAGCGCGCCAGATTGAGCCAATCCTTAACGCATGCAAACCGCTTATAAGCAAAACACATAAAAACGCGCGGACCCATGTGGGGCCCGCGCGTCAAATCACATCAATAAAGCGGTATAAGTCTCTGTTAATCCTTGAGTTCCGTCATGATCTGCGATTTGGCTTCGGCCATCAACGAGAGCATCATGTTGCGGATGGTTTTTTCATCAGCGAGGTCACCCAGATCGCCCGATACCTTGCGATAGACGTCTTCGTCACCCGCTTCTTCGAAATCGGCCTTGATCACTTCGCGGGCATATTCCGCCGCTTCATCGGCCGGTTTGCCCATCAGTTCCGCCGCCCAGAGCCCAAGCAACTTGTTGCGCCGTGCTTCGGCCTTGAACTGCATTTCTGCGTCATGGGCATATTTGTTTTCAAAGGCGTGTTCGCGGTCGTCAAAAGAGCTCATGGGCTTACTCCGTGGGGAATTGCGCTGCTAAAAGATATGCGGGGACGAAGCGGTCCTTGCAACCCCTTTGCTTGCGGCAATTCACCCGATTGCTTATGAGGGCGACAGGTGCGGCAGACTCAACTGGCGCCGCCAGCCGAAAGGACGCCCATGGCGCGACGCAAAAAGATTTACGAAGGCAAGGCCAAGATTCTTTATGAAGGCCCTGAACCCGGGACCATCGTGCAGTATTTTAAGGACGATGCTACCGCCTTCAACGCGCAAAAAAAAGCGGTGATCGAGGGCAAGGGCGTGCTCAACAACCGTCTGAGTGAGTTTTTCATGACCGGTCTGGCCCAGATCGGTGTGCCGACGCATTTCATCAAGCGTCTCAACATGCGCGAACAGCTGGTGCGTCAGGTCGAGATTGTCCCACTTGAAGTCATCGTGCGCAACTATGCCGCCGGTACCATGAGCAAACGCCTTGGCATCGAGGAGGGCACACAACTGCCGCGCCCGATCGTCGAATATTGCTACAAGGACGACGCCTTGGGCGATCCGCTGGTGACCGAAGAACATATTGCCGCCTTTGGCTGGGCCAGCCAGCAGGACATGGACGACATCCTGAGCCTTGCCTTGCGCGTCAACGATTTCCTGTCCGGCGTTATGCTCGCTGTGGGAATTCGCCTGGTCGACTTCAAGATCGAAGTCGGCCGCGTCTATGACGGCGATTTCATGCGCCTGATCGTGGCGGACGAGATCAGCCCGGACAGTTGCCGCCTGTGGGATATCGAGACGGGCCAGAAGCTGGACAAGGACGTGTTCCGCCGCGATCTGGGCAACCTGACCGATGCCTATACGGAAGTGGCGCGGCGTCTGGGGGTCATGCCCAAGACATCCAATCCCATCACCAAGCCGACGCTGATCAATTAGGCCGGGACATGTCTGCACGCAGAGTGAATGGGCAAGAGCAACGAGGGGACGACGACCGTGCGGTCGCTGTTCAGTCTGTCGAAGACCCGACCGGAATACGCTGCGTCGATATCCGCGCGGTTGGCGCCGGTTTTGACTGGGTGACGTGCCGCCGCGACCCCGAGGACGGGCATGGATGGCGTGTCATCGCGCAGGCGACGCGCAGCTTTGACACAAAAAAGGCGGCACGTGCCGACGCGGCGGTGGCCACGGAATGGTTCCATGCGGCAGAGCAGGAGAATGCGACATGAAAGCAACCGTACACGTAATGCTCAAGAACGGCGTTCTGGACCCGCAGGGCGAGGCCGTGCGCCACGCGCTTGGTGCCTTGGGCTTCGAAGGGGTCGGCAACGTGCGTCAGGGCAAGGTCATCGAGCTGGAGCTGGCCGATGGCACCTCGGAAGCCGAGGTGAACGCAATGTGTGAAAAGCTGCTGGCCAACACGGTCATCGAATCCTACCGGGTCGATTTGTCATGAAGGCGGCCGTGGTCGTCTTTCCCGGCTCGAACTGTGATCGCGATCTGGCCGTGGCCTTCAAGGCCGCTGGGGCCGACGTTGAAATGGTCTGGCACAAGGACACCGACCTGCCGCAAGGCGTCGACATCGTCGGCGTGCCGGGCGGCTTTTCCTTTGGCGACTACCTGCGCTGCGGTGCCATCGCGGCCAATTCGCCGGTCTGCCGCGCGGTCAAGGCGCATGCGGATCGGGGTGGCTATGTGCTGGGCATCTGCAATGGCTTTCAGGTGCTGACCGAAACGGGCATCCTGCCCGGAGCGCTGCTGCGCAATGCCGGGCTAAAATACATCTGCAAGACGATTGGTTTGCGCGTGGAAACCTCGCAAAGCATCTATACGGAAGGTTACAATGCAGGCGATGTGATCGACATTCCGATCGCCCACCACGATGGCAACTATTTTGCCGATGCCGACACGCTGGCCGCTTTGCGCGCCGAAGATCGCATCGCCTTTACCTATGACGACAATCCCAACGGTTCGCTTGGCGACATAGCGGGCATTCTGTCGGACAACCGCCGTGTCCTTGGCATGATGCCACATCCCGAACGGGCGGCGGATTCAGGCCATGGCGGCACAGACGGGCAGGCGCTGTTTCGCTCAATCGCCGCACAGTTGACACTGGCATGACTTGAGCGGTGCCTTGCGCCAACGTATGCTGGCGCGCATGGGGTTAGAACCGTCACCGACCAAAACACGGCCACAAGCACGCACCATTAGCTGGCGCGTACGTTTCGCCCTTCTGCTGCTCAGCGCCATTGCCATCGCCACGGTCTATTTCACCAACCGCCTGCTGACCGACCGTTTCACCGAAACCACGCGCAACCGGGCCGAACTGCGCCTTGCGCTTTATTCGGGCAACCTGCTGAGCGAATTGCGCCAGAACGCGATCGTGCCGCAATTGCTGGCGCGCGACCCGACTTTGATCGGAGCGCTCAATTCCGCAGATTACCAGCAATCCACGCAGCGCCTGATTTCCTTTGTCGAGGAAATCGGCGCCGCCAACCTGATCCTGCTGGACAGCGACGGGCGCGCGGTGGCCGCGACGGACCGCAACCGTCTGGGGTCGAACCACCGGTCCGAGCCGTATTTCATCGACGCGTTGCGGGCCTCTGGCACCATCTTTTCCGCCACCCCGCGTGAGGCGGGCGGGTATGCGTTCACCTACGCGCGCCGGGTACAGTCGGGCACCGATGTGCTGGGTGTGATCGCAGTCGAAGTCGACTTGCAAAAATTCGAGCGCGCATGGGCCGGCATCTCGGCGGCTGTTTTCGTCACCGACAGCACAGGACAGATCATCCTGTCGACCGAGCCGCGCTGGCGCGGCCGCACCGAGGACGAGGCGCTGGCCCGCCAAACCCCCCAAAGTGCCATCGAGCGCGCCATTCGCGCCACCGCCGATTGGACCGCGCTGCCCGCAGACACCTACCTGCAGGGCGAAGGTGTGATGCGTCAGGAAACCCGCATCGCGTTCCGTGGCTGGCGCATGACGTCCTTCACGACCTACGCGTCTGTGCGCGAACGGGTAAACGGGGTGCTGGCGCTTGAGATCATGGCTTTTGCCATCCTGCTGGCGCTTGCGTTCTACGCGCTGAGCCGTAGGTCGGCCCTGAGGCTGGCACTGTTTGCGCGCGAATCTGCCGAACTGCGCCGCCTGAACGTGCAGTTGCAGCGGGAAATCGCCGAACGCAAACGGGTGCAGGAAGACCTTGCCGTGGCCGAACAAACCCTTGAACAGTCCTCGAAACTCGCCGCTCTGGGCGAGATGTCGGCGGCGGTCAGTCACGAATTGAACCAGCCATTGGCGGCGATGAAAACCTACCTTGCAGGCGCGCGCCTTCTGCTGCGCCGCAACCGTCCTGACGAGGCACTTGTCAGCTTTCAGCGCATCGACGATCTGATCGAACGGATGGGGGCGATCACCCGCCAGCTCAAGTCCTATGCCCGCAAAGGGCAGGACGCGCTCAGCCCTGTAAATATGGCTGATGCGCTCGCCTCGTCCCTGTCCATGATGGAGCCGCAGTTGCGTCAGCGCCGGGTTCAGATCAACCGTATCCTGCCCCAGGACCCGGTCGAGGTGATGGGGGATCGCTTGCGCATCGAACAGGTCATGGTGAACCTGTTGCGCAACGCCATCGACGCCACCAAGACGGAGTCCGAACCCCAGGTCGATATTATCCTGTCGGCGGGTGAAACCGCGACGCTGACTGTGCGTGACAACGGCCCCGGCATCGTCGATCTGGATGCCCTGTTCGAACCCTTCTACACCACCAAGCAGCCCGGCGATGGCGTCGGCCTTGGACTTGCCATATCATCGGGCATCGTCAACGATCTGGGCGGGCGGCTGACCGCGCGCAACGGGCAATCGGGTGGCGCGGTTTTTGAAATGCAGCTTCCCATCCTAAATGAAGATGCAGGCGATGATTTGGATACACCCAAAAAGATTAATGCGGCGGAGTAAGCGCAGATGACCCAAGCCATGAAAATTGCCATCGTCGATGACGAACAGGACATGCGTCAATCCATCAGCCAGTGGCTGGCCTTGTCGGGATATGACACGGAAACCTTTGCCAGTGCCGAGGATGCGCTGAAGGTCCTTGGCCCCGATTACCCCGGTATCGTGATTTCCGATATCAAGATGCCCGGCATGGACGGGATGCAGTTCCTGAAAAAGCTGATGGGCAATGACTCGGCACTTCCCGTGATCATGATCACCGGGCACGGCGACGTGCCCATGGCTGTCGAGGCGATGCGGGTGGGGGCCTTCGATTTCCTTGAAAAACCATTCAATCCCGATCGCATGTCGCAACTGGCCAAGAAGGCCACCGGCATGCGCCGCCTGACCATGGACAACCGCGCCCTGCGCCGCGAATTGTCCGATGGCGGGCAGTTGATGAAAAAGCTGATCGGGCAAAGCCCTGTGATGGAGCGACTGCGCGAGGACATCCTGGATCTGGGTCAGGCCGACGGGCATGTGCTGATCGACGGAGAGACGGGGACGGGCAAGACGCTTGTGGCCCATGCGCTGCATGCTGTCGGCAGTCGCGCTGGCAAGAAGTTTGTACTGATCAGCTGTTCAGCCTGGGAGGAGGAGGCCCTGGGCAAGCGCCTGTTCGGCCCGATGATGCCCGAGGACGCTCAGCTTCCCGCGATGGAAGAAGCGCGCGGTGGCACGCTGGTACTGGAAGACATCGAAGCGCTGAGCGAGGGCCTGCAAGCCCGCCTGCTGAGCGTCATCAATGAACAGGGCACACCGGCCGAAACCCGCATTGTCGGCATTTCGAACCTGCAAGAGGCCGGACGTACGTCCGAAGACGCGCTGCGCCCCGACCTTTACTACCGTCTTGCAGCGCTCAAGATCACCGTGCCGCCCTTGCGTCAGCGCGGCGAGGATATCCTGACGCTGTTCACCCGCCTCAGCGACCAGTTCGCTGATGAATACGGCTGCGACGCACCCAAAGTGTCCGCGCAAGAGGCGGCACAGCTGTTGCAGGCCCCTTGGCCGGGCAACGTGCGACAGTTGATCAACATTGCAGAACGCGCCGTTCTGCAGGCACGGCGTGGCACCGGCTCCATTGCGTCCCTGCTGATGAACGATCACGAGGAAATGCAGCCCGTGATGACCACCGAAGGCAAGCCGCTGAAGGAATATGTCGAGGCGTTCGAGCGGATGCTGATCGACAACACGATGCGCCGCCACAAGGGCTCGATCGCCTCGGTGATGGACGAACTGTGCCTGCCGCGCCGGACGTTGAATGAGAAGATGGCCAAGTATGGGCTGCAACGGTCCGACTACCTCTGATCCTGTTTCAGACTGTTGAAAAGAGTGACCGCTGGCATGTCCGGCGGTCATTTTCATTTGGGGCACGCCATGGCAGGTGACAGCCTGAATGCAGGGACAGGCAGGGCATGAACTATCCAAAGGCGTTTCTTTTCGACATGGACGGCCTGCTGCTGGACAGCGAACGGGTCTATCGTGATGTGGCCATCGGCCTCATGCGCCCCATGGGGTATCAAGACACCGAGGCCGAGGCGCATTTCCTGACCCTTGTGGGCACATCCGGCGCTGAGGGCTTGCGCCGTATCGAGGTGTTTGCGGGTTCTCCCAGCAGGGCGAGGGCGTTCAATGACGCGATGCACGCCGGGGTCGCCCATGCGCTTGCCGCGCATGTGCCGTTGCGCCCGACCGTGCGCGAAACCTTGGGCGCGCTGACAGCCAATGGCGCGCGCATGGCTGTTGTGACATCCACACACGGGGCCAATGCACGTCGCCATCTGGCCCATGCCGGGCTGCTCGACCTTTTCGAATTCGTTGTGGCCGGGGACGAAGTGCGCGCAAACAAGCCCGATCCAGCGCCCTACCTGCAAGCGGCCGACATATTCGGACTCGACCCGCGAACATGTGCTGCCTTCGAAGACAGCGACCCCGGCACCACGGCTGCCGTAACTGCCGGATGTGTCACCACGCAAATCCCCGATTTGCGCCCCGCCGACCTCGCGTTGCCCGATCTGGGCCAACGGATCGCGCCCAACCTTTGGGCAGCATTGAGCGGTCTCGGGGTGCTTGATCCGGGCAGATGAGGGCCCGAACAGGACAAGCGCGCGATTGACCATTGTCTTTCAGTGCCCAATCCTCTTATCTAGCAGAACAGGTGCGTAGCGCGTCATCGCGTGACCACCTTGAGTGAGTTTCGCTGTTCGGCGCGTCTTGGCGGGCCAGACCCCCGGATGTCCGGACAGACCGATTGGGCCTTGAAAAAGGCCACGAGCATGCTGACGCAGACCAACGTCTGGCGCAGCTTATGAATGGATGGACGGCCCCGAGGGGCATGTGCATCGGAGAAGAACCGCGATGACACGCGCGAGGACAGTACCAGTTCCAGCAGCAGGCCCTTGGGGTCATGGCTGCCGCGTGACGCATATCGCCCAGACAAGACATGATCCACGCACACTTGCGCCCCCGGGCGCTGGTCGGGTGAGGTTGTGCAATGGACTTACATGGCTAAGAAAATGCTTATCGATGCCACCCACGCCGAGGAAACGCGCGTTGTGGTGGTCGACGGAAACAAGGTCGAGGAATTTGACTTTGAATCCGAAAACAAACGCCAGCTTGCTGGCAACATCTATCTTGCAAAGGTAACACGTGTCGAACCGTCGCTTCAGGCGGCGTTCGTGGACTACGGCGGCAACCGCCATGGTTTTCTGGCCTTTTCCGAAATTCATCCGGATTATTACCAGATCCCCGTCGCCGACCGTCAGGCGTTGATGGAGGAAGAGCGGGCCTACGTCGAAGCGCAAAAGGCGCGCGACGAAGCAGATGAAAAACCCAAATCCAAATCCTCGCGCAGCCGGTCCCGGTCGCGCTCTTCCTCTGCACGGGACAGTGATCCCAAGGCCACGCAGGACATCGAAGGGATGGAAACGATCGACCTTGATGGCGACGTCGAGGCCGAAGTGCCCGAGGACGAAGCCGCATCGCCCATGGAGACTGTGGCCGAAACGCCCGTCGAAACGCCCGGCGCGGACGAAGATATCAACGACGATCACGACCACGACCACGACGATGATGAGGATGCAGATACCGGCCCCGATGCCGCGTCCAAGGATGACAGTATCGAGTCCGTCGCAGATGAGGATGACAGCGATGACATCCGCCCGGCGCGCAAACCGCGCCCCAAACGCTACAAGATTCAGGAAGTCGTCAAGGTGCGCCAGATCCTGCTGGTGCAGGTCGTCAAGGAAGAACGCGGCAACAAGGGCGCGGCGCTGACCACGTACCTGAGCCTTGCCGGGCGCTATTGCGTCTTGATGCCCAACACGGCACGCGGGGGTGGCATTTCCCGCAAGATCACCAACGCCGTCGACCGCAAGAAGCTGAAAGAGATCGCCAACGAGATCGACGTGCCCACCGGCGCGGGTCTGATCGTGCGCACCGCCGGAGCGCAGCGCACCAAGGCGGAAATCAAACGCGATTACGAGTACCTGCAACGTCTCTGGGAACAGATCCGCGAGTTGACGCTGAAATCCATCGCGCCCGCCAAGATCTATGAAGAGGGCGATTTGATCAAACGCTCGATCCGCGATCTTTACAACCGCGACATCGACGAGGTTTTCGTCGAGGGCGAGCGCGGCTATCGCACGGCCAAGGACTTCATGAAGATGATCATGCCGTCCCACGCCAAGAACGTGAAACTCTACGGTGAAAGCCTGCCGCTCTTTGCGCGCTACCAGGTCGAAACCTACCTCGGGGGCATGTTCAATCCGACGGTGCAGCTGAAATCCGGTGGTTACATCGTGATCGGCATCACCGAGGCACTTGTGGCCATCGACGTGAACTCCGGCCGCTCCACCAAGGAAGGCTCGATCGAGGACACCGCGCTCAAGACCAACCTCGACGCCGCCGA
>CAYGPT010000070.1:0-18276 GCA_964351755.1 uncultured Rhodobacterales bacterium | reverse complement strand
GTTCGGTGCCGATGACGTTGCGCGCCCGCCCCGCGATGGATTCAAACGCCTTGGGCTTGCCACCAAGGAAGAAGGCGGCGTCGCCCACACCTAGATTTAGCTGCTGGCGGATTGCTTCGGTGCGCTCGGGGCCGATGTTCTTGGCCAGCGGACCCGCGGCTTCCATCCCTTCACCCTGATCGCGCCAAAAGATGTACCCCATCCCCGGCAGACCCTCTTTCTGCGCCCATGCGTTCATGCGGTCGCAGAACTTGCGGCTGCCGCCCTTGGGCGCGGGAATGGCGCGGATTTCGGTGCCGTCCTGTTCCAGCAGCTTGGCAAAGATGGCAAAGCCGGAGCCGGCGAAATGCTCGCTCACCACCTGCATGCGGATCGGGTTGCGCAGGTCGGGCTTGTCGCTGCCATACCACAGGGCCGCATCGCGATAGCTGATCTGCTCCCACGTCTCGTCAACCTTCTTGCCACCGCCGAATTCCTCGAACACGCCGCTCAATACAGGCTGGATCGTGTCGAAAACGTCCTGCTGCGTGACGAACGACATTTCGAGGTCGAGTTGATAAAAGTCAGTGGGCGAACGATCCGCGCGCGGGTCTTCGTCGCGAAAACACGGCGCGATCTGGAAATACTTGTCGAACCCGCTGACCATCAGCAACTGTTTGAATTGCTGCGGGGCCTGCGGCAGGGCATAGAACTTGCCCGGATGCAGGCGCGACGGCACCAGAAAATCGCGCGCGCCTTCGGGCGACGATGCGGTGATGATCGGGGTCTGGTATTCGCGGAACCCCTGATCCCACATGCGTTTGCGGATGCTCGCCACCACGTCGCTGCGCAGCTTCATGTTGGCCTGCATCTTTTCACGGCGCAGGTCTAGGTAACGATAGGTCAGCCGCGTTTCTTCGGGGTAGTCCTGATCGCCGAAGACCATCAACGGCAACTCACCCGCAGCGCCCAACACTTCGAGGTCGCGCACGAACACTTCGATCTCGCCCGTCGGGATCTTGGAGTTCACAAGAGACGCATCGCGCGCCTTCACCTCGCCGTCGATGCGAATGCACCATTCGCTGCGCACCTTTTCCACCTGTGCGAACACCGGGCTGTCGGGGTCGCACAGCAGCTGCGTGATGCCGTAGTGATCGCGCAGGTCGATGAACAGCACGCCCCCATGGTCGCGCACCCGGTGCACCCAGCCCGACAGGCGGACAGTATCGCCCACATTGGCCGAAGTCAGCGCGGCGCAGGTGTGAGAGCGGTAAGCATGCATGGTGTGGTCCCTTCGGGGGTGTGGCAAATATCGGGGCAGATACACCGCCCGCGGGGTGGAAAGTCAAGGCGACAAAGGGCAAACCCTTGTGCTAACAGCGATCAAAAGCGGAGGGGACAGTGAGCGACAAAAGAACCAAGGGAATGGCGGTGCGCCGCACCGTCTTGGGCGATGCCCATGTGGACCGGGCCGAGGCCGCGAAATCTCCACTGGACGCCCCGTTTCAGGAACTGATCACCGAAGGGGCATGGGGCTCCGTCTGGGCCAGCGACGCGATCAGCCTGCGCGAACGGTCGATGCTGACCCTTGCGCTGCTGGCCGCCACGGGAAATTTCGACGAAATCCCGATGCACATTCGCGCCACTGCCCGCACCGGTGCCACGCCAAGGGACGTGGCCGAGGCGTTCCAGCATGTCGCCATCTACGCCGGTGTACCGCGCGCCAATCATGCGTTGAAACTGGCCAAACAGACCTATGCAGAGATGGAGACCGAGAATGAGTGACGGCGCCCTGTTCCACCGCAATCGCAATCGCCATCCCAAGGGGCTGACCCCGGATTACAAGACCAGCGTGGTCCGATCCCCCCAGCGGGCGCTGTTGTCGATGAACACCACGCTGAGCGAGGAAACCGGCCCCGTCTTCGGGCACGATATCCTCGGGCCGCTCGACAATGACTTGATCCTGAACTTTGCCCAGCCCGGCGAAATGGCCATCGGCCAGCGCATCGTGGTGCACGGCCGGGTGCTAGATGAAAACGGGCGCGGCGTGCCGGGCGCGCTGCTGGAATTCTGGCAGGCCAACGCCGGCGGGCGCTATCGGCATGCCAAGGAAAGCTACCTTGCCCCGCTCGACCCCAATTTCGGGGGCTGCGGTCGCACGATCACCGATGAGACAGGCGGCTATCGGTTTCGCACGATCAAGCCCGGTGCCTATCCGTGGCCCAATGGCGTGAACGACTGGCGGCCCGCCCACATCCACTTTTCCGTCTTCGGTCCCAGTTTCGGACAACGCCTGATCACGCAAATGTATTTCGAGGGCGATCCAATGATACCGATGTGCCCCATCGTGCGCACGATTGCCGACCCCGCGGCAGTCGAGCAGTTGATCGCGCCGCTCGACATGAACAACACGGTCCCGATGGACGCGCGCGCATATAAGTTCGACATCGTGCTGCGCGGGCGTCGATCAACCATGTTCGAAAACCGGATGGAGGGGAACTGATGCAGTCCTTGAACCAGTTGCAAGAAAGTCCGTCGCAAACCGCAGGCCCCTATGTCCATATCGGCTGTGTGCCGAATTTCGCCGGGATCACCGGGGTTTACGACAGCGACCTTGGCGCATCCATGCTGCGTAATGGCGTAGAGGGTGAACAGATCACCGTGACCGGAACCGTTTTTGACGGGACCGGGACACCGCTCAAGGATGCGATGATCGAAATCTGGCAGGCAGATGCCGACGGTATCTATGCCAGCGGCGATCCGCGCGGCGCAAGTGACCCGAACTTTTCCGGCTGGGGACGTGCGGCGGGAGACTACGACACTGGTGTCTGGACGTTCAAAACGATCAAACCGGGGGCCGTGCCGTTTCCCGATGGGCGGATGATGGCGCCGCATATCTCGTTTTGGATCGTTGCGCGCGGCATCAACATCGGCCTGCAAACGCGGATGTATTTCCCGGACGAACCGATGAATGACACCGACCCTTGGCTGACAAGGATCGAGCAGCGCAATCGCATTCCAACACTCGTCGCAAAGCAGAGTGAACCCGGCACTTACACGTTCGACATTCATCTGCAGGGGCCTAACGAGACCATCTTTTTTGACGTCTGAACAAAAAAACGCGGGGCAGTTCCCAGCCCCGCGTTTTCAATTCGGTTCAGTCGGCTCAGGCCAGATCGAAGCGATCCAGTTCCATCACTTTGGTCCATGCGGCCACAAAGTCATGCGCGAATTGCGCTGACATATCGTCCTGTGCATAAACCTCTGACAGGGCCCGCAATTGCGAGTTCGAGCCAAAGACGAGGTCGACCCGCGTGCCGGTCCATTTAACGGCACCGGTCTTGCGGTCCTTGCCTTCAAAGGTCGAACCGTCATCGGTCTTCGGCTTCCACTCAATCCCCATGTCCATCAGCGCCTTGAAGAAGTCGTTGCTGAGGGTGCCGGGTTTGTCCGTGAACACACCATGCGCGCTGTCGCCATAGTTGGCGCCCAGCATACGCAGACCCCCTACCAGCACGGTCATTTCCGGCGTGGTCAGGGTCAGCAGTTGGGCGCGGTCCACAAGCAGTTCCTCGGCAGACAGAGTAAAGTCCTTTTCGAGGTAGTTGCGAAAACCGTCTGCCTTGGGCTCGAGGGGTTCGAAGCTCTCGGCATCGGTCCACTCTTGCGTGGTGTCGCCGCGACCGGGTGTGAACGGCACCGTCACGTCGATACCACCGGCCTTGGCCGCCGCTTCGACGGCCGCACCGCCTGCCAGCACGATCAGGTCGGCAAGCGAGACTTTCTTGTCCCCCTTGGCGTCAAAGTCCGCCTTGATGCCTTTCAGCACATCCAGCACCTTGGCCAGTTGCGCAGGCTGGTTGACCTCCCAATCCTTTTGCGGCGCCAGCGCGATGCGCGCACCATTGGCACCGCCACGCTTGTCCGACCCGCGGAAGGACGAGGCCGAGGCCCACGCCGTGCCCACCAGTTCGGCTGTTGTCAGGCCAGAGGCCAGAACCGCAACCTTGAGCGCCGCGATATCAGTGTCATCCACCAGCGGATAGTCTGGTGCGGGCACCGGGTCCTGCCAGATCAGCGTCTCATCCGGGACTTCGGGGCCGTGATAGCAGTGGATCGGCCCCATATCGCGGTGTGTCAGCTTGAACCACGCGCGGGCAAAGGCGTCCGCGAACTTGTCCGGATTGGCGTGGAAATCCCGGCTGATTTTTTCATAGGCCGGGTCCATGCGCATCGCCATGTCGGCGGTGGTCATCATGATCGGCACGTGGCCGTTGCCATCGACCTGCGGCGCTTGCGAGCCTTCGTCGATCACCTTGGGCTTCCACTGGTTCGCGCCTGCGGGCGACTTGGTCAGCTCCCACTCATAGCCGAACAGGACGTCGAAATAGGACATGTCCCATGTGGTCGGCGTGGGTGTCCATGGCCCTTCGATCCCGGACGTGATCGCATCAACACCCTTGCCTGACTTGTGTGTCGACAGCCAGCCAAGGCCCTGATTTTCGATCGGCGAACCCTCCGGTTCGGTGCCGACAAGGGCGGCGTCGCCCGCGCCGTGCGCCTTACCGAATGTGTGACCACCCGCGACCAATGCCACGGTTTCTTCGTCATTCATCGCCATGCGCGCGAAGGTTTCGCGAATGTCACGGCCCGACGCTTGCGGATCGGGGTTGCCATCCGGTCCTTCGGGGTTGATGTAGATCAGACCCATCTGCACAGCGGCCAGAGGGTTTTCCAGAACCCGGTCGCCGGTATAGCGTGTGTTGGCGCCACCGCTGACTTCCAGCCACTCGGTCTCGGCCCCCCAATAGATATCTTCTTCGGGTTCCCAGATGTCGGCGCGACCGCCGCCAAAGCCGAAGGTCTTGAACCCCATGTCCTCAAGCGCGCAGTTGCCCGCGAGGATCATCAGGTCGGCCCACGAAATCGCGCGGCCATATTTCTGCTTGATGGGCCACAACAGGCGGCGCGCCTTGTCGAGGTTGCCATTGTCAGGCCACGAATTCAGCGGCGCAAAACGCTGCGTGCCCGAGGTCGATCCACCGCGACCGTCGGCAGTGCGGTACGTCCCTGCAGAGTGCCACGCCATGCGGATAAAGAACGGGCCGTAGTGGCCGTAGTCCGCAGGCCACCAGTCCTGGCTGTCCTTCATCAGCGCGACAATGTCGGCCTTCAGCGCTTTCAGGTCCAGTTTCTTGAATTCTTCGACATAGTCGAAGTCTGGGCCCATCGGATCAAGGCTTACTGCATTCTGGTGCAGGATTTTCAGGTTAAGCTGATTGGGCCACCAGTCACGGTTCGACCGCACGCCGAATGTGTGCAGGTTCGGTCCGTGGATTACCGGGCATTTGCCGCCGTCGTTTCCGTCCATGATACTCTCCGATTGTTGGCTTTCTGAATGACACTTAATACAAGATTAGAATGGTTCTAGTCTTGTATGTCGATTAAATCTTCCGATCACGGAGGGGCCGCAGATGGCAATTTGATTCGACGCCTATGCGCTATGCCCCTCAATGAATTGGTGCCTGACTATCAGGGTTGAGCCATTGGTTTAAGTTGCATTTCTTTATGAATGCGATAACTTGAAGTTATGAACTCCCTTACACTTCGCCAGCTCAGATATTTCGAGGCGCTTGCCCGCGAAGGTCACTTTGGCCGCGCAGCCGAACGCTGCGCCATTTCGCAACCCGCACTGTCGGTGCAGATCAAGGATCTTGAGGGCAATCTTGGCTTTGCCCTGTTCGAACGGGCCCCGAGACAGGTGCGGCTGACGGCGCTCGGACAGGCCTTTGCCATTCGTGCGGGGGACATCCTGCGCGCGGTTACCGATATGGGTGATTGGGCCGAGGCGGCACGCGGCGGCGGCATCGAACAACTGCGCCTCGGAGTGATCCCGACCATCGCGCCTTACCTGCTGCCACGGTTCATTGCCGATGTGACCGGCACGTATCCGGACATCGACCTGCATGTGCGCGAAACCGTCACCCCTCGTCTGATCGCGGAATTGCTAGAGGGGCGACTGGACGCTGCCATCATCGCCTTGCCGGTGGACGAACCCGGCCTGACCGAACTGCCCCTGTTCACCGAGGAACTGGTGCTTGTGCGTCCTGAACGCGACGCGGGCGGTCCCCCTGTGCCGCCCAGCGCGCTTGAGGACATGCGCCTGCTGCTGCTTGAGGACGGACACTGTTTTCGCGATCAGACGCTGTCGTTCTGCAACATCAGCCCGGCTCGACCGCGAGAGGGGCTGGACGGATCATCGCTGTCGACGCTTGTGCAGATGGTTGGGGCAGGCATCGGTGTCACGCTGATCCCGGACATGGCTGTGGGGGTCGAAACGCTGTCTGCCCCCGTCTGTGTCACCCGGTTTCAATCACCGCAACCCACGCGTACAGTCGGCATGGTCTGGCGCAAGACAAACCCCATGGCCAAGGCGCTAAGCCAGATCGGAGAGATCGTGGCCCGCGCCGCGAAAGCCTGATCAGACAGGCGTTCCCGTGGAAATGGCCTCTGGGTCGCTCAGATCAGCCAGCACCGTTTCGCCCGCAACGGCGGTCTGGCCAATACAGATCGTCGGTTTGACGCCCGCAGGCAGGTAGACATCCAAGCGGCTGCCGAACCTTATCAACCCGAACCGGTGCCCGGCGGCGATGTCATCGCCTGCCTCGACAAAACACACGATACGGCGCGCGATCAGCCCGGCAATCTGCACCACGCCAATGGTCACACCTTTTGCCGTCTCAATGGACAGCCCGTTGCGCTCGTTATGTTCGCTCGCCTTGTCGAGTGAGGCATTTACGAACTTTCCCTTGTGGTAGGTGATCGACCGGATCGTCCCCGCGAGCGGCGCGCGGTTCACATGGCAGTTGAACACGTTCATGAACACGGACACGCGGGTCAGCGGTGCATCGCCCATGCCAAATTCGGCAGGTGGCACGACCTGTTCGATCAACGACACGACTCCGTCCGCCGGGGACAGCACCAGATCGTCGTTTTGCGGCACGACCCGAACCGGATCGCGGAAGAAATAGTAGCACCAGATCGTGGCCCCCAGGCCGACCCAGAACAGCGGCGTCCAGATCAGGCCCAGCGCCACCGACACACCTGCAAAGATGGCGACAAATTTTTGCCCCTCTGGGTGCATGGGCACCGCCACGATCTTGAGCATGTTCATAGGGTCAGGTTCCGTTTGTCAAAGTTGGTCCGGCTCATACCGCGCCCCGTCGGCGCGCCTGCCCGTAGGCAAGGGGCAATGACGCCAGATACAGCACATTTGCAACTGCCAAAGTGAGCCACGGGTACACGACAAGGCACATCACCAGCACAACCGCCGCAATAACGAAAAACGGCAATAGACTGCGGGGAACCGATGTGTGCTTGATCGAAAAAGTCGGCAGGGTTGACACGGCAAGGCTGCCGACAAAGATCACGTAGAAGGCAACCGCATATCCGTACTCTGCCAGGTTCGTCCAGCCGCTGAGGGTCAGAAAGGTCGGCATCAAGGCAAGGCACGCCAGCGCCGGGGCCGGCACACCGACGAAATAGGATTGCGACAGTTTGGACGGCGCGGGGTCGTGTATCGCAAGGTTGAAGCGCGCCAACCTCAGCGCGCAGCATACCGCAAGCACCATGCAGCTCAGCCAGCCAAGGCTTTCATAGTTCGAAAACCGGAAGATCGAACAATAAAGCAGGATGCCCGGCGCGATCCCGAAGTTGAAGAAGTCTGCCAGCGTGTCCAGTTCCGCTCCGAACGGGCTTGCCGTGTTCAGAAAGCGCGCGACTTTGCCATCCATTCCGTCCAGCAAAACTGCCAGCATGATCAGGTATAGCGCGGTAGACAGGTTGTCATGGATGCTCATCCTGACCGAGGACAGGCCTGCGCAGATGGCAAAAACCGTCAGCAGACTCGGGATGATATGGCGCAGCTTGATGCGCTTGCCCGCCACGTCGTCCATATGCAGCGCCGTATCGATCGGGTCCGCGATTGAGGCCTCTACGTTCATTTTTGTCATATTTTTCGCAATGCAATTTCCACTTGCCCTTGGCGGTCCCGCCGCCGGGGCTGCGTACTCATGTCATAAAACGGTTACCTGAGCGATAGGCGATCGACATTTCGCCCAAAGGTAACTTTCACGTTTCCCTCAGAACACGGTACGCGCCTGACGCATCATGCGATCACGCCGCGCCTTCGGGAACATAGTCGAAGTGGCTGAACCGTGCGGCCAAACCGCTGCCAGAGGTGTCCATGCAGTGCATACCGACGAACGCACCCGTGAACGAGCCGTGTTCGCCCCGCCCCCCTTCGTCCGAGACGAGCGCGGCATCGCAGACGTCCCCAACGGGTTGCCACGCCCCAGTGCCGTGTCGCCAGAAAAAGCGTTGCGTGGCGTGGTCCACCTCGACCCGCAATGCGATCGGGCCGTTCTGCACCGGCACAATCGGGGATGGCCATGTCAGGGCCCCATCGGGCCAATCGCCTTCGCAGGACACCACCCGCAGCGCGCGCGCGCCATCCTCGCAGGTCAGAACGAGCCCATGGAACTTGTGCCGGTTGTAGTAGGTGAACAGGCCTGCCGCCTGTTGATAGGTCACAGGGTCAAAGGCAACTTCGGTTTGAGCCGCATAGCTGTGGTGTTCCTGCCTTCGGGCCAGAAACGATTGTTCGAACCACGACCCCCAGCTTTCCCGCCCTGTCAGGATGGCGGCCCCCGGTTCGATGCGGAACAGTCGGTCGGGATGCGGCGTGCGCAGCCATTGAAATTCCGGCGGCAGAGTGCCGTCCGCAAAATCCCGGCGCTGCGCGGTGACGGGGTCTGGCGTGACGGTGACGCCGGTCGGTGCGGGCACATCGACGCGCGGCAACTGCCCGCCCTCTTCCAGATAAAGCCAGCCGTCGTCTTTCCAGACACAGCGTTCGATCCCCGTCTCGCGCCCCAGCGGACAAAAGCGTCCAGTGCCGCCCGGCCCGGTGATCGGGCGGCCCATCAGGAAGGTGTGATAGAACTCTCCGTCCGGGGTTTCGACGATCTGGCCGTGCCCTGCCCGCTGGATCGGATGATCGGGGGCGTGGGACGTGGTGATGACGAATTTGTCCGGGTGGTCCTCGTAGGGGCCGCGGATGTCCCGGCTGCGCGCTAGCGTGACGGCATGGTCATAGCCGGTGCCGCCCTCGGCCGTGGTCAGGTAGTAGTAGTCGCCCCGCCTAAACAGGTGCGGCGCTTCGGTCAGGCCGCGTTCGGTGCCTGAATAGATGTTGGTGACCTCCCCGGTCAGGCCGTGTTCGGGCGACCATTCCTGCAACAGGATACCGTCAAAGCTGGAGTGTTTCGGGTTGCCGCCGGTGCCCGTGCCGCGATGGTTCCACTGCATGTTGAGGAACCATTTGCGCCCGTCCGTGTCGTGGAACAGCGACGGATCGAAGCCCGAGGAATTCACGTACCACGGATCGGACCATGTGCCATCCACCGTATCGCAGGCGGTGATGTAGTTGTGGGCGTCTTTGAACGCGCCATCAAGGCGTTTGACGTCCGTATAGACCAGCCAGAACCGCCCGTCGGCATGGCTGAGGCATGGGGCCCAGATGCCGCAGGAATCCGGGTTGCCGCGCATGTCCAGCAGGGCCGCTCGGTTCAAAGGCCGAGCCACCAGACGCCAGTTCACAAGATCGGTTGAGTGGTGGATTTCGACACCCGGATACCATTCGAAGGTGGACACGGCGATGTAATAGTCATCGCCCACCTGACAGATCGAGGGATCGGGGCGAAACCCCCTCAGGATCGGGTTGCGGATCATGCGGGTACATCCACCTTCATCAGTGCCCGCGCGGCCTGCGCATCCAGTGGCGCAGGCCGCGTGCAGGTCGTGTTGATAGGAACAAAGCGGTGTTCCTCACCCGAAATCAGGATCGACTCCAGGACTTCGGTGACGTGCACAGCCATCTCAAGCGCGCAGCGATGGGGCCGGTCGCCTTGGATCGCATCCGCCATATCCGCCAACCCTGCGGTGCGGTAATCGGCGCGCGGTGACGGCCCATCGGTGTCACGGTTGGGCACGGCCAGCGGGTGATCGGCGGCGTCATATGTCTGGGACGTGCCATCGCGCTGGATCACGGTGGTTACGCCGCCAAAAAAGTTGGGGTCCTGGGGCACAAGGGTCGCCTTGGTCCCGTAAAGTTCGACATTGCGATGACCCTGCGCCTGTACGTCCCAGGACGCACCAAGCGTGATGATCGCGCCCGAGTGGAATTCAAGCAATGCATGTGCCGTCGTCGGTGTTTCGACAGGGATGACCTCGCCCTTGCGCGCGGCAGAGCCGATGGTGCGGGTTTCGCTCGCCATGCCTGTCATCGCGGACACGCGCGCGACGGGACCAATCAGATTGATCAGTTGGGTGACGTAGTAGGCCCCCATGTCGAGGATCGGGCCACCACCCTTGAGGAAAAAGAAGTCGGGGTTGGGGTGCCATCCTTCCATGCCAGCGCCCATCACGTGACAGGTGCCATGCACGATGCGCCCCACTTCGCCTGCGTCCACAAGACGGCGTGATTCCTGATGACTGCCACCAAGAAAAGTGTCCGGCGCGCACCCCACCCGCAGGCCCGCGCTTTGCGCACGGTCCGCAATGTCGCGCGCATCGGCAAGGCTGAGGCACAGCGGTTTTTCCGAAAACGCGTGCTTGCCTGCATCGAGGATCGCGCAGGTGACGCTGTGGTGGGCCGCTGGCACGGTGAGGTTGACGATTATGTCGATGTCATCGGCGGCCAGAATGCCATCCACCGTCTCGGCGCGTACTCCGAATACAGACGCCCGCGCCGCCGCCCTCTCGGGGTCAAGATCGGCCACTGCCCGCACCTTGATCCCGGTGAAGCTGGGCGCGCGCAGGAGATAGCTTTCCGAGATGTTGCCGGCACCAAGGATGCCGACGCCCATGACGGCGCCGCTCATGCCAGCCCCTCCGCCTGTGCCATGGCAAGCCCCGCGCGGGCGAAACGTGCGTCGTCAGACGGGTTGTCATGTTCCATGATCCATTGCCGCACGTGGCCCGTCGCGGCCAAAGCGTTCGAGATCGCGTGCCAGTCCATGCAGCCCGTGCCGGGATCAGCCCAGCCGTCTTCGTCCGCCTTTCGCCCTACCGGTGCGAGGTCCTTGACATGAACGGCGGTGATACGGGCGCCGTTTTTGGCGATCCATGGCATCGGGTCCGTGTCGGCCCGCACACACCAAGCCACATCGAATTCCCAATCAAGATCGGCGGCCAGCAGGTGGTCCATCGGTACTGACCCATCAGGCAACGCCACGAATTCAAAGTCGTGGTTGTGCCAGCCAAAGCGCAGGCCCTTGGCGCGCAAAGCCTCACCAGCTTTTTCCACGCGCGCAGCGAAAGCACGCCAACCGTCCGCGTCCGTTGGGCGAAGGTCGGCGGCGATATGGGGCACGAACACTGTTTCCACACCCATATCTGCGACCTGCCCCGCAATGTCGCCGCCCGCCTCAAGTGTATCGAGACCGACATGGGCCGTTGGCATCACCGTTCCGGTTTCGGACAGAACGGCAGCAAGGGCCTTGCGGCTCTCATTGTCTCCCAATAGCGCGCCGTAGCCTTCGACGGCTTGGTAACCAATGTCGGCGACCCGGCGAACGGTTTCCGCAGCAGTGCCGAATTTGCGCGACGAGTAGAGTTGATAGGAAATCATGGTCTGTCCTCGGATCTTTGGTGAGAAAAAGATTGAATGTAAGCGCCGGGCTACAGCCGTTCTTCGGTCTTTGTATCGAAAAGGCTGGCCTTGTTCATGGCGGGTAACAATGTGATGCGGCTGCCACGTGTATAGGACTCCTCGACCGAGACGCGCACCGATACTTTCTGGCCGCTCACTTCGGTCCACAACAGCTTGTCTGCGCCCATGGGTTCGTCAATGTCGACGGTCGCCGCAAGCCCGGTGCGGCCTTGAGGCGCTACTGCGATATGTTCGGGTCGCAGGCCCAGAATGGCCTTTTTCCCATCCGCAGGCACCTGTCCGTCATAGCCGTCAAGCGAAAGGGACTGATCCGCAACATGGAACCGACCGCCCTCGACGTGCCCGTCCAGCATCGACATCGCAGGCGAGCCGATGAAGCCTGCGACAAAGAGATTGGCGGGGCGGTCGTAGATTTCCAGCGGGGCGGCCAGTTGCTGAACAACGCCGCCGCGCATCACCGCAATGCGGTCAGCCAGCGTCAAGGCCTCGATCTGGTCGTGGGTCACATAGACCATCGTGTTCGCCAGATCCGCATGCAGCCGCTTGAGTTCGACCCGCAACTCGGCGCGCAGCTTGGCGTCGAGGTTCGACAGCGGTTCGTCGAACAGGAACACATCCACATCGCGCACCAGCGCCCGACCAATTGCCACACGCTGGCGCTGACCACCGGACAGAGCGGCAGGCTTGCGATCGAGCAGTGGTTCAATTTGCAAGATATCGGCCGCGCGGGCGACGCGCTTTTCGATCTCGGCCCGTGGCATTCGTTGGTTCTTGAGACCAAAGGACAAGTTCCCGCGCACGGTCATCTGCGGGTAAAGCGCGTAGGATTGGAACACCATGCCGATGCCCCGATCCTTCGGTTCTTCCCAAGTGACATTCTTCCCCTTGATCCAGATCTGGCCATCGGTGATGTCCAGCAGCCCCGCGATACAGTTCAACAGCGTGGACTTGCCGCAGCCCGAGGGGCCCAGCAACACCAGAAATTCGCCGTCCCGCACGTTGATGTTGAGGCCCTTCAGGACCTGAACCGCGCCAAAACTCAGTTGCAGGTCGCGCACCGAAACGGAGGCGTCCGTGTCTTCGGCGGCAGTCGAGTCATATGCCATTGCGATGTCCCTTATCCCTTGACCGCGCCAGCAGCGATGCCGCGCACGAACAGTTTGCCCGACACGAAGTAGATGACCAAAGGCACCAGCCCCGTCAGCAGCGTCGCGGCCATGTTGACGTTGTATTCCTTGACCCCCTGCACCGAGTTGACGATGTTGTTCAGCTGTACGGTCATCGGGTAGGTGTCAGGGCGGGCATAGACCACGCCGAACAGGAAGTCGTTCCAGATGCCCGTGACCTGAATGATCATCGCCACGACGAATATCGGCAACGCCATGGGCAGCATGATCTTGAAATAGATCGCCCAAAACCCGGCCCCGTCGACGCGGGCGGCCTTGAACAACTCTTCGGGTATGGCCGCGAAATAGTTGCGGAAAAGCAGCGTCAGTATGGGCATGCCGAAGATGGTGTGCACCAGCACAAGACCCCAGACCGATCCGAACAAGCCCAGTTCGCGCAGCAGGATCACGATGGGGTACAGCATCACCTGATAGGGGATGAAGGCGCCAAGTATCAGGATGGCGAAGAACGTCTCGGACCCGCGGAATTTCCAGTTCGACAGGGCATAGCCGTTGACCGAGGCCACCGCGATCGACAACAGAACAGAAGGGATCAGAATACGGACCGAGTTCCAGAAACCCCGGCTTAGACCGTCACAATTGATGCCTGTGCATGCCTCGGCCCAGGCCTTGACCCACGGCTGAAAGGTAACTTCGATGGGTGGGGCAAAGATGTTGCCGACCCGGATTTCCGGCATGCCCTTGAGCGAGGTCATCACCATTACCCAAAGCGGTAACAGGTAATACAGGGACACCACGATCAGCGTGCCGTAGAGAAAGATGTTTCCACGTGAAAAGCGCCGCTGGGGTTTGGCTCCGCGCGGCCCGGACATGGGTGCGCGCACGTTCGCTGTCAGATCAGCCACGCTTGCGCCCTCCGAATTCGAGGTAGGCCCACGGCACAAGGATGATCACCACCGACAGCAGCATCATCGACGACGCGGCAAAGCCCTGCCCGAGGTTCTGACCGCCAAAGGTCGCCTGCATGACGTATTTTGCAGGCACTTCGGAACTGATTCCCGGCCCCCCCGATGTCATGGCGACGACCAGATCATAAAGTTTCACGATCCCACTCGCGATCAGCACAAGGGCGGTGACGAACACCGGTCGCATCATCGGGATGATGACGACAACGTAGGTCTTCCACACCGGAATTCCGTCGACCCGCGTGGCTTTCCAGATGTCTTCGTCGATGCCCCGTAGACCGGCGAGCATTATACACATGATCAACCCCGTGCCTTGCCAAAGGCCCGCGATGACGAGGCCGTACATGACAAGATCCGGGTTGTTGAGCGGATCGAAAACAAAACTGTCCCAGCCCATACCACGCACCACGTTCTGGATGCCAAGATCGGGGTTGAGCAGCCATTGCCAAATCAACCCCGTAACGATGAAGCTGAGGGCGAAGGGATAAAGGAATATGGTGCGAAAGGTGTCTTCGAACCGGACCTTGCGGTCCAGCAGGGCCGCCAGCACAAAGCCGATGACCAGCGTTCCGATAATTGAGATTAGCCCGTAAAGTGCCAGATTTTCGATCGACACCAGCCATTTGCGTGTGGACCAAAGACGTTCGTACTGGTCAAGCCCGACCCAGCGCAGTCGGGGTAGCAAGCCGGAACTGGTGAATGAATAGGTTACGGTCCAGATTGTACCACCCAGAAATACCACGAGTGCAACAAAGATCATCGGCAGCATGGCCAATTTCGCAGGCCAGTTATGAAACAGCCGCAGGGGCTTTTTCGACAGTCTAGTGCTGCGACCCTCGGGCCGGGACTTTACGGCTTCGGTGATGGCCATGCGTCACCTCCCTTGGCATTGGCACCAATATGGGTGCGAGGCCGAGCGCGTGTGCCCCCGGCCTCTCATGCGATCCGCAGATCAGGTGGCGTTTTCGATGATCTCGGCGTAACGCGCCTGAACATCCGCAGCTGACATGGACGGGGTATTCCAGAACTCCGTCATCAGATCGTTCAGCTGAGTGATGGTATCAGCGGCAATCAACTGTTCCGTCGATGGCAGCGTTTGACCGTTGGCCAGCAGGTCCAGACCTTTCTGCGTGCATTCGTTCACGGTGGTCAAATCCACATCTCCACGGATCGGCAGCGATCCCTTGGTCGAGTTGAAAGACACTTGTACCTCGGGCGAAAGTAGAAGGGCAGCGAGCTCTTTCTGTGCGGCTTCGACGTCTGCGTCACCCTGCTTGGGGAAATAGAACGCATCACCACCCGTTTGCAGGTATGCGCCAAGACCAAGACCGGGCAGACAACCGTAATCCGTACCGGCAACCTTGCCCGCAACGGCGAACTCGCCCTGCGCCCAGTCACCCATGATCTGGGCCCCAGCTTCGCCAGTGATAACCGCGTTGGTGGCCTGGTTCCAATCCTGAACGCTGATGCCCGTCGATAGAGCGCGCGCTTCGGCATAGGACTCAAAAGCGCGGGTGTAATCGTCACCCATGACGGTTTCGGCGTTCTTGTCGCGCATGACAGACAACCACGCTTCGGGGCCCGCGATGGCGATGGTCATGACGTTGTTGAAGGCGCCCGACTGCTGCCAGGCCTGTCCACCCATGGCCAGCGGCGTGACATTGGCCTCGCGCAGTGCAGGAGCGGCAGCGACGAATTCACCCCAGTTGGTGGGCATGTCGACGCCAGCTTTTTCAAAGGCCGGACCGGACAGCCACATCCAGTTCCACGAGTGAATGTTGACGGGCGCGCAATAGATGCGGCCATCGACGGTGCAGGAATCAAGCAGCGTGGGTGGGTTGACGATGTCTTTCCAACCTTGTGCTTCGGCCACGTCCGTCAGGTCGAGCATCAGGCCCGCTTCGATCAGCTCTTCGGCCTGACGGCCATGGTTGAACTGGAACGCGGCAGGCGGATCGCCACCAATGATGCGGCTGACCATGATGGGGCGTGCCGTGTCACCACCCCCCGCAATGGCGCCATCGACCCAGTTGTGCTCTGTCTTGCCGTTCAGCGCTTCGGCGAACTTGCTCACCGCGGCAGCTTCGCCGCCAGATGTCCACCAGTGCATGACTTCAAGATCAACACCTTCGGCTTCAGCCATACCCGTGATGGCGGCGCTGCACAGCAGCACACCTATGGTCGTTTTCATCGTCTGTCCTCCCAGATCAGTAACGTTACAGTTTCAGGCTATATCGTTACAGTTCAATCTGGCAAGCACATATCGCCTTTCGAATAAATCTGCTGTAGCTTGCCCGTAATGACACGCATTTCCTCAACGACGCGCCCGACGCTCAAGACCATCGCGGTCGAAACCGGTCTGGCCGTAACCACCGTCAGTCGCGCGCTGAGCGACGCGCCGGACATCGGAGCCGAGACCAAAACGCTGGTGCGCGCGGTGGCCAAACGTCTAGGTTACAGACCGAATCGTGCGGGCGTTCGCCTGCGTACGGGGCGCAGCAACGTGATCTCTTTCCTCATGTCGCCCGAGCGGCTGCTGACGGGATATTCAGCGCGCATGATCCACGCCTTCGCATCAGAACTGCGGGAATCAGGCTATCATCTGATCGTCACGCCCACATTCGACGATGAAGACCCGCTCGACCAGTTGCGCTATCTGCGAGACACAGGGTCCGCAGATGCGGTGATCATCAACAAGGTGCTTCCACAGGACCCGCGGATCGCGTTTCTGCACGCCGAAGGCATTCCGTTCGTCACCCATGGGCGAAGCGACATGGGCATCGACCATGCTTGGTATGATTTCGACAATGCCCGCTTTGGAAATCTGGCTGTTGAGGCGCTTGCCGCGCGTGGGCGGCGCAACATCGCTGTTCTGGCCCCTCCGATGGAACAGAACTACGCGCAACTGATCATGAACGGAGCGACAGAGGCGGCGGCACGGTTTGATTTGGAGTGCACGCGCGTGACCGACGCGACCTCGGATTCCGAGCCGGATGTGATTGAGGCCGCCATTGGCGTAATGATCGCACAGACGCAGCCAGATGCGATTCTATGTGCGTCCATCTCTTCAACAATTGCTGCTGTCGCGGCTGTGGAAAAGGCGGGGCTAAGCGTCGGATCCGAAATCGACATGGCCGCAAAGGAGCCGTCACATTTCCTGCCTATGTTCCGCGCACCGATCATTTCGATTGCAGAGAATGTCGATAAGGGTGGTACGTTCATGGCGCGCGCAGCACTGGCCGCGATACGCCAACCGGATGCGCCACCGATGACCTATCTGGAAGTACCGCGCGCGCCCGTCAGAACCGGCTCAACGCGCGGCTAGATGACAAGGCGGCATAACCGATTTGGCAGGATCCGAGAGCCCTTTACTGCACGCATAAAGCGGAAGCATTTAGATGATCGGGCGTGGCTGCTGAATCTCTTGAAAGCACTCAGGCGTTTAAATGTACCGAGCGGCCGAAACAGCGCCAGCAATCTATCAGATTTTGGCAAATGCTGGTTACAGGAGCGGGATCAATTCTCAACCTGCGACATGGCTGACTAATACTTAGGCTCTTGAAGAATGATGCCTTTGCGCTGACCGGCCGCTGCTGCGACCGGACACCTGTCGTCAATCAACCGAGAGGCAGATGTGCGGACGAAGCGACATTTCGCTGCGTTTGCTCGAGTAGCTGCTTTGGTGCGCATATGTTCGCGAACGATGACGACGAACAAGGCTCTGCTGAGGATTGAGCCGTTTGGACCTAGTCTGAGTTTAAAGTTGAGGAATGCCCGGTTTGGCGAATCTGCCGATGCGTTGAACATGGCGCTAAAGACTGCTTTTGGTTCTTTTGCTGAGTCTCGCTCGGTTTGATTGGCAGCATCAAACGTAGCACCAGTGTAGCACTTTCGCAAAACCCATAAATGCAACGACCGCCCTTCCGGGCGGTAATGCATTGATATTACGTGGTATTTTTGGTTGCGGGAGTAGGATTTGAACCTACGACCTTCAGGTTATGAGCCTGACGAGCTACCGGGCTGCTCCATCCCGCGCCAAATACGCGCCCCATATGTTTGAAAACAAAAGCTGAGGCGCACCGACAGAGAGATACAGGAGTTCAAAGGGCTTTTTAGGTTTGGCAGTGACCTACTCTCCCACGCCTTAAGACGCAGTACCATCGGCGCAACAGCACTTAACGGCCGGGTTCGGGATGGGACCGGGTGTTTTGCTTGCGCTATGACCACCAAACCAAAAAAGACCTTTGAATTCCTCAACACGTTGTCCAAGTCGCGTACGACTTTCGTTTTAGCTGTGTATGCTTTCGACTTATCGTTCATCGCAAAACGTATGCAGTCTTGCTTTTACTGGATCAAATCAAGCCTATCGGGCAATTAGTACCAGTCAACTGAACGCATTACTGCGCTTACATCTCTGGCCTATCGACGTGGTGGTCTACCACGGCCCTCAGGGATACCTTGTTTTGAGGGG
>CAYGPT010000069.1:0-18620 GCA_964351755.1 uncultured Rhodobacterales bacterium | reverse complement strand
CACGGGTGTTACCCCACAGCGACCTCAACGCTGCGCGTCTACCATTCCGCCACGACCGCACGCCTTGACTTGGTGACGCGTCTTTAGCCGTGAACGCATCGCTTGCCAAGTGAGAAAACCAAAGAAAAACCGGCGCTCCTTGGGGCGCCGGTTTCCTGTTCTTCGTAAAGCCGTCGGCCTATTCGCTGACCAGTCCGAAGCTGGGCAAAGATGCAGGTTGGACAAGCGGCTGCACCGGGGTGGTCGAGGAATTCGACGTCCCAAGGCTCAGCGAGGCTTTGCGCAACAGTTCGTTGCGTTCGGGCTGGCCGGGGGCAAAGACGGCTGGCGCGCCGCTGTCCACGGCCTTGAGCCCTTCGGCATACCAGACACGCGCGGCATCGACCCGTTTCGAAGTGCCGAAGCCTTGGGCCAAATGGTGCCCCATCACCTCGCCATAGACGTGATCGCCCATGGCAAACAGCATCAGTGCCGATCCAAGGGCCACGTCCATGTCATCGGTGCGATATCCGACGCCCATGCAGATCTGCGCCGTGCCCTTGAGTTGGGCAGGCGACATACCGGTCGTCAGGATGAAAGAGGCGACGTCGCGCACCACTTCCGGCTGCGTTTTCAGCGCCAGCGCGGCGACATGGGGCTGCATGGCCGGGCCGAACTGCTTGCACTGGCTTGCAATCTGGTCAGGCGTGAACCCCTGCACTTTGGAGATCATATTCTCGCTGGTGGCGATCGCATAGGTGCGCGCGAGGCAGAACTGTTCGTTCAGCGCAACATTCGGATCAGTCATCGCCGCCGCCGTGGTAAAGCCGCCATTGGTATTGGTCAGAAGCGACACGGTGTTGCAATGCGAGGCCAGCGAAGGCGTCGCGCCATTGCCAAGGAAGCTGGGCAGACCTGCGGCAGGCGCCGCCGGCGCGGGGGCCGCGGCAACAACGGTTGTGGTTGTCGTCGTGGTGGCAGGCGCTGTGGGTTGCGGCGCGACGACGATGGTCGTGCCTTGCTGCACCGGAGCGGTCTGGCCCGCCAGTTCGGCGCGGTAGGTTTTTAGCAGTCCGCGCGTTCCGTCGGGATTGCTTGCGACCTGTTGCGTGACCGCATAGCCGCCCGCCTGGGCACGGTTATACGAACTGATCAGCAGGTTCTGTTCGAACGGGCTCAGATAGCCAGTGGACGGATAGCCCATATAGGCCTGATAGGACGAGACCGCATTGCGCGTTCGTTGACCCAACTGACCATCTACTGTGCCTGCGTTGAAGCCGAAATAGTTCAGCGAGGCCTGAATTTCGCGTCCTTCCTGCGTGGAAGGGATGCGCGGACGGCTGTAGGTGCGCGTGGCCGCCTTTTTGCGCTGGTTCTGTTTCGTGGCCGCGTGGCCGACGATGCCGCCGATGATGGCACCAGCGACAAAATCGCCCGCATCCGCCGCAACGCGGCTGGCAGGCACCAGAGCAACCGAAAGTGCCAGTACCGAGGCCGTAATGGTCTTGCTGAACATGTAAAGTCCTCCTGAGAATACGCACGAAGGGTACCACCTGAAGGAGATTCGCAAAGTCATAAATTCCCTACCTTTGTCACTTTGGCGCGCCGACCTTGAATTTCGGGCGCACGCGCGTGATGTAGGGAGGTGTATATGCATTGAACGAAAGCTGCCCGATGTCCGATGAAACCGCCGCGCCCGTCATCCAGATCGACATCGTGTCTGACGTGATGTGCCCGTGGTGTATCGTCGGATTTCGCCAGCTGGAACAGGCACTTGGCGCCACCGGCATGGGTGCACGCGTTCTGTGGCATCCGTTCGAGCTGAACCCCGAAATGGCCCCAGAAGGTCAGAACCTGACCGAGCATATCGCCGAGAAATACGGCAGCACGCCCGAACAATCCGCACAGAACCGCGAAACCCTGCGCGGCATCGGGCAATCGCTTGGGATCGACTTTGCCTTTTCGCCCGACAGCCGAATCGTCAACAGTTTCGCCGCGCATCAGCTGCTGGATTTTGCTTTGTCCCAAGGATTGCAGCATCCGTTGAAAATGGCGCTGTTTCAGGCCCACTTTTCCGACCAGAAGGATGTTTCGGATATCGACACCCTGCTCGACATCGCCGAAACCGTCGGCATCGACCGCGCCGCGGCGGCCGAGGTGTTGGAGTCGGGCGCACTGGTCGAGTCCGTGCGTGAGAAAGAAACCTTTTGGACCTCGCGCGGCATCTCGGGCGTGCCGTCGATCATATTTGACCGCAAATACCTCGTGACCGGGGCGCAGGGTGTCGAAACCTATGCCAAGCTTTTGCGACAGGTCGCCCAAGGTGATACGGCCTGACGCGAATGGTCGAGTGGATCACCTCTTCCGGTCTGACCGAATATCGCGAAGCGGAACGCTGGATGGAGGCGCGCGCGAACGCCATTGCCGCCGGCGAAGCGGGTGAATGCATATGGCTGGTGGAGCATCCCCCCCTTTACACTGCCGGCACGTCCGCCAAATCCGCCGACCTGACCGATCCGGGCCGCTTTCCGGTCTATGACACACGGCGCGGCGGGCAATATACCTATCACGGACCCGGCCAGCGGGTGGCCTATACACTGCTGGATGTGGGGCGGCGCGGGCGCGATGTGCGCGCCTTTGTGCAGGACCTTGAGGCATGGGTGATCGCCACGCTTGAGACCTTCAACGTCAAGGGCGAAATCCGTGAAGGCCGCGTCGGTGTCTGGGTGCGACGCCCCGAGCGGCCGCCCCTGCCTGACGGTTCACCAGCCGAAGACAAGATTGCGGCCATCGGTATCCGGCTGCGCAAGTGGATCAGCTTTCACGGCCTTTCGATCAATGTCGACCCTGACCTGACCCATTTCGACGGTATCGTGCCCTGCGGCATCCGCGATCATGGCGTGACCAGCCTTGTCGATCTGGGCTTGCCCGTTGGCATGGACGACGTGGATATCGCCCTGAAAACCACGTTTCATCAGGTATTTGCGCGTCAAACCTGACCTGAACGATCGACGCCACATGGTCCCGGATTTGCCCCAATAGCTTCGCAAGCGCGCCTCATTTGCGCCCCCTGCCGTGGTTAATTTCGATTAACCACAAAAGAGCAGTAACCAATGGCAGATTTTTTGAACGGCCTGTTCATCAGCGAAATCCTCGCTGACAACGCGGGCGGATCGGCAATAGACACGGATGGTGACGGTAACACCAACAAGGCCGACGAGTTCATCGAGCTTGGCAACACCTCTGGTGCGCCCGTGTCGCTGGACGGTTACGAGGTGTGGTCGCAGACGAACGGCCAGTTGTACGCCTTTGGTCCCGGCGACATCATCAATGATGGTGATACGGCCACAATCGTCGGAAATTATACCGGCGCCCCTCCTGCGGGTTTCTACAACGCGGGCATCGCCGAAAACGGAAACTTCATCCCCGATGGCGAAGGACAGAAGTTCGATAGCATCTTTCTGGTGGATACCAGCACCGGCGAATATATCGTCCTGTCCTACGGTCAGCCGCCGCGCGCGCCGACCCTTCCCAACGGCTTTCCGGGCACCACGCAACTGGGCAGCGGCGAAAGCATCAACAGCAATTCGCCAAACGGTGTAGCCTTTGCCCGCGATGCGAACGGCACCTTCGTCGAAACCACACCGACGCCGGACACCCCGAACGTAGCCTGTTTCACGGATGATACGATCATCCTGACCAAACGCGGCGAAAAACGGGTAGATGAACTGCGTCCGGGGGATGTGATCCCGACCTATGACCATGGCATGCAACCGTTGCTGGGCATCTGCTCGCGGCACCTGTCAGCTGCGGAGTTGCTGCGCACGCCGGAACACAGGCCACTCACCGTCGACGGTGCCTTGTACGGGGCGTCCCGGAATATCCGCCTGTCGCCTGCGCATTGCCTGCTCTACACTTCTGCCTATGCCGAGGCACTGTTTGGCAGCGCGCAGGTTCTATTGCGTGCGCGTCACCTGCAAGCCGCCGGTTTTGCGCATGAAGAAATACCGCGCGGCGGCGTCACCTATTACCATCTGCTCTTCGCCGATCATGTGCTTGTCATGGCCAACGGCTATTGGAGCGAAAGCTTTCTGAACATCGAAAGCGGGCGCACGGAGGCAGCCGACGCGATCGGCCTATGGCAGTTTGCCCAAGGGATCACCCTTGAAACATCGCGCAACCGGCACTCTGCCCGCATCATCCTGCGCAAACACGAAGCCCTTGTCCTGGTGGATGACCTGCGCGTGCGGGCTTTGGCACGCGCCGCAGACAAGGGTGCCGCGCCACCGCCATTGCCCATGCGAACGCGACAGGGTCATCGCTAGGTCGTCATTGCCCGCGGACCCGCGCGCGCCATGCGCGACAATCTATCCCGGTCAAATGTGCGATCTCTCATTGAAGCGTTCGCCGCAAAACTCTAAAACACTCCAGACTCCACGTGCGGTCGGGAACCCTGCACGTGCGCGAAACACATATTTAGGAGGCACCGCATGGCAGACGCAGCCATCCACGGCCACGAGCACGAAGACGAGCGCGGTTTCTTTACCCGCTGGTTCATGTCCACCAACCACAAGGACATCGGGATTCTCTACCTGATCGTGTCGGCCTTTGTCGGCTTCATCTCGGTGGCCTTCACCGTGTACATGCGGCTTGAGCTGATGGACCCCGGTGTCCAGTATATGTGCATGGAGGGCGCGCGGTTCTTCGCCTCCGAAGCGTATTGCACCCCCAACGGGCACCTGTGGAACGTGCTGATCACGGGCCACGGCATCCTGATGATGTTCTTTGTGGTCATCCCCGCCCTGTTTGGCGGTTTTGGCAACTATTTCATGCCCTTGCAGATCGGCGCGCCGGACATGGCGTTCCCGCGGATGAACAACCTGTCTTTCTGGCTTTATGTTGCGGGCACCACGCTCGCGGTCTGTTCAGTGCTGGCACCGGGTGGCAACGGGCAGCTTGGGTCAGGCGTGGGCTGGGTGCTTTACCCGCCGCTGTCGACCAACGAACAGGGCATGTCGATGGACCTTGCGATCTTTGCGGTCCACGTGTCGGGCGCATCGTCGATTCTGGGTGCGATCAACATGATCACCACCTTCCTCAACATGCGCGCGCCGGGGATGACCCTGTTCAAGGTGCCGCTGTTTTCATGGTCGATCTTTGTCACCAGCTGGCTGATCCTGCTGTCGCTGCCGGTTCTGGCGGGCGCGATCACCATGCTGCTGATGGACCGCAACTTTGGTTTCACCTTTTTTGACCCTGCCGGTGGCGGCGACCCGGTGCTTTACCAGCACATCCTGTGGTTCTTCGGCCACCCCGAGGTCTACATCATCATCCTGCCCGGCTTCGGCATCATCAGCCACATCATCGCGACATTCTCGCGCAAGCCGATCTTCGGCTACCTGCCGATGGTCTGGGCGCTGATCGCCATCGGTGTTCTGGGCTTTGTCGTGTGGGCGCACCACATGTACACGGTGGGCATGTCGCTGAACCAGCAAGCCTACTTCATGCTGGCGACGATGGTCATCGCGGTGCCCACGGGGGTCAAGATCTTTTCCTGGATCGCGACCATGTGGGGCGGGTCGGTGGAACTCAAGACACCAATGCTCTGGGCCTTCGGGTTCCTGTTCCTGTTCACGCTGGGCGGCGTGACCGGCATCGTGCTGTCCCAGGCGGCGGTCGATCGCTACTATCACGACACCTACTATGTCGTGGCGCACTTCCACTACGTGATGTCGCTGGGCGCGGTGTTCTGCATCTTTGCGGGGATCTACTTCTATTTCCCCAAGATGACGGGCCGCATGTATCCTGAATGGGCGGGCAAGGTGCACTTCTGGACCATGTTCATCGGGGCCAACCTGACATTCTTCCCGCAGCACTTTCTGGGTCGTCAGGGTATGCCACGTCGCTACATCGACTATCCCGAGGCGTTCGCCTACTGGAATGAATGGTCGTCGTGGGGCGCGTTCCTGTCCTTCGCATCGTTCCTGTTCTTCTTCGGGGTGATGGCCTATTCTCTGCTGAAAGGCGCGAAGGTCACGCAGAACAACCCGTGGAACGAATATGCGGACACGCTGGAATGGACCCTGCCCAGCCCGCCGCCAGAGCACACATTCGAAATCCTGCCGAAACAGTCGGACTGGGACAAGTCGCACCGCTATCCAGACTCGATCGAGGAATGGGCGGGTAACGAGCATCCAAGGGATGCGCAATACGAACCTGAAAAGTCCTGATCCGGACTGCAGACCGAACAAGGGCCCCGGCATAGCGCCGGGGCCTTTTTCTTTGGCGGGTGTGTCAGACAAATGACCCACCATGCTGGGCTGTCGCATGCTGCGATGCATAGATTCAGTACGCGTGTGCGCCGCACTCAGCTTTGCCGTGTCGACGACACGATCTTCTTCTCGCCAAAGGACTCTGAGGGTTTGGGCAGCGGTGCACGATGCGTCGACTCCAGTAAATCGGTTCATTCACAGCTCTGTTATGCAATAACAACACGTCCATTCCAGCAGATCGCCGCGCACCGACCCGGCCCGATGGGCGCGAGCCCGCGCAGTAGCCCTGCTTCGCGCGAATGCCCCTTCCTCGGCGCGCGGTTGGCATCATATTCCGAACCAAGTGTGCAACGCGCCTTGCGCTTGCATGACACGCCTGCCCCGTCTGCCGCAGGATCAACACGAAAAGGATATTGATATGCTGTCGACCAAACTCACATCCGCCGTTCTTGCGGCCTCGCTCGCCCTTGTCCCCGCCAGCCGGGCTGCCGCCGATGGCAAGGATTTCATCGCCGGTGCGCTTCTTGGGGGCGTCGCAGGCGCGATCATCCAGAAAGAGGTGCGCAAGAACAAGGAACAGCAACGCCTGCGCGCCCGCACCGCAGCGCCGCAAACCTATGCATCCCAGCCGCGCAGCTATACACCGAAAAAGACGTATCGCCCCAGCATCCCGGCGACGACCGAAGGGCGCGACATTCAGTCTTCGCTCAACTATTTCGGGTTTGATGCCGGCACCGTCGATGGCCGCGTCGGCCCCGCCACGCGCAGCGCCATTTCCGATTACCAGCGTTATATGGGCTATGAGGAAACGGGCACGCTGACCAGTTTTCAGCGTCACCTGCTGACCAGCTCCTACCTGCGGGCCGAAGCGGCGGGCGAGCGCAACCTTGGCCTGATCGCTGGCCTGCCGGACGGGACCAAGGGTCTGCTGAAAGTCTATCGGCAGGAACTTGCCTCGGGCACCGTCCAGCAGCGGAGCCTTGAGCCAGAGCAATCGTCGCTGACGCAGCCCTCTGCCGCCATCGAACTATAAAGGGTCGACGCAGGCCTAGGGCATGGCCCGCGACATCCTGCCCTTCGACATTGCGCGCAGGGGGCATATAACTTAGTCATGCCCTACCGCTGGACAACACCTACAGACGCCCCCCGGCAAGAGTTGCAACTCTGGCCGCACAACTCCTTGCCGCAAACAGGCATGGCGGCGGTGGTCCTGTTCACCTTCACGATGATCCTGATCCCGGCCTTGCCGCTGCTGGGCAGCGTCGTTCTTTGGGGGTTGATGCCCTTTCTGATGCTTGCGGTCTGGGGTCTGTACTATGCCTTGCAACGCAACCGGAAGACGCGCCAGATCATCGAGGTGCTGACGCTGGACGATGAACTCGCGCATCTGGTGCGCACCAATCCAAAAGGCGACACCCAGGCCTGGGACTGCAACCGCTATTGGACGCAAGTGACCAAGTACGACACCGAGGGGCCTGTGCCCCAATACATTACGCTCAAGGGCATGGGCCGCGAAGTCGAGATCGGCGCATTCCTGAGCGAAGACGAACGCATCGCCCTTTACGATGATCTCGTGCGTGCGCTCACCCGGTAAGGCGGACGTGTCGTCCGCACGGCGCGGTCAATTACAAAGCCGATCCTTGACCATCGGACCGACAGCACCGAAATCCATCTGGCCCATGTATTTCGACTTGAGCACGCCCATGACCTTGCCCATGTCGCGGATGCCGTCGGCACCCACCTCGGCAATCGCGGCATCCACGGCCTTGGCCGATGCGTCCTCATCCAACTGCTGAGGCAGGAATTCCTCGATCACCTTGATTTCGCCCATCTCGCGTTCAGCCAGATCCAGCCGTCCGCCTTCTTCATAGGTCCGGGCGCTCTCGATCCGTTGTTTGGACATTTTGCCAAGGATCGCAAGCACTTCACCATCCGGTACGCCGTCTTCCTGACCGGCGGCACGGGCGTCTATGTCCTTGTCCTTGATCGCGGCATTGATCAGCCGCAGGGTCGACAGTCGGTCTGCATCCTTGTCTTTCATCGCCTGCTTGAGGGCGGCCGAAATCTTGGTGCGCAAATCCATATGTGATGTCCATCGCAAGGGTCAGGTGTTAAGTGACCATACATAGGCGATGGGCGAATTTGAGGCAAGCCATGACGCTGCGTCTAACCCATTGAAATTGCTTGTAACTACAAAATTTCGATCCCGCTTGACCCCATCTGCGCCTGCCATTAGTTTCCGCTCAATTTGCCGCCCCGCGCCTGATCGCCCCACCCTGCACGCAAAGGTCCGCCCATGTATTCCGCTGTCCCCGAGACGCCCACCGCCTGCCTTGCCCTTGCGGACGGCACCCTGTTTTTCGGCACCGGCTTTGGGGCCACGGGCCAGACTGTGGCCGAGTTGTGTTTCAACACCGCCATGACAGGCTATCAGGAAATCATGACTGACCCATCCTATGCCGGGCAGGTCGTGACCTTTACCTTTCCCCATATCGGCAATGTCGGCGTGAACCCCGAAGATGACGAAACCGGGGACCCTGTCGCCAGCGGCATGGTCGTGAAATGGATGCCCACCGACCCGTCGAACTGGCGCGCTGCCGACACGCTGTCTACATGGCTTGCCGCGCGCGGACGTTTCGCCATCGGCGGCGTCGACACGCGCCGCCTGACACGTGCCATCCGCCAGACCGGTGCCCCTCATGTGGCCCTTGCCCACGACCCCGAAGGCAATTTCGACACCGCCGCCCTGGTGGCCGCCGCCCGCGGTTTTGCCGGGCTGGAGGGCATGGATCTGGCCAAGGACGTCACCTGCGCCCAGTCCTACCGCTGGAACGAAATGCGGTGGGCCTGGCCTGACGGGTACACGCCCCAGAACGCGCCCAAACATAACGTGGTCGCCATCGATTACGGGGCCAAGCGCAATATCTTGCGCTGCCTTGCCTCAGCCGGGTGCAACGTGACCGTCCTGCCCGCAACGGCCACCGCCGAAGAGGTAATGGCCCACGATCCCGATGGCGTGTTCTTGTCCAACGGTCCGGGCGATCCCGCGGCCACGGGCGTCTATGCCGTGCCGATGATCCGCGATGTTCTGGCCCGCGACCTGCCCGTTTTCGGCATATGCCTTGGTCACCAGATGCTGGCACTGGCCCTTGGGGCCAAGACGATCAAGATGAACCACGGCCATCACGGGGCCAACCATCCGGTCAAGGACCTCGAGACCGGCAAGGTCGAGATCACCTCGATGAACCACGGCTTTGCCGTGGACGCCCAGACCCTGCCCGAGGGCGTCGAACAGACGCACCTGTCGCTGTTTGACGGCTCCAACTGCGGAATCCGCGTCACGGGCAAGCCGGTCTATTCCGTACAATACCACCCCGAGGCAAGCCCCGGACCGCAGGACAGCTATTACCTGTTCGAACGGTTCGCTGCGGCAATGCAGGATCGTGTGGCTTAATTCTCGCTTATGGCGAGTAATGCGCCCAAATAGGCGCTCTTTGATTACACACCTTTAACAAAACCCAAGACTTAAGACTTCATTAACCACGCGTGCGCAAGGTGAGGACCGACCCAGAGGTTCCGATCCCGCCATGAGCGACCCGTTACTGCGCCTGTCCGCCCCCCGCCCCGTTTCCCGGTGGGAACGTCCCGTCTTGCCGGTGGGGCGGCAATTGGTGAATGCAGGGCTGATCAGCCAGGCCACCTTGCTGAGCGCCTTGGCGACGCAGCGCCGCATCGACGCGCCCTTGGGTGAAATCCTTGTCGCCGAAGGGCATATCAATCGCGAAGATGTGCTGGCCGCGCTGGCCATTCAACATGACGCGGACCACATCGACCTGGCGCTTGATCCACCCAAGGCCAACATGGCCGCCGTGATCCCCGCGGACCTATGCCAGCGGTTCAGCATTGTGCCGTGGCGCTGGTTCGGCAACACGCTTCTGGTCGCAACGACCCGGCCGGACCGTATCGGGGCATTGGCCGCCGCCCTGCCCGTGGATGCGCCCGACCTGTTGCCCGTGATCGCGGATCAGGACCAGATCAACCGCCAGATCGGTGCCTTGCACGGCGCGGAACTGGCACATCGGGCGGTCACCAAACTGCCTGCGCATCTGTCATGCCGTACATGGTCCCCACGCGCGACCATCGGCAAGATGCGGCTGGCAATGGTAGGTGCGCTGACGGTCGGTGTGTGCGTGCTGTTTCCGGCATGGGTCGCGACGGCGATCATTGGCTGGGCTCTGCTGACTCTGGCGATGACCACCACGCTCAAGGCCCTCGCACTCGCAGCACTGGTCAGCCACCGGGTACCGGCGCGGGCCGAACCGCTGCCCAAGGTGCGCAGGGACCTTCTGCCACGTGTGTCCGTCATGGTGCCGCTCTTCCGCGAAGAACATATCGCCGAGGCTTTGATCCGACGCCTTGAAAAACTGAGCTATCCCAAAGCATTGCTAGAGGTTGTGCTGGTGCTTGAGGCCAAGGACACGGTGACCCGCGCCACCCTTGCGCGCACCACCTTGCCCAACTGGATGCGGGTGATCGAAGTGCCAGACGACGGCACCGTGACCACCAAACCACGTGCGCTGAACTACGCACTCGATTTTTGCCACGGCGACATCGTGGGTGTGTGGGATGCCGAGGATGCGCCGGAGCCCGACCAGTTGGAAAAGGTTGTCACTCATTTCGCCCATGCCGATCCCAAGGTCGCCTGCGTGCAGGGCATCCTGGACTATTACAACCCGCGCCAAAATTGGATCGCCCGCTGTTTCACCATCGAATATGCAAGCTGGTGGCGCCTGGTGTTGCCGGGTGTCGCCCGGCTTGGCCTTGTGCTGCCCCTCGGGGGCACAACACTTTTCTTTCGCCGCCCTATCCTTGAGGAACTGGGCGGCTGGGACGCACATAACGTGACCGAAGACGCCGATCTGGGCATCCGCCTTGCACGCGCAGGATATCGCACCGAACTGATCCCAACCGCCACGTTCGAAGAGGCGAATTGCCGCGCGTGGCCGTGGGTCAAGCAACGCTCGCGCTGGCTCAAAGGCTACCTCATCACCTATTGCGTGCACATGCGGAACCCCGCTGCGCTGCTGCGCGATCTGGGGTTCATGCGCTTTCTTGGCGTTCAGGCCATGTTTCTGGCCACCGTGTCCCAGTTTGCCGCCTTGCCTTTGTTGTGGAGCTTTTGGTTGCCTGCCTTCGGCCTGCCGCATCCGGTGGTGATCACGCTGGGATCAAGCGTCATCTGGCCCCTTGCCCTATTCTTTGTCGCAACCGAAGTTTTGAACATCACCATCGGGATGCTCGCCGTGTCCGACCGGGACCATCGCCACTTGATGCCGTGGGTCTTGACCCTTGTGTTCTATTTTCCGCTGGGTGCACTGGCGAGCTACAAGGCGCTTTATGAACTGGTCACGGACCCGTTCTATTGGGACAAGACCCAACACGGGCACGGCGCAGAAGACGCCTAGCCTTCGTCCTTGCGTCGATTCGCATCCTGCTTGAGGCGGGTCATGAAAGCGACCGAAATGTGTTCGCGCAGGGCGGCACCGGCGGCGGCCTCGTCCTTGGCCTCGATCGCGGAAACGATTCTATCGTGCTCGGATTGCGCGATCTGCGTGCGCCCCACCGCAGCCAGCGAGGTCGTCGCCATTAGCGCCATGGTGCGGTGCACAAGGTCAAGCTGTTGCACGAGGTAGCGATTGTGCGAGGCGAGATGGATCTGCTTGTGAAACCGCCGGTTGGCCCGCGACAAGGCCGCCGGGTCGCCGATCAGCGCATTGTCCTCCTCGACCATCTCGCGAAGGATACGGACCTCTTCCGGGGTGGCATGGCGCGCGGCCAACGCGGCGGCCAACCCCTCCAACTCGCGGCGCACAACGTAAAGCTCGGACATCTGGTTGTGATCCAACGAGGCCACGATCAGACTGCGCCCGTCTCGTGCCAGCAGTGACTGGGTTTCCAGACGCTGCAATGCCTCGCGCACCGGCGTGCGCGACACACCGAACCTGTCCGCCAACTCGCTTTCCACCAGGCGATCGCCGGGACGATAGGTGCCGATGTCGATCGCCTCAAGGATGAGGGAATAAGCATCGGTGCTGGGAGGACGGGGCGCAGGCATAGTAGATCACGAAATCGTTGAATTTCCTCACCCTAGGGCGCAGAGCGGGCCTCGTGCAACCCTATTGCTGTTGCAGCAACCGCCGATGCCCCCTAAAACCGGCACTATGCCGAAAGCCGATTTTTCCCACGTGCGCCATTGGGTCTTTGACCTCGACAACACGCTCTATCACCCCTCTGCCCGCCTGTTCGACCAGATCGAGTTGCGCATGACGGCCTATGTGATGGACGCCCTCGGTGTGGACAAGGCCGAAGCGGATCGTCTGCGGGTGCACTACTGGCGCACTCACGGCACGACGCTGGCGGGGTTGATGCGTGAACACGACCTTGATCCCGATCCCTACCTTGTGGACGTGCACGACATCTCCTTTGATGTGCTGACCCCCGACCCTGATCTTGCCGCGCGCATCCGCGACCTGCCCGGGCGCCGCATCGTCTATACCAACGGTTCGGCCCCGTATGCCGAACAGGTGCTGGCCGCGCGGGGCCTGTCGGGGCTGTTTGACGCAGTCTACGGGGTGGAACATGCCGGCTATCACCCCAAACCCGACAAAAACGCATTCGATCAGATCTTTGCCCGCGATGGGCTTGAGCCGCGCACCGGAGCGATGTTCGAAGATGATGTGCGCAATCTGGCCGTGCCGCACGGGCTGGGGATGAAAACCGTACACGTCGCCCCTGACCCCGACCCGCATGATCACATCCACCACCACACCGACGATCTGACCGGCTTTCTGGGCCGCCTTGTGGGGTAGGACAGGATGCCACCTTGGCCTGCGCTCGCGACGGCATACGTTGACGGTAAAGCGAGGCACAACATGACAGATATGATCCAATGCGACATCTTGATCTCGGGCGGCGGAATCGCCGGCCTGACGGCGGCGGCCGCGTTCGGCACAGCCGGATTCAACGTGATCTGCGTCGATCCCGCTCCGCCGGTGACAGAGCGAGAGGCCGAAGGGGCAGACATGCGCACGACCGCCATGTTGCAACCGGCGCGCGCCCTGCTCGAAAGCGCAGGCCTGTGGCAGTCGCTTGAACCCCACGCCACGGCGCTCAACGTCATGCGCATCGTCGATGCGGGGGGCACGGATGGCTCTGCGCGCGAGGTGAAATCGTTTCTGGCCTCGGACGTTTCTGACCTGCCCTTTGGTTGGAACCTGCCCAACTGGCGGCTGCGGCGCGAGATGGTGGCGCGGCTGGCGGCCCTCGACACGGTGGATTTCCGCCCCGGCGTCGGCACAACCAACCTGCTGGCCCGCACGGCGGAAGCACGTGTGGGGCTGAGCGATGGCACCCGAGTATCGGCGAAACTGGTGATCGCTGCGGATGGTCGCGCCTCGCCCATGCGGCAGGCCGCCGGCATCGGGGTGACCACCAAAAGGTATGGGCAGAAGGCGCTGGCCTTTGCCGTCACGCACCCCATTCCGCACGAAAACATCTCGACGGAAGTGCACCAGACGGGCGGACCGTTTACGCTCGTGCCGCTGCCCGATCACGAGGGGATGCCGTCGTCAGCTGTGGTTTGGATGGATGACGGGGCTGCCAGCATGGCGCGGATGGGCGCGGATGTGGCCGATTTCGAGGCTGAGATGACGACGCGTAGCTGTCAGATGCTGGGCCCGCTCACCCTTGCCTCGCGCCGCACGATCTGGCCCATCATCAGCCAATATGCCGAACGTCTGTCAGGCACCCGACTTGCCCTGATCGCAGAGGCCGCACATGTGGTGCCACCGATCGGGGCGCAGGGTTTGAACATGAGCCTTGCGGACACAGGCACCCTGCTGCACCTCGCCACAGCCAGCCGCGGGGAACTGGGGGACGCGCATATGCTTGACGCCTATCACAAGGCGCGCTTCGGCGACATCCGCATGCGGGTGACGGGAATCGACCTGCTGAACCGGGCCAGTCAGGCGAAATCACCGCTTGCGCGGGACGCCCGCGCTTTTGGCTTGACTGCACTGCATCAGGTGACGCCGGTGCGCAAGACGTTGATGCAGCTCGGTCTTGGCACGCGCGCACCCTCGGGCAAGGCGTAGGCCGGGCTTCAGCCCGGCAGCGTTCGTTGCTTCTTCACAAGACCTGATCGACCACGCGGCCCAGCCGCGCTACCGTGCCATCCACGTCATATAGCTTGTCGAGGCCGAACAACCCGATGCGGAAAGTGCGGAAATCCGCAGGCTCATCGCATTGCAGCGGCACACCTGCGGCGATCTGCATGCCTTCGGCCGCAAAGCGTTTTCCGGTCTGAATGTCCGGATCACTGGTATAGCTGACCACAACGCCCGGCGCGCCGAACCCTTCGGCGGCGACCGAGGTCACACCCTTGTCGGCCATCATCTTGCGCACCGCATTGCCCAGCGCCCATTGCGCGTCCTTGAGTTTGACAAAGCCATACGCCTGCGTCTCTTTCATCGTATCGCGAAAATCCCGTAAGGCATCCGTCGGCATAGTCGCATGATAGGCATGGCCGCCATTTTCATAGGCCATCATGATCTGATGCCATTTCTTGAGGTCGATGGCGAAACTGTCCGATGTCGTCTCCTCCAACCGCGCCACGGCGCGCTCCGACAACATCACAAGACCTGCACAGGGCGAGGCACTCCACCCCTTTTGCGGGGCAGAGATCAACACATCGACCCCAAGTCCGCGCATATCGACCCATGCACAGCCCGAAGCGATACAATCCAGCACCATCAACGCACCGACCTCGTGGGCGGCAGCCGCCATGGCAGCCACATAGTCATCCGGCAGGATCACGCCTGCGCTGGTTTCCACATGCGGGGCAAAGACGACGTCCGGTTTCTGGGTGCGGATGGTTTCGACCACCTCGTCGATCGGGGCGGGCGCAAAGGGCGAGGGACTGGCATTGCCGGTCTGGCGCGCCTTGAGCACATTGGTCGACGCCGTCAGCCCGCCCATCTCGAAAATCTGGGACCAACGATAGGAAAACCAGCCGTTGCGCACCACCAGCACATCTGCGCCACGCCCGAACTGGCGCGCGACCGCCTCCATCCCGAATGTCCCGCCACCGGGGACGATGACGACCGCGTCCGCGGCATAGACCTCTTTCAGCATGGACGAGATGTCGTTCATCACGCCCTGAAACGCCTTGCTCATCGAGTTCAGCGAGCGGTCGGTGAAAACCACCGAAAATTCTTCGAGCCCCTGCGGGTCGACGGTATCAAGCAATGCAGGCATGGTTCTCTCCTCTTTCCTCGGCTCATATAGCGCCGGGTGGCATACGGCAAAGACTATGTCGGTATACAATGGCACCAGCGCGCCGTTCCTTGTCGCCGAAAGGAACGCTTTTGGCACGATCGGACCGGCGGCGCGGTGCGGCACGAAGGCCACATGGCGGGCCCGCGCGCTACGGGTCCGGGGCCCCCTGCCCCATTTCCGCCACATTTCGGCTTGATATTTGCCGCAACGGTTAATCGGCGCGCAACGTACGCGCCGGGGCAGGCAGGTTATGGCAGACACGACTTTGTTGCTGAACGGCTTCAGCATCATTGGCGACCCACAAACGAACACCGCCGCCACGGGCGGGGGTCAATTGTTGATCCATAACGGGTCAGCCGTGTTCGAAGCCAATGACATCATCGTCTTTCACGTCGAAGGGGCCAACCCCGACGGCTCGCTGAACGCCAATAGCGTCATCACAGGCGTAACCGTCTATGACAACGCCACGGATTATTACTACGACACACCGCTTTACACCTATGCGGGCCCAGCCCCCGGCCAGGGCGCAGACCTTGGCACCGGACGCAACAATATGGGCGATCGCTATTTGCAATTCGATGCAGGTCCGCTGACCTCAAGCGATCCGGCGGCCCCCGTGCTGAGTGACATGACCGTACTGGCCGGTGTCGATATTCTGACCACGCTGGCGACCCAGTCCGGCCCGATCAAGATCGACACGGTCGAGGATCTGGATCTGGACGGCGACGGCAGCATCGACGGTGTCGAGGTGGGCGACGGCACATTTGACGATGAAATCAACCTGCTGACTGTCATCTGCTTTGCCCGCGGCACCCTGATCGAGACACCGGACGGGCCGCGCCATGTGGAAACCCTGGCGGAGGGGGACTTGGTCAATACGCTGGATGCAGGGCCACAACCGATCCGTTGGGCGGGCAAAAAGCGCTGTCCTGCGCGCACCGACAATGCCCCGATCCGACTTAAGGCAGGGGCGCTAGGCAATATCCGTGACCTGTGGGTGTCACCCAATCACCGGATGCTGGTGCGCGGGCCCATGGCGGAATTGATGTTCGGCGCCAATGAGGTGCTGGTCGCCGCCAAGCATCTGGTCAACGACCGGACAATCCGGCGCGACCCGCGGGCGTTCATCGATTATCACCATATCCTGCTGGATGCGCACCACATCGTCTTTGCCGAAGGTTGCGGGGCGGAAACCCTGTTTCCCGGACCAGAAGCACTCAAGTCCGTCTCGCCCGCCAGTCGCGATCAGCTGTTGACCCGGTTTCCCGACCTTTCACGGGAAAAGGCCCATATCGACCTCGCCCGCCCTGGCGTTTCGGGATACGAGGCCAGCGTCATGCGGCTGAGCGCCTAGCCCAATGGCCCCGGCCTGCGCTCTTCGCTGAGCAGCACGTTGGCTTCAACCTCGCCCGCGCCGGGCAGGGTCATGATGCGACGCCTCAGCACCCGTTCGAAATCCGGCAGGTCACGGGCGACAACGCGCAGGCGGTAGTCGTAAAGCCCCAGCACATGCTCGACCGTCTGTACTTCGGGAATGGCGCTGACGGCACGTTCGAAATCCTCAAGGCTGACGCGTCCTTTGGTGGCGAGCTTCACGCCCAGAAACACGGTCACGCCGAACCCCAACGCCTCGGCGTCCAGCACCAGCCGCTGTCCGCTGATCACACCTCCATCACGCAAGCGCTTGATGCGCCGCCACGCCGCCGGTTGGGACAGACCACAGGCCCGACCCACAGCGCCCGCCCCCTGCCCCGCATCCTCGGCCAACAGCCGCAGGATGGCGAAATCGGTGTCATCCAGTTGCATCATAGCGGCAACGCCAGATCGCTTTTGATGCGCGCCACATGCATCAGCGCCTCGATATCCGCGATATGCGGCAGGGTCAGAACACGGCTGCGATAAAGATGCTGATAATGCGCCATATCACGGGCAATAACCGACAGGCGCACATCGACGCGGCCCAGAAAAGTCTGGATTTCTATGACTTCGGGGACCTTGCGCGCTTCGGCCAGAAAATCGTCGAACGCATTGCCCTGGGTCTTGTCCAGCGTCACGCGCAAGGACACCTCGACCGCATAGCCCAAAGCGGCCCAGTCAATCACCGCTGCCACGCCCCTGACCAACCCCGCAGCGCGCAGCTTGGTCTGGCGCCGCACCAACTGCCCGACACTCACCCGCGCGCGCTCGGCCAGTTCCGCCGGAGCAAGGCTTGGGTCGGCCTGCCACTGTCGCAGGATGCGTCTGTCTGTGTCATCAAGCATGAATTTGCCGCATAATCTAAAATTTGAGCATGATCTATACTTCTCTTCGTCCAAAATACTCAAGATATACCGCTGACCGGACGCAATGCCGCACGTATAACGCACTCAGAAACCAAACCGGAGGACACTCATATGCGCGTTTATTATGACCGCGATTGCGACATCAACCTGATCAAGGACATGAACGTGGCCATTCTCGGCTACGGCTCCCAGGGCCACGCCCACGCGCTGAACCTGCGCGATTCTGGCGCAAAGAACGTCGTCGTGGCGCTGCGCGAAGGCTCGGCCTCGATCAAAAAAGCCGAAGGCGAAGGCCTGAAAACAATGGGTATCGCCGAAGCCGCCGCATGGGCTGACCTGATTATGTTCACCATGCCCGACGAACTGCAGGCCGACACCTACCGCAAGTACGTACACGACAACATCCGCGAGGGGGCAGCGATCGCCTTCGCCCACGGCCTCAACGTGCATTTCGGCCTGATCGAGCCCAAGGCGGGCGTCGACGTCATCATGATGGCGCCCAAGGGCCCCGGCCACACCGTGCGCGGCGAATATGTCAAAGGTGGCGGCGTGCCCTGCCTTGTGGCGGTGGACAAGGACGCATCGGGCAAGGCGCTCGAAATCGGCCTCTCCTACTGCTCGGCCATCGGTGGTGGACGCTCCGGCATTATCGAAACCAACTTCCGCGAAGAGTGCGAAACCGACCTGTTCGGCGAACAGGCCGTGCTTTGCGGTGGTTTGGTCGAACTGATCCGCATGGGCTTCGAAACGC
>CAYGPT010000068.1:0-18873 GCA_964351755.1 uncultured Rhodobacterales bacterium | reverse complement strand
CAATATGGACCCCAAGCACCGCGACCGCGTCGCGTTCGTGCGCATGGCCTCGGGGCATTTCACGCGAGGCATGAAACTGACCCATGTGCGCTCCAAGAAACCGATGGCGATCACCAACCCGGTGATGTTCCTCGCCTCCGACCGCGAACTGGCGGAAGAGGCGTGGGCCGGCGACATCATCGGCATCCCCAACCACGGGCAATTGCGCATCGGCGACACCTTAACCGAAGGTGAAGCTTTGCGTGTCACAGGAATCCCGTCATTTGCGCCCGAACTGTTGCAGGGCGTGCGCGCGGGCGATCCGCTGAAATCCAAGCACCTCGAAAAGGCGCTGATGCAATTTGCCGAGGAAGGGGCGGCCAAGGTTTTCAAACCGTCCATCGGGTCGGGATTCATCGTTGGCGTCGTGGGTGCGCTTCAATTCGAAGTGCTCGCCAGCCGGATCGAGCTGGAATACGGCCTGCCCGTGCGGTTCGAGGCGTCACAGTTCACCTCGGCCCGCTGGGTCAGCGGAGCCAAACAAGCCGTTGATAAGTTTAGCGAAAATAATAAACAGCACATTGCCCACGACCACGACGGCGATATCGTCTACCTCACCCGCCTGCAATGGGACATCGACCGGGTCGCGCGCGATTATCCCGACGTGACACTGACCGCGACCAAGGAAATGATGGTCTGAGTTCATGGCCGATCGAATCCTCTCCGTCCCGCAACCGGTTGAAACCAATCCGGAAAAACTGCGCTGGGGGGTCGTGTCTACGGTCAAGGGCTCGCTCACTCAGATCGCACGGTTCATCGCCTATCACCTCGATCTGGGCGCGCACCGGATGCATATCCACCTCGATGTGCCCGACGCGGCCCTTGCCGAACGACTGGATCATCCCCGCGTGCGCTTCACCCAATGCGACGACGCCTATTGGGCCGGCAAACCCAACCGGGCCCGCGAAACCCACCAGATGCGGCAGGTTTACAACGCGACACGCGTCTATCGGTTTGCGAAACTCGATTGGCTCGCCCATATCGACATCGACGAGGTCCTGCTGCCCCCCGCGCCCCTGCCCGACCTTCTGGCAGCGGCGGACCCGCAGGCCCCGTATGTCGCGATCATCCCGTCTGAAATGATGGACAGCGCGGGCGATCCGCACCATTTCAAACGCCCCTGCAGCGGTGACGTCAAACGCGTGATCTACCCGACCTACGGCGCACATGTCCCCGGCGGTTTCATCAGCACCCAAAGCCCCAAATTGATCGCTCGCACGGGCCTGCCAGATGTCCGCTTGGGCATCCATGCACTGCGCCTTGAGGGGCGCATCCTGCGCGGTGGCACGCAGATCGAGGGCTTGGAACTGGGCCATGCCCATGCTCCGGATTTCGAGACATTTCAACGGCATATGGCCTATCGTCTGGAAAAGGGCAGCTATCACGACCGCAAAGGGCGGCCGAACCCATTGGGCCATCTGATCCGTGTGCTGATGGAAGACCCCGACCCGGGGGCCTTGCGCGCCTTTCACAGCGAAATCTGCGTTGCCAGCCCCGAACGCCTTGACCTGCTGGCCGCACATGACAAGCTGATCACGCGCACCCTTGACCTTGACGCCAAGGTGGCGCGCTTTTTCGGCACGCTGGAGGGCTGAGCGATGACCACTTGGGGCTTGTCGGCCACCATCCTCGCCCCGGCCCGTGACACGTTGCGCTTTGCCGCCTACCACCTCGATCAGGGCGCGCACCGGCTTTACATCTATCTGGACGCGGACACGCCCGCCGCCTATGCCCCGCTCAAGGCGCACCCCAAAGTCCGGGTGCAGACCTGCGATGCGGCCCATTGGAAAAAGCTGGTGGGCCAGCGCCCGGACAAGCATCAGGCCCGCCAGACCATGAACGCGACCCATGCCTATAACCGGCGGGCCGAAGTGGACTGGCTGATCCACATGGACGTCGATGAATATCTGGTACCGCAAGCGCCAGTGGCCAAGGTGTTGGGGGATCTCGGTCCAGATGTCACCTCGGCCCGTGTGCGGCCCATGGAGTTGCTGGGGGGCAGTCAGAACGCCTACAAGGCCTTTATCCCCCCTACGGGCCGGCGGCAGGATCTTGTGAACAAGGTCTATCCGAACTTTGGCACGCACCTGCGCGGCGGGTTCCTGAGCCATCTTGCGGGCAAGCTGTTCGTGCGCACTGGACTGCAGGACGTCGCGGTGCAGATCCACAACGCCTTTCAGGGCGGTGAGATGCTACCAGACGCCGCCGAACTGGTGCAGATCGACCTCGCCCACGCCCACGCCAAGTCGTGGGAGGATTGGCGCGCTGCCTATGCCTATCGCCTCGACAAAGGGTCCTACCGGGCCGAACTCAAACCCGCGACCAAACCCGAACAGGGCGGCATGTCGCTGCACGATCTGTTCCGCTGGCTTGAGGCCGATCAGGGCGAGGCGGGCCTGCGCGCCTTCTACGACGAAGCTATCGGCGACAGCGCGGATATGCGCGCGCGCCTGGATGCCCACGGGTTGCTGCGGATCGCCGACCTTGATCTGGACAGCGCCCTTGCGCGTCACTTCCCCGACGCTGCCGTTTGACGCCACGCGCGCCCTTTGCTATGCACGCGCAGCATGTCGGGGCCTTGGGCCTCCACTTAGGGCCATGCGGGCCGACATCACCAGACGCCGCGGGCCAAGTCAGTGTCCGCAACTCACGGACATACATGACAAAATTTTCTGAACTCAACTTGAATCCCAAGGTCCTCAAAGCGATTGAAGAGGCGGGATACGAACACCCGACCCCTATTCAGGCAGGTGCGATTCCCCCTGCACTTGAAGGGCGCGACGTGCTTGGGATCGCCCAGACGGGCACCGGCAAGACCGCCAGCTTCACCCTGCCCCTGATCACACAGCTTGCGCGTGGCCGCGCCCGGGCACGCATGCCGCGCAGTCTGGTCCTATGCCCGACACGGGAACTCGCCGCCCAAGTGGCCGAGAATTTCGACACCTACGCCAAATATGTGAAGCTGAGCAAAGCGCTGCTGATTGGCGGCGTCAGCTTCAAGGAACAGGACATCCTGATCGACAAGGGCGTCGACGTTCTGATCGCCACACCCGGCCGTCTGCTCGACCATTTCGAACGGGGCAAGCTGATCCTCAACGACGTCAAGGTCATGGTCGTGGACGAAGCCGACCGGATGCTCGACATGGGGTTCATCCCGGACATCGAACGTATCTTCGGCCTTGTGCCCTTTACCCGGCAGACGATGTTCTATTCCGCCACCATGGCGCCCGAAATCGAACGGATCACAAACACCTTTCTGTCCAACCCCGCACGGATCGAAGTGGCGCGCCAAGCGACCGCGTCCGAGACGATCGAGCAGGGTGTGGTCATGTTCAAAGGCTCGCGCCGTGACCGCGAAGCCACCGAAAAGCGCAAGGTGCTCCGCCTGATGATCGACGCCGAGGGTGATAAATGCACCAACGCCATCATCTTCTGCAATCGCAAGCTGGATGTGGATACGGTCGCCAAGTCATTGAAAAAATACGGTTATGACGCCGCCCCGATCCACGGCGATCTGGACCAGTCCGTGCGCACACGCACTCTGGACGGGTTTCGTGCGGGCGATCTTCGCTTTCTCGTCGCATCGGATGTGGCTGCGCGCGGGCTTGATGTGCCTGCGGTCAGCCACGTGTTCAACTTCGATGTGCCCAGCCATGCCGAAGATTATGTGCACCGGATTGGGCGCACGGGTCGCGCGGGTCGCGACGGCAAGGCGATGATGATCTGCACGCCTCGGGATGAAAAGAATTTCGATGCCATCGAAAAACTGATTCAGCGGGAAATTCCGCGTCTGGACAGTCCGTTGGGCACCTCCGAGCCTGACGGCGAAGCGGAAGCGCCGAAAGCGAAAGAGGCGGAAAAGCCAAAATCGACACGCGCGCCACGCGCCTCGAGAGAACCAAGAACCGAAACTGCCCAAGCTTCGACGCCGGCACCGATCGAAGCGACCCCGCAGCCCGAACCGGAGGCGAAACAAGCGTCCTCCAGTCACAGCCGTACTGCTTCAGCCTCAAACAGCCGCAGCCGGTCGTCTTCATCGGGGCGCGATGATCGTGGCGGCAACAAGGTTGTGGGATTGGGCGATCATACACCCAGCTTTATCGAACTGAGTTTCGAGGAACGCCGCGCCAGTTGAGGCGCGACGTTCCCGGCTCATCAGATCAGCGCTGCATCCATTGTGATGTCGGCGTTCAACAGTTTGGAAATCGGGCAGTTTTCTTTGGCAGTCTTTGCTGCGTCGGCGAAAGCATCCGGGTTTGCGCCCGGAATGCTGGCCTTGACGTCCAGATGGATCGCCGTCACGGCAAATCCGTCATCTTTCTGCTCCAGTGACACGGTCGCCTTGGTTTCGATACTGTCCGCAGTCAGCTCATGTTCACCAAGGATCATGCTCAATGCCATGGAAAAGCAGCTGGCATGGGCCGCCCCGATCAACTCTTCTGGGTTGGTGCCTTTGCCATCCTCGAACCGAGTGTTGAAACCATAAGGCTGATTGTCGAGCACTTTCGTCTCGGTCGAGACAAAGCCCTTGCCATCCATCAGACCGCCAGACCATTTCGCGGAACCGGATTTCTTGATCATCTTTTGTCTCCTATTGCTGCGTGTTCAGTCGATAAACACTTCAGTGATGCAAAAGGTTGCAAGATCAATCCATCGAGGCTGATCACCGCCGTCCCTTCGGTCAGGCTGGCGCCGTGCTGTGAAAAGTTTCTTTGTTTCTCAACAAGGGTACATCACAGCTCGAACAGCGCCTCAACGACAGGTTTTGTCTCGTCGATTTGTCGCTCCTCGTCCGCGTCCGTATCGTTGGCCGTATTCGTGACCCGCGCCCTTGCCGTGCTGCATCGGCGCGGATCATCTCAGGGCTTTGAGCAACCAGTTCGGCGACGGGCACCGCATAACCCGGACACCGAAAGGCGCCCGGGGAAAATCGGGGTCAATGCATCCGGCTGATCACCACGGTCACTTCGGGCTTCTTGCCGATTTCGTCCTGCGCCGTCTTGCGCACAACCCGGCGCAGAGCCTCTTCTAGGTTGGAGTCGTCGCGCAGCGTCTTGGCGTCCGCGCGGCCCAGGAACTGGCTCAGGTCTGCCTCGAACACTTCGACCACCGCCGCATTGCTGCGCCCGGTTTCCGGCAAACCCATGGTTTCACACCATGGATCGCCCAGCGGCTCATCCTCTTCATCAAGGATCAGCGTGACCGTCACATGCCCGTTCAGCGCCATGCGGATACGGTCCCGAACAACCCCGTCCAGCGCGCCGATTTGCACCGAGCCGTCAAGGTAGGTGCGCCCGGTTTCGATATATTCGACCACGCGGGGTGCATTGCCGGACAGGTCAATCATCATCCCGTTCACGGCCAGCACGCCTGTACGCCCTTTGCCTTCGGTCAGCTTGACGTGTTCACGCAGATGGCGGTGTTCGCCGTGCATCGGCACCACCACTTGCGGGTTCACGATGTCCTGCAAGCGTTCCAGGTCGGGGCGGTTGGCATGCCCGGATACGTGGTACAGGCCCGATGAGTCATCGACCACATCCACGCCTTTTTCGCTCAGCTGGTTCATGATACGGATCACGCCGCGTTCGTTGCCCGGTATGGTTTTCGAGGAAAACAGGAACAGGTCGCCCTCTTTCAACTCAAGCCCCATGTATTTTCCATTGGCCAACTGGGCAGAGGCCGCGCGGCGCTCGCCTTGCGAGCCTGTCACCAACAGCATCAGGTTCTCACGCGGGACATTCCGCGCGTCCTCTGGACTGATCGTGGGGGGAAAATCCTTGAGCACGCCGGTCTCGACCGCCGCCTCGATCATCCGGCGCATCGCGCGGCCCAGCAGCACGATAGAGCGGCCTGCCCGTTCGCCCGCCTCGGCCAGCGTTTTCACACGTGCAACGTTGGACGCAAAGGTCGTCGCCACAACAATGCCGGTGGTATGGCTGCGCACCAGCTTTTCGATCTCGGGGCCGACGGTCGCTTCTGAGCGGCCGGCATGGGGGGAAAAGATGTTGGTGCTGTCGCAGACCAGCGCCTTGACCCCATCCTTAGACACTTCGGCCCACAGGTCAGGATCGAACGGTTCGCCCACAAGCGGCGTCTCGTCCAGCTTGAAATCGCCCGAATGGATCACGCGGCCCGCGGGGCTGTCGATGATCAGCGCGGCACTTTCGGGGATCGAGTGGGACATGGGCAGGAACCCCACCTTGAACGGACCCGCCTGCACCTGTTCCGGCCACTTGGCCACGACGGTCACTGCATCCTCGGGGTGGCCATGTTCGCCCAACTTGCGGCGCGCAATATTGGCGGTAAAGGGGCGGGCAAAAACCGGTGCGCCCAGTTGTTCATAGGTGTGCGCCACGGCGCCCACATGATCCTCGTGGGCGTGGGTGATAAAGATGCCGTCGATCCGGTCGCGCCGTTCCGCCAACCAGGCCACATCCGGCAGGATCAGGTCCACTCCCGGCGTGCCGTCCATATCCGGAAAGGTCACCCCAAGATCCACCACGATCAGGCGTTCCTGTTCGGGCTTGCCGTATCCATACACATAGGCATTCATGCCAATTTCGCCCGCCCCCCCAAGGGGCAGGTAGATCAAACGTTCACTGCTCATCTGTCAGCTATTTTCCTTGTTATAGCGATGGATGACCGTCAGGCCATGCATCGTCAAATCGTCTTGATAATGATCAAACAGGGCTTCGGTCTGCTGAAACAGCGGTGCCAGACCCCCGGTTGAAATCACGCGCATGTCGCGGGCGCGTTCCGCCTTGATCCGGGCACATATCTCACGCACGAGGCCGACGTAACCCCAAAACACGCCAGATTGCATGCAGGCGACGGTGTTGGTGCCGATCACGGACTGCGGCTTGGTGATGTCCACGTGTGGCAGGGCGGCAGCGGCGTTGTGCAGCGCCTCGAGGCTCAGGTTCACACCGGGCGCAATCACACCGCCGATATAGGCGCCGTCGTCATCCACCACGTCGAACGTGGTCGCGGTGCCGAAATCCACCATGATCAGGTCGCCACCGAACAGGTCATAGCCCGCCACCGTATTGACCAGCCGGTCGGGGCCGACTGCGGTGCCCGCATCGACGCGCACATCAACGGGCAACAGGCAGTCGGGCTTGCCAACCACAATGGGCCGCGTGTTGAAGTAACGATCGGCAAAGACGCGCAGGTTGAACACCACGCGCGGCACTGTGGACGAGACGATCACATCCGTGATCTCGACATCAATCTGCTGGAAGCGCATGAGGGTCGACAGCCATACATAGTACTGATCGGCGGTGCGCTGCCACTCGGTCGAGGTGCGCCATGTGCCGATGAATCGCGTCCCGTCCCAGATCGCGAACACGGTGTTAGTGTTGCCGCAGTCGATGGCCAGAAGCATGGGGCAGACCCCCTTTCAGAAATAGACGTCGCCTGCCGGGATGGTCACGCGGCCTGCTTTCGTCTCTAGAACAAGTTGGCCGTCCGCGTCCACATCCGCGAAGGTGCCTGTGTATGTGTCGCGCGGAGTACGCGCGGTTATGACCCGACCGCGCCGCGCCGCGTGGGTCAGCCAACGCGTTCGGATCGGGCCAAAGCCGAACTCGCGCATCAGCTTCTCTTCGTCCGCAAAATGGCTGGCAAGCCAGAACAGCATATCATCCTGGCTATGCGGGCGACCACCTTGCCCCGCCACACTGACAGGGGCAACGGCTTGCGGCTCAAGCGCTTCGAGCGGGGGAACAGCGACAAGGTTTACTCCGAAACCAATCCCCAGCCAATCGACCTGCGCTCCGGTACCGAAGCTTTCCAACAGGATGCCCGCAACCTTCTGACTGTCCAGAAGCACATCATTTGGCCATTTCAAACTAAGTCTGTCCGGGGCGATGCACATCGCGAGAGTGTGGCGCAATGCCAGCGCCGCAAGAAAACTGCGCAGGGCAGCCTGCCCCGCACCGCCATTTGGGCGCATCACGAGAGTTGCGGCAAAGTTGCCTTCGAGGCTGGACCACGGCCGCCCGCGTCGTCCGCGTGCCTGTGTCTGGCGCCGGGCCATGATCCATGTCGGTGCGTTCAAGGTTTTGACACGGCGCGCAGCCTCGAGCATCGTACTGTCGGTCTCGTCCAGAATGATGCGGTCGTAGTCGGCAGGCCAGAACTGGGCCGTTTCAGGCGTGCTCCACAGCGGGGTATCAGTTGACAAGCGTCGTCGCCGCCATCGCAGCAGCGCCTTCGACGCCGAACATGTTGACGATGCCAAGCACCATGATTGCCGCCGACCCCATCAGCATGGACCACAGGACAAGGGACTTGCCGCCGTTCAGCCCCTCTTCGCTCGACTCTCCGAAATACATGAAGAAGACGATGCGCAGATAGTAGTAGGCCCCGATCACGGATGCGATCACGCCTGCAACGGCGAGCCAGACAAGATCCGCCTCATAGGCCGCGCGCAGTACGTAAAGCTTGCCGAAAAAGCCAAGCATCGGCGGCACACCGGCCAGCGAAAACAAAAGCACCAGCATCGCCAGCGCCCGTCCCGGTTCGCGCTTGGCATAGGCATTCAGGGACGAGATATGGACGACCGGCTGCCCGTCCTTCTCCATCATCAGGATAAAGGCGAAAGTGCCGACGTTCATGGTCACGTAGATCGCCATATAGACCAGCATCGCCTGCACACCCAGCACCGTGCCCGCCGCCAGCCCCATCAACGCATAGCCCATGTGGGCAATCGACGAGAATGCCATCAGACGCTTGATATTGGTCTGCCCAATGGCTGCAAACGCCCCAAGGAACATCGACAGGACAGAGAGCAGCGCCATGATCTGCTGCCAGTCCGCGACGGCCCCTCCAAAGGCGTCATGCATGACGCGGGCAAACAGCGCCATGGCTGCCACTTTGGGCGCAGTGGCAAAGAACGCGGTGACGGGTGTGGGCGAGCCCTCGTAGACGTCCGGCGTCCACATGTGGAACGGTACGGCCGAGACCTTGAAGGCAAAGCCTGCCATCAGGAACACAAGGCCAAAGAGCAGGCCGATCGAAATATCGTCCTGCGCAACCTGCACGATGCCGGAAAACAGCGTGGTCCCCGCATAGCCATAGACCAGCGATGCGCCATATAGCAAAAGACCCGAAGACAGAGCACCGAGGACGAAGTATTTCAGACCCGCCTCGGTCGATTTGATGCTATCGCGACGCAAAGAGGCGACGACATAGAGCGCCAGCGATTGCAGCTCAAGCCCCATGTACAGCGCCATGAGGTCACCCGCCGACACCATCATCATCATGCCCACGACCGCCAGCACCACCAGCATCGGATATTCGAACCGCAGGATCCCGCGCGAGGACATGTAGGCCTCGCTCATCAGCAGCACTGCGGCGGCGGACACAAGGATAGCCACCTTGGCAAAGCGCGCGAATGCGTCGTCGTGGAACATTCCGTTGAAGGCTACGTTGGTGCCTTCACCCGTGAATCCGATCCACGCGGCTACGGCCAAAAACACCGCCGCAGTGGCCCAAAGCAGGGCCGAGGCCATGCCGTCCTTTGACGTGTAGACCGCACTCAGCAGTCCCAGCATGGCAAAGACAGCCAGCAGGATTTCGGGCAGGATGATGGTCAGATCAGCGGTGATCATATCAGTTTGATCCTATTGTCAATTCGCAGCGAGTTGGCTCGCGGCCTCTGCCGCGGCCAGTGCCGTCTCGTGGGTACTGACCAATGCGGCCACGCTTGGCCCGGTGATGTCCAGGATCAGCGCCGGATAGACCCCCAGCAGGATCGTCATCACCACCAACGGTGCAAAGATCGCCTTTTCCCGGCGGGTCATGTCGGTGATCGACTTCAGGCTTTCCTTGATCAGGTCTCCCATCACGACGCGGCGATAAAGCCACAGCGCATACGCAGCCGAGAAGATCACACCGGATGTCGCCACCAGCGCCACCCATGTGTTGACCTGAAACACGGCCATCAGCGTCAGGAACTCGCCCACGAAGCCGGAGGTGCCCGGCAGGCCCACATTGGCCATCGTGAATAGCATGAAGATCAGCGCATAGGCGGGCATCCGGTTCACAAGACCGCCGTAGGCATCGATTTCGCGCGTGTGCATCCGGTCATAGATCACGCCCACACACAGGAAGAGCGCGCCAGAGATAAAGCCGTGGCTCAGCATCTGGAAAATCGCCCCGTCCACACCCTGCTGATTGGCCGCGAAAATGCCCATGGTCACGAACCCCATATGCGCGACCGAGGAATAGGCGATCAGCTTTTTCATGTCTTCCTGCACGAGGGCCACAAGGCTGGTGTAGACAATCGCAATCGCGCTCATCCACAACACCAGCGGCGTCAGCACCTCTGCCCCCACCGGGAACATCGGCAGCGAAAAGCGGATGAAACCGTAGCCGCCCAGCTTCAACAGGATCGCGGCCAGCACGACCGACCCCGCAGTCGGGGCCTGCACGTGTGCATCCGGCAGCCATGTGTGCACCGGCCACATCGGCATCTTGACCGCAAAGCTCGCAAAGAAGGCAAGGAACAACAGCGTCTGCAAACCGCCCACGATCTGGATGCCCAGCAATTCGAACGTTGCAAAATCGAAGTTATGTACCAGCAGTTGTTCAATGTCGGTGGTGCCCGCGTCGGCATACATGCCCACCATCGCCACCAGCATCAAAACCGACCCGAGGAAGGTATAAAGGAAGAATTTGAAGCTGGCATAGATCCGGTTTGCCCCGCCCCAGATGCCGATGATCAGGAACATCGGGATCAACCCGGCCTCAAAGAACAGGTAGAACAGGACAAGATCCAAGGCCATGAACACGCCCAGCATCAGCGTTTCCAGCATCAGGAAGGCGATCATATACTCCTTGACGCGCGTTTCCACGTTCCACGAGGCCGCAATGACGAGCGGCATCATGAAGGTGGTCAGCATCACGAACAGAACTGAAATTCCGTCCACGCCCATTTTGTAGGACAGGCCCATGATCCATTCGCCCTGCTCGACGAACTGGAACCCGGTGTCGCCCGCGTCGAACCCGAACAGGATGAACAGCGACACGACGAAGGTGATCGAGGTGGTGGCCATCGCCACCCACTTGGCATTGCGCACTGCGGCTTCATCTTCTCCCCGCAGGAAGATGGCGAGGATCAGTGCCGCAAGTGCGGGCATGAAGGTGACGATGGAAAGGAGGTTGTCCATCAGTTCGCTCCTCCGCTCAAGCTCATCCAGGTAATCAGGACGGCGATCCCGATCACCATGGCGAAGGCGTAGGTAAAGATATAGCCGGACTGCGCCCGCCCCGCGAGACGGGTGATGAAGGGCACGATGCCCATGCTGATCCCGTTGATCGAGCCGTCGATGACGTTGCCGTCACCCTTCTTCCACAATTGCTTGCCAATCCACATGGCGGACTGAACGAAAACGATGTTGTAAAGCTCGTCGAAGTACCATTTGTTCTTGAGGAACAGGTAGAGCGGACGCTGGTTTTCGGCCAGTCGGCCCGGCAGGCTGGGGTTCTTGATATAGAACCAATAGGCCGTCAGGAACCCGATCAGCATCGCCGCAAAGGGCGAGGTTTTGACCCAGTAAGGCACTTTGTGTGCGTCATCCAGAACGGTGTTGCCCTCGCCGATATAGATCGCGCCCTGCCCCGGTTCGCCCGTAAAGGCATAGTGATGTTCGCCTTCACCGCCGTGATCGTCGGCCTTGGCCTCTTCGGTCGTGGCTGCCTGATCGCCGCTTGCCGCGCCGTGGTCGGCTGCTTCGCCATGCGCTTCGGACGCGTCGGCGTAAGGGATGCCATAGAATTTGGCGACCTGATCGGTATGGCCAAAGAACGAGCCGTACCAAACCATGCCCGCAAAGATCGCACCGATGCTGAGAACCCCAAGCGGGATCAGCATGGTCATCGGGCTTTCATGAGCGTGATCGTGGGTATGCTTGTCGCCGCGCGCCTCACCATAGAAGGTCAGGAACATCAGCCGCCAGCTGTAGAAGCTGGTGAACAATGCTGCGATCACCAATGCCCAAAAGCTGAAACCGGTCCCCGCTGCATAGGCGCTTTCCACGATGGCGTCCTTGGACTGGAAACCAGCCAGACCAATGGGGATTTCACCCAAGGTGAAGATCCAGACCGGAATACCGACGCCCGTGATCGCCAGTGTGCCGATCATCATGGCCGCAAATGTATAGGGGATCTTTTTGCGCAGGCCGCCGTAGTTGGTCATGTCCTGTTCGTGGTGCATGGCATGGATCACCGACCCGGCCCCAAGGAACAGCATCGCCTTGAAGAACGCGTGCGTCAGCAGATGGAACATGGCCGCCGAATACATCCCAACGCCAGCGGCCACGAACATGTAGCCAAGCTGCGAACAGGTGGAATAGGCGATCACGCGCTTGATGTCGGTCTGCACCAGACCCACGGTCGCGGCAAAGAACGCCGTGGCCGCGCCAAGGAAGGTGACGAACGCCATCGCTTCGGGCGCGAATTCCATCAGCGGCGACATGCGGCAGACAAGGAACACACCCGCCGTCACCATGGTCGCGGCGTGGATCAGGGCGGACACAGGTGTCGGCCCCTCCATCGCGTCCGGCAGCCATGTGTGCAGGAACAGTTGCGCCGATTTGCCCATTGCACCCACAAACAGCAAGAATGCGATCAGGTTGGCCGCATTCCATTCTGTCCAAAGGAAGGTCAGTTGCGTTTCCGCCAGTGTCGGGGCGGCGGCAAAGATGTCGTCAAACCGGATCGAATCCGTCAGGAAGAACAGCGCAAAAATGCCAAGCGCAAAGCCGAAATCGCCCACACGGTTGACGACGAAGGCCTTGATCGCGGCGGCATTGGCAGAGGGTTTGCGGTAATAGAACCCGATCAGCAGGTAGGAAGCGACGCCCACCCCTTCCCAGCCAAAGAACATCTGCACGAGGTTGTCTGCCGTCACCAGCATCAGCATCGCGAAGGTAAAGAAGGACAGGTAAGCAAAGAACCGGGGTTTGTAGCTTTCGCCGTCCCGCCATTGCGGGTCGTGGGCCATGTAGCCGAAAGAATAGAGGTGCACGAGGCTGGAGACCGTCGTGATCACGATCAGCATGATCGCCGTCAGGCGGTCAAGGCGAATGGCCCAGTCGGTGGACAGGGTGCCGGATTCGATCCAGCGCAGGATCTGGATGTTCTCGGTGGTGCCGTCGAATGTCAGGAACACGATCCACGACAGGATGGCGGACAGGAACAACAGGCCCGTCGCGATCCAGCAAGCCGCAGCCTCGCCAAAGATGCGCCAGCCGAACCCGCACAGGAGCGCTCCGACGAGGGGGGAGAAGAGGAGGATGGTTTCCATGTTCTCAGCCCTTCATCACGTTGACGTCTTCAACCGCGATGGTGCCACGGTTGCGGAAGAAACAGACAAGGATCGCAAGGCCGATGGCGGCCTCGGCGGCGGCAACGGTCAGGACGAACAGCGTAAACACCTGCCCCACCAGATCACCAAGGAAGCTTGAGAACGCCACAAGGTTAATGTTAACCGCCAAAAGCATCAATTCGATGCTCATCAGCAGGATGATCACGTTCTTGCGGTTCAGGAACAGCCCGAAGATGCCGATGACGAACAAGGTCGCTGCGACTGTCAAATAATGTTCAAGCCCGATCATTTCTGTACCCCGGTCATCTTTCTTCTTGCCTTCCAAAAGCGGTAAGCCACCCAGCCCACCGCCGCCTTGAGCGCCCAAAGCGCTGCCAGTCCTGCGACACCCCAGCCCGACACGAATGCGTGGAACAGGGATGCCGGTTCCATTATCCCTTCGACCTCTCGAAAGGTGTCTTGTCGCCCCGTGCCTCCGGGTAAACGGTGGCGCAGGCGCACGGCTCTGCGTCCAGCGTCGTGATTTCGATGTCGCGCGCGATGCCGTCCAGATCGGCGGCTATTCGGTCAAAAGTGGCAAACGCGCGTGCCCCGGCCTCGTGGCGGTCGATTACGGCCAGTGCGGCGTCGGTGCGATTGAACGGCAGGCGAGTGCCCATATTCTCTTCCTGCGTCTGGAAACGCAGGGCTGTGCCGGGCCCGCAATCCACCACGTTGATCCATTTGGCGGTGCCCTCCTGGCTCCACCAGTCGCGCCACATCACGCGACCCTCACCCAGATCGCGGTGATCCGCTTCGCCACCATGGCTGATGTGCGTGGTGCGGTCGCAGTCGGTCAGGGTCAGCGCAACCGCTTCGCCGCCGAAGGCCGCGACGCATGCCGCCATATATGCGCACCGCAGCTTCACGATTACAGCCCCTGCCCCGGTTTGACGTCCTTCAACTCCATCGCAAGCTTCGGATCGCGCATCATCTGCGCCACCACATCCTGACGTTTCACATCGGTGCGATGGCGCAGGGTCAGCACGATGGCGCCGATCATGGCCACAAGCAGGATCAGGCCCGCAAGCTGGAACAACAGGAAATACTGGTCATAAATGATCAGGCCCAGGGCTTCGGTGTTGTGCCGGTCTACCGGGGTGACTTGCGCGCGCAGACCTTCTGTGGCGGCGTTGCTTTCCCAAGCGCCAAAGGCAATCACGAACTGCATCAGGATGACGAGGGCGATCAACAAGGCAAGCGGCATGTATTTCGCCATCTCGGCCTTCAACTCGGCAAAGTCGATGTCCAGCATCATGACCACGAACAGAAACAGTACCGCGACCGCGCCCACGTAGACAATCACGAGCAGCATCGCAACGAATTCAGCCCCCAGCATCACGAACAGGCCAGCCGAGGACAAAAACGCGAGGATCAGCCACAGTACCGAGTGCACAGGGTTGCGACTGATCACGGTGAACAAGCCACCGGAAATGACGCAGATGGCAAAGAGGTAAAATGCGAATACGCTCATGTCTCGTCCTTATCGTCGTCCATGACGCCCTTCGCCAACTCCATGGCGCGGGTCATGGCGGGCAGTCCGGCAAAGACCGCCATCATGCCCAAGGTCTCGGTAATCTGTTGGTCGGTCGCCCCGGCGGTGCGCGCATGGCGCACGGTCTGGCGCACGGCCACGTCTGATTGCGCGCCCTGCATGGTCAACCCTGCAAGGGTGATCAGCAGCCGCGTCTTGGCATCCAGCCCGTTTTCGTTGATCGCGTTGCCGAACCACGCTTCCATCACCTCTTTGGACATGGTGGGCCACATGGCTTCTAGCGTCTTGGGGTCGAACCCCTTCATCGGGTCGAACGCCCCCATTTGCGGAAAAGCTTTCGCCATGTCCTGCATCTGCGCCATCATGGCGGCAAAGGGGTTCTTGTCGTCGCTCATCTGTAGGGCGCATCCATTTCGAGGTTGCGCGCGATCTCTGCTTCCCAGCGGTCGCCGTTTTCGAGCAGCTTGTGCTTGTCGTAGTACAGTTCTTCGCGGGTCTCGGTGGAGAACTCGAAGTTGGGGCCTTCGACGATAGCATCGACCGGGCACGCCTCCTGGCAGAAACCGCAATAGATGCACTTGGTCATGTCGATGTCATAGCGGGTGGTGCGGCGGCTGCCATCCTCGCGCGGTTCGGCGTCGATGGTGATGGCTTGTGCCGGGCAGATCGCCTCGCACAGCTTGCACGCGATGCAGCGTTCTTCGCCGTTGGGATAGCGGCGCAGCGCGTGTTCACCGCGAAACCGCGGGGACAGCGGGCCCTTTTCGTGCGGATAGTTCACGGTCGCCTTGGGGCGGAAAAAGTATTTCAGCCCCAGCTTGAACCCCTGAAAGAAGTCCTGCAGCAGGAAATACTTGGCCGCACGTCCATAGTCGATCTGAGTCATTGCCTAGCCTCCTACGGTCCAGCGGGCATAAAAGCCCCAGAACCAGTCAAATTTGGCCGCGAATGCCACGAACACCACCCATGCCAGCGAAAACGGCAGGAACACTTTCCAGCCCAGACGCATCAGCTGGTCATAGCGGTAGCGGGGCGTGATCGCCTTGACCATCGAGAAGATGAAGAAGACGAACAGCATCTTGAGAACCATCCAGAATATCCCGTCAGGCAGGAACGGCACCGGCGACAGCCACCCACCGAAGAACAGCAGCGACACCAGCGCACACATCAGCACTACGGCAACCAGTTCGCCGATCATGAACAGCAGGAACGGGGTCGAGGAATATTCAACCTGATAGCCCGCGACCAGTTCGGATTCAGCTTCCGGAAGGTCGAAGGGCGGGCGGTTGGTTTCTGCCAGCGCCGAAATCAGGAACAGGAACATCATCGGGAAGTGCGGCAGCCAGTACCAGTTGAAGATGCCCCAATCGCCGTCCTGCGCCTGCACGATCGAGCCGAAGTTCATCGATCCGGTCGAAATAATCACACCGATGATGATCAAACCGATGGATACTTCGTAAGAAATCATCTGCGCAGCAGAGCGCAAAGAGCCCAGGAACGGGTATTTCGAGTTGGATGCCCAACCGCCCATGATCACGCCGTAAACCTCGAGCGACGAGACGGCGAAGACGTAAAGGATCGCGACGTTGATGTCGCTCAGCACCCAGCCGTCATTGAACGGAATAACGGCCCAGGCGATCAGCGCCATGACAAGGCTGACCATCGGGGCCATAAAGAACACGCCCTTGTCCGCGCCAGCGGGGACAACGACTTCCTTGACGATGTACTTGCCGAAATCAGCGAAGCTTTGCAGCAGGCCAAAGATGCCGACCACGTTGGGGCCACGGCGCATCTGCACGGCGGCCCAGATCTTGCGGTCCGCGTACATGAGGAACGCAAGCGCGACCAGCAGCGGAACAACGACCAGCAGGACCTGACCCACGATCAGCAGCCCTATACCCAGTGGGGTAGTTGTGAAAAATTCAGCCATCTGTCCTCACACCGTCGGTATTCCCTTTTCCGCACAGGACGCAGACACGACTTCGGCGTCGATCGTCTTGATCCCGCGCGGCAAAGCTGGCGAGATGGTGTAAACAGCATCCGCCGTCCACACGCCAGCCTCTTCGTCCACATTTGTGCGTAAATGCCGCGCAAATCCCCATCCCCGGATCAGCGCATAGCCCGCAGCGGCACATTCGGCGTAGTTGCTCACGTCCTGTGCGCTCAGCGCGTTCGTCATGGACACGTTGAACTGCACAAGGTCATCATCCAGCAATCGCGTCTCGACCCCGCGATAATCGGGGATGAACCGCTCGGCCGTGGGCACGGGTTCGCAAGCTGCAAACGGCGCTATGGTTATGAGCCACGCGGCCTTCATTCAGCGGCCATTGCCTCGGATTTGCGGGCCTTGGCGTTCGCGCTCAACTCGGCCATCAGCTGGCTGGCACGCGCGATCGGGTTGGTCAGGTAGAAGTCGGTGATGGTCGATGCCATCGTGCCGCCGTCCATCTTGCCCTGTTCCAGCGGGTTGCCGGAATTCTGGGCCACCTCGTCGATGTTGCCCAGATGCGGGTGCGCCTTGGTCAATGCCGCACGAAGTGCACCAATGCTGTCATAAGGCAGTGCCGTTCCCATCTCGCCCGAAAGAGCCCGCAGGATGGCCCAGTTTTCCTTGGCCTGGCCCGGGGCGAAACTGGCGCGAGCGGCCAGTTGCGGGCGCCCCTCGAGGTTGACGAAAAGACCCGGTTCCTCGGTATAGGCGGCGCCCGGCAGGATAACGTCGGCGCGGTGTGCACCCCGGTCGCCATGTGAGCCTTGATAGATGACCGTGGCCCCTGCCTCGATATCGAGTTCATCCGCACCGAGGTTGTAGATCACGTCGGCCTTTTGCACGGCGGCCATGCCGTCGGGGTTGGTCGCATCAACGTCCATCGCGCCAACACGCGACGCAGCCGTGTGCAGGATCAGCAGGCCGGATTGGGTCGCATCGGCCAATGCCTGCGCGGCGGCCAGCACGGAGGCACCATCGCCACGGGTCAGCGCGCCCATGCCGACGATGATCAGCGACGGTTTGTCTTGCACCCCCGCATGATCGCGGGCAAGCAGGTCGGTCATGGTGTCCGTCCCCGTGCCCAGATGGGCGTAGTCATAGGTCAGGTCCGCCGCCTCACCGATCACGCCCACATTGGCACCGCGCGCCCAGGCCTTGCGGATGCGCGCATTCAGCACGGGGGCCTCGAGGCGGGGGTTGGTGCCGATCAGCATGATGGCTTCGGCGGTGTCAATATCCTCGATCCGGGCAGTGCCCGCGTAAGCGGCGCGGTTGCCCGAGGGCAACTTGGCGCCATCGGTGCGGCACTCCACAATCCCGCCCTGCCCCTCGATCAATTGCTTGAGGGCATAGGCCGCCTCGACCGAGGCCAGATCGCCCACAAGGCCGGCAAGGTTCGATGCGCCCTTGATCGCCTCGGCCGCCTTGGCGAGCGCTTCGGGCCATGTGGCCGGTCGCAGCTTGCCGTTTTCGCGGATATAGGGCTTGTCCAGCCGCTGGCGGCGCAAACCGTCCCAAACAAAGCGGGTCTTGTCCGAAATCCATTCCTCGTTCGTGCCGTCATGGTTCAGCGGCAGGAAACGCATCACTTCGCGCCCCTTGGTGTCCACGCGGATGGATGAACCCAGCGCGTCCATAACATCGACGCTTTCGGTCTTGGTCAGCTCCCATGGACGGGCGGTAAAAGCATATGGCTTGGACACCAGCGCGCCCACCGGGCACAGGTCGATGATGTTGCCCTGCAGGTTCGAATCCAGCGTCTCGCCCAGGTAGGACGTGATCTCGGAATCCTCGCCACGGCCTGTCTGGCCCATCTGGGCAATTCCGGCGACTTCGGTCGTAAAACGCACACAGCGGGTACAGGAAATGCAGCGGGTCATGTGGGTTTCGACCAGCGGCCCAAGGTCGAGATCCGTCGCGGCACGGTTGGGTTCGCGGAAGCGGGAAAAATCGACGCCATAGGCCATCGCCTGATCC
>CAYGPT010000067.1:0-19224 GCA_964351755.1 uncultured Rhodobacterales bacterium | reverse complement strand
TGTGGCCGGGCCGGTGGGGGGGGGCCGTTGCGGGGGCGCGCGCCCGCGACGGGGTCCAGGGCGGTGGCGTGTGGATGGCTCGCAGCGGTTCTTCGACCACGGGCGGCGGAGGCGCGGGCAGGGCGGGGACATCGCTGTCATAGTCGATTTCGGGCGGCGTGTAGCTCGCGCAGGCGCTCATCAAGAAGCAGGCGGTTAGGGTGATCGGAATAGTGCTGTTTACGCGTTTCATTGTTGAAGCTCCCGGGACCAGTTGATGGCGTGAACGTAGATGCCGAGCGGGTTTTGCCGGAGCCGTTCGGCGCTGCGTGGTGACTGGATTGAGATTGTCAGGATCGCTGTCCAGCGCTCGGTCGCGGCGAGGCTGCCGTCCTGATAGCGCCGCTCGGTCCAGGCGATGCGGAAACTGTCGGGCGAGGCCCGAATGACGCTGGAAACATCGACCGAAATCTGAACCTCACCGACCTGCGCGAAGGGATCGTTCGACCGTGCGTAGTCATTGAGCGCCATCGCACCACGATCAGTGGTGAACTCATAGGCGCGCAGCCAGTTCTGGCGCACAATGATGGGGTCGGCCGGGATCGCGCGGACCCGTTCGATGAACTGCGCAAGGTGATAGGCGATCTGCGCATCGGTCACCTCGTAGTCGGCACTGGCGGGGGCGACGCTGCGGGCCTCGCCCAGCCGATCGACCTCGACGACCCAAGGCACGACGGTGCCTTGCGTGGATTGCCAGACAAGGCCGAAGGCCAGTCCGGCAGAGAGGAATAGCGATCCGAAGGCCATCAGCCGCCAGTTCTTGGCTTGCACGCGGGCCGATCCGATGCGGTCGTCCCAGACTTGTGCCGCCTTCTGATAGGGGGTCTCGGGTTCCGGTGTCTTGCCGTAGGTGAGCGAGGGGCGTTTGAACATCAGGGATCCCTTTCCGAAAGGCTGACAGAGGTGCCACCGCCAGGGCTGTCGCCTGAGCGCAGGGCATGGGTGGCAGCGGTCGCGCCATGGTGAAGCGTTTGCGCGCGACCCATGCGCGCGGCCCACGCGGGCGGGCTGGACGAAGATGTTGAGGCATCAAGATTACCGCCGCCGGTGATTGCCCCGCCGCTGGTCGCAACAGCCGCTCGTGCGCCACCCTGGGCGCTGTCGCTCAAGGCTGACGCGGCGCGGCGCAACGGGCTGGTGGCAAGACCAGCACCAGCCCGTGCGATACCACCGACCCCAGAGGCGACCCCGGCGGCTCCGGTTTGTCCGGCGGATCCAAGACTGTACGCTGCGGACGCCCCACCGACGGTTGCGGCCCCGCCGCGGGCACCGGCGAGCACGCCGCGTCCGGCAGCGCCTGCCGCCATCCCCGTTCCGGCCATCCCGACGGCGGTGACACCTCCGGCGACGAGCCCGGTCCCAACGGCGGCCCCCATGCTGAGTTGCGGCCCGCCAGAGATCAGCCCGTTGGCGATGCCGGGGCCAAAGATGCCGAGGCCAAGTAGCGACAAAGCGGCCAGCACGATGGCCATGGCCTCTTCTATATTGGGCTGATCGCCGCCAAACCCGGCCGTGAACTCACCAAAAAGGCTCGATCCGATGCCGATGATCACGGCGAGCACCAGCACCTTGACGCCAGAAGAGACGACGTTGCCGAGCACCCGTTCGGCGAGAAACGCGGTCTTGCCGAAAAGGCCGAATGGGATCAGCACGAACCCAGCGAGCGTTGTCAGCTTGAACTCGATCAGGGTGATGAAGAGCTGCACCGCGAGGATGAAGAAGGCGAGCAGCACCATGGCCCAGGCGAACATCAGCACGATGATCTGGATGAAATTCTCGAAGAAGCTGACATAGCCCATCAGGTCCGAGATCGAGGCCAGAATGGGCCGCCCGGCATCGAGCCCAACCTGAGCGACGCGCCCGGGGCGCATCAGATCGGTGGCGCTGAACCCGGTGCCACTGGCCTGCAAACCGAGCCCGGCGAAGCTTTCGAACACGATGCGGGCGAGCGCGTTCCAGTTCGAAATGATGTAGGCGAAGACGCCCACAAAGAGGGTTTTCTTGATCAGACGCGCGAGGATGTCGTCATCCGCGCCCCATGCCCAAAACAAAGCCGCCAACGTGACGTCAATAACGATCAACGTGGTCGCGAGGAATGCGACCTCGCCACCCAACAGGCCGAACCCGCTGTCAATGTAGCTGGTGAAGACCTCAAGAAAACGGTCGATGACGCCGGTGCCACCCATTGGTTCACTCCTCCGGGTCTGAGGATGGTGCAGGGGTCAGGAACCGGCGGCGGGTTTCGGTCCAGGCGGCGGCGCAGTCTTGATCGTCCAAAGCGGCGTCTCCAAGGTTCCGGCAGCGCTGCAGCTCTGCCTGCAGCGGATCATTCACCTCGTGCAGTTTGGGAATGGTCGGGACATTCATGTCATCCTCACGCGCGATCTCCAGCAATGCGCCGAGGACTGCCATGAAGGCGAGAACACCAATGCCAAGCCGAAGGAGGAGCGCGCCTTTCATCTCTTGCCTCAGTTCTGGAACATTTGGGCATTGCCCGGCTGATAGCCGGTGCCGGGTTCCAGAAACCGCCGCCGCTGCTCACGGGCCTGTTCTTGGGCGGCGGCTATTTGCGCCGCTTCCAAGTTTTGGGCTCGGCCTTGCGCGGCCATCAGCGCTGTCAGGTCCGAAATCTGCTGCGATTGCAGGGCGAGCAGCTGATTGCCGGCCTGCGTCGCCTGCAAGGCCCCCGTCGCGCCCTGGCTCTCACCGATCAGCGCCGACATCTGTGCGCGGTTGGTGTCCAGATTGCCGACCACCCCGGCCTGCACCCGCATGGCATCCTGCAACCCACCGACGGTGGTCTGCCAGCGCTCGCGGGCGCCGTCGACGAGCGCCTGATCGGTAGCCGTGAGCGAAGCCGGGCCATAATCGGTCTGGAAGGCCTGATCGATTGCCTGCACGTCATAGGCGATGCGCTGTGCCTCGCTCAGAAGCTGCTGCGTGCGCTGCACCGATTGCTGCAGGTCTTGCAGCGCGGAATAGGGCAGGCTCGTGAGATTACGCGCTTGATTGATCAGCATCTGCGCCTCGTTCTGCAACGAGGTGATCTGATTGTTGATCTGTTCGAGTGCGCGGGCGGCGGAGACGATATTCTCGGCGTGGTTCTGCGGATCGTAGACGATCCGCCCGAAGCCGCCGAAAAACGCATGGGCAGGGGTGGCGGTGAGTGTTGCTGTCACGGGAACGGCGAGCATAAGCGCTGTCGCAAGGCGGAGGGTGAGGTGATTGGTGGTCATGGGGTAGTCTCCTTTTGCATGGGGGGTGCGGGACTTGTCGATGAAACTTCGGCGTTTGTTTCTTCGGTATCCGCAGCTGGTGGCATTGGGACCTGATTGGTCAGGCTGGGAAGCAGATCGATGGCCCAATCGACGCCGCGTTCGCGCAGCCAGGCCGAGATGAAACCATCGCGCCCGTGTTCGGCGAGAATGCGGGTGATCGCGGTCTGATCCGATTTGGAAGAGGTCGCGGTGAAGGCGAGGGCAATCTCGCCCAGACCGAGGTCAAAGAGCCGGTTGCCCCGCCGCGACTGGCAGTAGTAATCGTGTTTTGGGGTGGCCCGGGCGAGGATGTCGATCTGCCGGTCGTTCAATCCGAAGCGGCGATAGATGTCGGCGATCTGTGGCTCGAGGGCGCGCTCGTTTGGCAGGAACAGTCGGGTCGGGCAGCTTTCGATGATTGCAGGTGCGATGGCCGAACCGTCGATATCTGCGAGCGACTGGGTGGCGAAAACGACACTGGCATTCTTCTTGCGCAGGGTTTTCAGCCATTCGCGCAATTGCCCGGCGAAACCTGTATCATCCAACGCCAGCCAACCTTCGTCGATGATTAACAGCGTTGGCGAGCCGTCCAGTCGGGCTTCGATGCGGTGGAACAGATAGGCCAGCACGGCAGGGGCCGCGCCAGTGCCAACAAGCCCTTCGGTTTCGAAGGCCTGGATGGTGGCCGTACCGAGTTGCTCGTCTTCGGCGTCGAGCAAATGACCGAAAGCGCCGCTGATGCAGTAGGGCTGCAAAGCGCGTTTGAGGTCTTGGGACTGCAACAGCACCGACAGGCCCGTCAGGGTGCGTTCACCTACCGGCGCGGAGGCCAGAGACGACAGGGCGGACCAAAGGTGGTCCTTCACGTCCGGCGTGACCGTCACGCCTTCGCGTGCAAGGATGTTGGCGATCCAGTCTGCCGCCCAGTTGCGGGTCGCGGGTTCATGAATGCGGGCAAGGGGCTGCAAGGCGACGGGGTCGGACACATCCTCGGACAATACGCCACAGAGATCATGCCAGTCACCGCCCATGGCAAGCGCCGCGGCCCGGATGGATCCGCCGAAATCGAAGGCAAAGATCTGGGCACCGACGTAGCGGCGAAACTGTAAGGCCATGAGGGCCAGCAGGACTGATTTGCCTGCGCCCGTCGGTCCGACGATCAATGTATGGCCAACATCGCCGACATGCAGGGAGAGCCGGAACGGGGTCGAGCCCTCGGTCTGCCCAAAGAGGAGCGCCGGGGCCGCGAAGTGGTCATCTTGTGCGGGACCCGCCCAGACGGCTGAAAGCGGAATCATATGGGCGAGGTTGAGTGACGAGATTGGGGGTTGCCGGACATTGGCGTAGACATGGCCGGGCAGGGAGCCGAGCCAGGCTTCGACCGCATTGGTTGTCTCGGTTATGCAGGTAAAATCCCGACCCTGTATGACCTTCTCGACAAGCCGCAGCTTCTCGTCGGCGATGCGTGGCTCGGCGTCCCAGACCGTGACGGTTGCAGTGACATAGGCTTCGCCGATCAGATCGGAGCCGAGTTCCTGTAGGGCCGCGTCGGCATCCATCGCCTTGTTGTGCGCATCGGTATCGAGAAGCGCCGAGGTCTCGTTGGTCATGATTTCTTTGAGAATGGCGGCGATGGATTTGCGCTTGGCAAACCATTGACGCCGGATCTTTGAGAGGAGCCGCGCGGCGTCGGTCTTGTCGAGCATGATCGCGCGGGTTGACCAGCGATAGGGGAAGGCCAGCCGGTTGAGGTCATCGAGGATGCCGGGCGTTGTTGCGCTTGGAAAACCCGTGATTGTCAGGACGCGCAGGTGCGCGTTCCCCAGCATCGGTTCCAATCCGGCGGTCAGCGGCTGATCAGCGAGCAGCGCGTCGAGATGTATTGGTACCTCGGGCACGCGGACGCGCTGCACTTTGGTCGAGATCGTTGCGTGCAGGTAGCTCAGTGTCTCGGCATCATCGAGCCACATACACTCCGGCATGAAACCCTCAAAGAGCTGTAAGACGCGGTCGGTGCGGTCGACAAAGCCCGTCAGCGTCTCGCGCGCGTTGGCCCCGCTTTCGCGATCGCGTCCTTCGTACAAAAACCGCTCTGCCCGCGCGGCCTCTTCGGCGGGCGGCAGATACAGCAACGTCAGGAAATACCGCGACTCGAAGTGTGCGCCTTCCTCTTCGAACTGCGCTTTGCGTTCGGCATCGACCAAAGCCGACGCTGCATCGGGGAACTGGCCGTCGGGATAGGAGAGGGCCGGAACGCGTTGCGCCTCGACGAAGACTGCCCAGCCAGTGCCGAGCCGCCGCAGTGCGTTGTTGATCCGGCCCGCGACGGCGACGAGTTCGGCGGGAACTGCGCTGTCGAGATCGGGACCACGAAACTGTGCAGTGCGCTGAAATGATCCGTCCTTGTTCAGGACCACTCCGTCCCCAACCAAGGCGGCCCAGGGCAGAAAGTCGGCCAGATGCGAGGATTTGCGTCGGTATTCGGCGAGGTTCATCATTGGTCACACTCCAAGATGGCCGGGGATGCGGATATGACGGCGCACCACATCGACAAAGAGTGGATCGCGCTTTGCGGCCCAGACAGCCGCGAGATGACCTGCGATCCAGATCAGCAGACCGACCAGCCAAAGTTGCAACCCAAGCCCGATGGCGGCGGCAAGCGTGCCGTTGAGAATCGCGATAGAGCGCGGCGCGCCAGCAAGCAGGATCGGTTCGGTCAGCGCCCGATGGACAGGAATGACAAAGCCGGGAATGGCGTCAGGATCGAGCATCAGATCACCGCCCCACCGCCGAACGAGAAGAACGACAGAAAGAAACTCGACGCCGCAAAGGCGATGGAAATGCCGAAGACTATCTGGATCAGCCGCCGTGCGCCGCCCGAGCTGTCGCCGAAGGCGAGCGTCAGGCCGGTAATGATGATGATCATCACCGCGATGATCTTGGCGACCGGGCCTTCGATGGATTCGAGGATTGCCTGCAACGGTGCCTCCCAAGGCATCGAGGAGCCTGCTGCCCGCGCAGGGGAGGCCAAGGTCAGTGAGACGAAGGCAGAAATGCAGAGGGCGTCGACCGCCTGGCGGATAGGTTTTCCATGGACGAACATCAATTGGATCCTTTGCTGGTGTCGGTTGCGGGGGACAGGCGATAGTCGCCCGTCGCATCGAGGCCTTCGACGTGCGCCAGTTCAGAGAGGCGGCGTGCGGACCCACGTCCAGACAGGACGGCGACGAGGTCGATGGTTTCGGCGATCAATGCGCGCGGTACGGTGACGACAGCTTCCTGAATGAGCTGTTCCATGCGCCGCAGCGCGCCCAGAGCCGTCCCGGCATGGATTGTCCCGATGCCACCGGGATGACCGGTGCCCCAGGCCTTGAGGAGATCGAGGGCTTCAGGGCCGCGAACCTCGCCGATGGGGATGCGGTCAGGCCGCAGTCGCAGGGATGAGCGCACGAGATCGGAGAGCGAAGCGACATTGTCCTTGGTGCGTAGCGCCACGAGGTTAGGCGCCGCACACTGCAACTCCCGTGTGTCCTCGATCAGAACGACACGGTCTTCGGTTTTGGCAACTTCCGCCAAAAGAGCGTTCGTGAGTGTGGTCTTGCCGGTGGAGGTGCCGCCGGCGACGAGGATGTTGCAACGGTCGGCGACTGCGACGCGGAGCGTTTCTGACTGTGCTTTAGTCATTATGTCGGCTGCCACATAATCTCCAAGCGTGAAGACCACCGCGGCAGGCTTGCGAATTGCGAAGGTTGGTGCGGTCACGATCGGGGGCAACAGTCCCTCGAACCGTTCCCCCGTTTCGGGCAACTCGGCGGATACGCGTGGTGCGCCCGCATGAGCCTCGGTCCCGACGTGGTGTGCCACCAGTCGAATGATGCGCTCGGCATCAGCATCGGACATACAATGATCTGTAGAGCACAGGCCGTCAGATAGGTGATCGAACCAGAGCCGTCCGTCAGGATTGAGCATGACCTCGATGACTTGCGCATCGTCTAGATATCCGGCGATGATCGAGCCAAGCGCGGTGCGCAACATGCGAGAACCGCGTGAAACTGCTTGGGAGTATCGATTTTGTGCTGTCATGTGCATCCCCGCGCGATGGGACGTCGGTGGACGGCCCTAGATTGGGGACAATTAAAGGAACCCGAAATGATCGCCTGGCAATAGCGTCAAGGGAGTAGAAGTACGCTAGCGTAGAAAGACAGGGACGCGGCGAGGTCGCTCTAGACAAACTTACGCACAGTTTCTTTGTTGAAGGACAGATTTTCAGTGGGCAGTCGTTTGCGATACGCGCCGCGAATGACCGAGTTGTCGTGTGATCTTAGCCGTAGATGGTTTCAGGATGACCTGTCGGCGGGCCACCTGAAGGCTACCTGCCGACAGGCCCGGCGCTTCGCGCGGAGGCCCCCTAATGTGGGGGCTGATGCACACTCACTCAAAGCTAAGTACATGTTCTTTGGCCTCCGACCTCTTGGGTGCAAGAATGTTGGGAGAAGGTCTTGAATTCGATAGCCGTCGTTTGTGGGCTAAAGCGATAGGCAGTCCGAGAGGAGGTCGAACACAAGCCTTATACGACGGCTTGTATGCAGCTCCCGATGAGCAACGAGCCAGGTCGGTATTGAGAAGGGCTCGATCTCCGTCAGCACTGGTCCAAATTCCGGAAATTTGGAAGCGATGCGGTCGGACATGATCGCAATTCCATGACCGTTTCGCGCTATTTCCCATTCAACAATTTGAGATTGAGACACGTATCGAAAGTTCTTTTTGGTCAGATCAAGACCGGCTGGCCGCAGATATCCCAACATGCGCTCAACATCGCCAAAACTGACAAACTGATGTTGTGAGAGATTGTCGCCTAGTTTCGGAAAGCCGTAGGCATCAGTGTATTTCCGCACCGCATAGAACCGGGTTGCGTCCTCACACACGAGCTTAGAGGTGAGGTTTGACTGTTCAGGACGCACGTGTCGAACGGCAATATCCGCTTCTCGAAGAAGCAGATCACGGACATTGTTGTCAGCAACAATATCAACCTCCAAATTAGGCGCTGATATTTTCAACTGCGCTAGCATCGGCGGCAAAAGATAGGCAGCAGTCATGTCAGACGCGGTAATCCGAACCTGGCCTTCGATCGTTTGCGATTTGCCTGACGCCGCAAGCGACATCATGTTTGCGCCCATCGCCATTGTTCGGACATGATCGAGGAGGTCCAAGCCAGCTTGTGTCGGTGCGACTGATCTTCCGGTCCGCTCAAACAATATGACACCCAGATCGTCTTCTAGAGCAGAAATCTGGCGGGTTATTGTTGGCTGTGTGACCCCAAGAGCAGCGGCGGCAGCCGACAGCGATCTTTCTTCGGCGACCGCAAGAAATGAGCGTGCCTGGTTCCAGTCAAACGATATCGAATTCCAGTTCATAGGATTATATACCACGCTTTTGTACATACTAAACCAACACATTTCGTCAGTTTACTTGCGAAAAACGTATAGCTTAAAGTGCTGACTAAAGAAACCAGCAGCAACCCTAAGGATCATGTCTATGAAAGTCATCGTGCTTGGAGCAAATGGGCGAACTGGAAAGCATGTGCTAGAGATTGCGCTTGAGCGGGGTTTTGATGTCACCGCTGTCGTGCGTTCACACGACAAGCAGCCGAGCATCAAACATGACAGACTGACTGCAACGATTGGCGATCCATGTGATCCAGAATTTCTGACCAAAGTTTTTCGTGGGCAAGATGTGGTCATTTCCACGTTGGGTGGTCGAAGACCGACAAAGGCAGCAACATCAGTCTACATTCAATCAGCAGATGCCATTGTAGCAGCGGCATGGGATACAGGTCTCAAAAGAGTGCTTGTCACGTCCACTGCGCTGCTGTTTCCCCCGCGTACACTGGTTGAAAAAATTCTCCCTTTGATCGTTCGCCATATCGTGCGCAGCGCTGCACGTATGGAACAAGTCCTGAAAGCTTCCGATCTCGACTGGACGGTTGCGAGGTGCGGGTTCCTGACGAGTGAAGAAGAACCGAAGTATCGTTCTGAGCAGGGTCGGTCGCCGTTGAACGGAGCATCGGTTTCACGCCTCGGGTTGGCCCACTTCCTGGTTGATGCGATCGAAGCAACAGATTCCAGCTGCCAAGTTTTCGGCGTTTCGAGCCCAGAGAAGCAACCCAAGCCCAAATAAAATGGATATGTTTGAAGACGCAAAACAACAAATAATCCTGCTGCCACACTCCGTTCAATTGTGGATGCGCTGGCTCAATATCGTATTCTTGTTTGGGATATTCTTTGCCTTCACTCATGTGACAGCACGTTTGTCGTTACTCGCGTATATCGTATGTTTCCCGGTTGCGGTTGCAGTTTTTTACTACACGAGGAACATTAGCCTTACCGGAATACCTCATATCGTCTTTTGGACACCCTTGCTGATCTACTTGCCCTATGCCGTCAGCAACGACCCTGACTTCAACCTTTTTAGCATCTACGGGATCTGGGTGCTGCTCCTTTGTCTAACAGTAGCTATCTCAGTGATGTTCGACGTTTGGGCGTTCTTCGCAGTATTCGCTCATATGCGATCCTAACACCGCTCTGTCACCCCGCCAAAAGCGCCAGAGATCATAAGTGTCCAAAATCAGGCAGATTGCCAAAAATGATGCCAAGATCACCATATATATGTGGTCCGCACCATGCCAGATCAGCCAGATCAACAAAGGTATCCAAGGGACCAGATGCGAAAGTCCAAGGATGCGGCGCAGCCCGCCATCGTAAGCAATCTGCGCAGCCAAAAGCGGTCCCGTTGCGACAAAACCAAGCAGAACAACCGTTGCCATGCGATCAGGCCAAAAGAAAACAGATGTCAAAAAGGCAACGTTAACAAACGTCATCCAGATGTAGATCCACATTGGCATCGCGCGAAATGATTGCGTTATCGATCTCCAATGTTGCGCGCTTGTGCGTGCGTTTGCCAGCAAACCAAGCATCCAAAGCTGCACTATTCCCAAACCCGAGATACCACATGCGACAAAGATCGTCACAATGACACCGGAGCTTGTGGTGATCCAGCTTCCATTTGCAATTAACAGGAGTGATCCAAGCCACCACACCAGGTCGCCGAGGGAGAAATAGACAACTTCGACTGGATGAATGACAGTGCGGCGTGACGCTACCGCAAGGTGCAGACCATTAACGATCAAGCCTAACCCGACGATGCGCACCACCCCTGTTGGCATGTCGCCAAGAAAGCCTGAAACAGCCCCTGACATCAAAATAAATATCATACCGAAAGCCAGGCAACTTGCAGCATTGAGACGAAGCAAGATTCTTAGGCTAGTCATCACTGATCCAATCTTGTAAACTTTGCTGACAACTAGCTGGAGCATGACACCTTGTCAACAAAGCTTACAACCCTTGATACTCCACAACCGGCACTAAGCCTGCTCATGCAGTCAGGCTCGCGTTGGATTTATCAAAGTGTGCTCGGCATCTTACGCGGCAAAGGCTACACTCAATTGACCGAGCCTCACCTGACATTTTTGGCCAGTCTTGACTGTGGCGCTACTCAAGCAAGCGCCGTTGCTCAGCGTTTGGGTGTGACACGGCAGGCAATCTATCGCACGACGACTGAAATGCAGAACCACGGGTTTCTGACGCTTGAACCTGATCCCGTTCGGCGCAATCAAAAGAAACTCGTCATGACGCCAGCTGGGATGATTTTGGCAACCGATGCGCGGCAAGCGTTGGAGAAAGCAGAAACCGAATTTGCCAAGCGCGCAGGCTTTGACAATATAGAAGAACTGCGGGATGTACTTAATCTGAACTTGGACGATCCGATCAAAACATAGCTTCAGGTGATCGCCACAGCCCTACAATTTCGTGTATTTTGCGCGCTCGACATCCATCGCGGCCCGCCATCGCGCGCGAAGCACAGGCGCGCGTTCCGGAATACGCTGGTCCAAGACATCTGCTGAAATCATGCGGTCGGTCCGAAAGTAGCGAAATCCACTGCGTAGCTCACACCATGCCGCAAGAATGCGACCGGCATCCCGATAACCAAGCAAGATAGGCCAAATGACGCGCTGCGTGACGTTCCCAGTACTTCCCCGATATTCCAGTGTCATTTTCCGATGCGAGCGAATAGCGTTTCTCAGGAGTGAAGAGTTTACCATCTCTGGGGTTGAAGGAATGGGGGCGACGCCGGTTGCTGGTTCCAGGACGTGCGCCCTCAGGCGTTCCGGCACAACCACTTCGATCTTTGCAAGCAGGTTGAACGCAGCTTTGGCGAGGTCAGGTTCACCTCGGCTTGCGACCCAATGCGCCCCAAGAACGGCTGCGTCCAGCTCGTCTGACGTCAACATTAGGGGCGGCATGTCGAAGCCTTTTTCGAGTACGTACCCCACGCCAGCCTCTCCACGGATTGGCACATCTTGGGCCATCAATGCAGAAATGTCGCGATACACAGAGCGTTTGGATGATCCCAGTTCGTTCGCGATATGCTGTGAGGATATCGGTCCTCGCGCGCGGCGAAGAAGCTGGACAATTTCGAATAGTCGTTCCGCTTTCCGCAAAATTGGTGCTCCCGTTCGATGCTGCCATGATGCTGTCAGCATGCCATATTTAGGTTGCCACGCAAACGTGTGAGGAACGCTCATCTGACATAGAGAGAGAAAACCATGATAAAAGGAAGTTGCTGCTGCAAAGCAGTCCAGTTTGAACTGGCGAACGAACCGTCGTTTGTTGGTACGTGCCACTGTTCAAGGTGCCGTAAAGTTGGTGCTAGCACTATTGCATTTGTGAAAAAAGAAGACCTCAGCTGGATACGGGGTAAGGAAAGCGTGCAGGTTTTCCAACCAACCGCGCCGTACATTTACGAGCGGTGCTTTTGCAAAATTTGCGGCACGTCCCTCGGCGAAATCCTGTCTACTGAAGACAGTTTCCCAATCGCGGCAAATACCCTTGACGGAAGCCTCAGCCTGATCAACCAATCGCATGAATTCGTTGGTGAAAAGCCCTCATGGTACAAGATTTGTGATGATGCGCCCCAAAACAATGGGCATCCAGAAGCGGCTGGTACCTGATGAAACCAAAAGTACTGGCCCACTGCTTTGGCCTCTTTACACTCGCATGCAGTATGTCCGTTTGCCCGGCAGTTGCCGAGCCGGTCAACACTGATCGCTTTGGTCTTTATGTTGTTGTCGATGATATGAACCGAGCCACCTTGTTTTATGAACAGTTGTTCGGTGATCCAGAGATACAGTTTCCGAACCTCGTTGGGTTCGATGTCGCGGGTGGATTTTATGCCGTCGTTTCACGCGAAATGTATGCAACGGACGCGATTCCAGGTGACACGATGCGGGCATATATCAAGGTGAGTGACATCGAGGATACGTTTGAGAGAGTGAGGGCAATTGCACCAAACCGGTTAGAAAGCGCCGCCGTCATTGTAGAAGGGCCATTTCGGTTCTTTCGAGTTCGTGATCCAGATAACAACGTCCTAGAATTTTTCGCTATCAATGCAGTACCACCTCAATAATAAATGAAAGTTGGGACCCGCAAATGAATCCGAAATACTCCGGGCGCTGCCTTTGCGGCGCTGTTACCTATGTGGCGACCGGGAAGCCAGTCGTTGTTGCACAATGTCATTGTGAAGAGTGCCGCCGACTGAGCGGAACAGGCCATACTGTGGGTGCCATGTTCAGCACAGATGCGGTGACCGTGGATGGGCGATTAGGTGAATTCAGATATTCATCAGGCAAGGATTCAGAAGTCACCAAAGCATTCTGTGTAAACTGTGGCAGCCCAATTTATGGAAAGAATACTCGGATACCCGGTCAACTAACGCTGACGCTTGGCACAATGGATGATGCCGATGGGTTGAATGTTGAAGTCGTCATTTTTGAACGCGACAAGCCACACTGGGATCAGCTTGGACCAGATGTGATATCATTTGCCACGCAGCCAGATTGGAAACCTGACGACTGAGCTTAAGCTGAGAAATTTAGCCCGCTCCGACAAAATATGATTGCTTCCGGAAGATCACAGCAAGCATCACCATACTGACAAGGTTTGGCACCAAGATTTGCACAAGGCCAAGCTGTTCGCTCACTGTGAACAGCGCAACAGCGCCATTGAGGATGAATAGCCCAATATAGAAAAGGGCCCACTTTGCGGCCCAAGGTCTTCTGTTCCAAAGGGCATACAGGAATATCGCTGGTCCGATGAAGTCGAAAAACAGGACCACAAGAAATGCCGTGAGGCCATAGACAAAAATGCCCGCCAACGGCAAACCGCTGTCCAACAAATTCGGCAAATTCATCGCTGACCCGACAGCCCACAAAACCATGACTGCAGACAGTACTTTCAGAGCCAAGGGGATAGGTTGCCAGCCCGCGTGTGGTGTGTGACCCCCGTTCACTTGGATTGCCCGATAAGCTTTTCGAGACTGTTGAATGCTTGGTTCCATCCACCATCACCAGCAGAGCCTTCAGGAACACCAACGTGTACCATCGTCATTGTTGTTCTGCCATCCGCTTCGCTCAGCTCGACGATGACTTCTGTTATGTCTGGGTGGCCCACTGGCATGCCCATGCTCTGGGGCGAAATGATCGTTCCGCCTTCATCGCACATGCTTTCAGTGTAGACGAGGCGTGACGGGCTGCTGACCTCTTTGTAGACGCCTGTGAACCACATAGACATCGTGCGCTCGGGCGATTTCATCTCCATACAAACCTTGCGGATCCCGCCGACAACGACATCCATTTCGGCAATCGGAACAGACATGCCCATCGGTCCGTACCATTGTTTGAACAGCTCCGGATCGGTCCACATGTTCCAGACATCTTCAATAGGTGCATCGAATTCGCGCTGTATCTTTACCCAAGTTTGCTGATCACTCATCGTTTGATTCCTTCATTGTTTGGAGAATACTGCTCATGACGTCGAACCGAGCATCCCAGATGTGGCGATATTGGTCGGTCCAGCTGGCGACGACCTGTAGTGGTTGTGTATTCAGTGTGCAGGGTCGAAACTGCGCGTCACGCCCCCTCGTGATCAGACCCGCATTCTCAAGCACGCGGATATGTTTGGAGATGGCAGGCAGGGTCATATCGAAGGGCTCCGCCAGTGTGTTTACGGTCGCTTCGCCTCGTGCCAGTTGGGCAAGGATCGCCCTGCGAGTTGGATTGGCGAGCGCGGCAAAGGCCGCATCAAGTTGGTCAGATGTATTCATCGCTGCAGTTAATATACCAAACGGTTAATTAAGCAAGTGGTATAATATAGTGACCTGCCTAACTCGCTCACCGGTTTTCATAAAAGGGAGGTTGCCGGGTGCCTTATCATTGGCAGTCTGTGAGTTTGTATGTAGCGCCCATATTCTGGCTGCAGTTCGATCAATCACACTCAGAGATAGGTCAAAGACATTAAACTGTTCGAGGCTGATTGCGCACAAAACTATCAGTTGGGGTGCCTAACGGTTGACCGAGCCGATCAGCGTTGGAAATGCCTCCTCTCAGACTGGACAGTCGATCAAGAAGTGCCTCTCGACGCTCGTCTAAGTCAGTCCGGAGCCGTTCGATGTGCTCGAGCTTTTCTGTTAATTTCTCGATACCGCCTTCACAGGGGCCAGACCCTTCGTCCGATAAGCACGAGCTCATAGCGCGGATTTCACGGGTGGAAAAACCGGTCGCTATAAAGTCGCGGATACGACCTGCGCGACGAAGATCTGCCTCGCGGTAATGCCGATAGCCGTTGAGTGTACGACCCACCGCCATCAAACCTTGTTTCTCATAGTGGCGCAATATGCGTTGCGTGATCCCAAGCCGTTCGGCGGCTTCCTTGGCCTGCATTTCATACCCTTTCTGGCTAACCTGGACATATATGGAAGTGTTTTAACTACCCGGCAAGAGCGGCGCTGAGGGATGATATGCATCCCCCAGTGCCAATTCTTCCTTAGTTTCGCAGCGACCAGCCGCCGTCTACTGTAAGAATTTGCCCCGTGAGCCATGCGTTGTCGGATCGACCTAGTCGCAAAATCCATGGAACAATATCATCAGTCACACCGCGCCGCCCCAGTGGCACCTGCGCGGCCTCTTGGTCTTCAATCTGCTGCGCCATTTCGTCAGGCAAACCCATCATTCCCGTGAGCGCACCGGTTTTGACCGGGCCAGGTGCTACCGCATTCACGCGAATTCCGTCACTTGCCAATTCTATGGCCCATGACTTGGTCAAATGGTCGAGTGCAGCTTTGGTTGCCGCATAGTGTGCTACCATCGGCGCAGCGTTCTGAGTGACGGCTGTGCCGATATTCACAACGGCACCTTTGCTTTCGCGCAAATCAGCGTGGCTTGCCATGACCAACAAGGACGGTGCCGCGATATTCACAGCGGACATGTTGGCAATGACACTTGCATCATACGCAGCGATGGGAAGCGGTTGACCAGCTCCCGAGTTGTTGACGACAAGATCGAGACGTCCCCATTTACTTGTTGCTGCCGCGACGATTTGCGTGCCGCTATCCGCATCGGCACTATCCGCTCGCAATGTTGCGATCGCGTCGCTCATCGCCGCTACCTCGGCAAGCTTTTCATCACTGCGTCCCGTGATCAGGACCTTTGCGCCCTGTGCAACAAGCGCCAAGGCCGTCGCTCTGCCGATGCCAGAGCTTCCGCCCGTCACGATCGCGACCTTATTTTGCCAATGGCCATTCTGCGTCATTTCATGTTTTCCTATCTGCAAATTCTGCATCGCTACGATGCGCAGACAGCTGTAGCGGCTTGACACTAGTGTCAGGGTCAAGCTCAGTTTTTGGCTTTGGGCAAAGTTTTTGCTTCGTCGCAAATACAGCCGCCTTTAGCTAAAGGCAGGTTTTGCGCGCATGAAGTATCGAGACAACACGACGATGCAGGCCGCAGCGATCACCAATTCCAGAACTGCAATCGAAACCAAGGCTGTATTAGGTATCCCATCAGCCAAAAAACTCCACACACGACCAAGGCCGTAAGACCCATAAACCAACGCGCTGACAATTAGAGCCGTCGCACGCAGTCGCACCAGCGCGATTGCAGTCAACGCTAATATGCCTGTCATCAGTACGGTGCTCCCCGCAGCCTTGAGTTCATTGGTCAAAGCGGTTTGGCTTCCAACGTCGATACCCGCGCTGACATGAAAAGCGACAGGATCGATGAGAATAAGGGCCCCGATCATGGTGGCGATCAGTCCGGAAACGGCAAGCGTTACAAATTGTGAAATGGGATGAAACATAAAGGGTAAACTCCTGATAATTGAACAGCACCTAGGGCTTTGCCGGTGCCTATTTTGGGTTTGTAGTTAGGATCGAGCCAATATGACTGTAGCGATCAGTAGGCATACCGACGAAAGGGCTGCGGCTATCGCACGGACCGAGTTCCAAAAGCGCCAATTTGGCACGTAATGAAGCCAGTAAGCTGCCGCTTCGTCGCTATCGAATTGCATACGATCCAGCCGGTTGTTCATGGGCACGTTGAAGACCAGCGTCACGATAAACGTTCCGGCAAAGTAGAGCGCACCAGCCGCCATGATCCAGTTCTGTGCGCCTCCGATATCAGTGCCGATCGCGTAGAGAACAATCATCGGTGACACGGCAGACATGCCAAGTAAGAGCACCATGAAGATCGTTCGAAAGACTTCTCGGTTTATGATCTGCATGGATTGGATTGCGCCAGCAGGTTCAGCCTTTGCCAATGACGTCATAACGAAATCAGAAAACGCGAGAAAAACACCAGCAACCAATGCGTAAACCACAACAGAAACCTGGATGAGAACGAGATTAAATTCTGGGGACATTGATGTGCTCCTTGCTTAGGTTGAGATCGCAACGGCGCGCTGGTGGTAGGTTCTGTCGGTCAATTGCTTGGTCAGAAAGCTGGCGACATCACTCCGCGTAATTTTGAGGCGTAGGCCTTTCAGCGTCGGCGCAAATGCTTCTTTGAAGGTTTTCGTTTCTGGGCCATTGGTAAACGCACTTGGGCGCACGATGGTCCAATCCAGACCGCTAGCTTCAACCAGACACTCTTGAAGTTCATGGTCGCGGAAAACGACCCGTAGGATGCCGCCAAACATGACACGTTTCCAAAAGAAGTTCAGGTTGGACCAGCTTTCACGTGCACCAAGCGTTGACTGGCAAATCAGACGCGAAACCCCTGCCTTTTGCATGGCATGGATGACGGTCAGTGTGCCTTTGGACCTAATGAGTGAACGCAAGGACTTGCTGCCCAAAGTAATGACCACGGTATCATGCCCCGCGACCGCTGTATCAACCTCTGACGGGTTTAGGGCGTCGCCTGACACCAACGACAGTTCTGGATGGTTGATTCCGATCCTATCTGGGGTGCGCGAAAATGCGGTGACTGTGTGCCCTTCGGCAAGCATGTGTTGGACAGCAAGGCTGCCTATGGTGCCAGTTGCACCAATAACTATGACTTTCATGACATTTCCTATCCGAGCGACTCACTTGACACGGTGTCAAGTTGACAGTTCTGATCTATCGATTTACTTTACACCATGTCAAGTAAAAATATTTCCACGCGTGATCGCATTCTCAAAAGCTGCCAAGCCCTTCTGGAAACAAAAGGCGCAAGGGATGTGCGCATGTCCGATATCGCCAAGCGTGCCGGGATCAGCCGTCAAGCTTTGTATCTGCACTTTCCCAACAGGGCAGAGCTGCTGATTGCGACGACCCGCTATCTTGATGAAATTAACGGCATTGGCAAAGTGGTGGATGAGCAGATCCTCGCCGCGGAAGGTGTCGCGCGGTTAGAAGGATTCATTGAAGTCTGGTGCAACTACATCCCGACGATTTACGGCGTTGGAAAAGCCCTAATGGCGATCAAGGACATTGACGAGGAAGCACGTGTCGCTTGGGACGATAGGATGTCCGCTGTGCACAATCTGTGTGATCGCACGATACAATCTCTGAACGACCATGACGTGTTGTCACCTGACCTGAACATGAAAGAGGCGGTCGACCTTTTATGGACGCTCGTTTCTGTCCGGAGTTGGGAACATCTGACTCAGGACTACGGCTGGTCTCAGGCAGATTATTTGACGCACATGCATCGCTCAGCGCTCAAGCTGTTCACCGTTTAAAGTCGGGATATTGGGCTCGTTTAATAACTTCGCTGAGTAATGTACGAATGGAAACTCCAGCAAGGATACGGCGAAAACGGTCCATTTTGGCGTTTTATCCGGGCCCGCGTGGCATCAGGCACCTGGCTGTGACAGAACCCTCCGGCGAAACATTTACAGTCTTGGCAAGCTTCTGACCGTCGTTTTGTATCTTATGTTGGAGTGGGTAGAATCCCACGATTAAAGTGGAAGCAGCCGTTGGCGACGAGCGCCGCGAAGGTGTCAGAAGAGCCCAAAGTGCAAGATGCTGCGCTTTGAATGAATATCTGCTTGTGTTAAAAAACGGCTGTTTATCTCCCGCGATAGTTGTCACATGCCTCAACCCCCTCTGCAACGACATCAAGAAGTGCGTCCACATCGCTCAACAGCGTTGCGATACGTACGTTGCTGATACGATAGCGGATGAAGCGTCCATCGCGGTCGCTGGCGACAAGCCCGCACTCAAGCAAGCATCGCAAGTGGTTGGATACGTTTGGTTGTGATAATTCTGTGCGTTCGACGAGTTCGTGAACAACCAGCGGCCCCCCGCACAAGGCGCCGAGAATAGCCAAGCGGCTTGGGTCGGCGAAGCCGCGGAACAGCTTTGCGCGTTGTTCAATGGTAGCGGTCTTGCGGTCGGTAACGATCTGCGTCATATCATTACTCACTGATATATTATCCTTTGATCCACTTTAGCAGGAGAACTGCGACCATGGCCAACGCAGAAAGCGCGATAGCAGATATTCCATCCTTCCGTTACCGCGTCTCCGGCATGGATTGCGCCAAGGACGCCGCGCAGA
>CAYGPT010000066.1:0-20290 GCA_964351755.1 uncultured Rhodobacterales bacterium | reverse complement strand
ATCCAAGGCACCCTGAATGGGCTGGGCGAACGCTGCGGCAATGCCAACCTGACGGCCCTGATCCCGATTCTGCTGCTGAAAGAACCCTATGCCAGCCGGTTCGAGACGGGCGTGAGCCTCGAGGCCCTTGCCAACCTCACCCGCACCAGCCGGATGCTCGACGATATCCTGAACCGGGTGCCGCAGAAACAGGCGGCTTTTGTCGGCGCCTCGGCCTTTGCGCACAAGGCGGGGCTGCACGCCTCCGCGATCCTCAAGGACCCGACCACTTACGAACATATCGACCCGGCACTGGTGGGCAACGCGCGCATCATCCCGATGTCCAACCAGGCGGGCCAGTCGAACCTGCGCGAGCGCCTTACCGCCATGGGGCTGAGTGTGGCGCCCAAGGATCCTGCCCTTGCCCGCATCCTCGACCAGATCAAGGCGCGCGAGGCGGATGGCTACAGCTATGATGTCGCCCAAGCCTCCTTCGAGTTGCTGGCGCGCAATGAACTGGGCCTGTTGCCGGAATTCTTCGAGGTCAAGCGCTATCGCGTCACGATTGAGCGGCGCAAGAACAAGCGCAACCAGATGGTGTCGCTGTCCGAAGCGGTCGTGGTGGTCAAGGTCGACGGGCAAAAGATGCTGTCCGTGTCCGAGAGCATGGATGCCCAAGGCACCGACCGTGGGCCGGTGAACGCGCTGTCAAAGGCGCTGGCCAAGGACCTTGGGCGCTATCAGGAATATGTCGAGGATATTCGGCTGGTCGACTTCAAGGTGCGCATCACCCAAGGCGGAACCGAGGCCGTGACCCGCGTGATCATCGACAGTGAGGACGGAAAAGGGCGGCGTTGGTCCACCGTGGGCGTCAGCGCCAACATCGTCGATGCGAGTTTCGAGGCGTTGCTGGATGCGATCCGCTGGAAGCTGGTGCAGGACGGTGTGACATGACCCCTGAACAGTGGGACGCATTCCTGCAGGTCCACCACGGCCTGCCGCGCGAAGGGCCGGGATGCCCGGCGGACGTCCACTGGGCTGTTGAGACCCTAGGTTTGCACGGCGCGGTTGACGTGTTCGAGGCGGGCTGCGGTCCCGGCGGCGACATGGTCACGCTGGCCAAGGCACTGCCAGAGGCGCGGATTCTGGCCGTGGACATGGTGGACCAGTTCATTGAACTGGCGGCAAAACGAGCCAAGGTTTTTGGCCTGCGCGTCACGGCCCGCGTCGGGGACATGAGTGCGCCGGACGGCACCTTTGATCTGATCTGGTGCGCGGGTGCGCTTTATTTTCTGGGCGTGACCGAAGGGTTGAGCGGATGGCGCAAGGCGCTGAACCCCGGGGGGCGCATCGCATTTTCCGAACCCGTCCTGATGAAAACGCCCGCCTCGCCGGAGGTGGCTGCGTTTTGGGAGGAATACCCCCAGATCACCGACCTTGCAGGGATCGAGGATCGTGTGACGTCCGCCGGGTTCAACGTGCTGCATCACCGCATGATCGTGGGTCAGCCGTGGCAGGAATATTACGACCCGATGCAGGCGCGCATCGACGAATTGCGCAAGGGCGATGTCTCGCCCGCCGTTGCCGCCACCCTCGACGAGAATCAGGCCGAGATCGACCGCTGGCGCGCCGCGCCGGATCAGATCGCCTATGCCCTGCTGATCGTCGCGCCTGCATGAGCCTGCCAGAGGCGATCATCCCCTGTGCTGCAATCGTCGACAAGGGCGATCCGGTCCGGTTTCGCACCGTGATGGCCGCCCCCGTGGAGGCGCGGGCAAAGCTGTTCCCGCTTTACGCCTTCAACATCGAAGTGTCGCGCGCCCCGTGGGTCACGCAAGAGGCGATGATTGCCGAGATGCGCCTGCAATGGTGGCGCGACGCGCTGGAGGAGATTGCCGGGCAGGGCGCCGTGCGCAAGCATGAGGTCACGACACCTCTGGCGGATATTTTGTCGCCGGAACAGGCGCATCTTCTGGATGAAAGCGTCGCGGCGCGGCGATGGGATATCTACAAGGACGCGTTCGAGGATCAGGCCCATCTTGACGCCTATATCGACCAGACGGCCGGGCACCTGATGTGGACCGCGTGTACATTGCTTGGGGCAGGGGCAGAGGCCGAAAAGCCCGTTCGCGATCTGGCCTATGCGGCAGGTGTCGTGGCGTTTTTGCGGGCAGTACCCGCGCTGGCTCATGCCGGGCGTATCCCGTTGCTTGATGGGACGGACGCGGGTGTTGCAGCCCTGGCAAGGCGGGCCAAGGACCGCCTTACACGGCCCGATGTGTCCAAAAACGTGCGGCCCGCGCTGTGGCCTGCGATCGGCGCGGAAAAGACGCTGGATCAGGTGATCCGCGATCCCGCTGCCGTGGCTGAGGGTTGGCTTGATCCGGGACTGACCTCGTTGCGATTGACGCGTTCCGTGCTGACAGGGCGGCTGGTTCTTTAAGCGGCCGCCGGTTTGCGCCGCGCGACCAGCCAGATCAGCGATCCGCCCGCAAGCAACAGGAACGGGATCATCGCGATGTTCACCGCCGCCCAGCCCTGCACGGCAGACCCACCCGAACAATTCATCAATCCACCAGAGGCCAGCGAGGCCAAGGTCACGCCGCCAAAGACCAGCAGATCGTTCAACCCCTGCATCCGCCCCCGTTCGTGCGGGGCATGTGCGCCTGCCAGCATGGTGGTCGCCCCGATAAACCCGAAATTCCAGCCCAGCCCCAACAGGATCAGTGCGATAAAGAAGTTGGGCAGGGCTACACCCGCGAGCGCAACAACGCCCGCCGCACCAAGGATGGCGATGCCCAGCCCCATGATCCGTTCAACACCGAACCGTGCAATCAGGTGGCCGGTAAAGAATGAGGGCGCGAACATGGCCAGCACGTGGCCCGTGACCACATCGGCGGCGATATTCTTGTCAAACCCGCAGCCCACAACCGCCAGCGGGGTCGATGTCATCACAAGGTTCATCAGCGCGTAACTGACCATAGCGCAGATTACAGCGACGGCTATGCGGGGGGTGGTCAGCAGTTCCCATCGTGTGCGCCCTTTGGGGGCGTCGAACGCCGGCACGGGTGGTTTGGGAATGTCGATGAACAGGAACAGAAGCGAGCCGATCAGGTTCACTCCGATCACCGCCAGATAGGTCCCGAGGAACGGCACGACGTAGGCATCCGCCGTCAGCTTGACCAGTTGCGGGCCGATGATCGCCGACACGAGGCCGCCGGCCATGACATAGGAAATCGCCTTGGGCCGGAACGCATCAGATGCGGTGTCGGCTGCGGCAAAGCGGTAAAACCCCTGCGCGGACATGTAGATGCCGGTCAGGAAACTGCCCGCAAGGAAGATCGGAAACGAGGCGACGTAAAGCCCATAGGCCCCAACGGCCCCGCCGATCGCGCCACCAAGCGCACCCAAGAAAAACCCTGCGCGCCGCCCGTATTTCTGCATCAAGGCGGACACCGGCGTGGCCGACAGCATCGACCCCAGAACGATCAGCGAAATGGGCAAGGTCGCAAAACAGATGTTCGAGGCAAGCGATTGCCCAGCCAGTCCGCCAATGACGAAAATCATCGGCATCTGGCTGCCGAGAATGGCCTGTGCCATCACCAGCACGATTACGTTGCGCTTGGCGCGGCTGTCATCTGTCTCGTTCATTGCGACTGGTTAGCGCGCAGGCGCGAGGGCGACAAGGACCGCATTGCCGCATCTGTGCACAGGCGGTTGCGCGGGGCGCTGGTGGGGCTAGTGTGCGGGCATGGAAAAACGTCCCGTCATAGCCCTGCTGGCCGGTGCCCGCGAAAGCGTGGCGGCAGCGCGCTGGCTGGCGCGCACGCCTGCGCAGGGCGTGGCGGTCTGGGCGCGGGGAAGCGATCCGGTCCCGCTGGATGTGCCTGCGTGCGATGCGGTGCCAAGCGATGCGGTGGGCCTGTTGGACGCCAGCCACGCCTTTGATGGACACACGCGCCGGGCCGCGATGGCACAGGCGAAGGGTGCGGCCTATGCCTGCATCGGGCGCGACCCTTGGGTGGCCACGCCGGGCGATCTGTGGACCGAAGTGGACACGATGGAACAGGCGGTGTCCGCTTTGCCCAGCGGCGCGCGTGTCTTTGCCGCGACGGGCCGGGCCAGCTTGCCGCACCTGCAGACCCACGATGGCGCAGTGTTCTTGCGCCAGTTGACGCGCCATAATGACCCCACGGCCTATCCGAACTGTACCTTCGTCTTCGGGACCGCACCTTTCGATGCCGAGGGCGAAGCGCAGTTGCTGCGCGATCTGCGCATTGACGTGGTTCTGGCGCGCAATATCGGGGGGGTGGGCAGCTTTCCCAAACTGGCGGCGGCACGTGCCCTTGGTCTGCCGGTGGTCCTGCTGCGCCCGCCGCAACGGCCCGTCGGCCCCGCCCTGAACAGCGCGGACGCGGTTGCGGCGTGGGTGGAAAGCCTGTGAGCGCAGGGCGGATCATCGAAACGCACGCCGACGTGGCCGAAGGGGCGGCGTGGCTGGCGGACCGCGACCCGGCCCTTGCCCGCGCTCTGGACGTCGCCGGGCCCTTGCCCCTGCGCCGCCGCCCGGATGGCTTTGCTGCGCTGTTCAACGCCATTATCGGCCAGCAGGTCAGCACCGCCTCGGCCAATGCGATCTGGGCGCGGCTGGATCATGCGGGCCTGACCAGCCCCTTGCCCGTCATCTCCGCCGGAGAGGACGGCCTGCGCGCGGCGGGCCTCAGCCGTCAAAAGATCACCTATGCGCTGGCTCTGGCCGAGGCAGGGATCGACTATGACGGCCTGCGCACGGCCCCTGACCGCGACGTCATCGCGATTCTCACGGCGGTCAAAGGCATCGGTGTCTGGACGGCGGAAATTTATGCGATGTTCGCGCTTGGGCGGGCGGATGTGTTTGCGCCCGGCGATCTGGCCTTGCAAGAGGCCGCGCGCCTGATCTTTGATCTGCCCGAACGGCCTCCGGAAAAGGCGCTGCGCGTGATGGCCGAAGACTGGAGCCCGTGGCGGGCCGTTGCTGCGCGCCTGTTCTTTACCTATTACCGGGTGGCCAAGGGACGCGAGGGGGTATCGTGAGGTTCATTTCCAGCACTGTGTTTTGCCTTGCAGCCGGGCTGTGCCTGACGAGCCGTGCGGTCGCCCAAGACGATCCGGGGCCGATGCTGTGCATTGGGGACATGGTGTTCCTCAATCCCGACGCAAGCTATGAGACCTATGCGCTCGAGGTCGCGCTGAGCGGGCAGGGCTACACCATCACATCGCGCAACAAGCGCAGTGGCGAAACAACCGTGGATACGGGGGCGTGTGTGGACTATTGGAAGAGAACGTGCCGCCACCATGTCGACTGGCAAGACACGGACGGCCAATATTACGATTTCGAACTGCGGCCTGTTCTGAACGGCAATATTGCCTATACCGAAACATGGAACGACGGGGCAGTGGGCCGGACGGTCCTGACATGCGACACAGACTGAGCCGAAGGGCCGGAAGAGGGAACAGATGACACGCGTTTTGAAATCCGAACGTCGCGAACCGCAATCGGGGGACGTGCGGTCGGTCGTGGTGTTCCTGCATGGCTATGGCGCAAACGGGGCGGACCTGCTGGGTCTGGCCGACGCGCTTGGCGAACATCTGCCCGACACGCTGTTCGTGGCCCCCGACGCGCCCGAGGCGATTGCCGGATACGCGGGGGGCTATCAGTGGTTCCCGATCCCCTGGATCGACGGGTCGAGCGAAGAAGAGGCCGAACGCGGGCTGATGGCTGCCGCCCAGGATCTGAACGCTTATCTTGATGCGCTGATGGTGGACGAGGACGTGATGCCCGAACAGGTCGTTCTGTTCGGGTTTTCCCAAGGCACGATGATGGCCCTGCATGTGGCCCCTCGGCGCGAGGACGAAATGGCCGGAATCGTCGCCTTTTCGGGCCGCCTTCTGAACCCCGAAGTGCTGGCAGACGAGGTGGTCAGCCGCCCGCCCATCTTGCTGGTGCACGGCGATCAGGACGATGTTGTGCCGCCTCAGTCGCTGCCGCAAGCCGCCGAGGCGCTGCAGCAAGCCGGTTGGAAAGATGTCTATGCCCACGTGATGCAAGGCACGGCCCATGGCATCGCGCAGGATGGGTTGAGCGTGGCGCTGGCCTTTATGCGGGACAAGCTGGGGCTCTGACAGGGTGCGGATGCTGCTGATCATGGGGGTGGCGCTGATGGGGCTTTTGGGGGCCGCATTCATGCTGACCAGAACATCCGAGCAGCCCGGGGCGGCTGAGCGGCCTCAGGGCTTGACCGCTTTGGAAACGGCCCTGGGTCGTGAGATCGTGCTTTACGTGGACGGGGCGGATCACAGCGCTGTGCGCGACCAACTGTTGGCGCTGGACAAGGACCGGGGCGCGTTGGCGGCCCGCGCAGTCCCGCGCACTCTGGTCGATCTGGACGTCTATGTGATGTTGCGTGCCGATTGGGACGTGTTCCGCGCTGTCCAAGGGCACGATCTGAGCGAAGTTATTCGCGAAAACGCACGCGACAAGGCGCCGGATGCAGGCCTTGCTTGGTTCGAGGCCTCGATATCGTCCCCCGAAGGAACGGTGCAACGCCTTCTCGTGATCCTGGCGACCGAGGCGGCGCGGGACAATCTGGGGGATTTCTGCTTTGCGGTGGCGGTCTATGATCTGGCGCGGTTTTCGCGCAACGGGGCGCGTTTGCTGAATGCGAGCGATGGCCAGGGGTCATACTGGAAACAGTGCCAGAAAATGGGCTGGACCAATGCGGCCGATCTGCCCGCAGGCAACTGACCGCACGCCGGGGGACCTGCGTCCGGTCAGCAGATTGATTCGAACCCGACAGGTGTGGACCGCTTGGTCGCGACATGGGTTGCGGGGGCCGTTCCTTGCGCGCGCAGCCACGCGGCGTGGATGACAAAGCCGACGGTCGGTTCGATGCGCATCAGCATCGCCGCTGTGCGTCCCGAAACGCTGGTCGCCCCAAACAGACCGACCGAGGCCATCATTGCCTTGAACCCCAGCGGACAGATCGGGGCGAGGCGCGCATCGGCCAGCGTTACGTCGAAATGAATGATGCCCTGGCGCAGATCACTTGCGAGGCGTTCGATATGCGCCCAGCGGCGATTCAGATCGGACTGCGCGCCAAGGGCGACGGTGGCATGTTCGATCGCCTCGAACGGGTCAGCGCATTGCGCGTGATAGACAGGCGCTTCGCCCTCGGGAGCGACGTACCAAAGCAGATCGCCGGTCGTTGTAATGGCGCGGTAGGCTGTCATGCCACCGCAATCGGAACGCACGGCGTTTTGCGGATCATACCACAGGGTCACCCAAGTGCGGTCGACAAAGGTGAAATCGTCACCCGTGGCGCGTTTCACCCGTTCCTCGCGCGGTGCGGTCTTGCGCTCGCTGGCGAGCGTTTCGAACAGCGCTGTGCGCAGATGCGGTGCAGGTGCTGCGGCAAGAGGGGTGGCGGGCAGGGCGGACATGGGGTGCTCCAGACATGGACACATGGGGTGACTTTGAAATTGCGGGGCGGGAAGGTGCCCCTGAAAGATTTGGAATATGCAAGCATTGTGCCGTGGCGCTCGCGCGCCGTCGAGTGATGTATTCCTTACCTTTTGGTTGTGACATGGTTCTCGGTGTCGCAGGGCGAGCCTGTGGATAAGCGTCACATACCGGTCACAAATCCGGCATATACCGCATGCGACATTTCGTGGTGCTGTCAGGTCTTGCAGAACGGTTTCCACAAGATATAGTCGCTGTGAATACTGGGGCGGTCCCCCCGCTGCCGGTGCCCAAAGGCGAAGTGCGCGAGGACGGAGCAAGGTGTGATGGAAGGCGATTTCAGGACGGAATTTGTGCGCAGCCCCTCTGCGCTGAAACATCACCCGGCACTGGTGCTGAATGCGGATTATCGCCCTCTCAGCTACTACCCTCTGTCGCTGTGGCCCTGGCAGGAAGCGGTCAAGGCCGCTTGGCTCGACCGGGTGGACATCGTGGCCGAATATGACGAAGTGGTGCGCAGTCCAAGCACCCAGATCCGAATACCATCGGTCGTGGTCCTGAAAGACTATGTCAAACCCCAAAAGCGCGTGGCCTTCACGCGCTTTAATTTATTTCTGAGGGATGAATTCCGCTGTCAGTATTGCGGGGCCAAGGGCGACCTTACCTTTGACCACGTGGTGCCGCGCGCCAGTGGTGGCGTGACCAGCTGGCAGAACGTGGTCGCGGCCTGTTCCCCATGCAACCTGCACAAGGGCTCAAAAGCACTGCATCGCACGGGCATGTCCCTGCGCAAGCCCCCGCGCCAGCCCGGTGCCGAAGAGTTGCGCAACATGGGCCGAAAGTTTCCGCCCAACCACCTGCATGACAGCTGGATGGACTTTTTGTACTGGGATGCGGAATTGGAAGCATAGGCTGGTCCCGGCGGGCGCGCTCTTTGCCTGTCTGCAAATTCGCCAACCCACCGGACCGGATTTTCAGCTTCGGGCTCATCAAGGCAAAACCTTTGTCCCCGATCCGCCCTTGCACGATCTTGGGCGTGACGGGTTCGCCCGTCCTGCGTCGATCAGGCAAGGGGGTCTAGGACCATGTCGGCCTGAAACCCTCTCCCGGAGCGTTTCCGGGACGGCCTTCATCCCCAAGACAAAGGCACCTTTCAGGCGGCGAGGTCCACCCACACGGGCACGTGATCTGACGGTTTTTCCTCGCCCCGCACCATTTTGTCGATCTGGCAATCCGTCATCATGTCCGCGCACGATGGGGACAGCAGGAAATGGTCGATACGGATGCCGTCGTCGCGGTTCCACGCCCCCGCCTGATAATCCCAGAAGGAATAGTGACCGGGACCATGCGTGCGTGCGCGAAAGGCGTCCGTCAGGCCAAGGTTGATAAGCCGCCGGTAGGCCGCGCGCGATTCGAGGCGGAACAGCGCATCCTCGCGCCACGCGTCGGGGCGTTTGGCATCTTCCGACTGCGGGATAATGTTGTAGTCGCCTGCCATGAGGAACGCAGTTTCTTCGGCCAGCAGGTCGATGGCGCGCGCGCGCAGCCGCTCCATCCATGCCAGCTTGTAGTCGTATTTCGGGCCTGGGCATGGATTGCCGTTAGGCAGGTAAAGCCCGCAGATGCGCACCGCCTCGGTATCGCCCACGACGGTCGCCTCGATATAGCGGGCCTGTTCGTCCTCGTCGTCACCGGACAGGCCGCGTGTTACATCCTCAAGCGGCAGTTTCGACAGTATCGCGACGCCGTTGAACGACTTCTGCCCGTGGGTTTCCACGTTGTATCCACGCTCTTCGAACAGCTCGGATGGAAAACCTTCGTCGACGGATTTGATTTCCTGCAACAGCACCACATCGGGCTGTGCGGCATCGATCCAGCGGGGCAGGGCGTCGATGCGGGCCTTGATGCCGTTGATGTTGAAGGTGGCGATTTTCATAGGCGGGCTTTCGTTTAGGGGATGGTCCAGATTTGATCGAACTGGTCTTGGACTGCAAGAGGGGAGTGCGTGCGCTGAATTAACCAATTCTTAACTGTTTGATTCGCCACGTCTGTGTTACAAAAATGCAAACTCTTATCAAAAAGCTATTAAAAACAGGCCTGTGGATAAGAATTTTTAGCAATGGAAATTAAGAAAAGAAGTCGGCCTTTGGCAATTCTTTCTGTTGCTTTCCTTATGTGGATAACTCCTCGTTTTTTCACTGAGGAGAGAAATTTTGATTGCACATACACTTTTAACGGGCAGTTGTAGAAGAGCTACAACCCAAAGATGAAAGTGACTTGAAATGACTGCTCAACGTAAATTTTCCCCTCTCGCAACCACTGCCGATCTCAGCACCCTGCACAGCGGCGACGCGGTTGAAATGTTCTCCTCCGGCAGTGCGCCTGCGCAGACAGACATGCTGATGGGCGATGCCATCTCGATGTTTTCGTCTGGCTCGGCCCCTGCAATGACGACCGACAGCTCGGCCGGTGACGCGGTTGAAATGTTCTCGTCGGGTTCGGCACCCGTGCGCAGCGAACTGAGCACTGGTGACGCGGTTCAAATGTTCTCCTCCGGCTCCGCTCCGATCACATCGGTTGCACTGTCGGGTGACGCGGTCGAGATGTTTTCGTCAGGTTCGGCCCCGGTGACCGGTACGGTTGTCGAAGGTGCTGTGACCGGTCTGTTTTCGTCCGGCTCCTGATTGGTTTGCGGCGGCACGCTCACAGTCTCAAGCATTGAAAGGACATCGAAATGTCGAACGTCATTGCCCTGAACGTCCCGCCGCGCCGCCAGCGCCTGTCCGAAAGCATGGGCGCACTGATCGACTGCTTTGCGCGCCATCGCCGCATCGTGGACGACGTGTTCTGGCTCAAGGAAAACGCGGAACTGCTGAACATCCTTGAATGCACGGGCCAGCGGGTCGATCCCGACCTGCTGGCGCCGCACCACGACTTTTACGCGGCTTTGCCGGACCGCTTGGGTTTTTTCCCGCAATATTACCGGTTCCTGCTGTCCATCGGCCTCGACCTCGAAGACCTTGGCTTGCCCGGTGCGCAGATGGAGTCCTTATGCGACTGGGTCGCACATGAAGGGCTGATCGAGGCGGAACTGAGCGATCTGCAACGCGCCGAGGCCCGTCGCCTGCTCGCGCGGCGCGGTTTTCACATCGCGGCGCATGGGCTGGATGATCGCCTGCGCGCCTTTATCGACCGTCCCGCGACCTTTGTGCTGCCCAACAAAAAGGCGGCCTATGAACTGACCCATATCGTGTTCTACCTTTCCGAGTATGGCCGCCGCGATCCCGAACTGAGCGCACAGGCGCTGGTGAGCCTGGAATATGCCGGCATTCTGGCGCATCTGGATCAGAACATGGATCTGCTGGCCGAAATCTGCGTCGCACTGCGTCAGGCCGGACGGCAACCGGCCCGCTTGTGGGAGGACGCGGTGCGCCACAATCTTGCGTCGTTTTCGGTTATCGAAACGGATGCGGCACCACTGTCGGATGCCTATCACGACTACCTCGTATCCACTTGGGCGATGTCGACGATGGGCCATGACGATGCCGGCGCGCCGGTGACGGACGGGCGCTGTCTGTTCGTGCGTGACATTGCTGGCGGGGCCTTGCGCCCGCTGTCGGCGGCCCTGATGGGTATGGGCGATTCCCGCAGCGCCGATTGGGAGGCGATGCAGGGCCGCGTCTATGCCCTGATCGACGATGACGCCGCCGCTGTGCTGCACGACACGGCCGCCGCGTCCCCGCAATTCGACGCTTTTTTCGAAGGCTTCGCCCGCGTCAGTCGCGCGGTGCGTTAGGCCTTACATCGAAAATGATGTGCCACATCCGCAGGAACTCGTCGCATTGGGGTTCTCGATGATGAACCGCGCGCCGATCAGTTCCTCGGAAAAGTCGATGACCGCGTTCGACAGGAACGGCAGGCTGATCGAATCCACCACCACCTTTTGCCCGGACCCTTCCAGCACCAGATCGTCGTCTTTGGGTGCATCAAGGGCTATTTCGTACTGGAAACCCGAACACCCACCCCCCTCAACCGCCACACGCAGCGCCTGACCCTGATCGGCGGCACCGATCTCGGCAAGGCGTTCGAAGGCGCGGGGGGTGACTTTGGGGGGCAATTGCATCTGGAGTCTCTCACAAAATTGGCGCGTTTCAACTTGGGCCTAACTGCAATATATGGGGCCCATGTACTGGCGACAAGGATAAGGCAGATGTCCGCGCCCTTTGCTTCTGATCCCGCCCGCGCCCGGGGACGGCGTTGGCCCGAGGATGAATCCGACTTTCGCTCGTGCTTTCAGCGCGACCGCGACCGGATCATACATGCCTCGGCCTTTCGCCGTCTCAAGCACAAGACGCAAGTGTTCGTGGAACATGAGGGCGATTATTTCCGGACCCGCCTGACTCATTCCATCGAAGTGGCACAGGTGGCGCGCACCATTGCGGGCGCCTTGCGGCTCAATGGCGAGCTGACCGAGGCCGTCGCGCTGGCCCATGACCTTGGCCACCCACCTTTCGGGCATACGGGCGAGGATGCGTTGCAGGACCTGATGGCCCCCTATGGCGGGTTTGATCACAACGCCCAGGCGGTCAAGATCGTGACCAAGCTGGAATGTCACTATGCCGCATTCGACGGGCTGAACCTGACATGGGAGACGCTGGAAGGGATCGCAAAGCATAATGGCCCCGTGACGGGTGATTTGCCCTTTGCCCTTGCTGAATACAATGCCGAACACGATCTGGAACTGTCCACCCACGCCAGCGCCGAGGCGCAGGTGGCGGCGCTGTCCGACGACATCGCGTATAACAACCATGACCTGCATGACGGGCTGCGCGCCGGTCTGCTGGACGAGGGTGACGTCGCACGGCTGCCCATCGCGCGCGCGGCCTATGCCGATGTGGACGCGAAACATCCCGGCCTCGCCCCCAAACGGCGGCGGCACGAAGCACTGAGGCAGGTGTTCGGCGCGATGGTTGCGGACGTGATCGCAACGTCGCGCGCGCTGCTGGCCGACAGCGGCGCGCAGTCGGTCGAGGATATCCGCCATCTGGGCCGCCCGGTGATCCGCTTTTCGGATACGATGTGGGCGGATTTGCAAGTGATCCGCGCCTATCTGTTCAAGAACATGTACCGCGCGCCTGCCGTGATGGCCAAGCGCGAGGAAGTGACCAAAGTGGTCGAGGATCTGTTTCCCGCGCTGCTGGCCCAACCTGCTTTGTTGCCCGCCGAATGGCAGGCTGCCGCAGCGGACGCCCACGGTGACCAGACTGCCTTGGCCCGGCTGACAGCGGACTATATCGCGGGCATGACCGACCGCTTTGCCTTGCAGATGCATGCGCGTCTGGTGCCATAAGAATAGGCGCGCGCCGTGATTTGGCGCGCGCCATGTACTTTATGTCGTCGCGGGATACCGCAAGTGAACAAGGCGTTGTCCCGTAGGTGCGTGCAGGCTGGTTTGGCTGCCCACGAATCCGTAAGCGGCATAGAACCTGCGTCCGATCGTGTTTCGTTCGAACACCTCGACGCTCAGCGGCCCGGTGTGCGCCACGGCGAAATCGACCAGCGCGCGGCCCAGTCCGCGTCCGTGGAACGCAGGGTCTAGAAACAGCCCTGCAAGCGCATCATCTACGACGGCAGAAAAACCGACGACAGTACCGTCGACCTCGATGACCCAGGTGCGCGCGAACTTGAGGTAGATGGTGCGCAGGTTGTCTGCCTCTTGTTCGATAAAGTCAGCGGGCAGGAACGGATGGGCGAGGGCGGAGGCGCGGCGCCAGATGGTGACAAGTATTTCGGTATCGTTGATTTGAAAGTCTCGAATCATTTTCGGACAAGTCCTGTGTTTCGCCACGGCTGCTTGAGCGCGTGTCGCGGTATCTGGAATCTGCAGAGGTCAAAATAAAGCTGCCGCCGCCAGCTTTGGCGCGGTCAAGGTGCTTCAGTTTGAAAGGGCGCGCATCATGCGGCCCTGCGTGATCAGGACATCAAATCTCCATCGATGAAGAAACTATGCCTCTTTGCGATGCGGCGCACAAGGCGTTGGGATGGTTGACCCGGCTTTCGGGCGTGGTAGACCGCCATGTAGCCTTCCGAAGGACTCCCGAGAATGAACCTTTTTGCCGATATCCGCGCCCTTGTGCTGAAAAATCTCGATCAGATGGTCGAGGCGGGACAACTGCCCGCCGGCCTGACCTTTGACAATGTCACGGTGGAACCGCCCCGCGATCCGGCGCACGGAGATATGGCGACCAACGCCGCTATGGTGCTGGCCAAGCCCGCAAGCCTGAAGCCGCGCGACATCGCCGAAGCGCTGGCGGCCCGGCTGACCGACGATCCACGCATCACCAGCGCAGCGGTCGCAGGCCCCGGTTTCCTGAACTTGCGTTTGTCGCCCGCGCTTTGGCAGGGCGTTGTGCGGGCCGTACTGGCCGCAGGCACCGGCTTTGGCCGCTCGGACATGGGGGCGGGAAAGTCGGTCAACGTCGAATATGTCTCGGCCAATCCCACCGGGCCTCTGCATGTGGGGCATACACGGGGTGCGGTGTTCGGCGACGCACTGGCCTCGCTGTTGGATTTCGCGGGCTTTGACGTTACTCGCGAATACTACATCAACGACGGCGGGGCGCAGGTCGATGTGCTCGCCCGCTCGGTCTTCATGCGCTATCTCGAAGCGCATGACCTGAGCGTGGACTGGCCCGACGGCACCTATCCCGGCGACTACCTGATCGAGGTCGGCGAGGCGCTGAAAGAAAAGTTCGGCGACACTTGGGTCAACGCGAACGACGAAAGCGTCTGGCTGGAAACCGTGCGCGATTTCGCCACGGACGCGATGATGGACCTGATCCGCGCCGATCTCGCCTCGCTCGGGGTCGAGATGGATCGGTTCTTCTCGGAAAAATCGCTTTATGGGACGGGCCTTATCGAGGCCGCGATCGAGGATCTGAAGTCCAAGGGCCTGATCTATGAGGGCACGCTGGAACCGCCCAAGGGCAAACTGCCCGAGGATTGGGAGTCCCGCGAGCAGACACTGTTCAAATCCACCGCGCATGGCGACGACGTGGACCGGCCAGTGATGAAATCCGACGGTGCATGGACCTATTTCGCGCCCGATATCGCCTATCACTACGACAAGGTGCAGCGCGGCTATGATGCGCTGATCGACATCTTTGGCGCGGACCATGGCGGTTATGTCAAACGAATGAAGGCGGCTGTTTCGGCGTTGTCCGGGGGCACGGTGCCGATCGACATCAAGCTGATACAAATGGTCAAGCTTTATAAGAACGGTGAACCCTTCAAGATGTCCAAGCGGGCAGGGACGTTCGTGACCTTGCGCGATGTGGTCGAACAGGTCGGCGCTGATGTGACCCGGTTCCACATGCTGACACGCAAGAACGACGCTCCACTTGATTTCGATTTCGACGAGGTAATGGAACAAAGCCGCGAAAATCCGGTCTTCTACGTGCAAATGGCCCATGCGCGGGTGGCGTCCGTCCTGCGCAAGGCGCGCGAGGCGGGTGTGGACGTGCAAGACGCCACACTAGCGGGCGCGGACCTGTCCAAACTGGAGCACGAGGCCGAACTGGCGCTCGCGGGCAAGCTGGCCGAATGGCCCCGGCTGGTCGAAACCGCGGCACGCAGCAACGAACCGCACCGGGTGGCCTTTTACCTCGGCGACCTCGCAGCGGCCTTTCACGGTCTGTGGAACCGGGGCAATGACGTGCCCGAACTGCGCTTTGTGCAGGACGACGCGGCCACCATGCAGGCAAAAATCGCCCTTGCACGTGCCTGCGGCGTTGTAATTGCGGCGGGCCTTGGTATTCTTGGCGTGAAACCAGCCGAAGAGCTGCGTTAGGCTCCATCAAAAGGGGCACACAGGCAACTTTCCCAAAGCGCTCCGTTATGGTGCGCGCACACAATCAGATGATCTGCGCGGGCATGTATCGGCGCGGACGATGAGGCAGAGATGGCAGATATGCACTATACCCATGATATGGGTCATGTCGGGTTTTCCACCCCTGAAATTACATCAGGAACATCGACCAATACACTCAAAAAGCTGACGAACCTTGCGGGTGCGGTCACGTCGCTCGCGTTGATCGCAGGGGTGACGGTCTGGGGCTATCAACTGGTGATGCGCGATGTGTCCGGCATACCCGTCGTGCGCGCCACGGAAGGTGATATGCGCATCCGTCCGGCTGAGCCGGGTGGGCAACTGGCCCAGAACACCGGCCTTGCCGTAAACGAGGTCGCAGCCGCAGGCGAAGCCTCCGGACCCGTCGAACGCCTGACGCTTGCCCCCAAACCCGTCGATCTGACGGAGGAGGATCAGCCAATGACCGCCCAGACGGTGGCACCTGTGCAACAGCCCGCTCCGCTGGATGTCGCTGCAAGCCTTGAGACGGACGAGGTCGATGTCGCCGCCGCCCTCGAAAGCGGCGAGGTTGATGCCCTTGTCCGCCAGTTGATCGAAGGGGCTGAAACCATCGACGAAACCGACGCCGAAACCACGCCGGTTCTGGCCAGCCTCGCAGTGGCCGACGTGCCCGAGGTGCAAAAAGCCGTGGTGATCAAGGGTCCCGGCCCGAAACAATCGCGCCGCCCGCAATTGCGCCCCGCCTCTGCGCCCGAAGTGGTTGTGCCCACCGCAGCACCCGCGGCCAAAGACGTGCAGGACCTTGACCCCGCGACCATCCCCGCAGGCACGCGTCTGGTCCAGCTTGGCGCTTTCGACAGCCCTGAAATCGCCCGTGCCCAGTGGGACAAGATGCAAGGACGCTTTGGCGACTATATGGCTGGCAAGGACCGCATCGTGCAAACGGCCGAGAGTGGCGGGCGCACGTTCTACCGCCTGCGCGCCCACGGGTTCAGCGACCTCAGCGATGCGCGCCGTTTCTGCTCTGCCCTTGTGGCCGAGGGTGCCGACTGTATCCCGGTCGTAACGAGATGAGTTTTGGTGCGACCATTCTGGACGCCGATGGTTTGCGCCTCAGCAAGGACGAAAAGGCCTTTTTTCGCGACGCAAACCCGTTTGGGTTCATCCTGTTTGGTCGCAATATCGGTAACCCCGATCAGGTCTATCGCCTGTGCAGTGAATTCCGGGATGCCGTGGGTCGCCATGCCCCGATCACCATTGATCAAGAGGGCGGACGGGTGCAACGCTTGCGCGGCCCGATTTGGACGGAATGGACCCCGCCGCTGGACTTCATCCGCGCCGCAGGGGATGAAGCTGAGCGCGCAATGTACCTGCGTTACAGGCACATAGCCCACGAACTTTACGCGCTCACCATCGACAGTAACTGCGCGCCCATGGTCGACCTGATCGTGGATGATACGCACGAATTCCTGCGCGATCGCTGCTATGGCACGTTCCCCGCCGATGTCGCGATGCTGGGCCGCGCGGCGGCGGAAGGGCTGCTGGATGGTGGCGTTCTGCCTGTCCTCAAACACATACCCGGCCACGGGCGCACGGATCTGGACAGCCATTTCGACCTGCCCCGCGTCAGCACGGAACTGGAGCAGCTGCAGGAGACCGATTTCGCCCCGTTCCGCGACCTGAATGACCTGCCGATGGGGATGACCGCGCATGTCGTCTATGACGCCATCGACGATGCGCCCGCCACTCTTTCGCCGGACATGATGGCTCTGGTGCGCGACGATATCGGTTTTGACGGTTTGATCATGACTGACGATATCGGGATGAAGGCGCTGTCGGGCACGATCCCCCAGATTGCCAAGGGTGCGTTGGCCGCAGGGTGTGACGTGATCCTGCATTGCAATGCCCCACTGAAGGACCGCATCGCTTGCGCAAATGCCGCCGGGCAAATGACCGAGGCCGCCCAAACCCGCGCCGAGGCCGCACTTGCCGCACGCCGCACCCCCGACGACATTGACATTACCGAGCTCAACGCCGAACTTGAGGCGCTGTTGGGCGGACGGGTGAATGGCTGACGATACATTCGAAGAAGACCAGATTTCTGTCGCCGAGCGTCTCGCCGCCGAGGCGCTGATCATCGACGTGGAAGGGTACGAGGGGCCGCTGGATTTGCTGCTGACCCTGTCACGCACCCAAAAAGTGGACCTGCGCAAGATTTCCGTGCTGCAACTGGCCCGCCAGTATCTGGCCTTTGTGGAAAAGGCAAAGGCACTGCGGCTGGAACTGGCCGCCGATTACCTTGTGATGGCCGCATGGCTCGCCTTTCTGAAATCGCGCCTCTTGCTGCCGCCCGATCCTGCGGATGAAGGGCCATCGGGCGAGGAATTGGCCGCACATCTCGCCTTTCAACTTGAACGCCTGCAGGCGATGCGCGATGCCGCCGCGCGGTTGATGGCGCGGGACCAATTGGGGCGCGATTTCTTTGCCCGCGGGCAGTCCGAGATGGTGACCCGCGTGCGCAAGGTGACCTATACCGCAACGCTGCTGGACCTGATGCAGGGCTATGCCCGCATCCGCACCCGTGACGAATTTCGTCCCTTTACCATGGACCGCGAGTCGGTCTTTACCATGGAGCAGGCGCTGGAACGGATGCGCGGGCTGATCGGCTATGCCGGAGACTGGACCGACATTCAGTCCTACCTGCCCGAAGGCTGGGAACTGGACCCGCGGAAACGCCGCTCGGCCACTGCCGCGACATTTGCCGCATCGCTGGAACTGGTCAAGGAAGGCCACCTTGAAATTCGCCAGACCGAGACCTTCGCACCCATCCAGCTGCGCAAACGCGATGTGCCCCGAGATGGGTCGAAAACAGAGTGAATAACGTGACGCAAACACCTGACGAAAAAGAGAAAAGCCTGTTCGAAGCCCCCCCGATGGGCGAACAGGAACGCATGTGTGAGGCGATCCTGTTTGCCACCGCAGAACCCATCACCGTGCGCGAGCTTGAGGCGCGGCTGCCCCATGGCTGCGACCCGGCCGAGGCGCTGATGCGCTTGCGCAAACGCTATGAGGGGCGCGGCGTGAACGTGATGAAGATCGGGGATGCATGGGCCATTCGAACCGCCTCCGACCTTGGGTTCCTGATGCAAAAGGAAACCGTCGAGACGCGTAAACTGTCCCGCGCCGCAATCGAAACCTTGGCCATCATCGCCTATCACCAGCCCGTCACCCGCGCCGAGATCGAAGAGATCAGGGGCGTCAGCGTCAGTCGTGGCACGGTCGACCAACTGCTGGAACTGGAATGGATCCGGTTCGGGCGGCGCAAGATGACGCCGGGGCGGCCCGTGACCTTTGTCGTGACGCAATCCTTCCTTGATCACTTCGGGCTTGAGAATGCGCGCGACCTGCCGGGCCTCAAGGAACTGCGCGCCGCAGGGCTGCTTGAAAACCGCCCCTCACCCAGTGTTTTGCCAGGTCCGGACACAGATGATGAGGACGATGACGTCGAAGGCCAGTCGGAGCTTTTCGAAGATTGACCTGAAAATCGCCGCATTTCGCGCTATATTTCAGGCAAACCGACAGGCAGGAGCAGCCCAATGGGACTTAACCAGATCGTCAACATGGTCCTGCGCATCATCATGCGCAAAGCCATCAATTCCGGTATCAACGCAGGTGTGCGCAAAGTGTCGGGCAACAGCAAGAAAAACCGAAATCGCCAGCAATATCAGGACGATCCGATGCTGGATGCCGACGGCCCGGTTCAGGGAAACCAAGGCCCCTCGCAGGCCGAAGTGCGCCGCCAGCGGCAAGCCAGACGTGCCGCAAAACAGGCCCGGCAAGCTGCAAAGGCAACGGGCAAGATCGGCCGCATGTGATCGGTCAGGAATACCACCGTTGATCCCGTTAAAGTAGTGACTTAGCCTGACCACATTGTTTTTAAGGTGGGAATTTTGGGCATGGCCGATTTGAATGCAGGCAAGAAAGTGTCTTCACTGTCGCTGGGTGTGATGGTGATTATCCTTTACGGGTTGTTCGTGTCTTCGGTCACCTTCGGATTTGGCAGCTACATCTATCGCACCGCGTGGCAGGTCGAGAATGGCGAGATATCGAGTGGGGATGGTGAATCCTCCATTCCGGCGGACATCGACAACCTGCTCTTCATCCTCAAACGCGAAAAGGATCTGGAACGCGCCAAGGAGGCTGTGACAGCCCAGATTCAGCAACAGCGCCGGGAAGAGGCGGAGATGGACGTCGCCGTTCAGCAATCCTTTGGCGCGATTGCGCTGGCCAAAGCTGCGCTGCGCAGTCAGGTCGAACTGACCATGGCGGATTTGCAGGAATTCCAGTTCGAATTGCCCGGACCGGGGCGCAGCAAGTTTGAAAGCGTCGTGGACCTGATGGACAGGGATGCCGCAGAGGTGAACAACCTGGCCCCGGACAGCCGGGTGCGCGCGCTGCTCGGGGTCGCTGCCGAAGGGTTCAACGGACCCGGTGTCGATCTGGACACAAAGACCCGGTTCGATGTGATGCATGCGGCGGCCTTGGACAAGTTCGACGCGCTCAAGGATGATATTGACGCAGCCAACGCCGCCTCGCATGGGGTGCAGGCACAGCGCAAGCTGGTGCAGGACCGGATCGCCACACTTCAGGCCCGCTGGGACGGGCACAATGACAGCATAAAGGCGCTGCAGGAAACGGTGCCCGTCGGCTCGCCCGAACGCGCCCGCCTGTCGGCCTTGTCGCTGAACACGCCCATCCTGCCCGACATCCTGATGCGGCTGGTCAGTTTTCCGACCATCTTTCTGACCCTGATCGTGACCATTGCCGCCGGTGGCTTGGGCACCGTTGTCGCCTTTTCGCGGCGCTATTATTCGTCAAAACCGTCGAGCGAACTGACCATGTCACGACTGTTCGTCAACGTCGGCGAAGGCATTGCAGCCGCG
>CAYGPT010000065.1:0-20421 GCA_964351755.1 uncultured Rhodobacterales bacterium | reverse complement strand
TCTTTGAAGATTGCGAAGTGCCGTTTGAGAACGTGCTGGGCGAAGAGGGCAAGGGCGTGCAGGTGCTGATGTCGGGGCTGGATTATGAACGTGTGGTTCTGGCCGGGATCGGGACCGGGATCATGGCCGCCTGCATGGACGAAATCATGCCCTACATGGCCGAGCGCAAGCAATTCGGCCAACCCATCGGATCGTTCCAGCTGATGCAGGGCAAAATTGCGGATATGTACACCGCGATGAATTCGGCCCGCGCCTATGTCTACGAGGTGGCCAAGGCCTGCGACCGGGGCACGGTCACCCGGCAGGACGCCGCCGCCTGCTGTCTTTATGCGTCCGAAGAGGCGATGAAACAGGCCCACCAGGCCGTGCAGGCGATGGGCGGGGCCGGGTTCCTGAACGACGCGCCTGTCGCGCGCATCTTCCGCGACGCCAAGCTGATGGAGATCGGGGCGGGCACCTCTGAAATCCGGCGCATGCTGGTGGGGCGCGAACTGGTCACGGCGATGGGCTGATGCCACGCTCGGTCCTGATCACGACGTCTGTTCTGGTGCTGCTGGCTGGCGTGGCGGGCTTTTGGCTGGGTCAGCGGCAGGTGGATCTGGACGTGACGGGCATCATCAACGCTGTCGCCCAACGGCATGTTGCGGAACATGGCGGCGTGCCTGGCGACTGTGTCGGCTGGCAAGGGTCGGGCCGGGTGGTGTTTCAGGTGAAATGCGGTGACGTGACCTATCACGTGGACCGCTTTGGCGGCATCAGTATCGCGCCGAAGGAGGGGATATGAGGACCTGTTTGATAGCGGTTCTGTTTGCGTGCCTTTTGCCGGGTCCGGCCCGTGCCGACGACGCACAAAGCTTTGTGACCGGGTGGCTCGAGCGGTGCTATGCTGCGGCGGATGTGGCCCATGCAGAGCTTCGAGACGCCCGCAACGACGAAATCAAAGACGCAGAGATGAAGGCGAGTACTGTCGAATTCAGCTGTGGCACTTCTCCCATGGCCATTTGCAGGCATAGTGCCGACCAGTCCGGTTGCCTGGACGCTGCAACTCTCTGGATCAAAAGTGAGGCCGCCCGCATCGTCGCAGAATTGCCACGTCAGTTGGCTGCAGGTCAGTCGTATTCCAGTCGCGCAAAACTGCAGCGCTACTATGACTTTCTCGAATCCGACGGGCCGACAGCCACGAACCCGATCAACATCGAGTATTGTATCGGCAAGGGGAGCGCCGTTCCCGGGCTCGGGTTCACCCGGCCCGAATGCGAGGTGCAACTATACAGTGTCTACCTCAGCACGGCACGACATTATGCAAGACAGATCGCGTCGGATAACCTGAAATGAACATGGCCCACCAATGCCTTGACCATCCGGTCGATCAGGTGGCGATCATCGACCTGAGTGCGGATGCACGGCGTGATGTGACCTATGGCGATCTTGGCCGGATGGTGGATGGTCTGGCCCGCGCGCTGTCGGCGCATGTCCGCCCCGGCGACCGGGTCGGCGTGTTGTTGTCGCAAAGCGCGTGGTGCGCGGCGGCCCATCTGGCGATCTGGAAAATCGGCTCGATTTCAGTGCCTTTGTTCAAACTCTTCAAGCAGGATGCGCTGGCGTCGCGGCTCGGGGATGCAGAGGTCGCGCTGATCTTGACGGATAAGGAAGGTGCTGCGCTGGTCGGTGATCTGGCGGTGTGCTGGCAGGCGGACCGTGCAAGTCTGGCGGGCGATCCTGTGTCCTATGTCGAGGCGACGGCGGATACACCCGCGGTTTTGATCTATACTTCGGGCACCACTGGCACGCCCAAGGGTGCGTTGCATGGGCACGCGGTGCTTGATGGGCATTTGCCCGGTGTCAGCCTCAGCCATGACGATCTGGGCCAGCCGGGGGACTGCCTGTGGACCCCTGCGGATTGGGCGTGGATCGGCGGTCTGTTCGATGTGCTGATGCCGGGGCTGGCGCTGGGAGTGCCTGTTGTGGGCGCGCGGATGACGAAATTCTCGGTCAAAGACTGCATGAAGATCATCGGGCAAGCCAATGTCAAAAATGTGTTTTTTCCACCCACTGCCTTGCGGATGCTGAAGACCGAAGGCGCGCGCATTTCCGGCCTGCGCTCGGTTGCGAGCGGGGGCGAGCCGCTGGGGGCCGAGATGCTGGCCTGGGGCCGCGACGCCCTTGGCGTGACGATCAACGAGTTCTATGGGCAGACCGAATGCAACATGGTCGTCAGTTCCTGCGCGGCACGGTTCGCGCCACGCGCCGGCTGCATGGGCAAGCCCGTGCCGGGCTTTGACGTGGCGGTGATCGACGCGACCGGCAATATGACGGATCACGAGGGCGATATAGCGGTCAGACGCGGCGCGCCCTCGATGATGCTGCGCTATTGGCGCCGCCCCGGGGACACGGCGGCCAAGTTTCGCGGCGACTGGATGCTGACCGGCGATCGTGGGCAACAAGACGGAGAGTTCATCCGTTTTATCGGACGCGACGACGATGTGATCACATCCTCGGGCTACCGCATCGGTCCGGCGGAGATCGAGGATTGCCTGCTGACCCATCCGGACGTCGCGACGGTCGGGGTGGTAGGCAAACCGGACCCGCTGCGCACCGAGATCGTCAAGGCCTATGTCGTGCGCCGCACGGGCGGCGATGTGACAGCGGACGCATTGCAGGATTACGTCAAGGATCGCCTTGCAAGCTATTCATATCCAAGGGAAATCACCTTTGTAGACGCGCTGCCCATGACCGTCACGGGCAAGGTGATCCGCAAGGAACTCAAGGTCCGCGCGATTGCGGAAACAGGAGACGCGCCATGAAACTCACTTCGCAAGCCCTGCCGTCCTCCGAGACGTTCCGCGCCAACCGTGCCGCGCATCTCGCAGCACTTGAAACCATCCGGCAGGCCGCCGAACAGGCGGCGGCGGGCGGGGGCGAAGCGTCGCGCGAGCGCCATGTGAGCCGGGGCAAGATGCTGCCGCGCGAGCGGGTGGCGAACCTGCTCGACCCCGGATCGCCGTTTCTGGAGGTCGGCGCAACGGCGGCACACGGTCTATACGATGGGGCCGCCCCTTGTGCTGGCGTGATCGCGGGCATTGGCCGGGTCATGGGCCACGAGGTGATCGTCATCTGCAACGATGCCACGGTCAAGGGCGGCACCTATTACCCCATGACGGTCAAAAAGCATCTGCGCGCGCAGGAAATCGCGGAACAGAACCGGCTGCCCTGCATTTACCTTGTGGACAGCGGCGGCGCCAACCTGCCCAATCAGGACGAAGTATTTCCCGACCGCGACCATTTCGGGCGGATTTTCTTCAATCAGGCGCGGATGAGCGCCAAGGGGATCGCGCAGATTGCCGTCGTCATGGGGTCGTGTACGGCGGGCGGGGCCTATGTGCCCGCCATGTCGGACGTGACCATCATCGTGAAGGATCAGGGCACGATCTTCCTTGCCGGTCCGCCATTGGTCAAGGCGGCCACGGGCGAGGTTGTGACAGCCGAGGAACTGGGCGGGGGCGACGTGCACACGCGCCTGTCGGGCGTGGCCGACTATCTGGCCGAGGATGACGCGCATGCGCTGGCATTGGCGCGCAGAAGTGTCGCAAACCTTAACCTTTGCAAACCGGACACTGTCACTTTGCAAAGTCCCGAAGAGCCCGCATATGACCCCGAAGAGATATTGGGTGTGGTGCCGGGCGATCTGCGCACGCCCTATGACATCCACGAGGTGATCGCGCGTATCGTGGACGGCTCGCGTTTTGATGCGTTCAAGGCGCGCTTTGGTGAAACGCTGGTCTGCGGATTCGCGCACATCAAGGGCGTCCCTGTGGGAATAATCGCCAACAATGGCGTGCTGTTTTCCGAAGCCGCGCAGAAGGGTGCGCATTTCGTTGAACTGTGCAGCCAGCGGCGTATCCCGCTGGTTTTCCTGCAGAATATCACCGGGTTCATGGTGGGGCGCAAATACGAGAACGAAGGCATCGCGCGTCACGGAGCCAAGATGGTGACGGCCGTCGCGACCACGTCCGTGCCCAAGATCACCATGCTGGTCGGCGGATCGTTCGGGGCGGGCAATTACGGGATGGCGGGGCGGGCCTATTCCCCGCGTTTTTTGTGGTCATGGCCCAATTCCCGCATAAGCGTCATGGGCGGGGCACAGGCTGCGGGCGTTCTGGCCACCGTCAAGCGCGACGCGATCGAGCGCAAGGGCGGGGCGTGGTCTGCCGAAGAGGAGGCCGCTTTCAAACAGCCCACGATGGACATGTTCGAGGAACAGTCGCATCCGCTTTATGCCTCGGCCCGGTTATGGGACGATGGTGTGATCGACCCGCGAAAAGCGCGCGATGTGCTGTATCTGAGCCTGAGTGCCACCCTGAATACCCCGATAGAGGAGACGCGCTTTGGCTTGTTCCGGATGTGACTTGCACTGGCGCGCTTGTGCCGCGCACAGGACCGAGGGGCCAGCCCCTCGGGCTCCGCGAGGTATTTTGAACCCAAAGAGGGGGAGCGCACATGTTTGACAGCATTCTTGTCGCCAACCGGGGCGAAATCGCGTGTCGTGTGATGCAGACCGCGCAGGCCATGGGCGTGCGGTGCATTGCTGTGTATTCGGACGCTGATGCGAGGGCCAAGCATGCCGCCATGGCAGATGCGGCGGTGCATATCGGCGGCTCTGCCCCGGCCGAGAGTTATTTGCGCGGGGATGTCATCATCAGGGCCGCCTTGGACACGGGCGCACAGGCGATCCATCCCGGCTATGGCTTTCTGTCCGAAAATCCTGATTTCGTTGAGGCAGTAGAGGCGGCGGGCTTGATCTTTATCGGGCCTTCTGCGGACGCCATCCGGGCCATGGGCCTCAAGGATGCGGCCAAGGCGCTGATGGTCGAGGCAGGCGTGCCTGTGGTGCCGGGCTATCATGGCAAGGACCAGTCAGATGCCTTGCTGGCTGATGAAGCCGACAAGATGGGGTATCCCGTGCTGATCAAGGCCGTCGCGGGCGGGGGTGGCAAGGGGATGCGGCTGGTCGAAGACCCCGCAGGCTTTGCCGACGCGCTTGCCAGCGCCCGGAGTGAGGCGAAAACCGCATTTGGAAACCCGGACGTGCTGGTCGAGAAATTCGTGACCCGCCCCCGCCATATCGAGGTGCAGGTGTTCGGCGACGGCACGCGCGCCGTGCATCTGTTCGAACGCGACTGTTCCCTGCAACGCCGCCACCAGAAGGTGATCGAAGAAGCCCCGGCCCCCGGCATGACGCCCGAAATGCGCAGCGCCATGGGGGCTGCGGCGGTCAAGGCGGCTGAGGCCATCGGCTACAAAGGCGCGGGCACCGTGGAGTTCATCGTTGATGGGTCCGGGCCGTTGCGCCCCGATGGCTTCTTTTTCGTGGAGATGAACACACGCCTGCAAGTCGAACACCCCGTGACTGAAGCTATAACAGGTGTGGATCTGGTCGAATGGCAATTGCGCGTGTCTGCAGGCGAGCCTTTGCCTGCCGCGCAGAAAGACCTGTGCATGACGGGCCATGCCTTTGAGGCGCGTCTTTATGCCGAGGATGTGCCTGCCGGGTTCCTGCCGGCCACGGGCACGCTCAGCCATTTGCGTTTTCCTGACGCGGCGCGCAGCGACAGTGGCGTCAGGGCAGGGGACGCGATCAGCCCGTTTTATGACCCCATGATTGCCAAGGTCATCACATATGGTCCGACCCGCGCCATCGCCCTGCGCCGTCTGGGTAACGCGCTGAAACAGACCGAAGTGGCAGGAACCGTTACGAATCTTGCCTTTCTGGGCGCACTTGCGACCCATGACGGCTTTGTGCGCGGCGAGGTCGATACAGGACTGATTGCGCGGGACATCGACGATCTGACCCGGCCCGTCGTGTCATCGCCGCGTCATGCGGTGGCGGCGGCCATGGCCTTGGCTGGCCTTCAGCATGTCGACGACGCAGCCGGGTTCACCCTGTGGCAACCGCTGCGCCGCGCCGTGCCGTTGCGCCTTGGTGATAGGGTGCTTGAGGTGCATGTTGAGGTTCGGGGCCCGCATACCCAAAGCTGGACAGTGGACGGGACACCTGTTGCCGCCGAACAACGGCAAGGCACGTGGAACATCGACGCACAGCCTGCGCCCAACGTCGCCGTGTCGGGGGATTGCGCCACTGTGTTTGACGCCTATGGCATCGCCTATCACGGCATTGACCTTCTGGATGTGGCCGCAAGTGCCGCAGGCGATGGCAATCTCGTCGAGGCGCCGATGCCGGGCCTGATCAAGGGTGTCTTTGCAAAACAGGGTGAACGGGTTACCAAAGGTGACAGGCTGGCGATCCTCGAAGCGATGAAGATGGAACATGCCCTGTTGGCCGCCCGAGACGGGATCGTCGCCGAGGTGCTGGCCCGAGAGGGTGAACAGGTGGCTGCCGGAACCGCTTTGGTCCGGCTGGAAGAGGCAGAGACATGATCACGCTGCACCATTGCCCCCAGACACGCTCCATGCGCACGTTGTGGCTGCTGAACGAACTTGAGCTGCCGTTCAGGCTGGTGGTGCATCCGTTCGACAGGTCCTTGCGGCGTCCCGAATTCCTCAGCCTCAGCCCGGCGGGCCGGGTGCCGGCACTTGAGATCGAGGGCGAGCGGATGTTCGAGACCGGCGCGATCACGCAATACCTGTGCGAACGTCACAGCCCGGACCGTCTGGGGCGCAGTCTGCGCAGCCCGGATCGAATGGCGTGGCTGGTTTGGGTGCATTTTGCCGAAACCGTCAGCCAGCACGCCGCCGCCCTGACCCAGCAGCACATCATGCTATACGAGGATCACATGCGCAGCCCCACAGTAATGAAGCTGGAAGTGGCGCGGCTGAAAAAGTGCTATGACGCGATCGAGGGGCGCTTGTCGACCCCAGTCGAAAATCGGGACTACCTGCTGACCTCGGGCTTTTCAGCGGCGGATATCTCGGTGGGGCAGGCGGTTTATATGGCGCGCCATTTTGCGACGCTGGACGATCACCCCGAAACCGCTGCCTGGATCGAACGGATTTCGCAGCGCCCGGCGTTCCAGTCCAGCCTGCCCGGCGAGGATGCCGATTTGCTTTACGAAAAAGACTTTTATCCAGTGTGGGAGGAAACCTGAATGTCAGGCGCGGTCGAGATTTACGAAGTCGGGCCGCGGGACGGTCTTCAGAACGAAGCGGGTGAAATTTCGGTGGTGGACAAGATCGCCCTGATTGACCGCTTGAGTGCGGCAGGGTTCCGACGGATCGAGGCGGGCAGCTTCGTCAGCCCCAAATGGGTGCCCCAAATGGCCGAAAGCGGGGCGGTCATGACCGCCATCACCCGCGCGCCCGGCGTGCGCTATGCCGCACTGACCCCCAATATGAAAGGCTTCCAGGCCGCGCGCGCCGTGCAAGCGGATGAAGTCGCCGTGTTCGGGTCGGCCAGCGAAGGCTTTTCGCGCGCGAACATCAACGCCTCGATCGAGGAGTCCCTTGAACGTTTTGCTCCTGTCATAGAGGCCGCGCGCGAGATCGACTTGCCGGTGCGCGGCTATGTGTCCTGCGTGGTGGACTGCCCCTATGACGGTCCGACCGACTCTGCCGCCGTGGCGCGGGTGGCTGACCGGCTTTTCGGGATGGGGTGTTACGAGATCAGCCTTGGCGACACGATGGGCCATGGAAAACCGGATGCCATCGCGCGGATGCTGCTTGCGGTGCGGGATGTGGTGCCTGTGGGCCGACTTGCCGGGCATTATCATGACACCGGCGGGCGGGCGCTGGACAATATCGACGCCTCGCTCAGCCTTGGCATCCGCGTTTTTGATGCGGCGGTCGGGGGATTGGGTGGCTGTCCTTATGCCCCCGGCGCCGCAGGCAATGTCGCGACCGAGGCTGTTGCCGCGCATCTGGAGCGGCTGGGCTACAAAACAGGGCTCGATCTGGACGCGCTGGAGCAGGCGGCCGCACTGGCCCGATCCATGCGGGCCTGAGGGCAGGAGGGTTGGACTTGACCGAGACGATTTCGATCAGCACCGATGCGCGGGGTGTGGCGACCCTGACGCTGAACCGACCCGACAAGCACAACGCGCTCAGCGCTCAGATGCTTGCGGAACTGACCGCCGCTGCGCTCACCCTCGGCGCGGATGACGCCGTGCGCGTCGTGATCCTGCGGGGGGCGGGCCAGAGTTTCTGTGCGGGTGGCGATCTGGGCTGGATGCGCGAACAGATGCAGGCCGATCCGGAGACCAGGGCCCGCGAAGCGGCCAAGCTGGCCCATATGCTGCAAGCGCTCAATACCTTGCCCAAGCCGTTGATTGGCGCGCTGCAGGGCAATGCGTTCGGGGGCGGGGTCGGAATGGCCTCGGTCTGTGATGTGGCCATCGGGGTGGATCATCTGAAGATGGGACTGACAGAAACCCGGCTGGGCATCATCCCGGCCACGATTGGGCCTTATGTGCTGGCGCGGATGGGCGAGGGGCGCGCGCGGCGCGTGTTCATGTCTGGCCGCCTGTTTGACGCGCCTGAGGCGGTTACGCTTGGCCTGCTGGCGCGCGCGGTGCCTGAGACGGACTTCGATGCGGCGGTCGAGGCCGAAGTCGTGCCGTATTTGTCCTGTGCCCCCGGCGCTGTGGCGGCGGCCAAGCGGCTGGCCCGCAACCTTGGCCAGCGCATCGACGTGGACACGATTGAAATGACCATCGCCGCGCTGAAAGACCGCTGGGAAACTGACGAGGCGCGCGAGGGTATCGCTGCGTTCTTCGACAAGCGCCCGGCGGCTTGGAGGGGCGATCCGGGCTGAAACAGCCTGTTCTCGGCCCCGACCCGTGCAGGTGATCCGTCACTCATGAGCGTGTTCACGCTTGCCGTGAGTTTTCAATTTCATGCCGCACCGATTTGGGGTATTTTCGTCACTTGAGGGCAATTTTCCCACGTGTCGCATCGCGCACGACCGCGGCGCGTGGAGTCGACACATGGATTTTTCTTCTTTGGAATTTGCAAACATATCCGAGTTTGACGCTTTGGCGCAGTCGATTGCGGCGCGTTTGGGATGCCAGGCGAGCCTGATTGGGGTGATCCGGTGCGATGCGGTTTTCGTGTTGGGCTATTCGGGCCAGCCAACCGATTTGCAGCAGCGCAGCTTTCCGGTCAGAGAAACGATTTGTGACCGCACGATCCACGCAGGTCAGCCAGTGCGCATTGCGGATGTGCAGTCGGACGCGCGATTGCGCGCGATGCCCATGGTCGCGGCGATGAATATCGGGGCCTATATGGGCGTCCCGATAAAGGTCGGCGATGGACGGGTGGTCGGGTCGGTCTGCGCGTTGTCCACGTCCCCTCGAATATGGCAGAACAGCGAATTGAACTACCTCGCGGCCGTGGCCGATCTGGCCGAAAGCAAACTTGAGCGTCAAAGGCTGGACATGGAACAGAAAGCCCTGTGCGCCGCGCTTGCAGAGAACGATGCGATACTCAGCACATTGTCCCATATGCATGGCAAGGCGATCACGATCCACAACGCACAAGGCGACCTTGTCTTTGTCAACTCGGCGATGAACACGGATTTGCACCTTAGCAATCAGGACATGCTGGCCTTGCCGCGTGTCGCGCGCCAACTCAGGCAGGCCGGATCGCAATCCGGCGCGTTCCCTGTAGTTTTGCCTGTCCCGACCCAGACCGAGCTGAACGTGCAGGTATCGGCAGTGGACAATGGCCTGATGCTGGCCGAATGGTCGCGCGCACCAATCGAGTGATCGCCTGTCCTGCGTCGAAATCACCCGGAGATTTTGCGCGATAACCACCTTGGTGTTTGTTGACCCTGTCGTGTGGCAAGCGTAAACCCGGGTCAGTCAATCTTGCCACTTGACCTCGCGCGCATGCAAACACGCGCAGAAAAGGAGCCAATCGTGGAAGAGATGTTGCGGGAGTACCTCCCCATCCTCGTGTTTCTGGCCGTCGCCATCGGCCTCGGCCTTGTCCTCATGCTGTCGGCCATGGTGATCGCGGTGCGCAATCCCGATCCCGAAAATGTCAGCTCCTATGAATGCGGGTTCAACGCATTCGACGACGCGCGCATGAAGTTCGATGTGCGGTTCTACCTCGTGTCGATCCTGTTCATCATTTTCGATCTGGAAATCGCGTTCCTGTTCCCGTGGGCCGTTGCCTTCAAGGATGTGAGTATGGTCGGCTTCTGGTCGATGATGGTGTTCCTGGGCGTGCTGACCATCGGCTTTGCCTACGAATGGAAGAAGGGGGCGCTGGAATGGCAGTAACGGATGCAGGATCATTCGGCCCCGCATCGGCGGGCGGCGACAAGGATCACGGCGCGCAAGTGCTGAACGAGGCGTTGCAGGACAAGGGCTTCCTGCTGACCTCGACCGACGACCTGATCAACTGGGCGCGCACCGGGTCCCTGCACTGGATGACCTTTGGCCTCGCCTGTTGCGCGGTCGAGATGATGCACACCTCGATGCCGCGCTATGACCTTGAACGGTTCGGCACAGCACCCCGCGCATCCCCGCGCCAGTCCGACCTGATGATCGTGGCCGGTACGCTGACCAACAAGATGGCCCCGGCGCTGCGCAAGGTCTATGACCAGATGCCCGAGCCGCGGTACGTGATCTCGATGGGGTCCTGCGCGAACGGGGGCGGTTACTATCACTACAGCTATTCCGTGGTGCGCGGCTGTGACCGGATCGTTCCCGTCGACGTCTACGTGCCCGGCTGCCCCCCCACGGCCGAAGCGTTGCTGTACGGGATCCTTCAGTTGCAACGCAAGATGCGCCGGACCGGGACCATCGTGCGCTGAGGCGCGCCCCTGAATGCGGCCCGGGAACGGGCCAGACACTCCACTCCGACAAGGAGAGACCATGACCGAAGCCCTGAACGAACTCGGCACTTACCTCGAAACCAAGCGCACCGATTGCGTGCTGGACTGGGATGTGAGCCATGGTGAGCTGAACATCGACGTGGCGCCGGCCAACATCACCGGCTTTGTCGAGTTCCTGCGCAATGACACGACCTGCAAGTTCTCGACCCTCGTGGACATCACGGCGGTCGACTATCCGGGTCGGGCCAAGCGGTTCGATGTCGTCTACCACTTCCTGTCGATGTACCAGAACCACCGTATCCGCCTGCGCCTGTCGATCCGCGAGGACCAGATGGTGCCGTCGATTACGGGCATTCACCCAAGCGCGAACTGGTTCGAGCGCGAAGTGTTTGACATGTTCGGCATCCTGTTTTCGGGCCACCCCGACCTGCGCCGCATCCTCACCGATTACGGCTTTCGCGGGCACCCGCTGCGCAAGGATTTTCCGACCACGGGCTATACCGAGGTGCGTTACGACGAGGTGGAAAAGCGGGTCATCTACGAACCCGTCAGCCTGGTGCAGGAATACCGTCAGTTCGATTTCATGAGCCCATGGGAAGGGGCCGAATACATCCTGCCGGGAGACGAGAAGAAGGCAGAAGGGAAGTGATGTGGAAATGATCATCTGGCTTATCTTCACCGCGCTGGTCATCATCCCGATGTTCAAGCTGTTGCCGCATTTCGGCATCAACGCCTATTGGGCATTCATCTGCGTGATCCCGATCGGAGCGATCGCGCTGCTGTGGTTCATGGCCCTCAAACTGCAAGAGCTGGAGAAACGCTGAGCATGGCGCCCACGTTTCTATATTGTATCGGCGCGGCCAAGGCCGGGACCACGTGGCTTGCGCGCTCTTTGCGTGCCCACGATCAGGCCGTGTTGCCCCCGATCAAGGAAACACATTACTTTGACGCGCTGGAAAACGGCACCTCTATCTGGGCGATGGATCAGCTGATCCGGGTGCGGGGCGATGTGCGTGCCGAAATGACCACTGCCAAGACGGACAAGACCCGCAATCGTGCCCAGCGACGGGTGCAGGAAATTGACCGCTGGCTGGCCCTCGTCGGTGCGCAGCGACGCAACGATGCGCTGTATCAAAAGCTGATGATGCGCCCTGTCGGCAAAGCGCACCGCGTGGTGGCGGACGTGACCCCGGCCTATGCCCTGCTGAAATCCGACACCTACGCGCGGATGGCGTCGCTGAATGGCGGCAACACGCGGTTCCTGATGATTCTGCGCGACCCAATCGACCGGCTGTGGTCCAACATCTCGATGACCGTGGCGCGCCGGGTCAAGATGGGCGCCAACGAAGCAGTCGCAGGCGCTGCCGTGCTGGACGAGGTGACGAACGGTGTGACAAACCCCGAACGCGCCCGCTCGGACTATGCGGGCACATTGGCCCGGCTGGAAAGTGCCGTGCCTGCCGACCAGCGCATGATAATTTTTTTCGAGGACCTGTTTCAGCCCGACACGCTGCAAAGCCTGTCAGGTTTTCTAGGCCTCGACACGCCCCTGTCAGGCCCCGAAGAGAAGGTGAACACCAGCACCCGCGCGCCCATTGCGCCCGACGTGCACGCGCGGCTCGCTACCCTACTGCGTCCGCAATACGCGGATGTGCAGGATCGCCTCGGCCCATTGCCCCAGCGCTGGCAGGATAACATCGCACATATGATGGCAGGTACCTGATGGAAATGCAGACCCCTGATCACGCGCAAATCCGCGCACTTGCCGTGGCCTATTGCACGGGCATCCACTTTGCCAAGGCGGACGTGTTCGAGAACATGTGCCATGAAAAATTCCACATGACTGCCTTGACCGGTTCGGGCGGGGCGCAGTTTTGGGACAAGGCGGCGTATCTGGCCCGCGTGTCGGGGCGCGACGCCTTTCCGGGCGATCCAAGCTATGAGATCTACAGCGTTGATGTGGCAGGGGGCGAGATTGCGCGCGTCCACCTCTGGGTCGACGTACCGCCCCGCCGCTTCGAGGATCACCTTGGCTTTGTCCGCGTGGACGGGGCGTGGAAACTGATGACCAAAGTATTCCGGACCATGGACGGTCCGCCAATGGAAGGGTGAGCATAACATGATGGACGGCTCCAAATTCGATGACGCCCTGACGGGCGAGCAGAAGATCCGCAACTTCAACATCAACTTCGGCCCGCAGCACCCCGCGGCGCATGGAGTTCTGCGGCTGGTTCTGGAACTCGACGGCGAGATCGTGGAACGCTGCGATCCGCATATCGGCCTGCTGCACCGTGGCACCGAAAAGCTGATGGAATCGCGCACCTACCTGCAGAACCTGCCCTATTTCGACCGGCTTGATTACGTCGCGCCAATGAACCAGGAACACGCATGGTGCCTGGCCATCGAAAAGCTGACGGGTGTCGAGGTGCCACGCCGCGCTTCGCTGATCCGGGTGCTTTATTCCGAGATCGGGCGCATTCTTTCGCACCTGCTGAACGTCACGACCCAAGCCATGGACGTGGGCGCGCTGACGCCGCCGCTCTGGGGCTTTGAAGAGCGTGAAAAGCTGATGGTGTTCTACGAACGCGCCTGCGGGGCCCGCCTGCACGCCGCCTATTTCCGCCCCGGTGGCGTCCACATGGACCTGCCGGATGCGCTGCTGGATGACATCGAACAGTGGTGCCATGAATTCCCGGCCACTCTGGACGACATCGACGGTCTGTTGACCGAAAACCGCATCTTCAAACAGCGCAATGTCGATATCGGCGTGGTGACCGAGGACGACATACAGGACTGGGGCTTTTCCGGTGTGATGGTGCGCGGCTCGGGCCTTGCGTGGGATCTGCGGCGCAGTCAGCCCTATGAGTGCTATGACGAGTTCGACTTCAAGGTGCCCGTTGGCAAAAACGGCGACTGTTTCGACCGCTATCTTGTGCGAATGGAAGAGATGCGCCAGTCGGTCAGCATCATGAAACAGTGCATAGCCAAACTGCGCGAGGCGACGGGCGACGTGCTGGCGCGCGGCAAGATCACGCCGCCCTCGCGCACCGACATGAAAACGTCGATGGAGGCATTGATCCACCACTTCAAGCTTTACACCGAAGGCTTCCACGTGCCCGAAGGCGAAGTCTATTGCGCGGTCGAGGCGCCCAAGGGCGAATTCGGCGTCTACCTTGTCGCGGATGGGTCCAACAAACCCTACCGCGCCAAGTTGCGCGCGCCGGGCTATCTGCACCTGCAGGCGATGGATTACGTGTCCAAAGGGCACCAGCTGGCCGACGTGGCCGCGATCATCGGGACGATGGATGTGGTGTTCGGAGAGATTGACCGGTGAAACGCCTTGCCTGCATCCTCATGATCCTTTGCGCCACCGCTGTGGGCGCGCAAGTTGATGCTGGCAAGAAGGCGGCCTTTGTGGCCGTTCTAGAAGACCATGACTGCCGCATGCACAACGTCTTGCCGCGCCCCGAAGTGATCGAAGGCATCGAGGCCAGTGGGCTTGCACGCGAAGACATCCGCGCCATCGGGCAGGACATGATGGCCAAAGGCGAAGCGGTGGCGGAAGGTGATTATTTCGTTGTGAAAACAGGGGCCTGCAAATGAGTAATCCGCACACCCATGGCGCCGCCAAAATACGCCTTGCCTTGGCTTGCGCCTTGGTGATGCTTGCCTCCACAGCCATGGCTGATGATCAAAAATCTGCTCTGATCAAAGCCATGAACGCCAACGGGTGCATGATGACCACCGCACAAGCCAATGTGCAAATGCCCCAGCTCGGCATCGACCGCCCAACAGCCATCCGCCTTTCGCGCGAAATGATGGCCGAGGGGATCGCCACCTTCGCATCGGACGAGGAAACGCTGCTCCTCCTGCCGCCCGCCTGCACATCCGGATGATGCACCCGATGCTTCATTTCGCCGGATAAACTGCCGCCGGAGGCTTCCGCAGCCTCCACAGACCCAAAGAGACGATCATATGCTCCGCCGCCTCCACCTAGACCAACCCGACAGCTTCGCCTTCACCCCCGCCAACCTGGCCTGGGCCGAGGCGCAGATCACCAAGTACCCCGAAGGACGTCAGGCATCGGCCATCATCCCGCTGCTCTGGCGCGCGCAGGAACAGGAGGGCTGGCTGACCCGTCCCGCCATCGAAACCGTCGCGGACATGCTTGGCCTTGCCTATATCCGCGCGCTCGAAGTCGCCTCGTTCTACTTCATGTTTCAGCTGCAACCGGTTGGCAGCGTCGCCCATATTCAGGTCTGCGGCACCACGTCCTGCATGATCTGCGGAGCCGAGGACCTTGTTGCCGTTTGCCAGGAAAAGATCGCCAAGAAAGCGCATCAACTCTCCGCCGATGGCAAGTTCAGCTGGGAAGAGGTCGAATGCCTCGGGTCCTGCGCGAATGCTCCGATGGCCCAGATCGGCAAGGATTATTACGAGGACCTGACCGCCGCGCGCATGGGTGAGATCATCGACGAACTGGCCGCGGGCAAGGTGCCAACGCCGGGTCCGCAGAACGGGCGCTATGCCGCCGAACCGCTGAGCGGTCTGACCACGCTCAAGGACTTCGACAGCGGGCATACGAAATACAACGCCTCTGTCCAGTTGGCGGTCGATATCGGCGACACTGTCAAACGCATCGACGGCACCGAAGTGCCCCTGCTTGCACCATGGGGCAAGGCAAATGACAACGTCGCCCCCAGTGGTGACATGATGCCCCCGGACGGGCCGGACGGCAAACAAGGCGGGCGCGCCAAGTCCGAGAAACCGGCACCGCGCGCGCGCGGCGCATCCTCGGACGGAAAATCCGAAGCGCCGGGCGAGGTACCCGCCAAAACCGCCAAAGGCAAACCCGCAGTCGGCAGCATCGCACCCGAACCGGTCAAAGACGCTCACGCCCCGGCACCGAGCAAGGCCAAAGTGGCCGAAGGTCCCGGAACCAAGCCCGCAGCGCTGGACGGCGCGCGGGATGGCAAGGCGGATGATCTCAAGATGATCAAGGGGGTCGGCCCCAAGCTTGAAACCCTGCTCAACACCTTGGGCTTTTACCATTTCGATCAGATCGCAGAGTGGAGCGCGGACGAAATCGCATGGGTGGATCAGAATCTCGAAGGATTCAGGGGCCGCGTCAGCCGTGACAATTGGGTCACGCAGGCCCAGGCACTTGCAAGCGGGGCAGAGACAGAATTTTCCCAACGTGCGAAGAAAAACGATATCTATAAGGACGAATAAGGTCCTCAGAATAGGAGAGGGAAGGCGATGAACAACAATCAAGGTATGGTCAGCTGCGCGGTGGGGTGCTGGCTGGTGGCTCTTTTGGGTGGCGTTCTTGCCGCAGTGCTGCTGGCGCTGCTGGGCGGGTGGACGTTCGTTCAGGCGGTCTTTGCCGGTATTGTCGTTGCGGGTGTCGCAGGCGCATTGCTGAGTTGGATCATGTGCAAACCGCTGCCCCCGCTGGGATCGGCGCATGCCGGTGAAACGACCGACGCCGCCGCCGCCAAGGCCGAAGCCGCACGGGCCGACGCCGAAGCACGATCTGCTGAAGCAGCCGCTGCGGCAACGGCATCCGATCCGGGCACAGCCGCTGCAGCCACTGCACCGGTCGCCGTCGCAACCAAGCCTGCCGCCAAGACAGAAGCACCAAAACCTGCGGCCAAGGCGAAGGCAGCCCCGAAAGCCAAGGCCGAACCCAAGCCCAAAGCAACTGCCAAGCCCAAGGCCGAACCCGCCCCTGCGGACGATGGTGCAGGCAAAAAGCCTGCCACCCTGTCCGCCGCCCGCGAGGGCGGGCCGGATGACCTCAAGCAGATCAAGGGTGTCGGCCCCAAGATGGAAGCGATGTTGCACTCCATGGGCTTTTACCACTTCGATCAGGTGGCCGGCTGGAGCGCCGACGAAGTGGCATGGGTCGATCAGAATCTCGAAGGGTTCAAGGGTCGGGTCAGCCGCGATAAATGGGTCGATCAAGCCAAGACACTGGCCGCCGGTGGCACCACCGAATTCTCGGCAAAGGTCAAAAAGGGCGACGTGTACTAAGGCATGTCCGACCGGCTTGATCCGAAACTGGCCCGTCAGGGCCGTATCGCGGCCCTTGTCATTGCAGGGGCCGCTTTGCTGTCGGTATTCGCACCCGTGATCGTGCGTGCGCTTGGGCTTCCGGCGCGCTTTGAAGTGCTTTTGCTGCTTTTCGCGCTGGCTGCGTTCATTTGGTCACTGGTGGTTGCCCTCAGGATTTGGCAGAAAAGCCGGGACAGTTAAGTGCCCGCAACGCCGGGCCATGATACCAAACGCGCCAAACCGCGCGACAAGGAGACGAGACATGCTTTCTGACAAGGATCGTATCTTTACCAACCTTTACGGGATGCACGACCGAACGCTGAAAGGCGCGCAAGCGCGTGGCCATTGGGATGGCACCGACAAGCTGATCAAGAAGGGGCGCGACTGGGTTGTGCAGGAGATGAAGGATTCCGGTCTGCGCGGGCGTGGCGGGGCAGGCTTTCCCACTGGCCTCAAATGGTCGTTCATGCCCAAGGAATCTGATGGTCGCCCCGCCTATCTTGTTGTGAACGCGGACGAATCCGAACCCGGCACCTGCAAGGACCGCGAGATCATGCGCCACGATCCGCACACGCTGGTCGAAGGCTGCCTGATCGCCAGCTTCGCGATGAACGCCCACGCCTGCTATATCTACATCCGCGGCGAATACATCCGCGAGAAAGAGGCGCTGCAAGCCGCCATTGACGAGGCTTACGAGGCCGGTCTGGTGGGCAAGAACGCCTCCAAATCCGGCTGGGACTTCGACATCTACCTGCACCACGGGGCCGGGGCCTATATCTGCGGCGAGGAAACCGCGTTGCTGGAATCGCTTGAGGGCAAGAAGGGCATGCCGCGCATGAAGCCACCATTCCCTGCGGGCGCGGGCCTGTACGGTTGCCCGACCACCGTCAACAACGTCGAATCCATCGCCGTGGTCCCGACCATTCTGCGGCGCGGCGCGTCTTGGTTTTCGTCCTTTGGCCGTCCGAACAACGCAGGCACCAAGCTGTTCGCCATCTCGGGGCATGTGAACAACCCCTGCGTGGTCGAGGAGGCGATGAGCATCCCGTTCGAGGAACTGATCGAAAAGCATTGCGGCGGCATCCGTGGCGGCTGGGACAACCTCAAGGCTGTGATCCCCGGTGGCTCGTCCGTGCCCAACGTGCGCGGTGAACACATGCGCGACGCGATCATGGATTTCGACGCGTTGAAGGAAAAGGGGTCCAGTCTTGGCACCGCCGCCGTCATCGTGATGGATCAGGGCACCGACATCATCAAGGCGATCTGGCGGCTGTCCAAGTTCTACAAGCATGAATCCTGCGGGCAATGTACGCCGTGTCGCGAAGGCACCGGCTGGATGATGCGCGTCATGGACCGACTGGTGAAGGGCGAGGCGGAGGTCGAAGAGATCGACATGCTGCTCGATGTGACCAAACAGGTCGAGGGGCATACGATCTGCGCGCTGGGTGATGCGGCGGCGTGGCCCATTCAAGGGTTGATCAAGAACTTCCGGGACGAAATTGAAGAGCGGATCGCGGGCAAGCGGATCGCGGCGGAGTAAACATGCAAACATTTTTTCTGAGCTCGGTGCTGTTTTTTGCGCTGGCATTGCCTGCGGATGCGCGCGATCTGCGCTTCTCCATCGAAGTGGTCTCGGGCAAGTCCGAAACCTGTTATGTGACCGGCGGTGAAGGGCTGAACATCCGCAAGAGTCGGTGGATGGGTGGCGATCGATACAAAATGAAGGCGCCGCGCGATGCCGTGATGAACACCACTGTCGTCTGCACCTATCCCGACGGGCGGACCAAAGTGTCGACGGCGCACCGCGCCTTGTTCGGTCCCAACCAGACCCCGCTGAGTGTAATTTACTCAATGCCGAAGAATATCGAAGAAATGCGGGCTTACGGGCGCGGGGTCGTGGTGCGGCGCGGCAATCAATACACATGGTCAGACAGGCTGCCTTTCACCTGGGTGAAGTGATGCCCCTAGCTGAATTCAACATCGGCACCCTGAAATACGACTGGGACGATCCGCGCGTTGCGGACTTCGCCAACAACTTGAGCCGAGTCTATGACATCGCGCGGCGCAGCCCCGGCTATATCTGGCACCTTGAAGGCGAGGATATGGAAGCCGCGCAACTGGATCCCGACGGCCCGATGGGCGGCAATCCCCGCACGGCCTCGACCCTGTCGGTCTGGCGGGACGCGGACAGCCTGCATGACTTCACCTTCAACACCGTCCACAAGCAGTTCTACGACCGCAAGGGCGAATGGTATGACCCGGATCAGGGCCTGCGTTTCGTCATGTGGCACGTGCCCGAAGGTCACATACCGACCGTATCCGAGGCGATGGAGCGCTTTCATCATCTTGAAATCCATGGCAATACGGATCACGCCTTTGGCTGGGACCACTTGAAATAGGTCCCGTTTTGGCGCACCCATGGGCCAAGGCCCCAGTGGAGACCACGGATGACCAAGACCAAAACGCTGACCCTGCCTGACCTGCGCCCGGCGCTGACTTTGGCGATCCTGCTGATCGCAGCCCTGTTGCTGACGGCATGCAGCGGCGAACGCCGCGCGGATCGCGTGGCCTTTGACGGGCAGTTCTTTCGCGCGAGCGCAAAGAAGGTGGACAAGCAGCGGCTGGATTTCGAGGTCACCGTGCGCCCGGTCAGTGCCTCTCTGGAGGGTGCGCGTGAGGCGGGGCGGTACGAGGCGACGCGCTATTGCGTGGGCAATTTCGGCTCGTCCAATATCGACTGGACCAGTGGACCGGATGCCGAAGATGGCCGCCTGCTTGTGTCCAATGATCGCCTGCTTTTGACAGGAACCTGTGCACCCCTGTGATCTTGTCCCTCGATGGCGACAATTTGCGTAGGCGAGGGTTGTACCGCGCCATGATATTGCATAGCACGGTGGTGCTTTCCCATCTTGTGTCCATGGACGCGACCAGAGGAGAGAAACGATGCGCGCGATGATTATGGCCCTGATCCTAAGCCTTTCCGCCGGAGTCCTTTCGGCCAAGCCCCACCTGCGGGATGTGCCCGAAATCGACGGCACCCTGCTGGCTGTGGGGATCGCGGATGAAATTCGCAAGAACTGCCCCGACATTTCCGCCCGCATGATCAAGGCGATCGGGGTTGTGAAGTCGGTCGGCGCGCGTGCGCGCGACATGGGCTACACCGACGCCGAAATCGACGCCTACCGCAAGTCGGACCGCGAAAAGGCCCGCCTGCGTGCCAAGCGCGACGCATATCTGAAAGCGGGCGGGGTCAAGGCCGGCAGCAGCGATGCCTATTGCACTCTGGGCCGCACAGAGATCGAAAAAGGTGGCCAGATCGGCGCCCTATTGAGGATGAACTGACCTATGAGCAACCTGCGCAAGATCATTATCGACGGCAAAGAGGTCGAAGTCGACCCTGCCATGACCCTGATCCAGGCCTGTGAAGAGGCGGGGATCGAAATTCCGCGGTTCTGTTATCACGAGCGTCTGTCCATCGCGGGCAACTGCCGGATGTGTCTGGTCGAGGTTGTCGGCGGTCCGCCCAAGCCCGCCGCCTCTTGCGCGATGCAGGTGAAGGATTTGCGCCCTGG
>CAYGPT010000064.1:0-21096 GCA_964351755.1 uncultured Rhodobacterales bacterium | reverse complement strand
ACGCCGCCGCCTACGCCTCCGCCGCCGATTCCGCCGCCGCTTCCGCCTTTTCCGCCGCCGATTCCGCCCGTTCCGACGCCGCCTCGCAGTGGGACAGCTCGCGCGTTGAGGGTAATTTGAACTCTGAACCGCTTTGGGCCGGTACAAAGGTTCCGCCCGCAATCCAATCCGCGCACAACACCTTCCTGACCCAACTGCGCGCCAATCCCGACTGGGATTTCTTTTGCACATGGTATGAAGGGATGTGGGAGGGCACCTTCACCGATTGGGATCTTGCGACAGAGGTGGCCAGGATCGGGAATGACGTTTGGGATGCCGGGTTGGCGGAGGTGGCCGAGGCGATCCGGGGTATTGAGGCGCGGCTTCTCACTGAAAAGCTACCGCAGGTCGAGGATGTTTTTGAAACAGCTTCCGGCCTTTATGATGTCCGCAGCGTCATCGCCGAACCGGCAAAACTGATCGACAGCGTGGCATCCCGCGTTCAATTCGCCCTCGACCTCGCAGTCAACAGCAATGTCTGTGACCTCGATTCAATGAGTACGGCGGCGAAAATCCTGCGCCATGCGCTGGAAAATTGCCTCGACGATCCCAACGCGCTTGAGCATTTCCTACGTCAGGCCAGCGCGTTGATCCGCTCTGGTCTGGCGTCGGGCAAATTCGGCGATGATGAAACGCTTGATGTGTTGATCGCAACGCTGGACGAGGCAGCCTTGCAAATGCGTGCGGATCATCCGGAGGTGGCGGATGCGGTCGATACCCGCCTGAAACAGCGGTTGCGTGAAATCGACGACGCCCAACGCCTGCATGCCGCGACCCTTATCGAAGACATGCGCGAAGGTTCGACCGGTCGCCTTGATGCCGAGTTTGCCCTTGCAGCGGAAACAACCCGTGACGGCAGCAGCGCCGAAGCGACGGCAGAGGCTTTGAAGCAGAGTGGCTATCGCGGGGGAAAGATCAGCCTGTCAGAGCGCGCCAAGCGGGTGGAAGGGTCCGGCACCATGTCCGCGACAAAGATCGCGATGCGGGCGCAAAACCTTGTGGAATTGGTTATGGGGTTGTTCAGCGGCGCGGGTTGATGCCGGGGCGACGCGCGCCGCCTTTGGCGGCACGCTCAGATCGCCCGGTCCACCGCTTCGGCGGCGCGGGTGATGTCGCGTCCGACCCCTTTGGCGGTTTCGCAGGCCGACAGCGCGGCCAGTGCGATCAGAGCAAGAAAGGCGAGGCGGGTGCGAGGCATGGGTGGGTCTCCGACAGTCGAGTAACGCAGACATAGCCATGCCGGACCGCCCGGTCAAACCCCGCTGTCACGCCAGCGTGCGCGGGGCCCACAGATCAATTGCTCTTCGCCCCCAAATCCGGCATACTGCATTGCATCAGAGCGGCAAAAGCCGCCGGCAGCACAGGCAGAGCAGAGACACGCCCATGAAGGTTTCCTCGATCATACTCGCGGTTGTCGCCGCTTTGGCCCTTGCGGCCTGTTCCAGCAGCAACGGGCGCTATTCCAGCGCAAGTGCCGTACGCACCCCTGTCTCACTGTTCGCCACGGGGCCGATGTTCAGCGCATGCATGCAGTCGGGTCGGAAACAGGCCAATCGCGCGCGGTGTGGTTGTGTACAGGCAGTGGCCAACCAATCGCTCGGCGCCGATGATCAGCGCCGCGGCGTGTCGTTCTTCAAGGACCCGCATCTGGCGCAGGTCGTGCGCACATCCGACCGCGCGACCGACGAACGGTTTTGGACGCGATGGCGTGCGTTTGGCGACACGGCCGCCCGTATCTGCACCTGACCGCTAAAGATCGCGCGCCCAGAATTGCAAGGGTTTGTCAGTCGCAACCTCCTGATCCACGTCTTTCCAGCGGAAATGTGCGATGACGCCGGGCAGACGCGCGTAACCGCGCTTTTTCCAGAACGGGTCGAGCGGTTGGTAGGCTGACGGGCGCATCGGGTGATCGGGGGGGCGCACGACCGAGGCAAAGCAGATACGCTCGTATCCCATCCCGCGCGCGTATTCTTCGCGCCGATCAAAGAACTGGTTGCCGATGCCCCGCCCGCGATAGCGTGGGAGCAGCACGCTTTCCCCACAATAGAAAGTCTTGTCGATATTGATTTCTGTCCCCTCAAAGGCATGGAAAAAATCATCCGCATGTTCGGACAGCGGCGCCCCGGTCGAGGCCCCCACGAGCCAGTCCCCGTCATAGACTGCAATCACGATGGCTTGGTTGCTTTGCTCATACGCCTGCAGATAGTCGCGTTCATAGTCCAGCGTACCGTCATAAAGGTAGGGCCAGTCCCGGAACACGGCGATGCGCAGGCGGGCCACGTCATCCAAGGCATCGTTCAGTTCGGCCCCGGTGAGGGTGTCCACCCTCATGCCGAGACCTGCCGCACCCAGTCGGCAAGATTGTAATAGGTGGTGACGCGCGCAATGCGCCCCTGTTCGACGTCAAAGAACGAGCCCGCCGGGAGGCGATAGGTCTGACCGTGCGCCTCCGGCAGGCCATCGTCGGTGGTAAGGTACGTGCCATTCACCACATATTCCGCCGCCGCGCGGGTGCCGGTCGCATCCTGCAAGATCACCAGATCAGTCAGGTTTTCGCTGTAGCAACGGGTCATGTGGGTACAAAAGGCCGCAAACTTGTCGCGCCCGACGCGCACTTGCCCTTCGTTCACGTGATGGGCCACATCGTCGGTCAGGCAGTCCAGCATGGCATCCGTATCGCCGGCGTTGAACGCATCGAAATAGCGTCGAACGATCTCCATCACGTCTCCTCCAGTGCGGGTCCCCACCGGTCGGTCAGGCGGGTGATGATCTGATCGCGGGCCGAGCGATAGCTTTCCAGCTTGGCCTCGCGGGTTTCGCCAAGGCCGGTGGGATCTAGGATCGGCCAGTATTCCACATCAAGGTGATAGAACCGGGTCAACTCCAGCGCGCGGCGCTGGCTGGCCGGGGACAGGGCGATGACCAGATCGAACGAAGACAGGTCCTCGCCCCATTGCTCCATTTCGTCGAAACTGCGCGAGCGGTGGCGGCTTAGCTCGACGCCAAGTTCCTGACAGACGGCGATGGAAAACCCGTCGATCTCCATGTCGTTCATCACACCGACAGATTGCACATAGGTGCCCTGGCCATAGAACTTCTTCATGATCCCCTCAGCCATGGGCGAGCGGACCGCATTGTGATCGCAGCAAAAAAGCACGGATTGCGGCAGGGGTTCGGTCATCTATCCGCCAAAATGCAGGACACAGATCAGGGTGAACAGGCGGCGGGCCGTGTCCGTGTCGATCTCCGCCTTGCCCTCGAGGCGCTCCTGCAGCACGCGGCTGCCTTCGTTGTGAATGCCGCGCCGGGCCATGTCGATGGTTTCGATCTGGCTGGGGGGCAGCTTTTTCACGGCCTCGAAATAGCTTTCGCAGATCTGGAAGTAATCCTTGACCACCTGCCGAAACGGGCCAAGAGACAGGTGGAATTCCGCCGCCTTTTCAGCGCCTTCCGTCTGCACATCAAACACAAGGCGCTTTTCGCGGATGGAAAGACCAAGGTGATATGGTCCCTCGGGTGCCGCGCGACCCTCGCGGGCGGGCAGGACAAAGGTGTTGTCCTCAAGCAGATCGAACACCGCCACTTTCCGCTCCTGCTCGATCTCGGGCGTGGGCGGGGGCAGGTTGGCATCATCTAGAGTTATGTGCGAAATTCGGGTCATGGAGCAACGGCCACATCAGTAAAAATTCAGTTCGCGATGCTTACGCAAGCCATGGCCGCAACACAATGGCTGTGGGGTATTTTCGACCACCGCTTTGTGCGGGCCCCCTAGTCTGAATACAGAACCTCAGGGGCGTGCCGCAAGGCGCAGGGGGCTGGCCCCCCCTACCCGTTCAGTTTGCGCAACCGCGCGGTTACGGACAGCCCATGCGCCTCAAGGCTTTCCGAGGCTGCCAGTCGCTCGGCCCCCGGTCCAATGGCGCGCAGTGCATCCGGGGTCATTTGTGCCAGCGTCGTGCGCTTGACGAAATCCATCACCGACAGGCCAGAAGAAAACCGGGCCGAGCGCGCGGTGGGCAGCACGTGGTTCGGCCCGCCGATATAGTCGCCGATGGCTTCCGGCGTCCACTGACCCAGAAATATCGCGCCCGCATGGGTGATCCGGGCTGACAGGGCGTCCGGCTCGGCGACGCACAGTTCCAGGTGTTCGGGTGCGATGCGATCCGACAGTTCGGCGGCGACGTCCAACGACGGCACGGTGATGATCGCGCCATAGTCGCGCCAACTCGCCCCGGCGATGGCGCGCCGTTCCAGCGTTTCCAGCCGCTTTTCGACCGCCGCGGCCACCGCCTGCCCAAAGGCCGCGTCCGTGGTGATCAATAGCGATTGCGCGCTTTCGTCATGTTCGGCCTGGCTGAGCAGGTCGAGGGCGATCCAGTCCGGGTCGTTGTCGCCATCCGCGATGACGAGGATTTCGGAAGGGCCCGCGATCATGTCGATCCCCACCTTGCCGAACACGCGCCGTTTGGCGGCGGCGACAAAGGCATTGCCGGGACCGGTGATCTTGTCCACAGGGGCGATTGTCTGCGTACCATAGGCGAGGGCCGCGATGGCCTGCGCCCCACCGATGCGATAGATTTCGTCGACACCAGCAATCTGCGCGGCCAGCAGCACCAGCGGGTTCAGCACCCCGCCGGGTGTGGGCACGGTGATGGCCAGCCGCCCGACCCCGGCGACCTTGGCCGGTATCGCGTTCATCAGGACAGAGGACGGATAGCTTGCCAATCCGCCCGGCACATACAGGCCCGCCGCCGACACCGGCGTCCAGCGCCAGCCCAGCGTCGCGCCCACCTCGTCCGTCCAGCGCGCGTCCTGCGGCATCTGGCGCGCGTGGTAGTCGCCGATACGCCCGGCCGCCAGTTCCAGCGCCGTGCGGTCCTCGGCGCTGACCTGCGCCGTCGCCGCGTCGATCTCTTTCGCCGAAATGCGCAGTGTTTCGGGTGTCAGCGCGATCCGGTCGTACCGTTCCGTCAGTTCGATCACCGCCGCGTCGCCACGCTCCCGCACATCCGCGATGATCGCCGCGACGGCGTCGTCCACGTCCGGGCTGTCCTCGCGTTTGGCATTCAGCAGCGCGGCAAAGCGCGTCTCGAAATCCGTATCCGCGTGATCAAGAAACTGGGGCATGGTGTTCTCCATTCTTCGCGCGACATAGCGGCATGGGGGCGCAGTCTCAAGACGGCGCGGCGCGCGATATCAGTCCGGCGCCAAGGTGCGGATCATCATCAGGTCGTCTTCCATGCCGTCCGCCCCGTGGATCGCGTTCGGGATGCTGCCTGCCCGAACAAAGCCGTGACGTTCATAAAGCGCGATGGCATGGCTGTTTTCGGCATAGACGAACAGTTCCAGTTGCCAGATGCCCGCGCTGCCGGCCCGTTCGATCAGGGTTGTCATCAGCCGGTCCGAGACGCCCGTGCCCCATGCCTCCGGTGCGACGTAAAGCGGGCCCACTTCGGCCCGGTGGCGGGCGCGCGGCACCGGGTTGCGGTTGAACCCGGCCAAGCCGACAGCCTTGTCACCCGCAAAGGCGAGCAGGCGGTCGCCCCTGCCTAGCCGTCTGGCATCTTCGTCGATCGGTACGGCGGCCGCTTCTTCCTCGGTCACGATGAACCCTGAGGGATAGGCCCGCATCCCCTCCAGCCGCAGCGCGCGCCAGATCTCCACGTCTTCGGGCGTCGCCACCCGGACGTGCAAGTCAGTCATCGTGGCGCGGCGCGGATTTCGAGGGCGCGGTATAGGGGAGCGTCACGTCCTTGAGCGTCGCCTCTATCGCCTCGACCCGCAGGCGGATCGCGCCGTCCCCGGCGAGTGTCAGCAGGATATCCCCTGCCCCGTCCTCGCCCGGCTCAAAGGCGATGGACAGCAGCGACAGGACAAGATCCTTGTCCGCGCGGTCGATACCCTGGGTTGCGACGCCCAGCACGAGGTCGAAGGCAAGTACCGCCTGCACCCGTTCCGGCGCGTGGCGGCCCAGGCCCGTGTCTTCCCAGCGAAAGCGGTTGATCAGCAGGGCGAAACGGCGCTGCCTGCGGGCATATTTCATCTCGGTGATCGGAAATACGGCGTCTTGAGCAAGCGAAGAGATCACCTGCAAATCGTCGGCGTCCAGCGCGCCGAGGTTCAGCGGTGCCTCGCGCCCATCCTCGAACTTTGCGTCACTCATTCGCCCTGCACCCGTTCGATATTCGCGCCGACCCCGGACAGTTTGCGCACCACGTGTTCATAGCCGCGATCAAGGTGATACACGCGGGCAATCCGCGTCTCGCCCTCAGCCGCCAGGCCCGCAAGTATCAGGCTGACGCTAGCGCGCAGGTCGGTCGCCATGACCGGCGCCCCTTTCAGCTTGTCCACGCCCTTGACGGTGGCGGTGCCACCGTGCACGTCGATGCGCGCGCCCATGCGAGTCAATTCGGGCGCATGCATGAACCGGTTTTCGAAAATCTTTTCCTCCAGGACGGACGTACCTTCGGCCGTGCACAGCAGTGCCATCATCTGCGCCTGCAGATCGGTAGGAAAACCGGGAAAGGGTTCGGTGGTCACGTCCACTGCCCGAATGCGCCCGTTCTTGCGATGCACCTTGAGGCCCTTTTCCGTCTCTTCGACACTGACGCCCGCCGCGTCCAGCTTTTCGCAAAACGCGCCCACAAGGTCGATGCGCCCGCCCAGCAACTCGACCTCGCCGCCACAGATTGCAGGGGCGAGCATGTAGGTGCCAAGCTCGATCCGGTCGGTCACAACGCGGTGTGTCGCACCATGCAAACCTTCGACGCCCTGAATGGTGATGTTCGACGTGCCGTCCCCATCAATCTGTGCGCCCATCGCCCGCAGGCAGGTGGCAAGATCTACGATCTCTGGCTCGCGCGCGGCGTTGTTGATGACGGTCGTGCCCTTTGCCAGGGTCGCGGCCATCATGATGTTTTCGGTCGCGCCCACACTTGCAAAGGGAAAGTCGATGACCGCCCCCTTCAGCTTGCCACCCTGTGCGTTGGCATGCAGATACCCGTCGCGCAACTCGATCTCAGCCCCCATTTTGGCCAGCCCGTCCGTGTGAATGTCCATTGGTCGCGCCCCGATGGCGCAGCCGCCGGGCAAGGACACCTCGGCATGACCCTCGCGCGCCAGCAAGGGACCCAGAACAAGGTTCGAGGCGCGCATCTTGCGCACGATATCGTACTCGGCCCGGGTGTTGATCGGCCCATGACTCGACATCGCAATGACCTGGCCGTCCTGCAACGAAGTGACCTCGGCCCCCAGCGATTGCAGCAGTTGCGTCATGGTGTGGATGTCGCTCAGTCGCGGCGCGTTGGTGAGCGTCAGCGGCTCTTCACTCAGAAGCGTGGCGGGCATCAGGGCAAGACATGCATTCTTGGCTCCCGCGATCGGAATCTGCCCGTTCAGCGGACCACCACCGCGCACCAAAATACTATCCATTGTCCTGCTCCGTCTTTTTGCCCGGCTTATTGTCCACGTCGCCCCGTGCCTTTGCCTGCGCCTTGCGACGGGCGAGATTGGCCTTGAGTGCCTGTTTCAACCGTGCGTCGCGGTCGTCTTTGGCCGATGGTCGGGGGGGTGATTTTGCTGCCATGACGCCTCTGTATCTCAGGCAGGCGGAAGCGTCCAGAATAGGGTTGCACGGGGGGGTGATTGTCGCTAATCACCCGCCACGGCGCTGTGGTAGCTCAGTGGTAGAGCACACCCTTGGTAAGGGTGAGGTCGAGAGTTCAATCCTCTCTCACAGCACCAGACATCCTCTGCACACCGATCGCTTCGCACATTTGCGTCGTAGCCTACACACGTCGTTTCCGACGAACTTTATCCGCCCAGCGTGTAACGGTGTATTTGATGGAACCGGCCATCTTTGTCCTCACCCAAGAGGGTCAGTCCGTCGATCCGGTATGGCGTCAGTTCAAGATCACTGATTGGGCCTTGCAGTGCCGCCTCGACTTCAGTCGCCTGATCGGCGGCCAGTGGGCCAGTCAAGGTCAGATGAAACCGGAACTGGTCCAGCACGTAAGGGTATCCCCACCGCTCCAGATGCGCATCCTGCGCCGGGCTCAGTCGGGCCGCGCGGCGCTTTTGCAACTCGGCCTCGCTGGCCGGGGCGCGAAAATGGTCAAGATCCTGCACCGCGCGCGCAGCCAATTCGCCCAACGCCGACGCATCGCCCTTGGGCACCAGCGCCAGAAACCGACCCAGTCTGGCAAGCTGCAAACCGTCAAGAACGACAGGTGCGGCTTGTGCGCATAACGTACCAACCGCATCTGCCAGCCCTTGCGCCGTTTCGCCCTGCGCCAGCCGAAAGGGCGGCTTGATCGTTCCATGAAATCCGTATTTGCGGGGTGTATCCGTGATCGCGGATACATCAAGGCCATCCTTGACCGGATGCGCCCGCGCCACACCCTCGGCACTGTCCCAGCCCAGCCAGCTTGCGCCGAACTTTGCCAGTGGGGAACCCGGCTCGGGGGTGTAGAAGATAGCGTAGCGGGTGAACATGGCCGCCCCATTCCAGATCAATGTGACAGGCTCATGACACAAGAAACGGCGCTCGCCAACGCCAAGATGGTCGTGTCGGGCTGAATTGACAGGTAGCCGCCATGGGGTATTGCACAAAGCGTTGGGTTTGGCAGCGGGCGCACTGCCAGCGTGCGCCCGCATGACGGCATGGTTCCCGGATCAGGGCAAAAGCACGCGGTCGATCACATGGATCACGCCATTCGACGTCAAGATATCGGCCTGCGTCACGTTGGCATTTTCGACCTTCACGCCATTGCGCCCGTCGATGTGTACGTTCGCCCCGTTGACCGTCGGCACGCTCAGGCGTTGGCCCGCAAGATCAGCGGCGAGTGTCTGACCCGGCAGCACGTGATAGGTCAGGATGGCAACCAGTTGGTCCTTGTTTTCTGGCAGCAGCAAACTGTCGACCGTCCCGGCAGGCAGTTTGGCAAAGGCCGCGTCTGTCGGGGCAAAGACTGTGAACGGTCCGGGGCTTTTGAGCGTGTCGACAAGGTCGGCCGCCTGAACGGCGGCGACGAGTGTGTTGAACGACCCCGCCGCGACGGCGGTGTCCACGATGTCGGGCTGCGTATTCATTTCGGCGCAAGCGCCGAGAGCGGCGAGGGTTGCACCCATTGCGGTCATTTTGACGAAGGCACGGCGTTTCATTCTTTGTCTCCTCATTTTGGTTCGGGTCTGGATGGCCACAAGACTGTGAGAGCCATTTATGTGGGAATATTTCCCACTCGTGTCGAAGTGACGCAGCGGATGCAGTTTTCAAGGAAATGCGTGGAAAAATTTTCCACGCTATCATATCGTCCAATGATGTCTCAGAAAGATCAGTCAGGTTCATCAGACGCATTCGTGCGCGTTATCAGAGGGTTGCTGCGCCCGTTGGTGCGCACGATGATTGCGCGTGGGCTGACCGCACAAGTGATGTATGCCCTGCTTAAGCGAGTTTATGTCGAAGTGGCGGAAGACACCTTTGGCCTTGACGGCAAGCCACCGACCGACAGCCGCATTGCGCTTTTGACCGGGGTACACCGCAAAGACATCCGCACGATCCGCACCGAAAACGATGATGGTGCGACGCAGGCAAGGCGCAAGAGTGCACTACTTGCAACCGTCATCGGCCAGTGGATGTCGCACCCGGATTATGTGGACCGCGATGGCAAGCCCCTGCCCCTGCCCCGCGGTTCGGATGGTGGTCCCAATTTCGAAACTCTCGTCCAATCGCTCAGCAAGGATGTCCGCCCTCGCACCGTTTTGGATGAACTGGAAAATGCAGGGCTGCTTGCCGCACCGCAGGATGATCTGCTGCGCCTGAACACGGACGCCGTTGTGGGCACCACCACTCCATCGGACAAAGAGGTCTTCTTTGGCGCGAATGTCGGCGACCATCTGGCCGCGGCCACGGAAAACCTGCTATCCGACACGCCGCCCTTCTTTGAACGCGCGGTCTTCTACAATCAGCTGACACCCGAGGCCGTGGACGTGGTCGAGGCCGAGGCGCGGGCCCGCGCGCAGGCCTTGCTCGAAGAGTTGAACCGTCAAAGCAGCGCCTTGCACCGCCGCGAGGCAGATACGGGCGGACCGCGCCAGCGCTATCGGCTGGGCGTATACTTTTACCGAGAAGACGCGGATGCCGCGACGGACGATAAAGAAGGGTCAGACAAGACGTGATACGCCTCAGTCGACGCCATGTGATGGGCCTGATGGGGGCAAGCGCCTTTGCAGGCTGTGCACCCGCGATCCCCAGTGCACAAATGGGCGACGACCCGTTCGAAGGTGGCATTGGCGGCACCGGGATCGTGGGCCTCATGACCGGAACGGGCAGTGTTCTCGTGAACGGGCTGCGCATCGAGCTGCCAAACAACACCCGAATTCTCGCAAACGGACGGCGCGTGGGTGACGGCGTGCTTGTGCCGGGCACCGCGCTTAGCCTTGTCGCCCGAGCCCGGCTGGGTCGTTTCGAGGCGCAACAGATCGACGTGGATGCGCCCTTGATCGGGACGCTGACACGGCAAGGCGCGGACTTTGCCATCAACGGCACCACGGTGCGGATGGCACGTGGTCTGCCTGCGACGAATCTGATCGGGCGGCGCGTGGTGGCGCACGGACTTTGGCAGCCCGACCGCTCATTGCGGGCCAGTCTGTTGCAGATGGACCAAACCGGGGTCGACAGCATCGCGGGCGTGGTCGAGGGCAGCCGCGAGGCGGGCTGGCGCATCGGTCAGACCACTGTACAGCCCGCCGAGGGTCAGATCCTGATCTCAGGCCAGTTCGCTGTCGCGACTGGCGCGTTCGCGCGGCGGGTTCTGTCTGCAAGCGATATCAAGCTTGGACGGTTCCGGGGTGGGCAGGCCCTGCGTCAACTGGCCATCGAAGGATATCTTGAGCCTGTCACAACCGCACCAGGATTTCGGATTTCGGGCCTTGGCCACAGCTTTGATCGTCGCCTTGCGCTTGACCCGTTTGCCAATCTTCGGGCGCTGTATTTTGGTCCCTATGACGGGCGGTTCCGTGCAGTTCGAGCGGTGGTTTTGCCGGAAAATCCCGGCACGCGGCAGGCGCTGTTGCAACCGGGTGATGGCGTAAATTTCGCAGCCGGACTGACCGGCGCGGCTTCGCGCGCCGTCACAACCAGACAGCCGTGATCAGACCGAGACAGCGGCCAGCAGCGTCTCCCGGTCAATCTCGCCCTTTCGCCCACGCAGCTTTTCGGCACCCCGCTCCAGAACAAGAAACTGATCGCCAAGGTCGCGGGCAAAGTCGAAATACTGCTCGACCAGTACGATGGCCATGTCGCCACGCTCGCGCAACTTCGCAATCACACGGCCAATCTGCTGGATGATATTGGGCTGGATGCCTTCGGTCGGTTCATCCAGCAACAACAGTTTGGGGCGTGTGATCAGGGCGCGGGCGATGGCCAGTTGCTGTTGCTGCCCGCCCGACAGATCGCCACCGCGCCGGGCCAGAAAGTCCTTGAGGATCGGGAACAGTTCAAAAATCTCGTCCGGAACCGACCGTTCAGCACGTGGCAAACAGGCAAATCCCGTCTCCAAATTCTCGCGCACCGTCAAAAACGGAAAAATCTCGCGCCCTTGCGGGACATAGGCCACGCCAGCCTGCGCCAAAGCGTGTGCCGATGCCCGCCCGATCTGCGCCCCGTCCAGCGTATAGGTCCCGCCCGAACGCGGATGGGTGCCCGATATCGCCTTGAGGAGACTGGTCTTGCCCACCCCATTTGTGCCCATCACGCAGGTCACCTCGCCCCGCTTGGCGGTGACGCTGACCCGGTTCAGGATCTGGCTGCCGCCATAGTGCAGGTCCAGATCCGAGATTTCGAGGACATTACCTTCCAAGATACACCTCGATCACTTTCTCATTGGCCGTCACATGATCCAAAGACCCTTCGGCCAACACCGACCCCTCGTGCAGCACGGTCACCTTGCAGTTCAGACGGCGCACGAATTCCATATCATGCTCGACCACGACCACCGCGCGGGCCTTGGCCGCCTCAACCAGAATGTCCGTCGTGTGCTCACGCTCCGCCGGGGTCATACCGGCGGCGGGTTCATCGACCAAAAGCAGGCGCGGGTCCTGCGCCAGCAACATCCCGATCTCCAGCCACTGTTTCTGCCCATGGCTCAGCTCACCCGATTTGCGACCAAGCTGGTCGGTCAGCCCAATCTCGCCCGCCAGTTTCGCCACCGCTTCGTGATCGTCGCGGCCCGGGCGAAAGCGCAATACGGCCCAAGGGCTGCGATCCTTTTTCAAAGCCATCATCAGATTGTCCTGCACGCTCTGGTCCTCGAAAACGGTGGGGCGCTGAAACTTGCGCCCGATGCCCGCTTGCGCGATCTGGCTCTCGCTCATCTTCAGGAGCGATTGCGACTTGTCTCCGAAAATCACCGTTCCCTCATCGGGCTTGGTCTTGCCCGTCACGATGTCCATGAACGTGGTCTTGCCTGCACCATTGGGGCCGATCACGGCGCGCATTTCCGGCTCTCCGATCTGAAAGGACAGGTTGTTGATCGCCTTGAACCCGTCAAAGGTCTTGGACACGCCGGAGACTTCGAGAAGTGTGCTCATTTATTCGCCTCGCTTTCGCGCAAACTGCCTTGGTCGGGGCCAAGGTCCGCGCCGTGGCGCTTTGGGCTGGGCACAAGGTCGATCAAGCCGCCGATGCCCTTGGGGGCAAACAGCGTGACAACGACAAAGGACAGGCCCAGCAGCACCGTCCACCAGTCCACCCATGAGATCGTGTAGAAGCCAAGGTTGATGTCGGGCGCCTGCCCGCCGGTGAACCATGTGGAGACGAGGCTGACGAAGGCCGCCCCCATCACCGCCCCGTACAGCCGCCCGCGCCCGCCGATGGCGACCCAGACGGCAAGGTAGATCGAAGCGATGGGCGCGATTTCAGCCGGATTGATGATGCCCGCCTGCGGGTAGTACAGCGCACCGGCGATACCCGCGATCACGGCCGTCAGGGTGAAGACGGTCAGCTTGTAGGCCTCGACCGAATAGCCGAGGAAACGAACGCGCGCCTCGTCGTCGCGGATGGCGCGGATGACCGAGCCGAACTTGCCCGACACGACCCACGAACACAGGAGGTAGGCAAGGCCAAGCGCCAGAGCTGAGGCCCAAAGGAACCAGATCGACACAGTGGATTGGGGCACCGCGCCCAACCCCGGCAAGTTCTGCAAGCCGGACAAGCCGTTATTGCCGCGCAGGCCGCTGTCGTTCTGGAACAGGTACAGCGACAGGGCCAGCGTCATGGCTTGGGTCAGGATCGACAGATACACGCCCGTCACGCGGCTGCGAAAGGCCAACCAGCCGAAAACCAGCGCCAGCAGCCCCGGCACGATCACGATGGCCGCCAGTTGCAGCGGCAGCGAATGGGCAAAGGCCCAGATGGGCGGGAACTCCGACGCCCCCACGACACCAAAGATTTGCGTCGCAATGCCTTGCGAAATCTCGCCCGCCGTCGGCGGCAGGGGGGCTGCGGCAAGGCTGTTGATCACGATGATCTCTGTGCGCGCATACATCAGCCACATGCCGATGGCGTAACCGCCGATCCCGAAGAACGCCATGTGACCAAGGCTCAGGATACCGCAATAGCCCCACACGAGATCCATCGCCAGCGCGACCATACACAGGCACAGTGTCTTGCCCAGCGTTTTGACGAAGCTGGTCGAGATCACACCGATCCCGAACCCTTCTGACAGTATGGTGACACCCAGCGTAAAGACTGCAAGACAGGCGATGAAGATCACGACCGACGGGTGGCGCATCACGAATGGACGCCGCGCCGGGGCGAGACTGATATCGCTCATGACCGGGCCCCACCTTCTTTTGGCCAGAAATACTGCGGGGGTGTGGGGGCAGTGCCCCCACTCTGGTGACAGCCCCACAACGCTCCGGGGCGACAAAGTCGGCACAAGACCTGCATCCTCATGCCTCCGCCGCCCGACCCTTGAGGGCGATGATGCCGCGTGGACGGAACTGGATGAACAGGATGATGAACAGGATCATGTAGGTCTGCGCGGCCAGCGTGTTACTGGGGTTCAGCCACTCGATCCCCTTCTGCATCGACCCCACCATGACCGCACCCAGCAGCGTGCCCCAGATGTTGCCGACCCCGCCGACAACCACGGTCATGAAGGACTGCACGATATAGTCCGAGCCCATCTCGGACGTGACCTTGGCATAAAGCCCGATGGCCACCCCCGCGATGCCCGCAATGCCCGACCCGAACCCGAAGGTCAGCATGTTGATGCGGTCCGGGTTGATCCCCATGCTGGCCGCCATGCGCGGGTTCTGCGTGACCGCGCGCACCTCGAGACCCAGCCGCGTGCGGTTCATAACCAGAAGGAACACGGCCAGGAAGATCAGCGCGAGGATGAAGATTGCGATGCGGATATAGCTGATGGACACGATGTCGTTGATCACCATGGACCCGTCCAGCCATCCCGGTGCCGTCAGCGGGCGGGCCTGCGTGCCGAAGATGTTCTTGGCCAGTTGCTGCAGCGCGATGGACACACCGAAGGTGGCCAGCAGGGTTTCCAGCGGGCGGTGGTACAGCCAGCGGATCACCAGCCGCTCCATCGCGACCCCGGCGCCGAAGGTCACGGCAAACGCCAGCGGAATGGCCAGCAGGATCGACAGGGTGTGGTCGGGCACGAACAGTTGGACGACATAGCCTGTATAGGCCCCCATCATGATGAATTCCCCATGGGCCATGTTGATCACGCCCATCACGCCAAAGGTGATGGCAAGGCCGATGGCAGCCAGAAAATAGATCGAGGCGAGCGAGATCGCGTCCAGCGCCAAGTCCGCACCTTGGTTGAGGGCAACAGCCGTTTCGATATTCGTCAAAACCTGCAGCGCGGCGCGGGCGACGGGCGGCGGGGCGCCAATGAACACTTCGAAGAACTGGTAGGCGGCAAGCGCGGTGTCGATCTCCTCGGTCGTGGCTGCAGGCTCGGCCAGACCCTGCTGGACCAGCGTTGCAAAGGCCGCATTGCGGGCCCGGTCAGTGTCGAGGCTGGCGACCTGAACGCCGGCCACCGTGTCACCGTCGATATTGCGGATAAGCGCCTCGCGCACTTCGCCGGGCGGGATCAGCGGCGGGGCCAGATCGGCGCGCACCAGCAGTTGATAGGCGTCTTCCTTGGACAGGACCTCATCACCCGGCTCAACGATGCGGACGACTTCGGGACTGTCGGGCACCGCCTCGCCCACTTCGATCCGCGTGGTGACCAGCGGGTTCAGGGCGGCGCGGGCGTCCACGCCAAGGTCGCCCTTGAAATAGGAAATCGCGTCGACCTTTTCGGCGTCATCGGCGCCGAATTCTATCGTGAGCAGCCGTTCCAGCCGGATCATCTGGGCGGCGAGGGCCGGGTCGGACTCGGCCTCCAATACCTCGCGCAGCGCAGGCAGGTGGCTGTCATTTGGATCGCGTGAAATGGCGTCAAGCGCGGTCAGTCGGACCGCAGGATCAGGATCGGTCAACTGGAAGCGCACCAGCCCCGCCGCGATCAGCCCGCGTACACCGCTGTTGGGTTTGAGTTGGTCAAAGCCGTCATCCGAAACTTCGCCCAAATCGGACCCGTCCGAGACATCAAAAATGCGGATCGTGTCGCGGTCGATTTCTTCAGCAAAGACGAACAGGCCGGTTTCCTCGTTCTGCCACATCTCTTTGTTCTGCCAGCGCTCAAGCACCTTTTGGGCAGCGGGTAAACCACTTGCGGTCAAAGCGTCGATGGCGGACTGGATTGTGCGGCGCGAGGAGTCAACGATCGTCTCCGCATTGGCCTGCAGCACTTGCTGAATGGGGGCATCCGCGTCTTGCGCCGCTGCGGGCCACGCCAGAAGAAGGCACAGGATGAAAGCCGAAAGTCGTCGCATGTGCACCCACCTTGGATAGGCCAGGGGGCAGCGCGCCGCCCCCTGGATTTTCATTTCAGTTCAAAGTGATCAGTAGTTCGACTTGATCTGTACGCAGGTGCTGGTTTCGGTGTTGTACATGCCGCAACCCAGATCTTTCCAATCTGATGTCAAAACAGCCGACTCAGGCAGGAAGTCTGTCCACGCGTCGCCCGGTACTTCGGAAGTTTGGGAGATAATGTCGAACTGGCCATCGGCCTGGATTTCCCCAATCAGAACCGGTTTGGCCAAATGGTGGTTCGGCAGCATCACGGCTGTGCCACCGGTCAGGTTCGGAAACTCCTGACCGTACATTGCGGTACGGACAGCATCCACATCCGTGGTGCCTGCCTCAGTGGCCGCGTTCACCCACATGTTGAACCCGATATAGTGGGCTTCCATCGGGTCATTGGTCACGCGCTCTTCGCCCATGCGGGCTTTCCATGCCGCGACCCATTCGTCATTGGCGTCGGATTCAGCGGACTGGAAATAGTTCCAGGCTGCGAGGTGGCCGACAAGGTTGGAGGTGTCGAGACCGGCCAGTTCCTCTTCACCCACCGAAAAGGCGACGACGGGGATATCGTCTGCGGAAATGCCCGCAGCGGCCAGTTCCTTGTAGAAACCCACGTTGGCGTCACCGTTGATGGTCGAAATCACGCCGACCTTCTTGCCGTCAGCACCAAGGGCGACAACGTCGGCCACGATCTTGGACCAGTCGGAATGACCGAATGGCGTGTAGTTCACAAAGATATCTTCCTCGGGAATGCCCTTGTCCTTCAGGTACGCCTCGAGAATGTTGTTTGTGGTACGGGGATAGACATAGTCCGTGCCCAAGAGCGCGAATTTCTCGACGCCCAGTTCCTCAAGGAAATAGTCCGTGGCCGGGATCGCCTGCTGGTTGGGGGCGGCACCGGTGTAGAACACGTTTTTAGAGGACTCTTCGCCCTCATATTGCACGGGATAGAACAGAAGGCCGTTCAGCTCCTCGATCACGGGCAGAACGGATTTGCGGCTGACGGACGTCCAGTTGCCGAAAATCACGTCGACCTCGTGGACGGTCAGCAATTCACGCGCTTTCTCGGCGAACAGCGGCCAGTCGGACGCGGGGTCGACGACGACAGCCTCAAGCTGGCAGCCCAGAACACCGCCTTTTTCGTTTTGCTGTTCGACCAGCATTTCCATCGTGTCTTTGAGTGTTGTTTCCGAGATCGCCATTGTGCCGGACAGTGAGTGCAGAACACCCACCTTGATCGGACAATCCTGGGCGGCAGCGGGAAGCACGCTTGCCAGCAGCAAGGCAGCGGTGGTTCCAAGTAGGGTCTTTGACATTGCGTTTCCTCTAGCGCAGTGCGCGAGGGTGTTGCGAAAAAGGTCAAAGAACCTAAATATCACCCTAGCGCTTTGATTTTGGCGCGTGCGGCGGTGTTCAGGTTTCCAAGTCTAACACTGCCGCACAATTGAGCGGCCCTGGTGGACCACGCACATATCTAAGCTGCGACGCAGCATCCAAGCCGAGTCTTCATGCTTGATTTGTCATGCAATCCCGCGCTGGGGATTATTTTTTGTGCGACTCTGGCGTTGGGTGCTTGCTAATTGGGCGTTAACCTTGCCGCTTACCCTGCGTCACCCATCCAAAAGCAACGTCTGGCACGCTTGGATTTGGATTTGCGCCCGCTGTTTTGCCAGCTCGGACAGGCGCGGATTTGTCCCGAACCGGGCCGTCGTCAGAATCGCGGCATGCGCAAGCTTGGTTTCAACGCGATGGCTCAGAAGTGCGCGCGCGCGATCCGATGGCATGATGGCGTCGAGGATGGACACAAATCGCTGCCGCTGTGACTGAAGCGTGTCCGCGCGCGGGTCATTCATTAGCCACGCATGTTCCATTTCGGCAGAGATGCGCCCGGTGCACCCGGCAAACACCATCACCAAATCGTCATTTGCGCGCGCCACGCCTGCACACCCCAACATGATCAGCGCGCTCGATATCAGCGTTCTTATTCTGCTCATAAAACAAGCATTGCACCAGAATAAACGGCGCGCAAGCGTGCATTTTGAAAACTTTAGCCGATTGGGCGACGGGTCTACCCGATCATATCGCATTGGCGCCGGGCAAAATCCCCAAACCCGGACGTCTTTCCCAAAAGTTGGTCGCCTATTGGTTGGTTCTCATCGGATCAATTCCCAATTCGAACCTAAATTGATTTCCATCTTTGATTGAAAATTCATGATCTCGAAATTCAGCTTGGGTATTTCCCGCGCCATCGCTTAGCTTCGACACAGGTTGGGACCATTGAATTGAGTTTATAGTGAGTTTGCGCGTTTGGGATGCGCTGGAAGAGCGTTTGGCCGAGTTGGTGTTTGAACGGGGCATGGCTGTGCACCGCGCCGTTCCCACGATCTGTCTGGAAAACAAGGACGCGCCGGTGCATTACCTTGTGTTGGTTCTTGCTTCTGCTGCGTCGGCCATGGAGGATGCGTGGCCGAAGGAAGAGCGATTGAACCAGCGCAACCTGATGGACCTTTATCACGCGGTCGCTGCTGTCGCTTCCGACATCGCCATGCATGCACTGACAGAGCGCGGGTGCGACACTTGCGGGCAATTGCTGGCGCATTGGCAGCAGAACCCGGAAGACTATTTCGATGCACACTGAAAACAGCAAGGCATCGCGCGACACGGTTCGAAGCGGTCTGGCGATCCCGGAAGGACTCGAACCCTCAACATCCTGATTAGAAGTCAGGTGCTCTATCCAGTTGAGCTACGGGACCGCGCAGGTCACTCATGCCGCAGGTGCCGCCACAGGGCAAGTGCGTCAAAGCCTGCGCGTCATGAAAACACTCAACGGATCTGTCACATATGTCCCGAAGGGCGGGCATTCGACAAACCCATGTGCGGCATAAAGCGCGCGCGCTGGTGCGAATGCGTCCGCTGACCCGGTTTCAAGGCTGACGCGAGACATGCCCTGGTCGCGCGCTGCATCCAAAAGGGCCGCCAGAATCGCGCGGCCCACGCCGCGCCCCCGTGCCTCGCTTGCCGTGTGCATGGATTTCAATTCGCCGTGGCCCGCATCAAGCGGCGCGAGCGCGCCGACGCCCCACACCTGTCCCTGATCCCGCGCCGCAAACAGAATCGCCCCGCGTTCAAGCAGCCCCTCTGGCTGCATCACGTGGCAGCTTTCCTCGGGCGAACCGGCCCGCATCAGTTCGAAATGCCGCATCAGCAGCGCGCGCACATCCGCCGTTTCAGGCGTGTCGAGCGTGATTGTCAGTGAGTCCATGCCCCGCGCCTGCCAGTGGCAAAGTTCTCGCCGTATCCACCTGGGCGGATATTGGCGCGGCGCTTGTTGGGGTCCTGCACAACGGCATCGATGCCATGGTCAGCGGCATATTCCACTGCGGCCTCTTTGGTGTCGAAACTCATGCGGACCTGCGCCTGCGTGTCATCCGACGACGTCCAGCCCATGAGCGGATCAACCGACCGGGCCGAGGACGGGGCGAATTCCAGCACCCAGTGCTTGGTCTTGGCGTTACCCGAGGACATAGCGGTCTTGGCTGGCTGGAAAATGCGTGCGCGCATGAATATGCTCCTGACTCAACGTGGTTCCGGTTATCTGCAATTCGCGGCCCCGTCGCAAGACGCGAATTGACCGTTCCGACATGCATCACTTGCCAGACTTCAACGCAAACGTGCAATCTGGTGCCATTGTCGATCCATCCGAGGCTCCGAAATGTCTGAAAATCCAGAACTCAATGACCGTGTACTGACTTTGGAAGTCAAACTCGACGCGCTGATCCGGCAAGTGGAATCCCCACCCAAAAAGCCACTTTGGCAACGGGCCTTAAGCTGGGACATGCTCAAGAACATCATGGTCATCGTCGGCATCCCCGCCGCCGGGTACGCCGCTTATCAGACGCTCGACGAACAACTCATCAATCAAAAGGCTTTTGAAAAACGCGCCCGGCTCGAGATCGCCATAGATCAAATCGACGAGTTGCAGAGTTTCAACGAGGGTGTCTTTGTCCAACAGGCCCTGAGCAACGACTCGGTCGCCTTTGCCAAGATCGAGGCCAAGCGGGGTCGTGTCGAACGGCTGACCAAAGATCTTTATGACTTCTGGACCGACTATCCGGATGAATTCACCCGCTCGGAAAAAACCACGCTGGTCGAGGCGTTGATAACTCTCGAACAGAATGACATGGCGCTGAAGGTCGTGGACAGCGTCGATCAGTCCGGCTTCAATCTTATCTGGCAGGGCGACATGGACCTGCTGAAATCGCGCGTCCTGTTCGCCCGTGGGCCCAGCCACGACCCCGAAGCGGCCCGGGACGCATTTCGCGCGGCTATGGAACACGCGCAGGCGCATGAGGATCCGGGCGTGGGTGCCGGACTGATGGAGAAATATGTGGGCGTCAGGCTGCTGAACGAGATGTGGCTCGGGCGCGACTGTGCCGATCTGGTTCCTTTTGCGGGTTATCTCGGAGACATGATGCAGGATGGCACCCCGCCCGAAGCCGAAGACAGCATACGTGCAGTCACGCGCGTCGTGATGCAGGCCCACGCACGCCAATGCCCCCCGGCCTGAAACCCGCACCCACTGCCGGAAACTGTCAGCACCAGCCTTGCATCCGCGCGCCCGCGTGACAAGTTAAGGGTCAAGGAGCCCTGCCCCATGCCCCATGTCCACACTGATTCCTCTGACACCTTCCTCGCCAACCCGGCGGAAGACGTGCGCACCCGCCTGAAGCTTGAAGGCGGCAAGCGTTTGCGCATGAACACCGAATTCCAGCCCGCAGGCGACCAACCCACGGCCATAAAGGAACTCAGCGCAGGCGTGCTGGCAGGCGACCGCGATCAGGTTCTGCTGGGCGCGACCGGCACGGGCAAGACCTACACCATGGCAAAGGTCATCGAAGAAACCCAGCGCCCCGCCATCATTCTGGCCCCGAACAAGACCCTCGCGGCCCAGCTTTATGGCGAGTTCAAGGGGTTCTTCCCCGACAACGCCGTCGAATATTTCGTCAGCTTCTACGACTACTACCAGCCCGAAGCCTACGTGGCGCGCTCCGACACCTACATCGAAAAAGAAAGCCAGATCAACGAACAGATCGACCGCATGCGCCACTCGGCCACGCGGG
>CAYGPT010000063.1:0-21234 GCA_964351755.1 uncultured Rhodobacterales bacterium | reverse complement strand
TGGCAGAGCCGAACCAGATCGGGGTCAATGACCCTTCAAGCATCGCAGCGCGATCGAGAGGGGGCAGCAATTCACGTGCCATTTCAAGCTCTTCGCGTAGCTTGTTCAGCTGATCTGCAGGCACGTGCTGGGCCAGTTTCGGGTCATCCAGGCCGTTGATCTCGATGCTTTCGGCGACCTTGTTGCGGTCGGCCCGGTCCATCAGTTCCAGGCGGTCCCGCAGGATGTCATAGCAGCCGATGAAATCACGACCCACGCCGATGGGCCAGGACGCCGGGGTGACGTCAATCGCCAAGTTCTCTTGGATTTCGTCAATGATTTCAAAGGTGTCCCGGCTCTCCCGGTCCATCTTGTTACAGAAGGTCAGGATCGGCAGGTCGCGCATGCGGCAGACTTCGAACAGCTTTTGGGTCTGGCTTTCCACACCTTTCGCGCCGTCGATCACCATGATCGCCGCATCCACAGCCGTGAGGGTGCGATAGGTGTCTTCGGAAAAGTCCGAGTGGCCCGGTGTATCCACGAGATTGAATCGGAAGTTCTTGAAATCAAAGGACATGGCCGATGCCGAGACGGAAATGCCGCGATCCTTTTCCATCGCCATGAAGTCGGATCGTGTGCGCCGCGCTTCGCCTTTGGCGCGCACTTGCCCGGCCATCTGGATGGCCCCGCCGAACAGCAGGAATTTCTCGGTCAGCGTGGTTTTCCCGGCGTCGGGATGCGATATGATCGCAAAGGTCCGGCGGCGGGCGATTTCGGGGGGTAGGTCGGGGCGGTTGTCCAGCATGTGCATCCTATAGCGACCCCTATGACACGGGGCAAGCAGGGCAGAATCGACGATGCGCAACCCGCGCACCACCGCTGCGCATTTCGGGTTGCGCGCCCCTCTGCTGACAAGAACTGACAGCACCGCCGCTTATCCATGTCACATCAAACCAAACACGGGAACACGACGATGACACTGATGGATATAGCAAATGAATTGGTTGCGGGTTGCCGCGAAAACCGGACCGCGGAAAACCTGGAAAAGCTTTACGCTGCGGACGCCGTGTCGGTCGAGGCCGTCGACGAAACAGGTCAGGGCCGCGCAGCGCAAGGGCTGGACGCGATCAAGGGCAAACACGCGTGGTGGGATGCGACATTCGACTTCATCAGCGGCGATATCTCCGAGCCGATGCCGCACGGCGACGACCGCTTCGCCGTAATCTTTGATATCAAGGTCAAGCACAAGGAAAGCGGTGAGGTCTCTGATATGAAAGAGGTTGCGGTTTACCATGTGGCGGACGGCAAGATCGCCCGCGAAGAGTTCTACTACGGCGCTTGAAACCGTGAGAGGCAAGGCAACGGCCTTGGTGTCTGTTGCCTTGTCTGAAGCACCGCACTGTGACAACGTCCCCTTAGAACGCAGGCAGGGGGTTGCCATGGACGTACGGGAATTGGCGAAAACGGTTGTTGAATATTGCGAACAGGGTCGTGAACTGGACCTGATCAAAGATCACTATGCTGAGGACGCCGTGTCCATCGAGGCGGTTAATATCGGTTCCGGTGTCGAATTTCAGGGCCATGACGAGATTGCCAAAAAGCGCAGTTGGATCATGGAGAATTTCAAGCTGAACGACATGAAGATGGATGCCCCGAAATTTCATGGGGCTTACAAGTTCATGATCACTTTCCATGCAGACACGACTGACGTGATGACGGACTCGCGCGACACGGTCAGCGTCACTTGTGTTTACACTGTTCTGGATGGCAAGATCGTGCGCGAGGAATTCTTTCTCTAGATCCTCACCGCAAAGATGCCCGGCGCAGCAATTCCGCCGCATCGGGGCGATCCAGCAGGGTTTCGGTCACGTCCAGCCCCGACAGGCCGTCGCTTGTGTGTGCGCTCAGCAAAGCTGTGACCTCGTCCGGGACAGCCGGTCGGGTGCGCGTGTCGATCAGCATGGATTCTGCCGCGATTCCCTCGGCATAGATGATCTGGTGGCTGTCGAAGAGAAGTTCGAAATAGTCGACAAAGCCGCCATCCTGCACGGTCACGCTATCGCCGTTCACCAGATGGCGCGCCTTGACCAGCAGTTCGGATCGCCCCGCCCCAAGCCGGTCCTTGCGTTGGTAGATGAACAGGCGGTGGTCTGGGGACACGATCAGGTCGCGATCATTGTTCAGCGTACCTGCCCGGATCCGGATGGGCGCGAAGTCACCGACGGCGCGGACGGTGGTCTGGCCGATCCAGCGTACCTCCTGGATGCCATCGTTGCGGGTGAGGACGCGGCTGCCCACTTCAAGATCTTCGATTGGAGTCTGCGCGCCTGAGGCCAGAGTAATATGAGTGCCGCGGGTAAAGCGGGCGCAGGTCAGGTGGGCGAATTTGGTGCGCACCCCATCCTGATCCGTGCCCACAAGGGCGTAGGGCGTGCGCGAGGCCAACCCGGCAAGGGGCAGTAGGTAGATGTTTGCAATGTCGCCCGTCGCATCGGTTTCGACCAGCACGATGGCATCGGTGATCTGCCCGTCCGGCGACATCAATGTCAGGGCGCAATCCAGGTGTACCTGCGCGCCGGTCATGCCGACGGCGCTGTCGTCTGCAACCGTCAGGTGGGCGGCATCCGTGGTGTGCAAGGTCAGCCGCACCGGGCTTGCGCCACTGGTCAGGCTATAGACGTCATCGAGCATCAGATCGTCCTGATGCGACAGCGGATCGCCGAGGTTCGCCCCGTGGCTGACCAAGAAGTCTTCTGCCCGGTAAACGGGGAAACTTTGGGCCGGGCCTGTGTTGGTGGCGAGGGTCATGTGTGCTCTGCTCGGTGTTATGGGCGAGGTGTAGCCTAGAATTATGGCACGGCTGGGTCAACGATCCGGCGTTTTGCTGGCGCAAGCGTGATCCGGGCGTTAGCTATGGCACCAGCATGTAAATGGAGGGCTAACATGGATTTGGGTATCGCGGGTAAACGGGCGGTCGTGTGTGCATCGTCCAAGGGTCTGGGGCTTGGCTGTGCACAGGCCTTGGCAGAGGCGGGTGTGCATCTGGTGATGAACGCGCGCGGGGTCGACGCCCTTGAGGCGTCGGCAGAAGCCATTCGAAGCACCCACGGCGTCGAGGTCACCACGGTTGCCGCAGATGTCACCACGTTGAACGGGCAGGCGGCGTTGCTGGAGGCGGCGGGGGAGGCCGACATTCTGGTCAACAATGCAGGTGGCCCGCCCCCCGGCATGTGGCACGATTGGAACCGGGACGATTTCATTGCAGCGCTGGATGCGAACATGCTGACCCCCATCGCGCTGATCAAGGCGTTGGTGCCGGGGATGATGGAGCGCGGCTGGGGCCGCGTGGTCAACATCACCTCGCAATCGGTCAAGGCCCCGATCCCGCAACTGGGTCTGTCCAATGCCGCGCGAACGGGCCTGACGGGCTATGTCGCGGGCACGTCGCGCCAGGTCGCGCCTAAAGGTGTGACCATCAACAACCTGTTGCCCGGATCGCATGACACCGACCGGGTAGGCGCGCTCGAGCAAAGCGTGGCGAAGGCGCAGAGCGTCTCGATGGAGGAGGCGCGCAAGATTCGATTGTCGGCGATCCCGGCGGGGCGCTACGGGACGATCGACGAATTTGGCGCGATGTGCGCGTTCCTGTGTTCGCAGCATGCAGGGTTCATCGTGGGGCAGAACATCCTTCTGGACGGCGGCCAGACCAACGCCACGATCTGATGGCGCGGGCTGCGACATTTTCGTTGAAAGATGAGCTGTTTAACGCTGAGTCTCTGGGCGATCTGGCGGATGAGTACAGGCGCGCGGTTCCGGGATTCGATCGTGAGGCGTTTCACGCCGCAGCCCTGTCCGGAATTGCGGACAGGTCGTTGCTGGCCTGTCTCGACTGGTTCGCGGACTGCCTTGAACCCTATCTTGCCTCGGATTTCCAGACCATGGCAGACCAGTTGGAGTCGGCGATGCCAGCGCCGCTGGACCCAGACTTGCGCGATGACGACTTTGGGCGATTCATCCATGCGCTGCCCGGTGTTCTGGCGGTGCGGCATGGTCTTGAGGATCACCGCGACCGGGCTTTGGACCTGCTTTATGCCGCCACGCAGCGGTTTTCGATGGAGTTCTATATTCGCCCCTTCCTGAACCGCTGGCCCGACGAGACGCTGGCGCGTCTGGTGGTCTGGGCGCGGGATGACAATTACCACGTGCGCCGACTGGTCAGCGAAGGCACGCGGCCCAAGCTGCCATGGGCGCGGAAGGTGGATCTTTCGCTGGAGCAGACGTTACCCCTGCTTGACGTGTTGCAAAGTGATCCGACGCGTTTTGTCACTCGATCGGTCGCAAATCATCTGAATGATGTGGCGAAGACGGACCCGGATGCGGTGCTGGAGAGGCTGTCGGCATGGGAGATCGCGGCAACGCAAAAGCAGGGCGAACACGCGTGGATGCGTCGTCATGCCCTGCGCACTTTGATCAAGGACGGTCATGCGGGTGCGATGACGATGCTGGGCTACGGGCCAGATACGCCTGTCGCGGTTTCCTTGCGCATAAGGACGCCTAGGCTGATCATGGGCGAGGCGCTTGCATTCGAAGTGCATCTGTCGGCGGATGTCGACGTGCCTGTGTTGGTTGATTATCGCATCCGCTTTGCGCGCCCCGGCGGCAGATCGGGGGAGAAGGTGTTCAAGCTGAAAATGGGCCATGTGACCCCTGGCGCGCCTTTGGTTCTTGAGAAAGTGCACAAGCTGAAAGCCGATGCCACGACATTTGTTCTGCATCCCGGTGCGCATGGGCTGGTGGTGCAGGTCAACGGTGTGGATCGGGCTGAGGCGGCGTTTGACATTGTTTGAGGTCGGTGGGCGGCTCTGTTTTGCGCGGGGCGCAAAAGGCAGTTGTCCACCGACCCGCCTGACGCGGGCTGATTTGGCAGCGGTGCTTGCGGGCTGGCGCCGGGCCTGCTACCTCCCGACTGTTTTTATCGGGAATGGTCTAGCGTGACGGCGCCTCGCCTTGAAATTCGAGAATTGGTGCGCAGCTTTGGCGGGCGGCGCGTGGTTGACGGCGTTTCGCTGTCGATCCAGCCGGGGCAGGTCACCTGCCTGCTGGGCCCTTCGGGCTGTGGCAAGTCGACCACCTTGCGCATGATCGCAGGGGTCGAGATGCAGGATTCTGGCGAGATTTACGTCGATGGGGCCCTGATCTGCGACACGAAATTCCGTGTGCCGCCCGAACGGCGCGAGATTGGCCTCATGTTTCAAGATTTCGCCCTGTTTCCGCATCTGAGCGTGGCCGGAAATGTCGCCTATGGGTTGAGCGGATCGCGCGCCGAAAAGCGCGCGCGAGTCGAGGAGATGCTGGAGCGCGTGCGCATGGAGCGGTTCATCGACATGTATCCGCATCAGTTGTCGGGCGGCGAGCAGCAGCGCATCGCGCTGGCCCGCGCGCTTGCCCCGCGTCCGCGCATCATGTTGATGGACGAGCCGTTTTCGGGCCTCGACAATCGTTTGCGGGACGGCATCCGGGATGAGACTTTGGCGATCCTCAAGGAAGAGGACACAGGCGTTTTGCTGGTCACGCACGAGCCGGACGAGGCGATGCGCATGGCCGACGAGATCGCCTTGATGCGCGACGGTGTGATCGTGCAGCGCGGTGCGCCCTATAACGTCTATACCCGTCCCGTGGACCGGGCGTCGGTGGCGTTCTTTTCCGATGCAAACCGGCTGGGCGCTCAGGTCGAGGGAGCGCTGGCCATGACCCCCTTTGGCCGTTTCCTTGCGCCCGGTGTGCCGGATGGCACGGCTGTGGACATCGTGTTCCGCCCGCAGCACGTCAAGATCGACTTTGACCGCGCGGGCGTTGGGCCCGGCCCCACCGCGACCGACGGGACGGCGGCGCGCGCGCAGGTTGTACGCGCACGGTTCATGGGCAACGAGAGCCTTGTGGAGTACCGCCTTGATCACGATGATGCGCTGATCAAGGCCACCGTCCCCGGCGTATTCCTGCCCCAACCGGGCACTGTCATGTGGCTGCGCATCCGGCGCGACAAGTGTTTTGTTTTTCCCGCAGAGGAGACGTGATGGGGCCGATGATCGTTGAGTTTGGGTTCGGTACGTCCTTGCGCCGCGGGGATTATACCCAGGCCGCAGAACGGGCCGTGCGCGCGGCACTGTGGCGCAATTCGATCAATCTTGCAGAATATATCGGTGTGGCCAAAGAGGACATGACCATCGAGGTGCGCATCGGGTGCGTGCGTCCTGAATTGGTGGATGTGGATGTGTTGGCTGGTGTGTTTCCCTATGGCTCGACCCGTTTTGTCGTTGAAAAGGGCGGACTCGATGTGGCGCGCCCCGAGGGGGTCGGCAATCCGACGGTCATGGCGCAGGCGGCGCTGATCGTGTCGGTGGCTTCCTCGACGCAGCCCTCCGCGGCGGCGACATGAGCGAACAACGTCTGATCATCGAGATGGCCCAAGGCATAGATCTGCACGGGCGCGACGACACCAAGGCCGCGCGGCGCGCGGTTGAGCAGGCGTTGCAGGGCGCGTCCTTGCCTATTTTTGGCACTTTGGGGCTGGAGCGGGATGTGATGCGTGTCGTGGTGCATATCGGAGTGCCGCGTCCTGAGGCCGTGGACGTGGACGTGATCGCAGGATTGCTGCCCTATGGGTCGGTCGAGGTTATCGTCGAGGCCGGTGGGCTGGATGTGCCTGTCGGCGCTGAAGTCCATGTGATGGCTGTCGCAGCGTTGGAGGTGTTTTTGGACAAGCGCTAGTCGTCGGGCCGGTCTGTTTGCCTTTGGCAAACGCGCCCGCCCGCCGACCCTTGCGATTTGCCCGCATCGGGCTTCCAAACCATGGACCTCAGAAGTTCGGGTCATAGTCGGTTAGCCGTTTGCCGGGCTCGTCCACGAACATTTCCGGCAAGGCCTCGGCGGATTGGATCAGGTCGACGCGGAATCTGCGGAAATCGTGGCGGTCTTCGCACCATGCGGTCAGTGTCCAGACCCGCCCCCAATATTCCATATGCAGCGGGCGGATGGTACGGGTGGTGATCCTGTCCCCTTTGGAATGATAGGTGAGACGCAGTTTCTGGCGTGCGCGGATCGCCGCGCGCAGGGTCGGCATTTGTGCAAATCCCCGCACGGCATCCGCGAATGGATAGACCGCGAATGCCCACTTGTCCGCATCAGCGATTGTGCGTTCGGGCAGCACCGCATCTACCTTGTCCGCAAGGCTGCGGGCTGCGGATTTCAGCGCTTCGTCCGCCGCTTCGCCCACGATGGCTATGCCAAGGTTGAGTGCTTCGAGTTCCTCGTCCGTGAGGGTCAGGGGCGGCAGCGTGATCGTGTCCGCAATCCTATAGCCGGATCCGCGCGATCCTTGCACAGGCACACCCGAGGCGACAAGCGTGTCCATGTCCCGGTAGATCGTACGCACCGACACTTTGGTTGCGTCAGCGATGTCCTGTGCGCGGTGCAGCTGTCCGTTCCGCAGGATTTGCATGATTTCGAAAAGGCGGTCGGTGCGGCGCATATTGCTCCTGTTGTAGTTCACGTGCGCGGAATGGGGTAATCAACTGACATTAACCTGTCAGTTGTGATGTGGCCATGACTTGGAATGCGCTTTTTTCCAACGCGGTGCATTGCGCCCGCACTGCAACGGCTGGTCGTTCATCGTTTTGATCCATAAAAACAAGTTCAACGGCGGCATCTGGCCGCCATCCAGAGGAGAACGGATATGTTGAACAATATCGGATTGCCGGGCCTTTTGCTGATTGCAGTCGTGGTGCTGGTCCTGTTTGGCCGCGGCAAGATTTCGAGCCTGATGGGCGAAGTCGGCAAGGGCATCACCAGCTTCAAGAAAGGCGTGAGCGAGGGCCAGAAGGAACTGGACGACGATCCGGTCGCCGAGGCCAAGGACGTGACGCCCGAGTCCGAAAAAGACAAGGTCTGATCCATGTTCGACCTCGGCTGGACCGAGATGCTGGTCGTGGGGATCGTCGCGTTGATCGTGATCGGCCCCAAGGACCTGCCCGTTCTGTTTCGCAATGTCGGCCGCTGGGTCGGCAAGGCCAAGGGCATGGCGCGCGAGTTTTCGTCCGCCATGAACCAGGCGGCGGACGAGGCGGGTGTCAAGGACATCCAGAAAAGCATCAAGGCAGCGACGAACCCCGTCGGAACAGCCATGGACGGGGTCAAGGACGCTGCGCGTGATGTCACGTCATCATTGACCGATCTGGACCCTGACAGCGAGACCGCCAAAATGGCCGCCGACAAGGCAGTGCGTGCTGAAAATGCCAGGAAAATTCAGGCGGCCACCGCGCGTGCGCAAGCCGAACGCAAGGCCAAGGAAGCGGCCGAGGCTTTGAAAAAGGCCGAAGAGCTGGAAGCGGCCGTGACTCCAACAAAAGAGAGCAATGATGGCTGATGCGCCCGATATGGACGACAGCACCGCACCGCTGATCGAGCATCTGGCCGAGTTGCGCACGCGGCTGATCCGGTCCGTGATCGCCTTTATCATCGGGATCTGTCTGGCCTTTGTCGTGGCCGAGCCGATCCTGCAATTCCTTCTTGGCCCCATTGAGGAGACCCTGCGCGACTTGGGCGATCCGTCCCCGACGATGCAGTACACATCCCCGCAGGAATACCTTTTCACCCTGTTTCGCATTTCGATGGTGTTCGGCTTTGCGCTCGCCTTTCCTGTGATCGGGTTTCAGATGTGGCGGTTTGTGGCGCCAGGTCTGTACCGGCAGGAAAAGAACGCTTTTCTGCCATTTCTGATCGCCTCGCCAATGATGTTTTTCCTTGGGGCGAGTTTCGCCCATTTCGTCGTCACGCCGCTGGCCATGGCCTTTTTTCTTGGTTTTGCCGATGTTCCGTCGATCATCGCCGGCGTGATGAGCGGTATCGTGAACCCTGACGCGGTGCCCACGCTGGACGTGCCCGCACCTGCCGAGACGACGGACGGAATCCGCATCACGTTTTTTGGTAAGGTCAACGAAAGCCTTGATATCACGCTGAAATTCATCATCGCCTTTGGCTTGTGCTTTCAGTTGCCGGTGTTGCTGACGCTGATGGGTAAGGCCGGGCTGGTCAGTGCCGAAGGGCTTGGCAACGTGCGCAAATACGCGATGGTCGGTATTCTGGTGCTGGCCGCTTTGGTCACGCCGCCGGACGTCATCACCCAAGGGATCTTGTTCACGGTTGTCTACGGGCTTTACGAAATCTCGATCTTTCTTGTGGCCCGGGTCGAAAAAAAGCGCGAAGCCAAGTTGCGCGCCGAAGGGTACTATCACGACGAGGACGACGATCTGGGCGATCTGCCCGAGGACGAGACCAAGCCATGATCGACGACCCCATGGACCGCATCGCCGCAGCACTTGAGCGGATGTCACCCGCACCCATGGCGGCCCCGGATTTCGGTGGCTCCAGCGCCTTTGTCTGGCAGACCGGGCCGGACCGGCTCGAGCCGGTGGCGCAGGTATCGCGCATTCCGCTGGAACTGCTGCTGGGTGTGGGGCGCTCGCGCGATACGTTGCTGGCCAACACCCGCCAGTTCGCCCGTGGGTTGCCTGCCAACAATGCCCTGTTGTGGGGCGCGCGAGGAATGGGAAAATCAAGTCTGGTCAAGGCCATACACGGCGCACTTGAAGCGGAGTTTCCACAGTTGAAGATCGTGGAGCTGCACCGCGAGGACCTGCCGTCCGTGGGCCGTCTGCTGGCCGTCTTGCGGCAGGCCGAAGCGGCGCGGTTTGTTCTTTATTGTGACGATCTGAGCTTCAGCCACGACGACCAGCACTATAAATCCCTCAAGGCGGTTCTGGATGGCGGGATCGAGGGGCGGCCTGAAAACGTGATCCTTTATGCCACTTCCAACCGCCGTCACCTGATGCCGCGCGATATGATCGAGAACGAACGTGGGTCTGCGATCAACCCTTCCGAAGCGGTCGAGGAAAAGGTGTCGCTGTCGGATCGGTTCGGTCTTTGGCTCGGCTTCCACGCCTGTGATCAGGACCAGTATTTGGCGATGATCCGGGGCTATTGTGACGCCTATGGGGTCGGCATCGACGCGGACACCCTGCGGGCCGAGGCCATCGAGTGGCAGGCCACGCGTGGATCGCGGTCGGGCCGGGTAGCGTGGCAGTATTTCTGCGATCTGGCCGGGCGGCGCGGCGTGACGCTGTAAGATCGAGCGCATCCTCGCAAAACGAAATGCCGCGAGACGGGCCCGCGACATTTCGAGGAGGTCACTTGTCGTTCATTCGGTGTCAGGCCGCCAGCAACCGCGCCTCGTAACCGCGCAGACAGGGTGCGGCCATTGGGCCATAATCGGAAACGTCCGGAAACAAGCCCAGAATTTCGTCCCGTGCCGAGTCGTTCACCGCGCCCATTGCCACGGCGCCGGGGTAGAGTGTTTCGCTCCACACTCCGTGGACCTGCACCAGTTGGTGTGCATCCATCAGGATGTGGCAGTAGGTGACGATGCCGCCGGTCTTTCGGTACACACCGTCCATTCCCAGCAAGTCGCCTGCCCGCACCAGCACTTCTTCTTGGCCGAACAGGAATTCGGCCCGCCAATCTTTCAGCAGGACGGCGTGTTGGGGCGACACGGTCAGGTCCCTTGTGTTCCCGAGAGTGCCTGCGGTGATCACGATCGGGGCCAGATCGCCCATCGCTGCGACCGTGGTCGATCCGACCCAGCGGATGGGTTGCGGTCCCATCTGTGCGGTATTCACAAGATCGCCGGGGGCGAGGTCTTCGACCTTGCGGGTACCATCCGGGGTTTCGATCAGGGACCCGGAGGTGAAACAGACCACTTGCCCGCCCAGACCAGTGTGTGGCGTACTATCGTCGTTTTCGACGATCCCGCCGGTGGTCAGGTCGGTGTTGGGGGGCGGCATGCCATCGGGAAAGACAAGGAAATAGCCATCTTCGCCCGCATCGTCGAGGTCGTTGTCGTTGTTGAGGTCAACGTCGATGACGCCAATGCGCCATGTGGTCGTGCCGTCCGTGACGGTAAAGGTATAGTCCCAGATGATCTGGCGTTCGACGCCATCGACCATCGCGGTCTGTTCCCACGCCCCGCCGAAGCGTTCGTTGGCATCAACGAATTCGTTGTTATCGCCGTCGCCGTTGAACACGGTCGCGCCGTCGTTTTCCTCGACCACGAAATAGGTGGTGTTGCCCGAATAGCTCCAGGTTCCGTTAGGCGCAAAGTTGTAATCGACGGGGTTGCCGTCGATCGTGCTCTGGGTGCCGCGGAGGGCGAAGGTATAGGCGTAAAAGACCGGCATGGTACAAAATCAATCCAACTCGTTTCGTTGAATTGTTTCTGATCTCGCAACGCGGCGAGCTTAGGGCCATACGGTGCCGTTTTAAGAAATTTGTTGGTGATTTTTAGGCAAATGCGACAGATCTACATCTCAGGGTAGGTATTCAGCCACATTTGCCGCGGCTTTGCCCTATTCGAGGTAGGGGGCAGGATCGACGCTGTCGAAGCCGTCGCGCACTTCGAAATGGACAAAGGCCTGTGCGTCGCTGCCGCGCAGGGCTGCGATGGCCTGTCCGCGCTTGACGCTGTCGCCCTTGGCCACTTTGACCGCGTCCACGTTGGCATAGACGGTCAGCAGGTTGTCGGGGTGGCGTATGACGATGATGGGTACGCCATCGGCACTTTTGGTGATGGCCGCGACGGTACCCGCGGCGGCGGCGTTGACGGGCGCGCCCGGGGCCGCCTTGATGTCGATGCCTTCGTTGCGGCCCTTTGCATAGGCGCGGATGATGCTGCCCTGCACGGGCACGGTCATGGCCCCTGCCTTGGCCGGCGCCGTGGTCTGACCGACGTCGGCGACAGGTTTGTCTGGTGCGGGCGTCGCGCTTGGCGTTTGGGCTGTGTCGTCGCGCGGCAGGGGTTTGGCCGCGCTGGGCGGCACTGGTGTGGCCGACCCCGCTCCGGGCGGTTCAACCGCGGCGGTGCGCGCTGGGGCGGCGACACGGGCCACGGGGATCAGCAGAAACTGCCCCTCGCGGATCGAAAAGTTCGCATCCAGCCCGTTCCATTCGGCCAGCGACTTGGCTGGCACCTGATAGAGCCGTGCGATGGTAAAGGCGGTTTCGCCCCGTTCGACCTTGTGGCGGATCGGTTCCTGTCCATTCGGGGCCAGTGTCGTGGTGGACACGGACGGGCTGGCCGGCGTCGGGGCGGAGCGGTCAATGGCGGATCCGGCAAGCGTGGTCACGTCCACGCCGTTCTGCGCGCCCAGCGGTCCTGTGGGTTCGGCCACACGGCGGGGCAGGGCGATGATTTCGTTCTGCCGTAGCGGCACGTCCGGTGCGATGCCGTTGAAGCGTGCAAGTTCGTCTGCCGGCAGACCCACACGCGTGGCCACGTCCTGCAACGTATCGCCGCGTTGCGCAACGGCGACCTGATATGTGGGATAGGATATGATCCCCCGGGCATCCGCCTGTGGTCTGTCCGTGGTCGCCGCGCGCGCCGCTGCACGGGTGTTAAAACCACCTTCGGGCCCGCGCAGATCGAAATCGAGCGGCTCGTCACAGGCGGCAAGTGCGCCGAGGCACAATGCTGCAATCATCAGGCGCCCACGGGGCTTGGGGAATGTCGGGTTCATCTGCGTCGTCCTCTGCCGGACCCCTCTGGACGGGGGCGTTGCCGGTGTCCGGCACGCCGCGAAAGCGTACCGTTTCTGGCGATGTTTTACACCAGTTTCACTCTTTGCCCAAGCCCTCGAGAAGCGGGACAAAGCGCACGTCGCGTAATTCATCGTATTCAAGGCCCGACTCGAGCTTGCGCACACGGATCAGGCTTTGTACGGCGTCCGACTGGCCCACCGGCAGCACCATGATCCCGCCCACCTTGAGCTGTGCCAGCAGGGGCCCGGGCGGGTCCTCGGCCGCAGCCGTGATGATGATCCGGTCGAAAGGGGCCTGATCGGGAAGGCCATATGATCCGTCCGCGGTGATCGCCGTGATCGTGTGCAGGTTCAACTCGTCAAAGATCGCGCGCGCCTCGTGCACAAGGCGGCGGTGGCGGTCGATGGTGTAGACGCGGCGCGCGAGCTTGGCCAGAATCGCGGCCTGATAGCCCGACCCCGTCCCGATCTCGAGCACCTTGTCGCGCGGGGTCACATTCAGCGCCTGCGTCATCAGCCCCACGACCGAGGGCTGGCTGATCGTTTGCCCGCAGGCGATGGGCAGGGGCATGTCCTCGTAGGCGCGCTCGGCGAAAAGCCCACGAATAAAGGGGCCGCGGTCAATCTCCTCCATCGCGCCCAGCACCCGCTTGTCCGTCACCCCGCGCGAGCGAAGCGCGTAGAGGAACTGCATCTTGCGGGTGGCGAGGTCGTCTTCGTCACTCATGTCCCGACGGCCCCCAGGGTGTCGAGCATGTCGTGGGCGGTGAGGTCCGCGCGCATCGGTGTGACCGAGATATAGCCGTCGAGGTTCACTGCGGCATCGGTGTCCGGCGCCGTGTGTGCCTGCTGGTTGCCGCCCTTGATCCACAGGAATTGGCGACCTGAGGGAGAGGTCGTCGCCTCGGTGTGAAAGCCGGTGCCGGGGCGGAGGCCTTGGGGCACCACGCGGATCCCCTTGACGTCCGCGGCCGCCACCGGGGGCACGTTGACGTTGTAGAACAGCTGGTAGTTTGGCTGGTCCTGCGGCGTGTTGGCGATAATCCGCTCAACCACCTGTTTTCCATGGGCGAGCGACGCCTCGAACGGGTCGTCGAGGTCGCGATTTCCGGGGCCGAAATATTGCGAGATTGCGATCGACAACACGCCTTGGAGCGCCCCTTCGATCGCGCCGCCCAGCGTGCCGGAATAAAGCGCGTTTTCGGCCGAGTTGTTGCCCCGGTTCACGCCGGACAGGATCAGGTCGGGGCGCGCGTCCAGCACTTCGAAGAGACCTGCCAGCACGCAGTCCGCCGGGCTGCCTTCCACCGCGACGCGCCGGTTCCCGATGGTTTGGATCATGAAGGGGCGGGCATAGCTGATGCAATGCCCGACGCCGGATTGTTCGAACGCGGGTGCGACGGTCCAGACTTCTCCATCCGGGCCTGCGAGGTCTTGGGCGATGGTTTCCAGCACGTGCAGGCCGGGTGCCGAGATGCCGTCGTCATTGGTGATCAGAATACGCATGATGGGCCCCTTTGGACCTTACTATGTGCCGACGTTTCCTTCGGCAACTGCAGGAGCCTCCGGCGGGGATTTTTTTAAATCAGAGAAGGGGGAGCGTTGCGTGTGGGTGACGGGCGTCGCGCGGTATAGCCGCAGGAGACGCGGGAAGGTGGGCCTGCGGTGAAGGGATGTGTTGTGATGTCGGTCAAGCCAGCGCGTGCCAGCATGCCCCTTGCCTGTGCTGGAGGAAAGGCCGCGTTGCCCCAGCGCCAACGCAGCAGCGCCGTGCACCAATGGGGTTGGGAGATCGCCATGACGAGCAGACCGCCCGGTTTCAGCCGGTCATGCAGCCACTGCAGGGCGCTTTGCGGATCATCCAGATGTTCTATCACATGGGCGCAGAGCACGACGTCCTGTGGCGGCACGTCGGGCAGGTCAGCTCCTAGTGGCGCGTTTATGGTCTGTGCGCCCGGCAGCCGGTCGGCGGCAGCGCGCAGCATTGCGGGCGAGATATCCGTGAGGGTCAGTGTGGCGGGAGCGCCGTGCGCATCAACCCAGGCTTGCGCAAAAGCCCCGGTGCCGGTGCCCAGGTCCAAGACGCTGAGCTGTGTCATGTCGGGCGTGTTGCCGTGTGTCATCAAGTCGGCATATGCGTCCAGAAACCCAAGCTTGCTGATCCCGTCCTGCCAGCCCGTTTCAGCCGCGTCGTAGATGCGGGCGAGGGTGCCGCCCCCTCTGGCGGGGCGGGGGGTGTCAAATCGGGGTATCAGGCGCAGCATGTGGCAAGTGACGCATCATCCGCGCCTGTCTGTCAAATCCCAAGTTCCGAAACGATGCGCGCCGCCTCGTCCATGGGATCGGCGAGGGTGCTCCGGTCTTCGCCCGGATGGAAGCGGGCCCGGGTCGCTGTCGGCATAGGCGCGGGTGTCGCTAGGTGAATCCGCGGCCCGGTGCGCGCCGTTTCCGCCTGCCAGCTGCGTGCCAGAGCCATTTGCGCGCCCTTGGTCGCGCCGTAACTGCCATAAAACGCCTGGCCCGTCACCGGATCGTCAAAGAACAGCGCCGTGCCCTCCGCACCCAGCAGTGGAGCAATATAGGTTATCAGGGTGGAGGTGGCCGTCACATTGGCCGCCACCGACTTGCCCAGATCCTTGCCGTCGATCATCGAGGCGGGGGCAAGCGGCGCTGCATGGATCGCCGTGTGCGCCCACAGATCGAGCGTACCCCATCGGTCGTGAACGCCCCGGCACAGGGTCTGCATCGCGCCCTCGTTGGTGATGTCCATGGGCGCAAGCGTGGCCGAGCCGCCCGCCGCCTTGATCAAATCGTCCAGCTCTTCGAGCGCGCCGGTGGTTTTGGCCACGGCGATGATGTGATGCGTGCGGGCGAGGACGCGCGCAAGGGCTGCGCCGAGCCCACGCGATGCACCGGTAATGAGGGCAGTTTTTGTCATGCACGCCTCTTGCCCGTATGGGCAGGGGGCGTCAAGCGGCGGCGCGCGGCTGTGTGACCTGTGGCAGGTGCAGGGTTTGCGTGCCACCCATCCCGGACAGGATCACGGCATCGTCATCGATGGCCACCACCGTGCCTTGTCGCAGTTTATCGCCCACGCGCACGGTCTGGATGTTGCCACCGGCTCTGCGCAGGAGAGCGCCCCGGTCTTCTGGTGTTCCGGCCACGCCGATCAGTTGCAGCCGCCGAAGTGGAAGCGCGCTGCGGTCGGTCGCCATGTCGGCTGTGGCGGGGTTGGTTGTATCTTTGGACATGTTTGCCTCTGCTTCGTTTCTTTTTGGCAGAGGCGGGCGCTAACACGGGGCGCAGCGGGGAAAAACGGGCCATTTTGCCCATGCGCCAGCTTTTGCCGATTGCCGCAAGGGCAAGCAGCGATCCGACGCTCAGGCTTTGGCGCGGTGGTAGGTGAAGGTGAGGTAGGCCAGTTGCGCGACGGCGTCACCGGGCAGGGGACGGTCGAGGTCAAAGCCCAGTGCGCGCCGCCCGTCATTGTGGTACTGGCCGGGAAAGCGGGTAGACATCTGGCTGGCGAGGTCCGTTTTGCAATCGACAAAGGCCATCAGTTTGTCGGGTCTGTCAGCCGTCCAGTTCAGCCGCAAGGTCGCTCCGGTTCGGGCTTTGCGCGGTCGCCATGCAGGTTGGCCCCACTTAAGGGATTCTTCTAATGCGCCAACCTCTGCGCTGTCCGCCACATCCAAAAGGATGGCGCGCGTTGCCAATAGGTGCTGCTGCGCCGGTTCGGACCATGTGGCGATCAGATCGAGGATGACGCGGTTGAGAGTGTCCATGGGGTACACTCCCAAGTGCTGCTGACGGAAACTGGCCGGAGCCTACTGTGCGGCCTTCATCTCGAACCCTTTTTCGATCTGGTCGGCGGGTTCGACCGGGTATTCCCCGGAAAAGCAAGCATCGCAATATTGCGGCTGCGTCGCGTCGCGCCCGCCAGCCTCGCCCACGGCCCGGTACAGCCCGTCGAGCGATATGAACTTCAGGCTGTCGACCCCGAGATGTTCTTTCATCTCGTCTTCGGACATGGTGGCTGCCAACAGTTTTTCGCGCTGGGGCGTGTCGACGCCGTAAAAACACGGCCATGCAGTGGGGGGCGACGCGATGCGGAAATGCACTTCGGCAGCACCTGCATCCAAAATCATTTCCTTGATCTTACGCGAGGTGGTGCCGCGCACCACGCTGTCGTCCACAAGGATGATCCGCTTGCCGCGCACCAGCGCGCGGTTGACGTTGAGTTTCAGGCGCACGCCCATGTTACGGATCGACTCCGTCGGTTCGATGAAGGTGCGGCCCATGTACTGGTTGCGGATGATTCCCATGGCGTAGGGAATGCCGGATTGCAGGCTGTAGCCGATAGCCGCTGGCGTGCCTGAATCGGGCACCGGGCAGACCAGATCGGCGTCAACGGGGGCTTCCTTGGCCAGTTCGCGCCCGATGGCCTCGCGGGTTTCATAGACCGACCGCCCGCCGAGAATCGAATCGGGGCGGCTGAAATAGACGTGTTCAAAGATGCAGAACCGAGACTTTTTGGGCCGGAATGGCGTGCGGCTTTCGACCCCCTGATCCGTGATCACGACCATCTCGCCCGGTGCGATCTCGCGTACGAACTCGGCCCCGATGATGTCGAGCGCGCAGGTCTCGGAACTCAGTACATAGCCTGTGGGCAACTGTCCCAGCACCAGCGGGCGCACGCCCAATGGGTCGCGCACGCCGATCAGCTTGGTGCGCGTCATCGCGACGATGGAAAACGCGCCCTCGACGCGGCGCAAGGCGTCCTCCATCCGTTCGGGGATGTTGCGTTGCAGGGACCGCGCCATCAGGTGGATGATGCATTCACTGTCGGACGAGGACTGGAAGATCGAGCCGCGTTCGATCAGCTCGCGGCGCAGGGCGTTGGCGTTGGTGATGTTGCCGTTGTGGGCAATCGCCGCCCCGCCCATGGCGAATTCGCCGAAGAAGGGTTGCACGTCGCGGATCGCCGTCTGTCCCTTGGAGCCGGTTGTGGAGTAACGTACATGCCCGATCGCAAGCGCACCGGGCAGCGTCTCCATCACCGCCTGGCTGGTGAAATTGTCGCGCACGTATCCGAAGCGGCGGGCGGAGTTGAAGCCGTGTTCGGGGTCGTAGGACACGATGCCGCCGGCCTCTTGCCCGCGGTGTTGCAGGGCGTGCAGGCCAAGGGCGACGAAGTTTGCGGCGTCCATGGTGCCCAGCACCCCGAAAATACCGCATTCCTCTTTTAACTTGTCGTCGTCGAAGGGATGGGCGGGGGGCATCAGCGCGTCAGCGTCGTGATCGGACAATGGGCAGCTCCGAATCCTTGAAATGGATATCGCGGGTTTAACAAGCCCGGCCCCGACTGTCACGAAAGGATCATGAAACTGCGCTCCTTTACGCTGCGGCTGCGGCTGCGGCTGCGTCTGGCGCGGGCATTGTGCCGCCAATCAGGGCAAGGAGGGCGCGGGTATCACCATAGGTCAGCGTCGGAAAGAACGGATCGGGCGATCCGTCATGGGCGTGGATCATCAGGCCCGTCTGGGCAAAGACCATCTCCTCGTTCTCGAAATGCAGGGTGGTAAGGTCGGGACCTGCAAAGAGCGTCGGGCGGATGCCGTGCCAGCCACTCAACGCCTTGACCGGCACGGACACGACCGGGGCCTGCGACCAGCGTGCGGGCGGGGTCAAGGCGATGCGCGCATCTCCGGGCAGGGCGATGTCCGAACAGGTCGACAAAACGCCGCCGGGCACATGGACTAGCGGGGCGTGGCGGTCGGGACGGCTGATCGCGGCGATCGGGGCAAACCCTCCATCCAGAGTGGCGACCTTGTCCCCGGCTTGCAGGGTATCGACACTGGTCCAACCTGTGGGTGTTTCCAACAGGGTTTGCGCGCTCAACGTGGCGCGGTGGCCGCGCGGTGCGGATGTGATGGCGGGGGAAAACGTGGTGAATGCGGTGGTGTGGTTCAAAAGCATTTTGGTGTCTCCAGTCAGATGGGGTTGATTGTGTTCTGTCATCCAGAACGCTCCACAAATCCGCCGCTTTTTCGTCACAAACGGGGCCATTGCCGGGCTCTGTTTCGTATGTGCCGCCAGTACCTGATCGACGGGTGCGACTTTGCACGCATGGGCCACGCGATTAAGAATGTGCTAACCATAATGGCCGTTGTGTGGGGGACAAGGTGCTGAGATTCGGGTGCCTTTATTGGCCCGACTCGACACCCGCGCGGGCCAAAAGACCGTTCATCGCATTTACCAAGTAGCCGAAATCATCGGGGCCTTGCGCATCACTTGGCAGGTTGCGTGCGATCGCAAGTTCTGCCGAAATAACGCCCGCGCAGCTTTCTCCGTGCAGGCTGATGACCCGCACGAACGCGTCGGTGTCGGACATGATGTCAGCATCGCTCAGGATCTGCCGGCAAAAGGTCAGATGGGCTTGAAACGCCTCGACCTTGCCGCGTTTGACGGCGGACGTGCTGAAACCAAGGAACAGGGACAGACCCAGTGCCAGCGCGCAGATCGACGCGATCAGCCCCTTGCTGCGATCCGCGCCGAACAGATAGGCCGCTGCACCGCCCGCAATGGCAAGGGCCGCCGGGATGATATCGCCCACCGCAGAGGTCCGGCTGAGCCCGCCCATATAACCCGAGATACAGCCCAGCATCGCGAGGCCCGAGATCAGGCCCAGCAATGCGCGCCAGTTGTCCTTGGGCGAAAGGGCCATGGCAAACAGGAGCGTGGCCACGCAGGTGCCCACAAAGATCAGCGCGAGTGTCGAAATATCTTCGGCGATCCAGACCAAGACCCCATCCCCCTGCAGGAACGTTAGCGGCCTGTAACCCGTCGCTCAACCTTTGCGATCACTCGCCGCAGGTGCCCACCAAGCTTTCGTATTGTGCGGTGATCCAGCCAAGGGCCTGTTCGGGGTTCTGTTCCTCGATCTGGCCGGTAAAGCGCCCGAAGACCGCGGCGGATCGGCTTTCGTCCACGATGGTGTATTCCTGCCCCGTGATCACGGTGTCGTAGACAAAGAAGGCAATGGCGATCAGCAACACGCCGCGCGCCACGCCGAACAGGAAGCCCATGCCCTGATCAATCCCGCCCAGGGCCGAGCGTTGCACAAGGGATGAAAACAACGGGGTGAACAGCGACACCACGATCAGGGCGACGGCAAAGACAAGGGCGAAGGCGCCGATGATGCTCAACTCGCAACTGTCAGCCAGAAAATCGCCCACGACCGGAATCTCGGTGACCAGCGGTTCAACGCGGGGCGCAAACAGAAAGGCGAGCACGGCGGCGGCGATCCATGCGGCGATGGCCATGATTTCTCGCACGATGCCGCGCCCATAGGCCAACAGAGCCGACAGGATGATGACCACGGCGACCCCGCCGTCAATGATGGTGAACCCTTCCATGGCCCTCTTCCTTTTCTGCCCTTCGTGGCGCTAGCCTGCGCCGAATACTTCACCCACAAATCCCGTCAGATCGCTCATCAGGTTGAGCTTGAGACCGGGGTTGCCGTGGGCTTTGCCCCCTTTGGGAGCGATTGCAGATGCAAAACCAAGTTTTTGCGCTTCTTTCAACCTGTTTTCGGTCTGTGGGGCAGGTCGAAGCGCCCCTGACAGGCTGATTTCACCGAAAACAACGGTGTCGGCGGGCAACGCGCTGTCCTCACGGGCGGAAAGCAGCGCAGCGGCGACGGCCAGATCGGCGGCAGGTTCGGAGATTTTCATCCCCCCCGCCACGTTCAGATAGACATCCAAACCGGTGAACGGAATGCCGCAGCGCGCTTCGAGCACGGCAAGGATCATCGCAAGCCGCCCGCCATCCCAGCCGACGACGGTGCGCCGGGGTTGGCTGTGTGGGGTGGGGGCGACGAGTGCCTGCAATTCGCACAGCACGGGCCGCGTGCCTTCGATCCCTGCGAACACGACCGAGCCGGGGCTGGGTGTGCCGCGCTCGGACAGGAACAGGGCCGACGGATTGGTGACCTCGGCCAGACCTGCGCCGGTCATCTCGAACACGCCGATTTCTTCCGCGGGGCCAAAGCGGTTTTTGACCGCGCGCAGGATTCGGAACTGGTGGCCGCGCTCGCCTTCGAAATAGAGCACGGTGTCGACCATGTGTTCGACGACGCGCGGGCCTGCGATTTGCCCCTCCTTGGTCACGTGTCCGACCAGCACGACGCTGACACCCTTGCGCTTGGCGAAGGTGGTCAACTCATGCGCAGCCGCCCGGACCTGTGAGACTGAGCCGGGGGCGCTGTCCACGGTGTCGAGCCACATGGTCTGGATTGAATCGATAATGGCGAGGCCCGGCGCCTGTTCTTCAAGCGTGGTCAGGATGTTGCGCAGATTGGTGTCGGCGGCAAGTTGCACGGGCGCATCCGTCAGGCCAAGGCGCTGGGCGCGCATCCGCACCTGTGCGCTCGCCTCTTCTCCGCTCACGTAGATCGTCTTGAGGCCCGTGCGCGCGAACTGGGCCGCCGCCTGCAGCAGCAACGTGGATTTGCCGATGCCCGGATCGCCGCCCACGAGGATGGCCGAGGCGGGCACGAGACCACCACCAAGCACACGGTCGAGTTCCGCCATGTTCGAGGGTGTCCGGG
>CAYGPT010000062.1:0-21784 GCA_964351755.1 uncultured Rhodobacterales bacterium | reverse complement strand
GATCATGCTGGGCAAGGAAGCGAGCAGAGGCCACGTTGGCGGCGATCATGCACTCCTCGATCAGGCGGTGGGCATCGTTGCGCACCAGTGGCCTGACCTCGGTGACGCGACCCGCATCGTCGAGCACCACCTGAGCTTCGCTGCCGGAGAAATCCACCGCGCCACGGCCATGGCGGGCCTCGACAAGCACCTTGAAGAGACGCTGCAATTCCAGCAATCGCGGTGCCATGGGCACGATCTCGGGATCATCGGCGCGCACGGCGTCGACGCCCTCGGCGAGCAGACGGCCGACGCGGTCATAGGTCAAGCGCGCCGAGGAATTCATGATGCCCTCGAAGAACCTGTAGCCGCTGATGCGCCCGCGGGCGCTGATCGTCATCTCGCAGACCATGCACAAACGATCCACCTTGGGCCGCAGCGAGCATAGATCGTTGGACAACGCCTCCGGCAGCATGGGCACCACCGTACTCGGAAGATAGACCGAGTTACCGCGCTCCAGGGCAGACACATCCAGCGGCGCATCCGGCTTCACGTAGTGCGATACGTCGGCAATCGCCACCAGCAGGCGCCAGCCTCCGGTCTTGCGGGCTTCGCAGAAGACGGCATCGTCGAAATCCCGCGCGTCCTCTCCGTCGATGGTCACCAGATCCAGGCCGCGGAGATCGATGCGGCCCTTGGCTTCGGACGCCGCCACTACCGCCGGCAGCGCAGCCAGATCGGCCTCCAGATCATCCGGCCACACCCGGGGGACGCCATGCGCCCCCAATCCGTCTTCGTCTCCGCCACACCCTCCGCATGGGAACTTGATCAGGCGGGTGGCGTCTTCGTCGAACAGGTGATCCGCCCCACCGGCCTTCTGGACCCGATGGTCGAAATTCGCCCCGTTGGCACGCAGGTCGACGATCTTCTGGACGAAGTGCGGCGTGTCACCGCCAACGGCATGCGCACCCTGTGCACGACGCTGACCAAACGCATGGCCGAGGACCTGACCGAATACATGCACGAACAGGGGATCAAGGTCCGCTACATGCACTCCGACATCGATACGCTGGAACGCATCGAGATCCTGCGCGATTTGCGCCTTGGTGCCTTTGACGTGCTGATCGGGATCAACCTGCTGCGCGAGGGGCTGGATATCCCCGAATGCGGACTGGTCGCGATCCTCGACGCGGACAAGGAAGGGTTCCTGCGCTCCGAAACCTCGCTGATCCAGACCATCGGGCGCGCCGCGCGCAACGCCGATGGGCGGGTGATCATGTACGCCGACCGCGTGACCGGCTCGATGGAGCGCGCGTTGGGCGAAACCGACCGCCGCCGCGCCAAGCAGATCGCCTATAACGAGGAACACGGGATCACGCCGACGACGGTGAAAAAGAACGTCGAGGATGTGCTGGCGGGCCTCTACAAGGGCGACACGGACCAGTCCCGCGTCACCGCCAAGATCGACAAGTCCATGGCGGGCGGCAACCTGCAAACCGTGCTGGAGGGCCTGCGCAGCGACATGCGCAAGGCGGCAGAGAATCTGGAGTTCGAAGAGGCCGCCCGGCTGCGGGACGAGTTGAAACGTCTGGAAGCGGTGGATTTGGTGGTGTCGTCCGACCCGCTGGCGCGGCAATACGCGGTGGACAAGGCCGTGGGGGATGCGCAGAAGGCTTCGGGTCGGAGTACGGCTGGGCGGGCCGGGCAAAGGGGCGGGAATGTGAAGCGAAGAGGTCGGTAGAAGGCCCCACCGTTTCGCAGTGGGGCGCAACCTTTTAAGTTTTGTTTACGTTGTCTTTGGTCGAAGTATCCGGATTATCCCGAACATACTCTCGCCCTTTGACTTTCACTACATGATGGTCCGGATGTTCGCCTCGCTTGACTTCTGCAACAGCGTTCCGACGTGGAACACTTTTCCGTCGGCCAATATCATAGTGTTCATTCCGACTGTTTGGCCCGTCGTTAAGACCTTTGATTTTACCCATGTGCGTGCCACTCATCTACTGGTGCTGGCTGCACATGCGCGAACCTAGACCCGGTTACCACTTCTGAGACTCTCCCTTGATTGATAGCCCCAAGCTCAGCAGATATCTGCGCTTGGTTCAAAGGCGTATTCTCCCAAAGCCATTTAACTTTGGCTGCAATTTCCTCGTTCATTCGAGGGCTTCTGTTTTTTGCTGGCATACAAATCTCCAATATTGCCAAGGCGGCAACCATTGAAAACCTGGCAAATTCGGGTATCTTGATCCTTGCGACGGGAGGATACTCGAAACGGCAAGATCAGCCACTTTGGCTGCCGCCGTTTCTGTGGCCTCTGATTGGGCGGGGCTGCAATGCAGCCTCGCCTTTTTCATTGCGACCGAAACTATCATAGAATGTCTGAAAGCTGTACCGTTAAGTTAGTATTTTTTTGTTGCTACTGCCTTCTGCCGAAATGCCTTGTTTTCTTGGCCCTGTCAATAGCAGAATTCACAATTTGTGAAAAAATGCCGCAGCGCAGCAGCTCATCTTGTGCCTTTGAGGCGGACTGACACGACATAGGCGATTCGGCCCTCACCGAAATACACAGGACGAATTTAATGCCCGGCAGCAATGCCGGGCAGCGCCCGCCGGGGCTCCGCCCGTTCGTGGCTGAAAGGCTCCGCCGGAGCGTTTCCTAAACGCCACTCACCCCCGGCGCCCCCGCCGGGTTCACCGGCGGCACATAAGTCGGCTTCGCGCCCAGCAACCGGCTGGCTTCGTCCCGCTCCGTCCACCGCACTCACACCGTAAGGTGAGCAATCTGCTCACCAACCACCAGAAACAAAACGCAAAAAACGGTGGACATATTGCCCAACCTACTCCCAGAAAGCGCCTTCCAAAGCCGCGCCGCACCATTCCGGATCAACCACTCTCAATCGCATGTCGCGATGGATCGACGAACACGACCTCGCCAACCATGCGCTCCAAAGCACCCTTGATCTTGCGCCGGCGGCCGTCCCCACCACACCATCTGGAATCAATTAACCTTCTGATAACATTACACCTTTCGCGCGCGAAAGGTTTTTCCTTGTGACAAATCCCGTCACGCGCCTATCTCCTCCCCATGATCCTGCGCCTGCTCATTCTTTTTGCCCTCTTCGCCACTCCGGCCCAAGCGTGGGAATTCACGCCGACCCCCATCTGCACCCTAACCCATACCGAGGCCTCGGCCGAGGTCACAGTCACCTACGACCACGCCACCCAACTCTACGCCATTGCCGTCACCACCCCCCAAGGCTGGCCCGACGCCCCGGCTTTCTCCATCCGCTTCGACGGAGCGGCGCCGAACATCATTTCCACCCAACGCCACCAATCGGACGGCGCAACCCTCACCGTCATGGACTCAGGTTTCCGAAACGTGCTGGACGGGCTTGAGTTCAACACCACCGCCACCGCCTTCACCCAGACCGCCTCTGTCACCGTGTCGTTGGAGGGCGCCGCGCCCCCGGTCCAGCAGTTCCGCACCTGCACGACGGCGCCCGTGGCCTGAGGCCAAAGGGGCAACAAACGCTTACACCGTTTCTGTATCGCATTGATTTCATTATGATCAGCTCGCGCCCCATCATGCGCCACTCTTTTTTAGGGGAGGGTGTGGAATACCCCACTACGCGCAGGTGGCGGCACCTACTATGGTTGCACCATTCCAAATAGAGCCCAACACGCATTTCGCCGGGCACGTATTTTCAAAGGCTTTTCCCATGACCAACATTTTGTTTGGGGCTGGTTTCGTAGGCCTCACCGCTTTGCTTGTGATCCTTGCCGATTTCGCGATCAAGGTCGCCGCCGACGCCAACCAACCTGTCTGGTCCGGGCTGGTGGTCGTGGCCTGTGGACTTTACGCCGTATCGGCGCTGTTCTGGTTCTTTGCTGTTCAGCACGTCACGCTTGTGCAGGCTGGCGTGGCCTATTCCATGCTGACGCTGCTGGCTTTGGCCGTCATCGGTGCCATCTGGTTCGGCGAGGCATTGCACGCCCGCGAATACGCGGGCCTAGCCTGCGCACTGGTCGCGATGGTGTTGATGAGCCGGGTAAGTTGAAACGCGTTGTCACCAATGACGGGTGCCGGGAGCGCCCTTGATCTGGCCTCGCAAATTCGGCGTAACCCATCCGCCGTAGAAATCACCAGGCTGTGGCAGCACCCGGACAGACCCGACATAGCAGACCTCCATAGCCGAAGCGTAGAACGCGAAGTGATCCTTGAGGGCTGCAAAGCTCGGGCTGGGTGCCGGATAGCTCCATGCAGCGCGCTCGGCGACCACGCAACCGGCTTTGACTGTCCAATAGGCTGCCCGCCCTTTCCATTCGCAGAACGAGGAACCCGCCGCAGGCTCCAGATCACCCGTCACATCCACTCGCGGCAGGTAATAGGTCGGCGCGTGATGGGTTTCGAGCACACGCAATGCGGACAACGTTTCGGCGACGACCACACCGCCCAAGACAATTCTGATCCGTTGCGCGACCAGCTCAAGCGCAGGCGGTCGCGGATAGGATCGTACATCTTCGATTACCAATTCCATATCTTCGAAACTATGTCGCCGCAAACGCAAGGCGAGGCCCCCTAACGGAATATTAACCAAGATCGGGCCAAGTCAGGTTTCGTTAACCATGTTGAGCCTCTTAAATGCGCATCGCTTTCCTTGTCGCGACCCTAATGCTGGCACAACCTGCGGATGCCGGGGCGTGGATGCGGGACGATGGTGCCGTGTTCCTGTCGTTCAGCGGCAGCTTGGATAAAAACGGACAGCAGAACGGATCGGTCTATGCCGAATACGGGTTTCGAGAAAAGCTGACGCTGGGACTGAAGGGCGACGTCGACATGATTGATGGCGTGGTGTCTGGGGGAAGCGTCTATGTTTTTGCGCGTAAGCCGATTCCAACCGGTGAACGCGCCATCAAGCTCGCCTATGAGGTGGGATTGGGCAGTTCTGTTGGCACTACCATGGACCCTCTTGTGCGGGTCGGGCTCAACTACGGGCGGGGCATCAATTTGTGGGAAAAATCCGGATGGATCGCACTCGACGGGGCCGTGGAATGGAACACCGGAACAGAGACCGCGACCACAAAACTGGATGCCACCATCGGCGTGACACTTAGCGAAAGACTTCAAGTGATGGTCCAAGTGTTTCACACAGAAGCGGACCATTACAAGACTACGACACTCGCACCGTCCGTGATCTGGCGTCCCAAGGCCGACCGAGTGGTCAGCTATCAACTCGGTGTCGAAGCCGACGACGATGGCTTGGGCTTCAAACTTGGAGTGTGGCGGTCTTTCTAGACACCGGGCAGGCTCTTTTGGCCCGCCCGGTGTCCGCCTTTAGGCTTTGTCCATACGGATCGTGGCGCGAATCTGACCACGCACTTCCTGGCCGAACTCCAATGTAAACGAGTCTTCGTTCGCACCCGCGCGGCCTTTGCCAACCGGGTTTTCGTAAACCCGCGCGTTCGAGGAATTGCGCAGGTCACCTGTCAGAGCCACTGCATCGACAAATTGACAGAAGCCTTCAAACGGCAACTGTTTGTCCGTACCGATCGTCCACACTTTCGAATTCGAGAATTCCGTATGGATCAAGGTCAGGGGGTTTTGCGCCTGTTCGGTGACATTGTGGTACGAATTGCCATCGAAGAATATGGACCGGTTCCGGTCATGGTCCAGATCGGCAAAGCTCGTGTCCACACGTTCGGCACGCACCATCACGCCGTTGATGGACCGGAACCTGTTCCCACGCACAGTCACGCCATTCAGGAAGTGACCGGCGCCATGTGGCTTGACTACAAGATAGCTGAACCATGGCCCCACATCGCTGGACAGGAACACGTTGTCCGTCATGCTGAACGAACTGAACGAGAACCCGGCGGTGAATCCCGGCGTTGGGTCACGTTCGTTGGTCCATTCGACAAAACAGTTGTCGACGTAGTTGCCCGTGATCACGCTGGCCGTGAAATTGTCCTGGAGGACGACCCCGGCGGTACGTACACCTTGGGGAACACCATCACCCTGAAAAAAGTGGTTCCCCATGACCAGGTGGTTCTGACCACCCAAACAGGCAAAATGGCGAAACTGCGTGGCGCGGCAATCACGGATCTTTGCATCGTTTGAATTGACGTTCATCGCGATGGATGTGCGTTGATCGACTGGCAGACCTTCTTCGGTCGACAGAAACTGGCACCGGTCGATCAAGATGCCCTGACAGCCGCCCCCAATCGAGGTGATGCCGCGATCAAGCGGGCGACTGATGAAACACTCCTGCAACTCGAACGTCGGGCCTGCAGGTGCCAGCATGATGCCGCTGCACTTGTTGTTACATTGAAAGTCGATGTTGGACATGTTGAACTTGGACAGCTTGGAAAAGCCGCTCAGATCGACAAGGTACTTGAACCGGCGGAACGTGTAGTTCTGTGTGCCCGACGCATCGTAGGGCGGCGCATTCAGCGTGATACGGCCCGCCGCGACGTTGACTTCACGCACATAGATTTCCCGGCCGACACCATTCCCTTCGACAAGGGAACCGACGGGAATATTGGCAGCATTGGTCACGTTGGTCAGCGTGCGGGAATCCGACGGATTGTATGTAGCCTGACTTGTGGCAACGATGGTGTCCCAATTGTCGCCGACCGCTTCGATCTGTCCGTTACGGATGACACGGCGGGTGTTGTACTGGTCGCGATTTGGGACAGCAGCCTGCAAATCAAGCGTGTCTTCGATTTGAACGCGACGCCCGCACAGATCAAGACTGTCATGGTCCGAACTGTTCAGCAACGCCTGAAACGCCTTCTTGAAGGCAAGCTCTTCATTGCCGAACGCTTCGACATAAGTCGGCAGATCATAACTTTTGCGCAGCAGAAGCATCTTGTCGACGGGCATCGTGACCTGGCCCTCGAACTTGACCTGTTCGTCAATTGCAGTGTCCTGCTCAAGCCGGAATGTCCCTTTCGGGATCAGAACGGTCCGGCCATCGGCGGCCCCGTTAGCAGCGGCGAACGCGGCAGAATCGTCAGTGATTCCGTCGCCGACAGCGCCGTAATCGCGCACATCCACAAAGGGAAGCATGTCGCGCAAAAAGACCGACGTGATATCTTCGATCACGATGTCGTCGATCCGTACGACACCGCCATTCGGGCCGGTCAGATCCAGACCGAAATGCCCATAGACAGGCTCCGTTCCCCAGACCATGTCCACACCACCCCGGTTGCCCGCCCCGATGATGGCGGACACTTCCAGCACATCGCCATAAGTGGTCAGCGTAGAACTCGGGCCCGTTGTATCGATTCCGGACACGGCCGAGCCGTTGCCTCGGGCAGCATAACCCGCGATGCGGACTGCGGGCAGGCTGCCTGCAATCGCCTTGATCCTTGCAGTGACGCGCAGATAGCAGCCCGGCAGCAGGGGTGTTTCGCCCATGTAGCGCACCCGCGTCGTGTTCGACGTCTTCTGCAACTCCAGACACCCGCCAAAGTCCTGATCGGCCGGGACAAAGGCCGCATTGGCTGCGTTCAGATAGGTATCCGAGCCCGGCGTACCATCACCGCTTGACCAGACATTCAGACCATCGGCAAAGGCCGGCGGCATCAACAGCACACCATCAGTGATCGCCTTGTTCATACATCTATCCCTTTTTGTGGATCGGGCCGGGGGGATCCGGCCTGTTCGGGAAGGGGAAGTATCAATGCTTGGTTAACACGCTGTCAGGGATGCGTGCGGTAGGTTGGTGGAGACCGCAACGAGCATGTAAAGCAAAGTTGACACAAAGGCAGACTGCGTCTTACTTTCATCCATCGGGCCAAATTCGGATTTATTAAGATTCGGGCGCAGCCCCAGGGGGAAAGGACACGAATGCCATGGACGCCAGACGGGAATTCGCCAATGACGTCTATTTGCAAACGCAGGTTCAGGTGCAAAACCTCAAGGCCAGCCTGCCCGAGGATGCCGTGGGCAGCATCGTCGAAGAGATCCTGAACCGGATCAAATCTCGCAGCGTTACGGATCAGTCGATCAACACACCCTCCCCCGAAAGGGTCGAGCGTTTGGCCTATGCTCTGATCTCGGATGACTGCGAGGAAGGTGCGCGTTTTATCCAGGACGTGCGAGAAGACGGCGCCAGCCTCGAAGCCGTCTATATCAGTTATCTCGCGCAGGCCGCCGCCCTGCTGGGCGAATGGTGGACCGACGATCATGTATCCTTTGTCGAGGTGACGGTGGGCACCAGCCGAATCTATTCAATCATTCGCGGGCTCAGCCACCTGTTCACACCGCGCGGCCCGGTCGAAGTGAAATCCGCCGTATTCGCGACAGTGCCTGGCGAAACCCACGTTCTGGGTGTGCGCATGGCCAGCGACCTCTTCGCCAAGGAAGGTTGGGATATCGACTTGAAAGTGGGCAAATCCCATGACGTGCTGGTTCAGGAAATCACCGACTCCGATTGCCAGATCATCGGCCTCTCAGCAGCCGGGCGCCACTCTGCCGCCGCGCTGGCGAAACTCGTCATGGCACTGCATATCAGCAAACCCTACGCCCGCATATTTGTCAGCGGCCAGATCGCGAACGACGCCCAGGACCTGGTGGCGTTGATGGGTCTGGATGGTATCGTCAACGATGTCGACGCTGGACGCAAAGTCATGCAAGCGGCGTGGAGAACACACAATCACGCCTGACGCATCCGTGCCTCAGATTGTCAGATGCCGCGCCCGCGCACCCCGTTCGATGGCGGCGGCATGCAAACGGTCGATATTCAGCTCGTACCGGATCTCTTCCAGAAGGCGCAGTTCCGCCTCGTCCAGACTGCCATCCGCCGCTGCGACGTCACAGGCCAAGGCATAGGCCGTCTCGTTCAACCGCTCGGGCAGTGCTTCGCGCACAAGGCCAAACAGGGCATCCAGCCCATCCTCTTGTTCGAACAGATCAAACACCATTTGCGCCGTCACGTTCAAACGATCCGTGTCGTAATCGGCAAACACCGGAAGATGGTTCACTGCAGCATTGATCTTGATCAACTCGGCAGTGCGAATATCCTCGTCCGACGCCGACACGGCAATCATCAACGCCACAAGCGCATCCTGCGCCGTCAGGCTCAACTGTTCGGTTTCAGACATGGGCATTCCTTTCGCTCTGCTGCCCCCTCAATATTGACGCCTGACGCCCCTAGCAATAGGTAGCGGCGGGATGGCGCCTCAGGATGGGGCGCATCTGATTGGCCCCGCACCGGGCGCGGGCCGGATGAGTTAGGACAAAACCTTATGTCGAGTTTGCGTGACACTGCGATGACGAGCAAAACGTGGCCTTTCGAGGAAGCGCGCAAAGTTCTCAAACGCTATGAAAAAGCGCCTCCCGAAAAGGGGTTCGTCCTGTTCGAAACCGGATATGGCCCCTCGGGCCTGCCCCATATCGGCACATTCGGCGAAGTCGCGCGCACCTCGATGATCCGGCGCGCATTTCAAGAGATCTCGAACATTCCGACCAAGCTGATCTGCTTTTCCGATGACCTGGACGGCATGCGCAAGGTGCCCGGCAACGTGCCCAATCCAGACCGCTTGCAGGAACATCTGCAAAAGCCGCTGACATCCGTCCCCGACCCGTTCGAAAAATTCGAAAGCTTCGGGCACCACAACAACGCCATGCTGCGCCGGTTCCTCGACACGTTCGGTTTTGAGTATGAATTCATCTCGGCTACCGATTTCTACCGCTCGGGCCAGTTCGACACCGTTCTGCTGCGCGCTGCAGAAAAATATGACGACATCATGAAGGTGATGCTGAAATCGTTGCGCGAAGAGCGCCAGCAGACCTATTCCATCTTCCTGCCCATTCACCCTGACACGGGGCGCGTTCTGTATGTTCCGATGAAACATGTGGATGCCGCCAACGGCACCATCACCTTCGACACCGAAGAGGGCGAGGAAATGACGCTGCCGGTCACGGGCGGCAATGTGAAACTGCAATGGAAACCAGACTTCGGCGCCCGCTGGGCCGCCTTGGGCGTCGATTTCGAGATGTATGGCAAGGATCACTCGACCAACACGCCCATCTATGACCGCATCTGCGAGATTCTGGGCGAGAAAAAGCCCGAGCACTTCACCTACGAACTTTTCCTCGACGAAAACGGGCAGAAGATTTCCAAGTCCTCCGGCAACGGCGTCAGTATCGACGAATGGCTGACCTATGCCAGCTCGGAGTCGCTGTCCTATTTCATGTTTCAAAAGCCCAAGACGGCCAAGCGCATGTATTTCGACGTGATCCCCAAGGCGGTGGACGAATACCACCAGCAACTGCGCGCCTACGTCGATCAGGATGACGCAGCCCGCCTCAACAACCCAGTCTGGCACATCCACGGCGGCGACGTACCCACCAGCGACATGGTTGTGTCCTTTGCGATGCTGCTGAACCTCGCCTCGGTATCGAGTGCGGAAAACAAGGACACACTTTGGGGTTTCATCCAGCGCTACGCGCCAGGCACCGGCCCCGATACACATCCCGGCATGGACCAAGCGGTCGGTTTTGCCGTGCGCTATTACAACGACTTCGTGAAACCGGCTAAGACCTACCGCCTACCTACGGAGCCCGAACGCGAAGCGCTTGAGGCCCTGCGTGCAGAACTTGTCGCCTATGACGGCGCGATTGAGGATGAGGCCCTGCAATCGGTGGTCTATGCGGTGGGTCGCGACCGGTTTGATCCGCTGCGAGGCTGGTTCACAGCGCTGTATGAGGTGCTGCTCGGGGCCAGCCAGGGGCCGCGCTTCGGTGGTTTCATCGCGCTTTATGGGCTGAATGAAACCGTCTCGCTAATCGACAAGGGCCTCGCCGGCGAGTTGGCAAGCTAACTCGCCTGCCCAAAATTCCGGCGGTTCTGCCCCTCTATTCGGAACCAAAGCAGCAATACCTTGGCGGAATCCAAACCTGCGCTATCCTCTTTCGCAATGAAGAGGAGAAAACACATGCGTAAGTGGATGATGGGAGCCGCCCTCGCCTCGCTCATGTCGGGCGCGTCATGGGCACAGGGAACAGAGATCGAAGGCGTGATCGGCAACCAGATCGAAGCCTTCAAAGCTGACAATTTCGATCAGGCCTTTGAATTTGCGTCACCGATGATCCAGGGTATTTTCCGTACCCCGGAAAACTTCGGGCGCATGGTGACCCAAGGATATCCGATGGTGTGGCGCCCGGCTGAGGTGACCTATCTCGAGTTGCGGGAAAAGGACGGCGCGCTGTGGCAGAAGGTACAGATCGTCGACTCCGAAGGGCGGGTGCATATCCTCGACTACCGGATGCTCGACACGGAAACCGGCTGGAAAATCAATGGCGTACAACTTCTCGAAAGTGTCGGTCTCAGCGCCTGATCCTACTGTCGCGGCCCGCCGTAACGCGCGATCTCGCGGATGCTCCATTCCACGGCGTCCCTCAACGTGTCGCCAAGTGCTGAATCAAATGCCAGCGTGACGTCGACGGCGGCGTCTGAGGCCGACAACGTCTTTTCCTCGAAGGATCGCGACGATATGATGCGATCCGAAAACGCGTCGACCAGCTTGATGTTCAGACGCACATCCACTTCCAGCGGCGCATCAGGGTTGTCGACCGGGACGGTGGCCTGAAACTCACGAATATCAGTCACGATCAAGAAATCAGCGCGCAGGCCAATCGCAGAGCTGCCAACGGCAGGCACCCGGCCCGAATTTTCAAAACTTTCGATCATCAACGCCTGCACGATCAAAGGCGCGCGATTGACCCACCGCGCCGACGGCAAATACTGCACCCGCAGCGGGGTCGGCTGCACGGCGATTTGGTCTGTGTCGACCGCAGCCGTCGCAGTGGGTTCCTGCACCGCGATCTGATACCGGATCGACGGCAGGTCACTGTCAAAGGTACTTTTGGGTGTCAGCACGTATAATTCGTTCGGCGTCGTGGCCGCAGTCAGCCCGGTCAGGGCCGCACAACCTGGCAGACCGCCCAGAAGCAGCAGGCTGAAAGCCCATGATCTTGCATAGCGTTTCATCTGTTGAACCTTGAGTTTTGAGTGCCGAGCAAGAACCGTGCAGGATCACGTTCGATCTTGTTGACCAATCGTTCGATATTCACCACAAGACTGCGCGCCTCTTCGGTGAACCGAAGAGCCGAGGGCAGCCCGAGGCGCACAAAATCGGACAACTGGCGTTGGTTTTGCTGCACGATCTGTTCCAGCGACGCCGTCAGATTGGCGGCAGAGGTCGATGCGGCCAAGACCTGATCCGTCACCGTATCAATGCTTGCCGCGGCTTCGTTGATGGTCGCCGTAAAGGCCGTGGCCGCCCCACGCAAATCACCGATGATCCCGTCGATTTCGGTCTCGATCAGGTCATTGGCCATCACAAACGTCCTGTTGGCGGCTGCGAGCGTTTCCGAGGCATCCTCCATCGCTGCATACACCGCCTCCAGCGTCACATCCGCATTGGTGAAGGTCTGGTCGGCCGTCGCGATCAGCTCGATCCCATCATCCGCGAAGGTGATGAATTTGTCAGCCACCACAGAGGTGCGCGCGCCCACATCCTCGATCACCCGGTTGGCATTCTGAGTGGCGGTGCGCAGATCGTTGGTCAACGGCGTCAATTGGTCGTCGAAATAGGTGTTGGCACGGGCCACAGTCGCGCGTGCGTCACTCAACGTGACGGTCGCCGACTCCAACGCCGTGTTGCCGCGATCTGCCAGTTCGCCGATGCGCCCCGCGATGCGCTGCACCTCGCCGCCTGCCTCTGTGATGACCCGGTCAGCAGTTTGCGTGGTTTTGCGCAAGTCATCCGACAGCGGAACAAGGTTGTCGGTTCTGAACGTGTTGATCCCGTCAATCGCTGTATTGGCCGACGCAAAAGTCTGGTTCGCCGTATCCAACGTCTGCGTTGCACCATCCAAGACCACGGCCCCACGACTGGCCAGATCACTGATCTGCCCAGCAATGACGGACGCCTGGCCACCGACATCGTCCAGTACGCGGGTGGCCGTCTGGGTGGCGGTGCGTAGTTCTTCGGCCAACGGGGCAAGGTTCGTCGTGGTCAGTTCGTCAATTCGGGAAATCGTGCCATTCGCGGTCTCAAGCGTGCCTGTCGCCGTTGTCAGTGTTGTTTCGGCAGTGTCGGCTAGCGTGCCTAATCTGTCCGTAAAAGCAGCGATTTCTCGCGCAGCTGACCCAAGATCACCAGACAGGGACTCAAAATCGCTCAGCACCGTGTCGATCCGTGCCGAGGCCGAAGAGAGGTTGTCCAGCATCGCACTCACCGCTTCGCGGTTTTCGGTGTCAAACACGTCGTTGACGTTTTCAAGCAACTCAACGGCCCGGTCCAGCACGATCGGCGCGCCCTCGAACACGGATTGCAGGGCGGTGCGTTCTGACGGAATTTCCGACCCGCTGGGCAAGGCCGTCGACATATCAGACCCGCCCGACAATCCGACAAAGCTGACGCCTGTCACCCCTTGCGACTGCAGCCTTGCCACCGTTTCGGTATTTACCGGCGTGTCCGACGACACTTCGATGCGCACGCGCACTTTCGACGAGTCCGCCTCGTCCAGCGCCAAATCCACCACTTGCCCTACGGGCAACCCGTTGTAGCGCACGTCACTGGCTGAGCCGAGGCCGGACACATCCTGAAACAGCACGTCGTAATAGCTGTACTGGCGATCTACCTCGACCTTGGCGAACCACAACAGCAACCCCAACGCACCAAGGATGCCGCCAAGGGTGAACAACCCAATCAAGACATAGTTCGCTTTGGTTTCCATCAGACTTGGCAGCCTTCCTCAGGTTTTCTCTTGTGCCGCTCGGGCGCGCGGGCCGGTAAAGTACTCCTGCACCCAGGGGTGGTCTACTTTGGTCATGCCTTCGATCGGCCCTTCGATCAGCACACGCTTTTCCGCAAGCACCGCAATCCTGTCGCAAATCGCGTAGAGAGAGTCGAGGTCATGGGTCACCATAAACACCGTAAGTCCCAGAGATCTTTTCAATTCGTTGATAAGTTCATCGTAGGCCGCCGCCCCGATCGGGTCGAGGCCTGCCGTCGGTTCATCCAGAAACACGATGGCCGGATCAAGCGCCAAGGCACGCGCTAGGGCTGCGCGCTTGCGCATCCCGCCCGACAATTCCGACGGCAGCTTGCCACAGGCAAGCATGGGCAGCCCGACCAGACTGATCTTCAACTCGCCCAAGGCCTTCATCAGCGCCGGGCTGAGGTTCAGGTGTTCGCGCATCGGGGCCATGACGTTCTGCAATACGGTCAGCGATGAAAACAGGGCCCCGTCCTGAAACGCGACGCCCCATTGCCGTTCAACCTTCAACCGTTCGGCACGGCTTGCGTGCAGCACATCCGTGCCCAAAACGTTGATCGACCCTGCCGCAGGACGGATCAGGCCCACAATCGTGCGCAACAGCACCGACTTGCCCGTGCCCGATCCGCCGACAATCCCCAGCACTTCGCCCCTCCAGACATCAAGGTCTAGATTGTCGTGCACCACTTGGCTACCGAACCGATTGACCAACCCGCGCACGGTGATCACCGCCTCGCGATCGGGGCGTGTTGCGGGGCTGTCGCTCATACGCCCAGCTCGGAAAAGAAGATGGAAAAGACAGCGTCGGCCACGATCACAAGAAAAATGGCCTGAACAACTGACGTGGTCGTACGACGCCCGACACTGTCGGCAGACCCCTGCACCTGCATCGCCTGCCAGCAAGATACAATGGCGATGATCGCGGCAAAGAACGGCGCCTTGATCATGCCGATGGCCAGATGCCAGATGTCGGTGTTTTCCTGCAAACGGGTCAAGAACATGCTTGGGCTGACGCCCAATTCCGCCCAACTCATCAGCGCGCCCCCAAACAGGCCCGAGATGTTGGCGATAAACCCAAGGATGGGCAGCATGATCACCAGCGCAATTGCGCGCGGCAACACGAGTACCTCAATCGGGTCAAGGCCAAGGGTGCGCATCGCGTCCAGTTCCTCGCGCACCTTCATCGACCCGATCGACGCGGTAAAGGCCGACCCGGATCGCCCAGCCACGATGATGGCGGTCAGCAGAATGCCCAGCTCGCGCAGGATCGAGATGGCGATCAGATCGACCACGAACACCTCTGCCCCGAACTGGCGCAGTTGCGATGCTCCCTGAAAGGACAAGACGATGCCAATCAGAAAGCTCATCAGAATGACAATCGGGATCGCGTTGAACCCGGTGTCCTGCATCTGGCTTACCAGCGCAGCCGTGCGCCAGCGGCGCGGGCGCACAACACCGTAAAGGAACCGCGATAGAACCTCACCAATGAAACTCAACAGCGACGTCACCGACGCACCGACGCCTGCGGTGCTGGCGCCGACGCTGGCAATCCAGGGCAGCAGCCCGCGCGGGCCGTTTTCTACACCCTCGTCGGCGGGAAGTGCGGCTTGCACTGTATCCACCAAAGCCACGCGGTTGGATGATCCGTCAATCAGCTCGACCCTGATCCCTTCGGCCTCGAGCCGGGCCTTGAGTGTCGCGATCAGCCACGCACCACTTGTGTCCAACGCCTCCAGCCCCTCCAGATCGACGCGTAGTGTCTGTCCCGACGTCTTGGTCTGCGTAAACAGCGTTTGGGCGACCTCAAGATGCTCCATGACAAGCCGACCGGTCAGGCGCAGAACTTGCACACCGTCTTGCTGGTCGAGTTTGAGTATCGGGGCATTCATGAATTGGTTTACAATCCGGCAGAAGGATTTCAGGGCAGCAGTGTGTCAGACACCCCGACACTAGCCAAGGCTCAACGCATTGGCCACGCCCCGCGATGAAACAGCCCCCACGTCACACCTGCTGTGCCTGGCCGCGGATAGCGCAACCATTTCACCGTTCACGCCCAAGCGCAAAAATCTTGTGCTGTGGCGCGATTCGCCTTAGCTTTATACGAAATTTTTATTGCCTTTTTTCAAATGTTTGAGGTTGGTTCATGCCCGCTACCGCCCGAATCTTAGGCGCTATAACCCTTTGTTTTTCGACTCATGCAGGCTTTGCCGCGCCATCCTGCACACCGGGCCAAGGCTTTGGCATTGCTGACTTTTCCGCGCCAATTACCGATCTGGGGATGCGCGACGGTACAAATGCAACGACGGAACTCTGGCGCTTGGGCATAGACACCATCATCCGCTATTACGATCACCCGGACGAAACCATTCCCTGCAAGACGTTGCTGCCCGAGGAAACGGATTTCCTGCTCGACAACGGGTTCAGCATCGCGGTCGTGTTCCAGCACCGCAACGACAGTCCCCTGACCTTCCTCGACGGGCGGCGCGGCATCATGGACGCCGAGCGTACGCTGGAACTGGCGGGCGCAAACGGCCAGCCTGTGGGCAGCACCATCTATTTTGGCGTGGACGGCGTGGCCGAAGCGATCAAGGGCGCCAACTATCAATACGCGGTCAACAAAGGCGAACCGATCTCGACCGCGCAAGAGGCCGAGATGAAACAGCGGATGGGGGCGGGGAACTACAAGAAACACGCCGACTTCTACGAAGTGTTTCGCGCCAAGCATCAGGAGTATTTCGGTCTGCCCGGTGGCAAGGTGCCCCCCGAAGCGATCCTGCCTTTCGTCGAGCGTTATTTCGAAGACATCCGCAGCGTTTTTGACCGGCATCGCGCGAACACCGGGACAATGGGTTATGAAATCGGCGGCTATGGCAGCGGTTTGGTTTGCGACTATCTGCTCAATCAGGGCGTGATCAGTCGTTGTTGGCTGGCCCAGTCCACCGGTTGGCCGGGCTACGAACCGTTTTCCAGCTCGGGCCGCTGGGCCTTGCGACAGCAGCTTGTCACCAGATGCGACGGCTGGCAGCGCAAGTCCGGGGGCCGAGTCGAATTCGACTTCAACGAAGTAAACGCGAACGATTCTGACTTTGGGCAGTGGAACTATCTGGACGACCGCACACCCAACTTTACCCGCCCTGTGAGGAACCCGGCCGCAAGTTGTTACGCCGATCAGTAATCGCACAAATCCGGATTGACGAACCGTTCCGAAATTCACTATATCGCGGCCAGCCGATAGGCCGACATGGGAGAGAGCAGGCCAACCACCTGCCGCCGAAGGAGCAACGCCCCGCCAATCTCTCAGGCACCACGAACCGTGTCAGTTGCGCCCCAAAAACGGGCATATCGACGATCTGGAGAGCGGTCGGGTGCAGACGCCCCCGGCCCACCGAAGGAGAAAGCGCCAGGCCACTGGCGTCAAACTCTCAGGTTACGCGACAGATGGGGACGCGACCCGGCAATACCGTCGGCAGCGTCCGTATCAACTGCGTCAACCGGGGGACCCCCACCATGACACATATCGCCGTGATCGGCGCCGGCATCACCGGTATCACCACAGCCTACGCCCTGGCCCGCCGCGGCTATCAGGTGTCCGTTTTTGATCGCAACCGCTATGCGGCGATGGAAACCTCCTTTGCCAATGGTGGCCAGCTGTCGGCCTCAAACGCCGAGGTCTGGACCCGTTGGGGCACGGTGATGAAGGGGCTGAAATGGATGTTCCACCCCGACGCGCCACTGCTCGTGAACCCCAAGCCCAGTTGGCACAAACTGTCATGGATGGCCGAATTCATGACCAAGATCCCGCAATACGAGGCCAACACGATCGCGACCGCCCGCCTGGCTATCGCTGCGCGCGAACATCTGTTGGATTTCGCCCGCGAGGTCGGCGTCGATTTCGACATGGAACAGCGCGGCATCCTGCACATCTACAAAAAGCAGTCCGAATTCGACCACGCCCGGCGCGTCAACGTCCTGCTGGAAAAGGCAGGGCTTGAACGCCACGAAGTCAGCGCGGACGAAGTGCACAAGCTGGAACCCACCCTGCAGACACGCACCATCGGTGGCTTCTATACCGAAAGCGACTTTACCGGAGACATCCACCGCTTTTCCCGCAAGCTCAGCGACAAGTGCGCCGAAATGGGCGCTTTATTCCATTACAAGTCCATGGTCAGCCACATCGAACACACCGGCAAAGGTGTGCGCGTCGACTGGAAAGAGGGAGCGGACAAGCAGACCGAAACCTTTGACGGCATCGTCGTCTGTGCAGGCGTGGCCAGCAAGGCGATTGCAGCGCAACTCGGGGACCGTGTGAACATCTATCCGGTCAAGGGCTACTCCATAACCGTCAATTTGGATGACGAGGCCAGTCAGCAAGCGGCGCCATGGGTCAGCCTGCTGGACGACGAGGCGAAGATCGTGACGTCCCGTCTGGGCAAGAACCGCCTGCGGATCGCGGGAACAGCTGAATTCAACGGCTACAACCTCGACATCCGCGACGACCGAATCAAACCGTTGCGCGACTGGTGCGAGACGTTCTTTCCAACAGTGTCGACCGAACATTGCGTGCCTTGGGCGGGTCTGCGGCCCATGCTGCCCTCGATGATGCCGCGGGTTGGGCCAGGATCCAAACCGGGCGTGTTCTACAATACTGGGCACGGCCATCTGGGCTGGACACTGTCCGCAGCCACAGCGCAAGGCGTCGCTGACGCGGTCGATGCCGCGCGGATGAAAAACGCAGCCTGAACGACTAAGGCGCACCTTTTGGTGCGCCAGCCCCCCATTCAGCTACCGTACAACGTACCCCACCGTTCGATCAGCTTTTGCTGCATGGTCTTGGCTCGGATGTTCCAGCTTCGTGCGCCTTGCGGGGCTTCGCGGTTTGCCTTGGATATCCGGCGCCGCGTATCCTCGTCCGCCGCGAAAATGGCAAAGGCCAGCACCTTGCCATTGCGCGCGGTCATGTACCCGGCCAGCCCGGACACGAAGTTCAGCGTGCCCGTCTTGGCGTCCACCTCGATCGGGTGGTTCTGGATGACGCGACGCTTTTCATCGCGCATTGCAAACGGCTTGAGAATCGGGCGCAGGGACGCACTGCCGTAGGTCTTGATCAGCGCCTGCACCATGTCGTCCGCCGTCATCTTGCTGTCGCCGCCCAAGCCCGAGTGATCCACAAGGCGCATCGCACTTGTGCCCAAAGCGGCACTGGCCCAGCGGTTCATTTCACTCGCGGACGCCTTCAGGTTGGCAGGCACACGCCCCGTGCGCTTGGCCGTTGCCGACATGCCAACCATCTCTGCCGTTACATTGGTGGAATAGCGCAGCATATCTCGCAGGATTACCCGCAGCGGATCGCTTTGGCGGGACACCAGAACGCTGCCCTGCGGCGCGCGGTCCACCACGACGGGGTTCTTCAGGACAATGCCATGCGACCGGGCCAAAGTCTGAAACACATTGCCCGCATAAAGCGCGGGCTTGCGCACCGGCAACCAGCGGGCACCGCCATTGCCAAGCGCCCCCTTGGCAACCGTCCAGTCATCGCTGCCGCCGCCATCCTTGTAGGTATAGACAGGCAGGCTCCGGTCCGCGATCTGCATCTTGGTGACGTAGACATCAGGACGCAGCCGGTCCGACCGCGCGTCCATCGTCACACCATAGCTTCCGCCTGCGCGCTTCCATTCGAAATGCACCCGATTATAGTTCAGTGCAACACCGCTGACTGCAGGGCTATAACCGACGTGATCGGGCTGATCCGGGTCTATGGTCTTGACATAGGGCAGCGCCCCTTCGGCCACTTTGAATGCGCCCCGCACTTCGCGGATGCCCTTGGCTTTGAGGGCGGCGGCCATGTCCGCAAGGCCATTGGTGTCAAGCGTCGGATCGCCTCTTCCCACAAGGATCAGATCACCCGTTACTACTCCGCCCGACACAGACCCGGTAGTGACCACCTGCGTTGCGAACCGATGCTCCGGGCCCAGCGTATTGAGGGCGTAAAGCGCGGTAATAGCCTTGGCCACGCTCGCCGGTGGGGTGCCCACCTTGGCATTGCCCCCCTCCAACCGCTGGCCGGTAGTGGCATCAGCCACAACGAAACAGACGCGCCCCCCCAGCTTGGATGCATCAACAATGGACTCCGGTCCGGCAACCGCTTTCTTGAAATGCCCCGACCCGCGCGCGTTCGGACGCAGGGACGCCGTCGGCGGCGCGGCCAGCGCCGCACTGGCCGTACTTCCGGCAAGTAAACTCAGGAAAACGCGTCTGGAAAAGGTGTCGAACATGGCGGCATGTAACCGCAGGTTGGCCGGGCAAACAAGCGGTCTCACCATCACATTTACGCAGGCGAACTCCAAGCCCCGGCTGCCCGGATCGCGGACGAAGACTGACCCGACATCGCCACGTTGACAAAGCACCACGCGGGTGCAACTACGCGGCCCAATACTTGGCTCGCCTTGCCCGAAATCCGATACTGGGCGTAAACACGCGCCGCACGGCTCATCCGGGCCGAAATGCGATCACCGGGCCGTGCGAGTACTCCAACAGGCACATGCTCCATGATCCATTCCCAGTCTTGCCAATGATGCAGCTGCGCCAGGTTGTCCGCCCCCATAAGCCAGACGAACCGCACACCGGGATAGCAAGCCATCATCCGCTGCAACGTCTGCGCGGTGTATCGTGTGCCAAGACGCGCCTCGATATCCGTGACCGTCACACGCGGATCCTGCATCACGGCGTGCGCCCGCGCCATCCGCTGTTGCAACGGTGCGGGCCCGCGGGATTTCAGGGGATTGCCCGGACTGACCAGCCACCACACGTGGGACAGACCAAACCGTTTCATCGCCTCGCGGGTGATATGCGCGTGGCCTTCATGCGCTGGGTCGAACGATCCGCCCAAAAGGCCGATGGTCTGCCCCGGCAAGGCAAGTGGAAGGGCGTGACGCATCAAGGCGAGGTCCAGTAACAAGCAATCATCGACGCAGGACCCGACCGCAGATGGGCTGCGTTGTCAATCAAATGGGCGCACCGTGTCGCCCAAACGAATTGCGCCCGGACGGATCACCTGTGCACACCAGCCCCCATGACCGCGCACGGCAGCATAGCCGCCACGTCCAAACGCCTCCTCCATCCGTGAACAGGGGGCACAGATGGTAGTCAGTCTCAAAACGGTGGTCCCAACCTCCACCTCCCGATCCTTGAGCGAGGCAAGGTTCAGCCCGCTGACCACGATGTTGCGGCGCAACAGGGCCGGGTCCACGGGCCCCTGCCCCAGATAGGCGCCGATGGCTGCCAGATGCTCGGCCTGGATCAGCGTCACGGCGCGTTTTCCGGCACGCGCGCGATCCCCCGCCAGCCCCGTTTCACCAAGGATAACGCGCTCCTGCACGACCATTCCGGCCCGCCGCGCGGGGCGCACACCGATCCAATCGACAACGCCGGGTTGCGCCCATCTCGCCATCATCTCATGCAACGCGCTCATTGCCCCTCCGACCCGCAACGTCCTGCCATTGCACGCAGGCTTTTGCGCCTGTATCTGGGCACAAAACCAGTCCTTCGACCCCTCTTAAGGAGCGTACCATGGCCGCCTATCAATACGTCTATCATATGTCCGGCGTTTCCAAGACCTATCCGGGCGGGAAGAAATGCTTTGAAAACATCCACCTGAACTTTCTACCCGGCGTGAAAATCGGTGTGGTTGGGGTGAACGGCGCCGGTAAATCCACACTGATGAAGATCATGGCCGGCATGGACAAGGATTTCACGGGAGAGGCATGGGTGGCCGAAGGGGCCAAGGTCGGCTACCTGCCGCAGGAACCGAAACTGGACCCGGAACTGACCGTGCGCGAAAACGTCATGCTGGGCGTGGCGAAAAAGAAGGCCATTCTGGACCGGTACAACGAGCTGGCGATGAACTACTCCGACGAGACGGCGGACGAGATGTCCCAGTTGCAGGACCAGATCGACGCCGAGAACCTCTGGGACCTCGACAGCCAGATCGACGTGTCGATGGAGGCGCTGCGC
>CAYGPT010000061.1:0-21836 GCA_964351755.1 uncultured Rhodobacterales bacterium | reverse complement strand
TCGACCTCGCTGCATTGCATCGGCAATGCCGCCGAACAGATCATGCTGGGCAAGCAGGATGTAATGTTCGCGGGCGGAGCCGAGGAACTGGACTGGACCCTGTCCTGCCTGTTCGACGCGATGGGTGCGATGTCGTCCAAGTACAACGACGCCCCCGCGACAGCGAGCCGTGCCTTTGACGCGGATCGCGACGGGTTCGTGATTTCGGGCGGCGGCGGCATTGTCGTTCTGGAAGAGTTGGAGCATGCCAAAGCGCGCGGCGCCAAAATTTATGCCGAGGTCACCGGTTATGCGGCCACATCAGACGGCCATGATATGGTCGCACCCTCTGGCGAGGGCGGAGAACGCGCGATGCGCGTCGCACTTGAAACTCTGCCGCAGGGTCGCGAAGTGAGCTATATCAATGCCCACGGCACCTCCACCCCCGTAGGCGATGTGGGCGAAATACAGGCTGTGCGCCGGGTGTTCGGACAAGGGACGACACCGCCCGTCAGTTCCACCAAGTCTATGACGGGTCATGCCCAAGGGGCGGCTGGTGCGCTTGAGGCCATCTTTTCCCTGCTGATGCTTGAGCATGATTTCATTGCACCCTCGATCAACGTCCAGACCCTTGATCCCGAACTCGACCCTGCCGAGATCGCGACCGAGAAGAAGACGGATGCGGGTCTTGATTCAGTCATGACCAACTCGTTCGGATTCGGCGGCACAAACGGGTCGATGATCCTTTCGAAATTTCACGGGTAAGAGTTTTACATGTCCGATTTACTCAAAGGAAAACGCGGCCTGATCATGGGTGTTGCGAATGACCGCTCCATCGCATGGGGCATCGCCAAGGCGATGTCGGAAGCAGGCGCGGAACTGGCCTTCACCTATCAGGGCGAAGCGTTCGGCAAACGGCTGGAGCCGCTGGCCGCAAGCGTCGGCTCGGACTTCATGGTCGATGTGGATGTGACGAATGATGCCTCGCTCGATGCGGCGTTTGAGTCGCTTGGCGCGCGTTGGCCGACAATTGATTTCGTTGTGCATGCCATTGCGTTTTCGGACAAATCCGAACTTACAGGCCGATTCCTGAACACATCACGGGCCAACTTCAAGCACTCGTTGGACATTTCGGCCTACAGCTTTATCGAAGTCGCGCGACGGGCCCATCCGCTGATGACAGAACGGGGCGGGACACTGCTGACGCTGACCTATCAGGGGTCCAACCGCGTGGTACCGAACTATAACGTTATGGGCGTGGCCAAGGCCGCGCTTGAATCCGCGACCCGCTACCTTGCCAACGATCTTGGACCCGAAGGGATCCGCGTCAACGCGATCTCGCCCGGTCCGATGAAGACGTTGGCCGGTGCGGCCATTGGCGGGGCACGCAAGACCTACAAGCACACGGACCTGAATGCGCCGCTGCGATCGAACGCGACGCTGGAAGCTGTGGGGGGCACTGCCGTCTACCTGTGTTCGGACGCAGGCGCTTGCACGACCGGGGAAATCATCCGCGTCGACGGCGGGTTCCATGTGTTGGGCATGCCGCAACCCGACTACCTCTAGAATTCGGCTCCTGTTCGCCAAAAATTTGCCAAAGTGACGGGGTAACTTCCGGCACATGGATATGGCCCAACTTGATCGCGCCCGCGCGTTGGAGCGCACGCATGACCGCCGCGCTGCGCGTGCCCGCAGGTCAAAGTGGCTGGGCCGTATGCTGTTTTCGCTGATTGGCATGGGTTTGCTGCTGCTGGTGCGGCTGAACCCGGGCTTGGCTGCGGATGTCGTGGCATGGTCACATGGCGTGAACGGGAATGGTGCGGCACCCACCTTGTCCAAACCCACCGACATCCATGTGCGCAAGATGCCCAGCAACGTCGTCCCAGTGCGCCGCGGCGGCGACCTGCCGGGCGGCGACACCCGCGCACCTCAGCCAGACGCACAAGCGCAGGCAGATGCTGTCGGCAACGCATTGCGCAGCCTCAGTCCTGGTGGCTGAACGGCCCATTCCGGGTCGCGACAGCCAAATACTGCATTATATCAACACAAAACTCACACCTTTCAGTCATGTTTCCGCCCTGTGCGTCAACTATCACTTCCTTCCGCGCATTCACTTGCCGCTGAGGGTTGAATTGAAGGGGTTTCAGATATGGCTGACCGCCTCGACGGGCTGATCTTCAGCGAATTTCTTGTGGACAACGCATCTGCGGTTCCCGGTTTCGACACTGATGGCGATGGCACGCACAACAAGTCCGACGAATATATCGAACTGCAGAACACGACCGGCGCCCCGATGTCGCTTGAGGGGTATCAGGTCTGGTCGGATGATAAGGGCCTGCTGTACGAATTCGGGTCTGGCGACACCATCGCGCCGGGCGGTACGGCGACGATTGTTGGCGAATATTCTGGGACCGCCCCTGCAGGTTTTTACGACGCAGGCGAAAGCGACGGCAGCGACTTCCTGCAGGATGGCGAAGGGCCAAGGTTCGACACCATTTATCTGGTCAACGTGCTGACCGGCGAATACATCGCCTTTTCTTATGGCGATCCACCACAGCCGGCGTCGCCGCCAACCGGGTTTACCGGCACTTCGCAGGTTGGAGCCGGGGAATCGCTGAACAGCGACGCGCCCAACGGCGTGGCTTTTGAGCGAGACAGCGATGGCGATTGGGTCGAAGGGTCGCCCTCCCCCGGCACGTCCGGCGTTGCCTGCTATGCCAAGGGCACAATGATCGCGACCCCGGAAGGAGAGCGTGCAATCGAGGATCTGCGCGCGGGCGATACGGTGATCACGCTCGACTCTGGTCCGGAAAAGATTCTGTTCATGCTGTTTCAGGACGAAGATTTTCGCAAGTCGCGCACCCACGGTCCGGTGCAAATCAAAGCCGGGGCCCTTGGCCGCGGTCGCCCGCGCAGGGATCTGATCGTATCCGCCAACCACCGCATATTGGTCGGTGGTCACGGCCAACTCGATCACTTGTTCCCAACGGAGGTTTTCGTGCCCGCCAAATGCCTGCCGCAACTGCCCGGCATCCGAACCATGCGTGGCAAGCGCAATATCACGTGGGTCCACTTCGTTTTGCGCACCCACGGTGTCGTAAGTGCAAATGGATGCAGCAGTGAGTCAATGCTGCCGGGGGCGGTCGCGCTGTCCACTCTGAAACCCAGAGACAGGGTGCTGGTGCGATCGAAATCGGCAGTGGCCGCCGCGTCCATAGCTCGTCCCAACACAGCCCGCCCGGCCCTGACCGTGCGGGACGCAGAGCGATACCTGCGCCGCGAAGTCTCCAATCAACTCAGGCGTAAACAGGCCTAGCTCGACCGGCTTTCGTCGCCATCGCACGATGCGGCTGTGAAACGCAGATCACCCAGAATGCTCTGGCGACGAAGTTGTGCCGGGCATCCGTCAGGCCGTGTCAAAAGACACCACTTCGACTTCGAAAACCAGATCGCGTCCGGCAAGCGGATGATTCGCGTCCAGCATCACCTCTTCTTCGCTCAGGTCCGTGACCGTGACCGGCATGGGCTGGCCCTGTGGTGTCTGCATCTGCAACTGCATGCCCACCTCAAGCGTGATATCATCGGGGATGCTTTCACGCGGCACGCTTTGGTGAAAGGCCGGGTTGATCGGGCCGTAGGCGTCAGCACAGGCGATGTTCACTGTCTTCTTCTCTCCTGCCGTCATGCCCGGCAGGGCGGAATCCAGCCCCTTGATGATTTGACCCGACCCGACAACAAATTCCAGCGGATCGCGCCCGTGTGAACTGTCAAAGGTTGTCCCGTCCGTCAGCGTTCCTGTGTAGTGAATGCGTACCGTGTCGCCGTCCTTGATCTGGCTCATCTGTCATGCTCCCGAATGGTTCGGGGGCACCCTGCCTGTCCGCATCCGCACCGTAAACCCCCACCTGCCCCCTTTTCGTTGCCGCGCGCCCGTGTCACTCTGGCGCAAAAGGGAAGCTGTTCATGCCCATCACCACCTGCATTTTCGACGCCTATGGCACCTTGTTCGATGTGGCCGCTGCGGCTCGGCTGGCGGCTGAGGAGCCGTCCTTTGAATCACTTCGGGACAGTTGGCCGGTCCTGGCCGAACACTGGCGCGCCAAGCAGTTGAATTACTCGTGGCTGCGCGCGGTTACGGGGGCACACACCGATTTCTGGGAAGTGACGCAGAATGGCCTTGATTGGGCGTTGCAAAAGACAGGCCATGATGGCGATGCGGCCCTGCGCGAGCGCTTGCTAGCGCTTTACTGGGAATTGCAGGCCTATCCGGAGGTGCCGGAGATGCTGCACACCCTCAAGAACGCGGGTCTCAACACCGCGATCCTGTCCAATGGGTCCCCCGACATGCTGGACGGGGCTGTTCAGTCGGCTGGCATCGCGGATGTGCTGGATGACAACCTTTCGGTGCAATCGGTGGGCGTCTTCAAGCCCGCCTCAAAGGTCTATGACCTTGTCGGGCAACGCTTTGGCTGTGCCAAGGACGAAGTGCTGTTCGTATCCTCCAACGGCTGGGACGCGGCGGCGGCGACAGGCTATGGTTTTGTCACAGCGTGGGTCAACCGTGCGGGCGAACCGATGGACCGCCTGCCCTGGACTCCGGTTCACACACTGAAAGACCTGAACGGCATTCCGGCACTGGCTGGCGTCTGATGGCGCAGTTCACGACGTCCGATGGGCTCAAGCTGTTTTACACGGACGAGGGCGCGGGCCTGCCCCTGTTGTGCCTGCCGGGCCTGACCCGTACCACGCAGGACTTTCAATACGTCACGCCGCATCTGCCCCCCTGTCGCCTGATCAAGATGGATTATCGCGGGCGCGGGCAGTCGGAGTTCGACTCAAACTGGCAGAACTACGCTCTGCCGGTCGAGATCCGCGATGTTATGGAGTTGATGGATCACCTCTCGCTTGCGTCTGTCGCGATACTCGGTACGTCGCGCGGGGGACTGAATGCGATGGGTCTGGCCGCTGCAACCCCTGATCGTCTGCTTGGGGCAGCATTGAACGATGTTGGGCCGGAACTGGATCCGGCGGGACTGGGCGGCATAATGGTCTATCTTGGCCGCAAACCGGCGGCGCGCAGCCATGCCGAGGCCGCTTTGGCCCTGCCCTACGTGCTGAAAGGGTTTGATGGTGTGCCACCAGAGCGATGGATGCAGGAGGCGCGCACGCATTTTGTTGAAACGCGCGAGGGCCTCGACATCACCTACGATCCCCGCCTGCGCGATGCTGTCGAGGCGGGCGGCGAAGTGCCCGACCTTTGGCCGTTTTTCGACGCGCTGGCGGGCAAACCGACTTGCCTGATCCGTGGTGCTGGGTCTGACCTTTTGAGTGCTGAAACGGCGCAAAAGATGCAGGAACGCCGCCCCGACATGATCTATGCCGAAGTGCCGGGCCGTGGTCACGTCCCCTTTTTGGACGAACCAGAGGCTTTGGACGCATTGCGCAATTGGATGGAGAAGATGGCATGAATATCGATATGATCCGCGCTGCTGCTGAGCGGCTGAAGGGACACGCGCGCGTCACTCCGCTGCTGAATTCGCCCTTTATCGACGAACTCGCGGGACGGCGTGTGTGGATCAAACCCGAATGCCTGCAACGCACCGGCAGTTTCAAGTTTCGCGGCGGCTGGTCGGCTCTGTCTTCACTTGATGCCGACACCCGCGCGCGCGGCGTCATCGCCTATTCCAGTGGCAACCATGCCCAAGGGGTCGCCCATGCCGCGACCCTGCACGGCGTGCCCTCGGTCATCGTGATGCCGTCGGATGCCCCTGTCCTCAAGATCGCAAACACCCGCGCGCTTGGGGCCGAAGTGGTGCTGTATGACCGCGCGAGCGAAAGCCGCGAAGAGTTGGGCGAACAATTGGCCAAGGAACGCGGATTGACGCTGGTGACCCCTTACAACATGGCCGAAGTGATCGCGGGACAAGGCACTGCCGGGCTGGAAATCGCAGCCCAAGCTGGCGAACAGGGCATTGAAGAGGCAGATGTTTTGGTCTGTTGCGGCGGTGGCGGGCTGACAGCGGGCGTTGCGCTGGCTTGTGAGGCAGACGCGCCCGGATTGCGCGTGCGCCCCGTTGAACCCGAAGGCTTCGATGATGTCGCCCGCTCGCTCCGCTCGGGCGGGATCGAGCGGAACAATGCCACTTCCGGCAATATCTGCGATGCGATCCTGACCCCGCAACCGGGCGATGCAACCTTTCCCATAATGAAACGCCTGTGCGGCCCCGGTTTGGTGGTCAGCGAGGATGAGGCACTTTATGCCATGGCGCAGGCGTTCCTGCGCCTGAAACTGGTGGCCGAACCCGGCGGCGCCGTCGCCTTTGCTGCCGCTTTGTGTCGCAAGGATCAAATAGAAGGTGACGACGTGATCGCCACAATATCGGGCGGCAACGTGGACCCGGAGATTTTCGCAAGGAGCCTCGCGACCCTGTCATGACCGACTTTTCCATTGCCAGTTTCAACGTCAAGAACCTGATCGGACCGGATCAGGAGTATTACCGTTTTCAAAGTTACACGCCCGAGGAATATGCATGGAAAGCCGACTGGTTGTCCGAGCAGATCCAGACGATGGACGCCGATATCGTCGGCTTTCAGGAGATTTTCGACGAGGGCGCGTTGCGCGACGTGATCGCCACAGCAGATGCCGAAGGGATCGCGGCGAACGCGCTGAACATACCCGGCCCGAACAAGCGCTATCGGCGCAAGGCGATCTTTTCCAAGCTGGCCTATCGCCCCTATACCGACGCGGCACTTGCCTTTGCGCCCAATGTCAACGATGGCGCGCCGGGACAGCGCCGCCCCGGTGTCGCGATCCTGTCGCGGCTGGGTTTAGTCGGCGAACCTGAGGTCATTCAGGACCTCGCTGAGCCGCTGGATGTCGATTTCGGCTCAATGGGCACCGATGGTGGGGGCAGCTTTCGCCTGACCTGCCTCAGTCGACCGATCCTGAAGGTGCGCATTCCGGTGGGTGGCCATGTGGTCACGGTGTTCAACTGCCATCTCAAGTCCAAGCTGGGCGAGTTCAACCGACCCGATGGGGCTGCCTTTGCACCCGAACAAGACCTGACCCAATACGATGCCGTAGGTCGTGCATTGGGCGGTTTGCGCGCCACGCTGCGCCGCATGGCCGAGGCCTGGGTGCTGCGCCGTGCCATCGTCGAAGAATTGAAGGCGGGCAATCCTGTCATGGCGATGGGCGATTTCAACGATGGCGAACACGCCGTCAGTTCCGAGATCATCAGCGGCGAACACCCGTTCAAGAATTACGCGTGGATGCTGCGCCATGACGCCGAACACCGTTCGGATCGCTATTCGGACGAAGAAAACGCACAGATCCGCGAGGATATCGAATCCGTGCGCCTGCATTCCGCCGAGCGCCAGTTCGTTCGTAAATCCGCCCGCGACATGGTCTATACGGCAGCGTTCGGCGGCGTGTACGAAAGCATCGACCAGATTTACATGTCCCGCCATTTTCTGCAGGGCGCGCCGGGCAGCATCGGGCAGATGGACTATTTCAGCGTGCTCAACGATCATCTGACCGATGGCAGCCATGCCGAAGCGCCCTATAACAAGCTGGCATCCGATCACGGGCAGATCATTGCCCACATGCGACTGAAGGACTGACCTCATGCACATGGCCGACCTTGGCGACGTACGCCTTCATTACCGTATCGACGGGCCCGAAGATGGCGCACCGGTAGTCTTTGCCAATTCGCTGGGCACCGACATGCGGTTGTGGGATCCGATCCTGCCGCTGCTGCCTGCTGGCCTGCGCATTCTGCGCTATGACAAGCGCGGCCACGGCCTGTCGACCTGTCCGAGCGGGCCCTATGCCATGGGCGCGCTGGTCGGGGATGCGGAAAAGCTGATGGACCATCTGGGGTTCAAGGAAAGCTTTTTCGTCGGCCTGTCCATCGGCGGGCTGATCGCCCAAGGGCTGGCCGTCAAGCGGTTGGATCTGATGCGCGCGATGGTGCTGGCCAATACAGGTGCCAAGATCGGAACCAAGGAGATCTGGGCCGACCGCATTGCAGGGGTCGAGGCCGGCGGCATCGAAAGCCTTGCGGATGCGGTCATGGAGCGTTGGTTTTCCAAGGCATTCCGCGACACGCCCGATCTGGAGTTGTGGCGCAACATGCTGACCCGGCAAGAAGATGCGGGATATGCGGGCTGTTCGGCGGCGATATCGGGGACCGATTTTTTTGCCACCACCGCAACCCTTCGCCTGCCTACTCTGGGCATTGCAGGTTCGGAAGACGGCGCGACCCCGCCAGACCTTGTACGCGAAACAACGGACCTGATCCCCGGCAGCCAATTCCACCTGATCCGCCGCGCAGGCCACCTGCCCTGCGTCGAGCAGCCCGAGGAATTCGCCCGCGTCATAACGGATTTCATGCGCAGCGTCGGGCATATCTGATCCATGGCCGCGTCCGTATACGCCTCGCCTCTATATGGCCAGTTGTTCGCAACTGGCGAAGTTGGGCGATTGTGGTCCGACAATGCCGAAGTGCGCGCGATGCTGCTGGTCGAGGGGGCCTTGGCGAAAGTTCAGGGCAGTCAGGGGATCATCCCCGAAATCAGCGCCGCCTTCATCCACCGTTCAAGCCTTGAGGTGCAGATCGACCCTGCGGGGCTTGCGGCGGCGACGGCGATCAATGGGGTCAGCGTGCCGGGCCTTGTCAGCGCCTTTCGAAAGGCGATGGAGGCCCCGGAGCACGCCCAATTCGCCCATTGGGGCGCGACAAGTCAGGACATCATCGACACGGCCCTAATGCTGCGCCTGCGCCAGACGCTGGCCGCGCAAGAAGAGTCCTTACGCGCGCTTTTGCAAAATATGGGGGCCGAAGCAGAGGCCCATGCCGAAACCGTCATGGCCGCGCGCACCTATGGTCAACATGCGACCGTGACCACTTGGGGCGCGGTGCTGTCGCAGTGGGGCCAACCGCTGACAGATGCAGTTGAAAGGTTAAGTTCGGTGCGCGACGCTTCGCTTTGGGTGTCGCTGTCGGGGGCGGCGGGGACGGCGTCGGCGCTAGGGCCAGAGGCGGCGGAGACGCGTGCGGGGCTCGCCGAGGCGTTGGGCCTGAATGATCCGGGGCGCACATGGCATACGGATCGCGGCCCCGTTCTGCGCATCGCCGAATGGATGGCGGATGTGGTCGCCACGCTGGCCGCGATGGGCCACAGCCTGATCGGCTTGGTGGGGTCGGACACGGGCGACGTGCGCCTTGGCGGGGGGGGAAGTTCATCGACCATGCCGCAGAAACAGAACCCTGTGGCGCCATCGGTCATTGTGGCGTTGAACCACCAGATGGCGGGCTTGCGGGCGAGCCTTCAGGCATCGTCGGCGCATCAGCACCAGCGCGACGGGGCGGCGTGGTTCACCGAATGGATGATCCTGCCGCAGGTAGCGCTGTGCGCCGCGTCGGCCGTCGAGACGGCGCGCACCCTGATCCCAAATGTCACGCCCGAGCCTGCGCGGATGCGCGCCCGTCTGGGCGGTCTCGGGCTTGTCCATGCAGAGGCGCTCAGCTTTGCGCTGGCGGCCAAAATGTCACGACCCGAAGCGCAGGCCGCCACCAAGACGCTGGTGGCAAAGTCCGTCGCCGAAGACACGCCGCTGGCACAAGTTGCCTTTGCCGCGCATCCCGATTTGCCGCTCAATCTGTTTGAACCGAAGTCGCAATTGGGATTGGCCGCCGACGAAGCGCTGGCCTTTGCCAAGCGGGTCCGCGCCTTGTGAGACTGCCGGTCGTCTTCATCCTGTTCACCGTTATGCTGGATGCCATGGGCATCGGGCTGATCGTGCCGGTCATGCCGGACCTGCTGCAAGAGGTGCGCGGCAGCGGCGTATCCTCGGCTGCGTTGTGGGGCGGGGTCCTGTCGACGACCTTCGCCGCCATGCAGTTCCTGTTCGGCCCCGTTATCGGCGCCGTGTCGGACCGGTTTGGGCGGAGGCCCGTTTTGCTGATCTCGCTTGTGGTGATGGCGGCTGACTACCTTGTGATGGCCGTGGCCGGGTCGATCTGGTTTCTGCTCTCAGCCCGCGTCGTGGGCGGGTTGACGGCGGCGACGCAATCCACGGCCTATGCCTACATGGCCGACATTTCCCGGCCCGAGGACAAGGCGGCGAATTTCGGGCTGATCGGGGCGGCCTTTGGCCTTGGGTTCGTGTTCGGCCCGATGATCGGCGGTGCGCTGGCGGAATACGGCACTCGCGCGCCCTTCTATGCCGCCGCGGGGCTGGCGGCGGCCAATGCCGTGTTCGGCTATTTCGTGCTCAAGGAAACGGTCGATGACCGCATCCGCCGCAGTTTCGAGTGGCGGCGCGCCAATCCGTTCGGGCTGTTCAAGTATCTTGCCCGCCTGCCCGGTCTGGGGCCGCTGCTGGTGGTGTTCTTTTTTTACCAGGTCGCCTTTACCGTCTATCCGGCGATCTGGAGCTTTTACACGCTGGAACGTTTCGACTGGTCCCCGGGAATGCGCGGGCTTTCCCTCGGCTTGTTCGGCATCTCCATGGCCGTGGTGCAGGGCGGGCTGATCCGGCCCATTCTGCGCAGATTGGGCGAGCGTGGATCGGTGATCTATGGGCATATCGCGGATGTGGGCGTGTTTCTGATGATCGGGTTCGTCAGCTCGGGCACGTTGCTGCTGATCCTGACACCGCTTGCGGCCCTGCCAGCGGTCATTACGCCCGCCTTGCAGGGGATCATGTCCAAGGCGGTGGACGACAACCAGCAAGGCGAGTTGCAGGGCGCGCTGACCTCGGTTTCGGCACTGGCGATGATCATCGCACCGATGATCATGACCTATGTGTTCTATTCCTTCACCGGGGCGAACGCGCTGGTCTACATGCCCGGAGCTTCGTTCTACCTGTCTGCGATCCTGATGGCGCTGGGGCTGATGGTGTTTCTGCGTGCGGGCCGGATCGCCGCCTCTCGCGACGTCAGTGGTCAGCCTGCGCCATGATCTGTCGGTTTCGCACTTGCGAGGGCCGCTGACCTGCGCCACCGTCCGGCAGGACGAAACACGATATGCGCGGCGATGGGCGCGCAGCTAAGGACAACCATGCAAACCATAAAAGCGGCTGTTTGCCACGCGTTCGGGGACCCTTTGGTCATCGAGGATATTCAGCTGCGCGCGCCCGAAACGGGCGAGGTCGAAGTGACCCTCGACGCCGTGGCGATCTGCCATTCCGACATTTCCTATGCCAGTGGAGCCTGGGGCGGCAGCCTGCCTGCGGTCTATGGACACGAGGCGGCCGGCGTGGTCAGCGCGGTCGGGCCAAACGTCACCGCCGTGGCACCGGGCGACAGCGTGGTGGTGACCCTGATCCGGTCCTGCGGCACCTGCCCGTCCTGCGCGGGGGGCAAGCCCACGATCTGCGAAACCCCCTATGACGGGGACAAGGGGCCGATCCGCACGCTTGCGGACACCAAGCTGCATCAGGCCATGGCCTGTGGTGCCTTTGCCGAGAAGGTGGTCGTGGATCAGAAGCAACTGGTCAAAATCCCCGCCGACATCGCCAAGGATGCCGCGAGCCTGATCGCCTGCGGCGTGATCACGGGCGTCGGTGCCGTGGTCAACGCCGCTGGCTTGCGCGCCGGGCAGGATGTTGTGGTGATCGGGGCCGGTGGCGTCGGCCTGAACGCGATTCAGGGCGCGCGGATCGCTGGCGCCCGTCGTATCGTTGCCGTCGACATGAGCGAGGAAAAATTGGAAGACGCCCGCGCATTCGGAGCAACACATGGCGTTCTGGCAACCTCAGAAGCCCCGTGGCGCGCAGCCTACAAGGCACTGGGCGGCAAGGGGGCCGAAGCTGTTATCGTCACTGTCGGCGCCATTCCGGCCTATGAACAGGCCCCGAAGTATCTGGGCCGGGGCGGCAAGGTGATCATGGTCGGCATGCCCCATTCCGCCGCCATGGCCGAATACGAGCCCGTCATGCTCGCCGCCCTCGGTCAGGGCATGGTAGGGTCGAAAATGGGCGATGTGGTGATCCAGCGCGACATCCCGTGGATGGTCGACCTGTACAGGCAGGGCCGGTTGCAACTGGATAGCCTGATTTCGGGACGCTGGTCGCTGGACCAGATCAACGAGGCGATTGCCGACACCAAGGCCGGAAAGGCCCGTCGCAATGTAATCATGTTCAACCGTTAAAGGGGGCTCTGCCCCCGTCCCTGCGGGACTCCCCCGGGATTTTTTGAAATCAGAGAAGATGGACTGCCATGAAACTCCGCGATCTCGATATCATCGTTACGGCTCCGCCTGCACCGGGATGGGGCGGGCGTTATTGGATACTGGTCAAGCTGACCACCGATGACGGGATCGTGGGCTGGGGGGAATGTTATGCCTCGTCCGTCGGTCCCGAGGCGATGCGGGCGGTGATCGAGGACGTGTTTGCCCGTCACATGGCGGGCGAAAACCCCGAGAATATCGAGATGATGTTCCGCCGCGCCTATTCCTCGGGCTTTACCCAGCGCCCGGACCTGAGCGTGATGGGCGCATTTTCTGGGCTTGAGATTGCCTGTTGGGACATTTTGGGCAAGGCACGGGGGCGGCCCGTCCATGCGTTGTTGGGCGGGCGGATGAATGATCGTATCCGGGCCTATACCTATCTGTATCCGCTGCCCCATCATTCCTTGGCTGATTTCTGGACCTCGCCCGAGATGGCAGCCGAGGCGGCCGTGGATTGCGTCGAGCGTGGCTATACTGCCGTCAAGTTCGACCCCGCAGGCCCTTACACCTTGCGTGGCGGACACATGCCGGGGATGCGTGACATCGCCCAATCTGTCGCCTTTTGCAAAGCCATCCGCGAGGCTGTGGGGGACCGGGCCGACCTGCTGTTCGGCACCCACGGGCAGTTCACCACCGCAGGTGCCATCCGGCTGGGACAGGCGCTGGAGCGCTATTCTCCGCTTTGGTTCGAAGAACCCATTCCGCCCGATGCCGTCGAGGAAATGGCCAAGGTCGCCCGCGCCGTGCGCATTCCCATCGCCACCGGCGAACGGCTGACCACCAAAGCCGAATTCGCTCCCATCCTGCGCAGCGGGGCTGCGACCATCCTGCAACCGGCTCTGGGCCGCGCGGGCGGGATCTGGGAAATGATGAAAGTCGCCGCCATCGCCGAAGTCTACAACGCGCAGATGGCCCCGCACCTTTATGCAGGACCCATCGAGTGGGCAGCCAATATCCAGCTTGCGGCCTCCATTCCCAATATCCTGATGTGCGAGAGCATCGAGACGCCGTTCCACGATCAGTTGATCAAGGGCACGATCCGGGTCGAGAACGGATTCATCACGCCCCCCGACGCGCCCGGTCTGGGCATCGAGGTGGACGAGGCATTGGCCCGCGCGCATCCCTACGCGGGGGACGGATTGCACCTGCAGATGCAGGAAGAGCCTTGCGATTATCAGAACGGGAACAATTTCGAAGGCGGTGCGCCTGCACCACGTGACACTTAGGTCATCTGCACGACCTGATAGTTGATGCGCGGGGCATCGCCCGATGCGACACCCCCAAGGGCGATGCTGCCCTGCCCGGTCAGGGCAACGGTCTGGCGGCAGATATAGAATTCGGGTGCGGCGCCGATGGCCAGTGTGGTCCCAGCGGACGAGCTGTCCTTGAACTCGACGATGCCTCCACGCACGGAAATGGCTGCATGCACGCGTGACACCCAAGCCTCGGGCACCACAAGTCCGCAGGCGGACGAGCGTCCGATGGTTATCTGATCGCCTTCGTGGATATCCTGCGCCCAGTTCATCCAGGACAAGCGCACGGCGGTCTTGGCCACCTGTTCCTTGCGTTGCGCCTGAATCATCGTCGGCTGGGCGGCGAAATTCGTCACACCGCCGTCATCGTCACCACCGGCCATCAGGGCAAAAATCTCGGTCGGCATGTTGATGCCTCGCAGGGTGTGTTCGCCAAGTGAGCGCAGAGTGCTGCGATCAACGGACTTGGTGTAATTGACCAGGGTCCGGCTCATCAGCACTTCGTTATCCTTGGCCTGGCTGGACAGGCGGGCGGCAATGTTGATCGCATCACCAAACAGTTCCGTGCCACGATAGACCACCAACCCCCAGTGCAGACCCGCATGCAGCGAGACCTCGCCGCGTGCGCCATGGGTCATCATGTCACCAGCTGCATAGACCGCAGAGTCCGCCGATTGAAACAGGCACAACACGTCGTCGCCTTTTGAGCGCACGAACTCACCGCCATGAATGGTCGCGATCTTTTGCATGCCTTCAACGCATTCATACACCATCTGGCTCGCGCGCTCGTCACCATGTTGGCGGTACAGGCTGGTGCTGCCGGATACGTCAGCCAACAATATGGCGCGCTCAACCCTCATCGCGATGACTCCCCCGGATTTCAGGCCCCTTCCCCAGAAAAGGGCTTTGCTCAAACGCTAAAACAGAAATAACTGCACTTCAAATACGCTTACACATCTAGCGTCATATCCGAACAGAAATAAAGAGGGTAGCATTCGCACCGCTCAATGGCACTCCCGTCAACCGTGGCGTAAAAAACAGGCAGATGGGCGGCTATCAATTGAGAATTTGTACTCTTTCATCCGAAAAACCGGAGCCCTGATACGGCGACATCCGCCTGCATTTCCCGGCCCACGGCAAGTATCCCGATCCGCCGCAATCCTTTGGGATCAAACTGTGCGGATGTGCGGTGCGCCTCAAGATCGCTGAATAGCACGTCGATGCGCGTCCATATCGGGGGCGCTGCAAAGTCGCAGCGAAACGATTGCCACGGGCGGTCCAGCGCATCGGTGCGCAGGCGCAGGTCATAGCGTTCATCATTGCCGAGCACGTCCAGCGCTAGGCCCGAATATGCGCTGGCATCCAGGGCATCCCCACCGTTCAGATCGAACGCCATCTGTACGAATCCGCCATTGTTCTCAAGCGACACGGCCCCTGTCAGGCGCATGGCATCCCGCCCGGCGACACGGTCCTGCACGGCTTGCCCCTGGGACACACCGCCCATGACCGTGTCGGCCACGTATTCCCAGTCAGGTGATAATTCCAATGCGCGGGCCCCTTTTTTGGTTTTGCCGTGTTCTCAGCCTGTGACCAGAGACGCTCCGTCCACAAGCGCGCCCAGTTTCGCGTAGGCGATGTCCGGATCGACGGCGCCGTAGCCCGCAAAGGTGCCAAACCCGCAATCGCTGCCCCCGATCACCCGATCCGACCCGACGATTTCCGCGAACTTTTCAATCCGCTGCGCCACCACCTGGCGATGTTCGACAAAGTTCGTCGTGGTGTCGACGACACCGGGCACCAGCACCTTGTCGTCCGGAATTTCCGAGCGGCGGTCACGGAACACGGTCCATTCATGCGCATGACGCGGGTTCGAGGTTTCGAACAGCATATAGCGCGCCTTGGTTGCCATCAGCGTCGCAAAAACCGTGTCCATATCGATATCGCAGACATGCGGTCCCTCGTAATTGCCCCAGCAGATGTGCACGCGCACCTTTTCGGCAGGTATGTCCGCCAGCGCATGGTTCAGGGCCTCGACATGGGCATCGGCGATCTTGATGAATTCGGCATCCGACAGGTCTGCAAACAGCATATGGCGGCTGAGCGCGAGGTCCGGGCAGTCCAGCTGCAGATCAAGGCCGGCGGCCACGATGGTTTCGTATTCCACCTTCATCGCGTCCGCGAGAGCCGCCAGGTAGGCGTCGCGCGTCGGGTAGAAGTCGTTCTGCAGGAAGAGGGAGATCACACCCGGCGAGGCAGCGTTCATGAAACCACGGGTCGCGCCATGTTTGGCCATCGCGGTCTTGAGGTTCGTAATGTCCTTTTCCAACTCGCCCTGCCCTTTCGAGCGCACTTCGCCCGTGCACATGGGACGGGCGTATTTCGGTGTACCGCCATCTGCGGCCAGACGTTTCAGAAAGCTTGGGAAAAGTTTGAGGTCGGCAGGCGCATTGCGTGGGCTGTCTCCGGAAAAGCCAGTGTAACGGTCCTTGACATAGGTCGCATAGCTGATCTTGGACGTCTCGCCGTCGCTGACGATATCGACACCGGCGGCGACCTGTTTGGCGACCGTTTCGTCGACCGCCCGCGCCATCGCCGCATCAAAGGCGGCCACATCGTAGTTTTCGCCCCGTTCTCGGGCAAAGATGAAATCGACGACCTCTTGGGTACGCGGCAGGCTGCCGACATGGGTGGTTTGAATGCTCATATTTCCCTCATTTCAGTTGTACCAGGTCGGCCCCGTTCCAATACCATAGGAATGTACAGCCGCCATCGCCGCGTCCCGCAAAATGACAGTTGGACAGCGACCCGCCCAGCGCAACGCCCATCAGCCCGTTTGTCAGTGGCAACAATTGCACACCAAGTGCCAGCAATTGTTCGGTCTGCCCGCTGCGCGCATGGGTACTGCTCAGGTAGACGTCGGCGCTGCACATGGACGCCCCACAGAAGGGTCGCGCAGCGCCTTGTGTGCAGGTCACGGCACTCCAGTCCAGCACCGCATCGCTCTGCCCGTCGCCGTCTATGTCGCCCAGCAGGACCGCGTTCTGCGCAAAGCGGGGCGCATAGCCCGAACATCCCTGAACGGCATCTGCACGTGCAATCTCGGCCATCGTACCCGATGTCGGCGGCGCGGTGGTGGCCGCGCCAGCCCACATCCCATTGAGCAGCGCGGGCAGCGGGTGGCCCAGTGCCGCCCAGCGGCTGGCACAGTACAGCAGCACAGTGTCGAGCGCGGCGTCGATCCCGGCGGTCGTGTAGTCGTAAGCCTTGCCCGTCCCTGTATCGAGGATCAGGCGCTGCACCCCATATAGTCCCCGCACCATCGCGTCGGTCATCGCCAGTTGGACGGCCGTGCCGGAAAGTTCATCCATGATCACCGGCGGGAGGCGGTACCCGGTACCGTCCAGATACAGAACGACATTGTCGAGCCGGTAGCTGTCAGGCCAGTCAAACAAGGCATCGGCGAACGAAATCACAACGCCGTAGGGTGGTGTCACATGACTTTCATGAGAGCCGGTTTCGATAGCGGGCCTGCCTTGCGGCGAGGGGGCAGTGCAGCCCACGCCAAGGGTGCCGCCCGGATCGCTTGCGTCCGCAAAGAGGTAGGTGCCGCTGTCGTGTGTTGATGCGGTCCATGCCGATTGCGCTGCAACGGCTTGCGACATAGCGAGGATGGCGGCGGCCGCCAGACCGATCACGCGCCCTGCAACTGTTTGAGCCATGGTCATGTCCTCTCAAAAGACCTGCGTCGATCCTGCGCGGCGCGTGTGGCGCACACAAGTCAGCCCCGTCACGAGCCCATGCGGGACGGCCCTGCCGGATCATCGGTGGCGATGATATGAAACAGCGACGCCTCGCCAGTCATCGACGGCACGGCGTTGTGCATCAGGTTTTCCGGCACGCTCATCGTATCACCGGGTGCCAGCGTTGTCGTCCCGCCCTGCCAGTTCACTCGCCAGTGCCCGCGCATCGGCATGAGAACCGAGGGGCGGTCATGTTTGTGCATCGTGTCTGTCGCGCTGCCACGGGTGACCAGATCAACCTCGAACCCCGGTTGGTCCCGGATGATGCCGGTTTTGCCGATGACCTTGCAGGGGGCATGCTGGCCCAACGCCATCATGTCGTAATAGCGGCGCACGCCCATGCCGACCACCTGCATCGGCGTCATTTCGGGGAAGGTCTTGAGTTCGTCCTCGGACAGCACCGGCATCGGCCTGACCCCTTCGGGCAGGCTTTGACCCTTCTTGCTGTCGTAGAGCTTGCCATTGTCGCCCAGCACCAGCCCGTGTTCCGCCGCGTCCTCGATCACCTGCGGCGCCCAGATCACGCCGCCGCCCGCGTCGTCACCGCCAAGGATGGCCATGATCATTCCGTAATCGATGCCGATGTTTTCGAACCCGCGAAAGATGCCGGTGGGGATGTTGATGATGTCGCCCTCTTCCAGAACCGCTTCGCCCGCATCGCCCCAGCGCCCCCAGAAGAACCGCCAACGGCCCGACAGGACAAAGAAAACCTCGGCCGTGCGGTGGCTGTGCAGCGAGTTGCGGCATTTCGGCGGCTGGCCGGCTGCGCCGATGTTGAAGCCGTGGGGGATGGCGATGTGGACGTGTTGATCCGGGGATTCCGAGACACCGCCACCGATGATCGTGAAGTTTTCCTTTTGATCGCTGCCCGGCGTGTGCGCGTCGATGAACGCGGTTTTGCAGGGCTTCAGATCGCCGTATCGCACGATGCGCGGCTCCATCTCGGCGGGGGTCATGTGGGGGTCCTTTCAGGTGGTAAAAGCGGGGTATCGAGGGGTGCGCCCGGAGTGGTTCCGGTCAGGTCGGCGTGCAGCCAGACCATGCGGTCACAAAACCAGAGTTTGGGCAGGATGGTGGCGATGAGGCCGGTCAGTGTGGCCCATGGGTTCAGCACGGTCAGGCCGTAAGCCAGCGGCAGAAGCCCGAAGGCGGAGAGCGTTGTCAGGATATGCGCAGCCCTGGTGTGGTGGTCCGCGATGTCATAGGTGTCGCGGGCAAGGAAGATGCGTTCGCCCAGTGTCGCCCGCGATGCCCACGACCCGAAGCCGGCAGGGGGCGGGAAGGCGCGCGGATTGATCCATGTCCATGCAGCAGCCAGCGCAAAAAGCGGCAATGCCCACCAGTCGATCCACGTCCGCGCATAGATCGCCAGCACCAGCAGCGGCAGGCACGAAAACCGCGACCAGACGCTAAGCGGGTTGGCATGACGCCGCCAGTCGGCGTCCTGCATCCCCATCAGACGTTCAGCGGCGCGGTAGATATCCGTCATCCCCGGCCCCTCAGGCGCGCGTTTTCCGCCTCAAGCTCTGCGATGCGCGCGTTCAGCTTGTCGAGTTCGGGGGCCACAAGCTGCGCGATCTCACCCGCATCGAACCGGGGTGTGATGAATTGCGGACAGTTCCAGTCGAAGGCTTCCAGCTTGATCGTCACCAGCCGTTCGACCCGCCCCTGCCCCTCGACAGTCAGTTGCGCGGCAAGGTCGGGGGCGTCTGCGGCGTCCTGAAACGTCGCGTGGCCCTGCAGCTTCATGCGGGCCTTGCGCGGATAGTCCATCAGGAACAGCGACACGCGGTCGTCGGCGGCAACGTTGCCATGGCTGATGTGCTGCTTGTTCCCCTTGTAATCGGCAAATCCGAGCGTGTGATCGTCGATCACCTTGAGGAACCCCGCAGGTCCGCCCCGGTGCTGGACATAGGGCCAGCCGGTTTCGGAAACGGACGCCATGTAGAAGGACGTGCGGCTGGAAATGAAGGCGATGTCGTCCACACCCAGCGCCCGGGTGCGCGCGCCATAGCTGCGCGCATACATCTCGCGGCTGCCTTCGGCGTCCTGCAGGGCCTGAACGGCCGGGGTGAACATCAATTCGTCATAGCGTTGCATGGCTCAAATCCGTTTTGTCCGCCGCGTGGGTGCGGCAGGGGTCAAGTTGGGGACTGAGTGGTTCCCATTCAAGCGCATGCTGCCCCTATCCCGTCTGCAACAGGATCTGTTTCCAGATCGCGGTCTCATCAAACAGCGCATATTCGCGCCGCAGCCCCCACGGCCCGAATTCGGCGTGCGAAATCCCCAGCACGTAGACCTCGGCCCCCGTGGGCGCGCCGAAATAGCCCCAGCCGTCATGTTTGCCATGCAGCGCCCAGCGGATCGCGGCGCGGGGTGGCATCAGCGGGTCATCGCGCCCGATCACGTGGTCGATGGTGAATTTAGCGTCGGGAAAGGACGCGCGCAGCCCCATCCAGAACCGATCCACCGGGCCGTGAGAATAGCCGGTAGCCCCACCGGGATATTCCGACTGCACCGCGCGGTCGTATTCCGCCGGGATAACAGCCATGTCCGCCCCCATGATCCGCGTCAGGATATCGGCGTATTTCGCGCCCCATTCGTTGTCATTGCCGCGCCCCTTGTAAGGGCCCGGCTGGTCCGTCGCCGGGGTCAGCGGGCGCACCGCGTTTTCCGGCCCACCCTCGCGCGCGATGAGGTCTGCGGCATAGGCCTTGGCCTCCCATCCGATCTGGTTGACGATGGCGGTCTGGTCGCGGATCAACCATTCGTCGTTGATCTGGTTGTCGATGGCATGGCAGTCGGCGATGATCCGGTATTGCAGCTTCTTCCCGCTCGCCTTGCCATAAACCCCGTCCGCCATGTGCGTGGCCGTGCTGAACAGGCGGTGCGAGGACAGCAACCCCTCCTCCGGGCTCCCGCTCCAGATCACGTCTTCGCCCAGCAGGGTCCGGTCGGGGAATTCGGCGAGCGTCGCCATGGTCGCGCCGATGACCTTTTCGTTGCCAATGACCACTGAGGCGGGTGAGCGCACGACGATGTCGGGGCTGTAATAGTGATGCAGGGTCGCGATGCCGCGATCCTCCCAAATCTCTTTGGTTATGCCGATGATGTAGTCTGGAAAGTCTTTCCAGCGGGGGTCAAAACCCTTCATGGTGCGTATCCTTCGGGTATGCGGGCCGATCCGCGCAGGATCAGCGGGCCGTCAAGTGCGACGCGGCGCGGTTTCGTTGCCGGATCGGCAAGGCGATCCATCAGAATGTCGATGGCAGCCTGCGCCATCTGGCCTGCGGGCTGACGCACGGTGGTCAGGTCATAGCTGGGCCATGCGGACAGACGTACATCGTCATAACCCACAACCGACACATCGCCCGGCACGTTCAGGCCAAGTTCAAAGCGCAGCACATCCATCACCGCAAAAGCCATGTGGTCGTTGGCACAGAACACCGCGTCCGGGCGGTCGGGGGCCGCGAACATCGCGCGCGCCACGGCTTTGGCCTTGTCGAAGTTGAAATCGCTGACGCCGCGCGCGTACAGGGTACGATCGGCGGCCTGCAAACCGGCAAGAAACCCCGCCTCGCGGTCGCGTTGGGTCGAGGCCTCTTCCCACCCTGCGATATGAGCGATGCGCTGGTGCCCGCCCGCGACGAGGAATTCGGCCAGCTTGCGCCCGCCGTGGTAGTTGTCGGAGGTCACGGCGGACAGCCGATCGTCATCCTGCGCGCGGTTGAACAGAACGATGGGAATTCCAGCGGCCTCGCAGCGGCGCGTTAGGTCGTTGGACATGCCAACGGAGGCGGCGATGATGCCGTCGACCTGGTAGTCCAGCAGTTCCTCCATCACCTCGTCCGCTTCCTCGCCGGTGTTCGAGGCCATGAAGACCAGCACGTGATAGCCACGCCTTTGCAGATCGCGGCTGAGCCGTTCGATGGCCTCGGGGTAGAACTGGTTTTCGAGGTAGGCGACGACCAGCCCGATGATGCGCGAACGCCCGGTGATGAGGGATCGTGCAAGGACGTTGGGGCGGTATCCCAGCGCTTCGGCGGCGCTGCGCACCTTCTTGGCGGTCCGTTCGGACACGGACGCACCGGGCGTGAATACCCGGCTGACCGCCGAGCGGGACACGCCAGCCTTTTCCGCCACATCCATCGCTGTCACCGCACGTTCCGCCATCAGTCCGCCGTCCAGCCCCCGTCGATCAGCATCGACGTGCCCGTGACCATTGCCGAGGCGTCCGAGGCGAGGAACTGAACCGCGCCCATGATATCGCTGACCTCGCCCGCGCGGGGCAGCTTGATCTTGTCCATGATCCACGCAAACCGTTCAGGGTTGTCGAATGTCGGCTGGCTGAGGGGCGTGCGGATGAAAGTAGGGCAGATCGTGTTGATGCGGATGCCCGCCTTGCCCCACTCGATGGCCATCGCTTTCACCATGCCCTCGACCGCGTGCTTGGTCGCGCAATAGACGGCGCGGTCGACACCGCCCACGTGGCCCATCTGGGACGAGATGTGGATGATCGAGCCGGGCTTGCCCGCCGTGATCAGCGCGCGCGCGGCTGCGGTGGACA
>CAYGPT010000060.1:0-21939 GCA_964351755.1 uncultured Rhodobacterales bacterium | reverse complement strand
CCTTGATGTCGCAGACAAAGCGGTCGATGCGGGGGATCGCTTCGGCCGTACTGGTCGCACCCGCCAGCCCCAGATCGTCCTCGACCCCCAGCGCCTGCGCCTCGGCGCGAATGTCGCCCTGCAAACGGTCGCGGCGCTTGGGGTCCAGACCGTCCGCATTGGAAAACTCGTCCAGCAGCGTCTCAAGCCGAACAAGGCGGTCAGGGGTGGCAGAGGCCTTCATCGGGGGGGGCAGGTGGCCAAGGGTCATGGCCCCGATCCGGCGCTTGGCCTGCGCCGCTTCGCCCGGATCGTTGACGATAAAGGGGTACAGCACTGGGGTGGAGCCGATCAGCGCCTCGGGCCAGCAGGCATCCGACAGGGCCACCGATTTGCCGGGCAGCCATTCCAGCGTGCCATGCGCGCCGATGTGGATCAGGGCTTGGGTCCGGGTGCGCAGCCAGAGGTAAAAGGCGACATAGGCATGGCGCGGGGTGCGCGCGAGATCGTGGTAGTCGTCGTCGCGGGTTGCGGGCGTGCCTCGTTCAGGTTGCAGGGCGATGGTCAAATTGCCCCGCCGCACTGCCGGAAAATGGAATTTTCCGTACTGCGCTTCGTCGCCTGCGTCGCCCCATGCGGCTGTCAGGTCGTCCTGCAGGGCTTGGGGCAGAGTGGCGAGGGCGGCACGGTAGTCCGCCAGCGGCCAGTCGATGGTCTGTGTGAGAAGGGCGCTGTCGAGCAGGCATGGCTGCCCCGTCGCGTATCCGGCGTCTGCCAAATCGCCAACGATGGCATCTGCCGAGGCCAGCGCATCAAGACCCACCGCATGCGCCATGTTCCAGTCCTTGCCCGGATAGGTGGACAACACCAACGCCAACGTGCGCCCCTGCGCCGGGGTCGCGGCCAGATCGCACCATGCCTTTACCTTTTCGGCAACAGCATTTGTCCGAAGAATATCCGCTTTGTGCGCATAGCGCGAAAATTGCAGATCTGCGTCACGCGGCTGCGGTTCCTTGAACGAACTGACGCCGGCGAACAGCCGCCCATCCACTTCTGGCAGAACGACATGCATGGCGAGGTCGGCAGGCGACAAGCCGCGCTCGGCCTCGGCCCATGCGTCGCGGGTCGATGTGGCCAGCGCCACCTGAAACACGGGCACATCGCCTGCGTCCAACGGCGATGTGCCATCTTTGCCCTTGCCGGAAAAGGCCGTGGCGTTGACGATTGCAACAGGAGCCAGATGCGTGATCTGGCGGGCCATCCACGCGCTTGCATCGGGTGCTTTGAGCGAGGGCGCAAACAGACCCAGCACGCCGAATCCACGGGTGCGCAGGGCGTTGAACAGTGCCTCGATAGGCGACAGGTCAGCGGCGGCGAGGTAGGCGCGGTAGAAGGTGACGATGACCAGAGGTTTATCGTTTGCTGCCATGACCAAGGGGCAACTCACGCCATGTTCCGGCGTCCAAGCGCCGACCATGGGCAGGGATTTCGCACCCTGCACCGGGCCCGCGTACAGGCCCGAGGCCAGCGCCATTTGCGCAAGGGCCGCTTGCGCCGCGATGGTGCCACCAGTGTCGCACAGATGGGCAAGGCGGCGCAGGGTTGACACCGGCAGCGTCGACATCTCGTCCAGCCGTTTGTCCACCCGCCCGTCCGCAGGCAGCACGGCCAGCGCTATGCCTTCAGCCTGCGCCAGTGCGTAGACCTGTTGCAAACCGTAGGCCCAATAAGGCACGCCGCCGATCAGGCGGATCAGGATGCCCTTGGCCCCCGTAAGCGTCTGTTCTACATAAGTGTCAACGGATAGTGGGTGCTTGAGCCCCACCAGGTTGGCGAGGCGCAAGGTGGGTAATTTGCCCTTCGCACCGCCGCCGCGATGCCACGCTGCGCCGAACGCGCCAAGGTCGCTGTCAGAAAACGACAGCACCACCAGGTCCGCAGGCGTCTGCCCCAGATCGGTCGGTGTTTCGGTCTCTTCCAGGCCATGGCTTTCGCGAAAGACGACGTGCATGGGGCGTCCTCAATTATTCGGCGGCTGCCGCAACCTGAACCAATGCGGCGCGGATGGCGTCGGCATTTACGTCGTCATGTTCGGCAATCACGACCAAACGGCCCTGACGTGCCTCATTCGGCCTCCACTGGCGGTCATACTGGTGACGCACGCGCGCGCCCACGGCCTGCACCAGCAGACGCATCGGTTTTCCGGTTACTGCGGCATAGCCCTTGACCCGCAGGATGTTCTGCGACTTTGCCATGGCCTCGATCCGGGCGACGAGGTCGGCGGGGTCTGAGACTTCGGGGATGTCGATGATAACCGACTCAAAGTCGTCGTGCTCGTGATCGTCATGCCCATCGTGATGGCTGGGCCGGGCGTCCATGTCGTCTTCGGCGGCGGCCTCAAGTCCAAGGATGATGCGTGGGTCCACCGCGCCTTCGGCCACTTCTACGACAGGAATAGTGCGGGGAGTTTCGGCGGCGATGATCGCGCGCGCCTTCGCGATCCCTTCGGGTCCGGCAAGGTCGGGCTTGGTCAGCAGGATGATGTCGGCGCAAGCGATCTGGTCCTCGAACACCTCGGACAGGGGCGTCTCATGGTCGAGGGAGTCATCGGCCAGCCGCTGCGCATCCACCCGCGCCACGTCCGGGGCGAACCGGCCAGCCGCAACCGCCTCAGCATCGGCCAGCGCGATCACGCCATCCACCGTAATGCGCGAGCGGATGTCGGGCCAGTCGAACGCCTTGAGCAGCGGTTTGGGCAGGGCAAGGCCCGAGGTTTCGATCAGGATATGTTCGGGCTGCGGGTCAAGTGCCATCAGCGCTTCGATCGTGGGAATGAAATCGTCGGCGACGGTGCAGCAGATGCAGCCATTGGCCAGTTCCATGATGTTTTCAGCAGGGCATTCAGGGATGGCGCAGCCCTTGAGGATTTCGCCATCCACCCCCACGTCGCCGAATTCGTTGACGATCACGGCCAGCCGCTTGCCTTGCGGGTTCTGCATCAGGTGACGCACGAGGGTTGTCTTGCCCGAGCCGAGAAAGCCGGTGATGACGGTGACGGGGATCTTGTTCAGGTTGGGGTTTCGGTGCGGATTTGTCATAGTCAAAACTCCTGCGGTGGGATGCGGGCGATGCAGTTCTTGCGGAAATGTTCGGGGCGGGTGCGCCACGGAACAAGTCCGTCCGGCGTGGCAGCATAGGCGGTGACGCCTTCGATCACGGTGTCGGCATGTTCGGTTTCCATGAGGTTGCCATAGACATAGGTCCAACGCGCGGCACCGCCGCGGATGGCGACGGAACAGCCGGAAGAGCAGTTGGACAGGCACTCGACAGCCTTCAGCGTGACGCCCTCGGGCATCGTGCGTGCGGCCAGTTCTGCATGCAGCGCCTCGCCCGGCCGGGTGCCGCCCTCGGGCACTTCGGTCTCGCGGCGGCACTTGACGCAGACCAGAAGCTCTACGGGGGGCAATGCGCTCATCTTTCATCCATCAGCTTTGACAGGGGGATGGCGGGCGGCAAGACTTGCCATTACGACCCGACACCCGAAAACACCCCGTCCGGTTACGTCATATCTTTCTTGCTGGCAGGTCTCCCGGCTTGCGGATGTCAGGTTGCCCTGTCGGTTGGCCTGCCTTCCCGGCTTGCGCCAGTGGCTGTGGGCAACCTTCTCCGGTCACGGTCGCGGGGGCGGCTGCGTTTGAGGGCCTTGGCCCCCTCCGCATTCCCTTTTCACCCGAAGCGAACCCCGGGCACCAGCGCATCCGTAGTGCGCGCGCACAGGGTCCGAGTCAAGCGCGAACGGCACTGGTACGTGCAGCCGTTCCATGGCACCAAAGCCCCGACAAGAAGGAGAGAGCCATGGACGACGTCACCGCCCGCCACAACGCCAAGATGAAGAAGATCAAGGCCGCCCGCGACAAGATGATGGAGACCAAAACCGAGGAAAAGGGCCTGATCATGGTCCACACCGGGGCGGGCAAGGGCAAGTCGTCGAGCGGCTTCGGCATGATCATGCGCTGCATTTCCCACGGCATCCCTTGCGCTGTGGTTCAGTTCATCAAGGGCAACTGGGACACCGGGGAAAAGACCTTCTTGCGGGATCGTTTCGCGGATGAGTGCCGGTTCTTCGTCTCCGGCGAGGGGTTCACATGGGAAACCCAGGACCGCGAGCGCGACGTCGCGGCGGCCAAAAAGGGCTGGGAAATCGCCAAAGAGCAGATCCTCGACGACGAGGTCGACTTTGTCTTGCTGGACGAAATCAACATCGCGCTGCGCTACGATTATTTGGATATCGACGAGTTGGTTGATTTCCTGCTGCACCAGAAACCGCGCATGACCCATGTTGTTCTGACCGGACGCAACGCCAAGCCCGAACTGATCGAGGCGGCAGATCTGGTGACCGAGATGACGCTGGTAAAGCACCCGTTCAAGGACGGGGTGAAGGCGCAGAAGGGTGTGGAGTTCTAGGTGAGCAAGCACCTGATTGCATGGGATTTTGATGGCGTGCTGAACGCCAACATCGTCGACGGACGCTTTGTCTGGGCGGACGACGTGGAGGCGGATTGGGGTGTCGACAAGTCTGCGATGGTCGACCACCTTTTTGGTTCCGGTCTTATTCACCGGATTGTACGCGGTCAGCTTGATTTGCGTGTGGCACTGGGAGACTGGTTGCACGTCTCGCATCCGCAGGTTGATGCCGACGCTTTCCTTGCTTACTGGTTCGCCAAGGACGCGCGGCCTGACCCCAACGTGGTTGCGTGGTTGAACAACCATTCCGCGCGCCATGTGATCGCCACCAACAACGAAGCGCGCCGCGCCACATACATCGAGAGTGAGATGGGATTTGGCGCTCTGGTGGAGCGTGTTTTTGCATCTGGCCGTATGGGCGTTGCGAAACCGGATGCGGCCTATTTCGCAGCCATTGAGCAGTGGAGCGGTTACGCGCCGCAACATCATGTGCTGATCGACGACACGCGCCCTAATGTCGATGCTGCAAGGGCGCGCGGCTGGTCGGCCTTTCATTTCACCGACCAAAGCCGTGATGGACTGGCGGCATTTTTGGAAGACTTCGCGTGACCGCCCTTATGATCCAAGGCACCGGCTCCAATGTCGGCAAGTCCATGCTGGTCGCGGGCCTGTGCCGCGCCGCTGTGCGCCGGGGCCTGACCGTCGCCCCGTTCAAACCGCAGAACATGTCCAACAACGCCGCCGTGACGTCGGATGGCGGAGAGATCGGGCGCGCGCAGGCGCTGCAGGCCATGGCCTGCGGGCTGGCGCCGCATACCGACATGAACCCGGTGCTGCTCAAGCCCGAGACGGATATCGGCTCTCAGGTCGTTGTGCAGGGCAAGCGAGTGGCGACGGTCAAGGCGCGCGACTATGCCGCCATGAAGCCGACGCTGATGGCACCCGTCCTCGACAGCTTCAACCGTCTGAAATCGAAATACGATCTGGTACTGGTCGAAGGGGCGGGCAGCCCGGCAGAGGTGAACCTGCGCCAAGGCGACATCGCCAATATGGGCTTTGCCCGCGCCGCCGACTGCCCGGTGATCCTTGCCGGGGACATCGACCGGGGCGGAGTGATCGCGCAGATCGTGGGCACGAAAGCAGTGATCGACACGAGCGACGCGGCGATGATCGCGGGCTTTCTGATCAACCGCTTTCGCGGCGACCCGCACCTGTTCGAAGATGGCTACAGTATGATCGAGGCGCACACCGGCTGGCGCGGCTTTGGCGTACTGCCTTGGTTTGCGGATGCCTGGAAACTGCCTGCCGAGGATGCGCTGGACATCGCGACGCCTGTAAAGGCCGAAGGCTTGCACATTGTCTGCCTCAAACTCTCACGCATCGCCAATTTCGACGATCTGGACCCGCTGGCGCAGGAGCCGGGTGTGCGGCTGACCATGCTGCACGAAGGCCAGGCGCTGCCTGCGGACACAGACGTGGTGATCGTTCCGGGCAGTAAATCGACCTTGGGCGATCTGGCCTTTCTGCGGGCGCAGGGCTGGGGTGAGGATGTGCGGGCGCATTACCGCCGGGGCGGACACGTGCTGGGCATTTGCGGCGGGTTCCAGATGCTCGGGCGCACTGTTGCGGACCCCCAGGGGATCGAGGGCCCACCGGGGGAGAGCATTGGGCTAGGGCTGCTGGACGTCGAGACCGTGATGACCGGTGACAAGCGCCTGACCACGGTTGACGCCGTGCATGCGCCGACCGGTCAGAGGTTTCAGGGCTATGAAATCCATATCGGGCGCAGCGAAGGCGTGGACCGCGCGCGTCCTTTTGCCTGTGTGGACGGGCAGAACGAGGGCGCGATCAGCGCAGATGGCCGCGTGGCGGGCAGTTACCTGCATGGCATGTTTGCGAATGACGGGTTTCGCCGGGCATGGCTTGCGGGACTGGGCGTCGCGGGGGGCGCAGCCTCCTATTCTCAGACGGTCGAGGCGACGCTGGATGCGCTGGCCGATCATCTCGACGCGCATCTGGATATCGCAGCACTTTTGGCTTGCGCGCGCTAGAGTGGGGGGCAAAGATCACCCATGCCCCATATCATCCTGGACTACTCCGCAAATATTGAAGACAGGCTCGACATGGCCGCATTGTGTGTTGCGCTGAAGGATGCAGCGGCAGCGACGGGCGTTTTTCCGCCCGCAGGTATCCGAGTGCGGGCCCATGCGGCCACTCACGTGGTGATCGCGGATGGCGACGCGCACCATGGGTTCATCGACATTACCGTGCGCCTGGCCGCGGGTCGGGATGATGCGGCCAAGACAATCGCCACAGACGCCGTGTTCGATGCAGCGCGTGCATTCACTGCCGATTTGATGGGGTCGGCCCCGTTCATGTTGTCACTGGAGTTGCGGGAGATTGACGCGCCGTTCAGCCGCAAGGCAAGTTCGATCCGCGACTACCTGCCCCCGGAGATGCACTGACACGTGTCGTGCGCCACCTTTACGGTTCGAATTCGAATGCAGGCAATTGCTGGAACGCCAGCTTGAGTGCTTCGCTCCATCCACGCGACACCACCTGGTAATAAGGATCGTCATATGCGACCCGCGCCGCGTGCCCCGTACGCATGGTATCGGCAGTGTATGTCACGTAATCCAGCGGCAAGCCCACAGACAGGTTCGACTTGATGGTCGAATCAAAGCTGACCATCAACAGCTTCACCGCCTCCTCGAACGACATGTCCTGTTCATGGGCGCGCACGAGGATCGGCTTGCCATACTTCGCCTCGCCGATCTGAAAGAACGGGGTGTCGTCCGACGCCTCGATAAAATTGCCCTCGGGATAGATCAGGAACAGGCGGGGCGGAGAGCCCTTGATTTGCCCCCCCACGATCAGTGTGGCGCCGAATTTGCTGTCCGCCGTCTGGCCTGACGCACTGTTGGACTGGATCACCTCGCGCAGGGTCCGTCCGACTTCGCGCGCGATCTGGAACATGGACGGGGCCTGCAGGATCGACGGATTCCGGTCTTCGGGGGCCTTGGCACGTTCGTCCAGCAGGCTGATGACCGATTGTGTGGTGGCAAGGTTGCCCGCCGTCATCACGACGAGAAACCGTTCATCCGGGACCTCCCACGTGTGCATCTTTTTCACGGTGGAGATGTTGTCGACGCCCGCATTCGTCCGGGTATCCGACATGAAAATCAAACCGGCCCTCAGGCGCATCCCCACGCAATATGTCATGTCCCTGTCAGCCTCTTGCGCAACCCTGGTCCGTGCCGCAAGCAATTTTGCGCTATTGCTGCTGCACCTGCAAGGCGACCGACATCGCCTCGCCGGCCCTGCCGTAGCGCATGCCCGAAATTGGGGCAGCACCACGGTAGTCAAGGCCCGTGGCCACGCGGATGTAGCGTGCATCGGGGGACATGGCGTTCGAGACGTCAAAGCCGACCCAGCCAAGGCCGGGCACATGCGCTTCGGCCCAGGCATGGGTTGCGTCCTGCTCGATCCGGTCGTTCATCATCAGATAGCCCGACACATAGCGGGCCGGAAATCCAAGCGCGCGGGCGGCCGTGATAAAGACATGGGCATGGTCCTGACAGACCCCGTAGCCCGCGCTCATCACATCCTCGGCCGTCAGGTCGGATTCGCCCTGATCGGTCGAATAGGGGATTGCCGCCAGCACATGGGCCGAAAGCGCGTGCAACTGGTCAAGCGCTGTACCCTCGAGCGAGGCGCTGTCGATCAGCGCCTGAAGCTGCGGACCTGCTGTGGTCAGGGCCGTGCTGCGCTGAAACAGCCACAGGGGCACGAACCCGCCTTGCGGGCCGACGACGCCCGCCTGATCCTCGACATCGACGGTGCCGCGGCAGATGATCTCGATCTCTGTCTCGCCGGGGGTGAAGCTGACCAGATCGACGGAATTGGCATGCTCGTCTTCGAACGCGACCTCGACCTGTCCGCCGCGCACTTCGATGTCCCAATCCACGATCTCCTGACCGGGGCGCGACTTGGGGCGCAGTCGCACTTGTTGCAGGGCGTAAGGCACCGGTTCGTTGTAGGTGTAGCGGGTTTTGTGTTCGACTCTCAATCGCATGGCGTCACTCGCTGAACCTGTAATCAATTTCAATCTGGCGGCCCAATGCGGCGCTGCTGCTCAGGAAATCCGCGATGAATTCGTGCAGTCCGTAGTCGAAAATGGCATTCATGTCGTTGGCCTTGAACTGGCTGCACAGCGCGTCGGCCAGCGCATGGCATTCGTGGCGAGCATTGTATTCCTGTGCCAGAAAGCCAAGGTTTTCGCCGATTTTGCCATAGCAAAAGGCAAGGCTGCGCGGCAGGCGGCCATCAAGGATCAAAAAGCGCGCGATCGCCATGGGATCTGTTTCGCTGTCATGCAGCGTCTGGTAGGCACGCGTGGTCGAGGTGGCGCGCAGGATCGTGTCCCATTGCACATTGTCCGAGGCACTGCCGACCAACCGCACCGACGGCAGCAGGATATAGTACTTCTGGTCCAGAATCCGCGCGGTATTGTCCGCCCGTTCAAAGAACGTGCCGATCCGGCTGAAATTGTACATGTCATTGCGCACCATCGACCCGTGCGAGGCTCCGCGCACAAAGGCGCTGCGCTGTCGGATGATCTGCAACACACGCGGCAAATCGCGATCCGCGACAGGTTCGGCCAACAGCCGCTTGAGCACCATGTAACACTCGTTCACCGCCTCCCAGACCTCGCGGGTGAGGGCGGTGCGCACGACACGGGCATTGACCCTCGCGGCCTCGATCCCGGCCATGATGCTGCCGGGGTTGTTCGGATCGCGCAGCAGAAAGTCGATGATCCTGCCCGGATCGGGGGCGCCATGCGCGGCCTTGTAAGCCTCTCGCAGGCCGGTCGAGGACAGGATGGCGGTCCACTCACTTTCTGCGGCACTCGATCGGGTCAGCGAGATGCGCAGGCCCGCGTCGATCATCCGGGCCGTGTTTTCGGCGCGTTCCAGATAGCGGAACATCCAGAACAGGCCACTTGCGGTTTTTCCCAGCATGTCCTAGTCCTCCAGCACCCAGGTGTCCTTGGTGCCCCCACCCTGCGACGAGTTCACGATCAGCGACCCTTCGGACAGCGCCACGCGGGTCAGACCGCCGGGCATGATTTCGACCTTTTGGGGCGAGACCAGCACGAAGGGGCGCAGATCCACATGGCGCGGGGCAAGCCCGGCGTCGGTCAGGATCGGCACGGTGGACAGCGCCAGCGTGGGCTGTGCGATATAGTTGTCCGGTTTCGCCTCAAGCTTGATGCGGAAATCCGCGATTTCCTTTTTCGAGGCCGCTGGCCCGACCAGCATCCCGTAGCCACCGGACCCGTGCACTTCCTTGACCACCAGTTCGGCGAGGTTTTCGAGAACGTATTTCAGCGCTTCGGGGTTCGAACAGCGATGTGTCGGCACGTTCTTCAGGATCGCCTTTTCGCCTGTGTAGAATTCGACGATGTCGGGCATGTAGCTGTAGATCGCCTTGTCATCCGCAATGCCGGTGCCGGGCGCATTTGCGATGGTGATGCCGCCCGCGCGGTAGACATCCATGATCCCGGGCACGCCCAGCATACTGTCAGGATTGAAATTCATCGGGTCCAGATAATCGTCATCGACCCGGCGATAAAGCACGTCGATGGCTTTGTACCCTTGGGTCGTGCGCATGGCGACACGCCCGTCCACAACACGCAGATCGTGGCCCTCTACCAGTTCCGCACTCATCTGGTCCGCGAGAAAGGCGTGTTCATAATAGGCCGAGTTGTGGATGCCGGGGGTCAAAACTGCAATCGTCGGGCGCCCGTCGCACGCGGGCGGGGCGCAGGCCGACAGGGATCGGCGCAACGAGCGGGGGTATTGGCTGACCGAACGGACTTTGACCTTGGAAAACAACTCCGGGAACATGTGTAGCATCGTCTCGCGATTTTCGAGCATGTAGCTCACACCAGACGGCGTTCGCGCGTTGTCCTCAAGCACGAAAAACTCGTCATCTCCAGTGCGCACAAGATCAGTGCCGACGATGTGCGTGTAAACGTCGCCGGGGGGCATGACGCCTATCATCTGGGGAAGAAATGCTTCGTTCCGGGCGATCATCTCGGCAGGCAAGCGACCTGCGCGCACGATTTCCTGACGGTGATAGATATCATGCAAAAAGGCGTTGAGTGCGCGCACCCGCTGTTCGATGCCCTTGGACAGGATCGCCCATTCGCGCCCCGATATGATGCGTGGCACCAGATCGAAGGGGATCAGCCGTTCGGTTGCGTCCGGATCGCCGTAGACGTTGAAAGTGACCCCGATCAGACGGAACAGCGCCTCGGCCTCTTCGGACTTTTGCAAAAGGCGGGCGTTGTTCTCGCCGTTGAACCATTTGCAATAGTCTTCGTAGGGCGAACGCGGCGTGTTGCCATGTCCGTACATCTCGTCGAAATATTTTGGCGTCTTTGGCATCATAGCAGTCGAACACAGTCTTTGGTCGCCTGCAACCGCGATAAATCGGAGGAACGTCTGCGGCCTCATTTACGCTTAAAAAGCAGGCAGTTGAAGTCAGATGTCAAATATGCCCAAATCTTCGTCCACCCGCCCATCGGTCGACGGCCCGCGCCCCAAGGTCCAAAATCTGCTGAGGACTGGGGACATGGCGGCCTTCTCGGCGCTTGCCGCATCTGTATCCAGCCGATAGCCCAATGCAGTCAAGATCCGCGCCGGTGGCGAGTTGGCTCAGCGCCTCGCAGGGGCCCGCATCGCCGGAATAGACAAATTCGCGCCCGCCGGAGGTGATCGCGAACCCATAGCAGTCAAGAATGGGTTGTGCATGGGCCGTTCGCAGGTGGTGATGGACCAGCCGTCGTGATCGCTTGCATGGTCCGGGCCGACGATGATCAGCGGTATGGCGGCACTTTCCTCGTACGTGTTGGGCTTTCCCCAAAGGCCACGTGCGCCGACATTGTTGCCGTGATCGTAGGCATGGATAATAGTCGTGTCCGCGCCGAGCCCCGCTTCATCCAGCGGAGTCAGGACACGACCGATATTGTGATCAAGCCACGAGGTCAGCCCGTAGCAGGCCGTTATCGCGACACGCCGCGCGTCCACATCGCCCGAAATCGCGTCGCTGTCCATGAAGGCATTCTGATTTTCCACCCAAGGGTGGCGCGCGGAGCCCTGCTTATGGGGCAGTTTGGGCTCTGGCAGGCTCTCGTGCGGATAGAGACCATAGAAGTCTTGCGGGGTCACCAGCGGGAAATGCGGTGCGACCAGACCGACATACAGGCACGAAGGCCCGTCGTGCGGGTGCGGGCCAGCGGTCAGCCAATCGCACCTGCGTTGCGTTACGGCGGCGTCGTTGTCTGTACGGGTGCGGGTGCCGGGGCTGATATGATCGCCCGGCATCTGGTCGGTGCTGATCTAGCGCGTGGCCGCATCCCGCACGCTGGGCCAGACCTTGCCAACGTCACCCGCTAACATCATGGGCATGTGTTCGGCGTCATACCCGGCCGCGTCCTCCGTCGATTATTAATAGTGCAGCTGGCCATTGCTTTCGCACCGCACACCCGTCGCCTGCAGGGCATGTCCCCAACCCGGGATCGACCCGTCATAGGGCATCGCGTTGTCCCATTTGCGGGTCTGGTGCACAGGGCGCCCGGCGGCGAAACTGGCGCGGGCAGCCACGCAGATGGGCGAGGGGGTATAGGCCGCATCGAACCGCGTGCCGCGCGCGGCCAATGCGTCCAGACTGGGCGTTTGCACAAATGGATGGCCCGCACAGCCCATGGCGCGTGCCTGATGTTCGTCCGACAGGACACCAGCAGGTTGCCACCCTACTTCGATCCGCGCGCAAGCCTAGAAATCGCGGCGCTGGGCCGCCTCTTCGAGCCGGTCGAGGACGTCATAGGTCTTCGCGATTTCCTCTTCGCTCAGATCCGCCATCAGCATGTGCTGGCGTGCCTCCATCAGGGGCAGGATTGTGGCATGCAGAGTCTGCCCGACAGGTGTCAGGCTCAGGATGCCCTGACGGTTGTCGTCCGGATCGACACGGCTGTTGAGGTAGCCTTTTTTGATCAGCGACTTCACCGCGCGGCTGACCTGCGCCTTGTCGATCTGACCGTCGCGGACGATTGTGGCCATTGTGCATTGCCCGTGATTTTCGGCCAGCACCAACACGCGCCATTCGGTCTGCCCGATGTCGCTGTGGGTGCGCAGGATGTGCTGGGCCTGCGCGTTGATTTGCGCCTGCAGGCGGCTCAGGCGACAGGTCAGATCCGCGCGCAGTTTCAGAGGAGAGTTTTCGGGGGTCATCGTGTTCGTCGCTTCGATTCTTGAAAATTAGTTGATGAGTCAACAAGCAAGCAGTCTTTTCCCGGAACCGGATAAAGACAAGCGAAAATCTGCGATGCGGCCATACGACCGAACATCCTTTTGATCTCTGCCGATCAGCAGCGTGCCGATTGCCTCGGCTTTAAGGGGCGCAACTTTATAACACCACATCTTGACGCGTTGGCGGCGGCGGGCACCTTTTTCGACGTGGCAATCACGGCTTGCGTTGTGTGCCAACTTGCGCGCGCCTCGATCCTCACAGGTCAGCTGCCGCGCACGCACGGCGTTGATAACTATGGCATTGACCTTGACCCCGGCATCGGCGCGCTTGGATGTGCGGGCATGCTGGGGCAGACGGGCTATGGCACCGCTTGTTTCGGCAAGGCGCATTTTTCGACATACCACACGTTTGACGCGACGGGCACGCCCGAGTGTCTCATGTCATCCGCACGATATCCGGATACGTGGAACGGGCCCTGTATGGGATTTGACAATGTCGAGTTGATGTTGGTGGGGCACAACTGGTGGGGCCCGGAAAAGCCGCCGGGCAGGCAGCATTGCGAACGCTGGTATCATCCAGACGGGCAGGGTGATGCGCGCACCGGTTCGATGTGGGAAAACCGCGGTGACACCACGCGTGCTGCGCAGATTTGGCATTCGCGACTGCCCGCGGAATGGCACAATTCCACGTGGACCGCTGATCTCGCAATTGACTGACTGCGACAGGACCATGACGCGCCGTTCTGCACATGGGTGAGCTTTCCCGACCCGCAGCACTCGTTCGACGCGCCCGAACCTTGCTCGCGTGTGCATGACCCGGCCGAAGTGGACCTGCCAGAGCATCGCCCCCGCAATTTCATGGGCAAGCCGTAGTGGCACGAACAGGTTCTAACCTTGGAACCGCAGGGCGAGGGGGCGGATGCGCGCAAGAATTACAGCCGCATTCCGTCACAGCCAGACGATAAGCTGCACCAACTGAAAAACCTGTGGGACGTGACCGAAGCGTCGCAGCCGCAGATCGACCTTTTGGCAATGATCCACGCCCGTCCCGCCGACATGCGCCCCAATCAGGTGCGGGTCGGTATGGCAAAGGCGATACACAGGGGCTGTGCGGGCACACACTGGACCTTGCTGCCCGGATACCCGAGAGTGAACGCAAGCAAACCACCAATGAGGGCCTAAATGTCCGACCCCTGTATCATCTGTGTTGCCATCACCGGCTCGGTTCCGCGCAAAGCCGACAACCCCGCCGTGCCCGTCACGATATCGGAACAGATCGAAAGCACCCATGCCGCGTTCGAGGCCGGTGCAAGCATCTGCCACGCCCATGTGCGCAACGACGACGAGTCCCCCAGCTCGGACCCCAACAAATTCGCCGCCTTGAAGGAGGGCGTGGAAAAGCACTGTCCCGGCATGATCGTCCAGTTGTCGACCGGCGGTCGTTCGGGTGCGGGCAAGGAACGCGGTGGCATGCTGTCGCTCAGGCCCGACATGGCGTCGCTGTCGGTCGGGTCGAACAACTTTCCGACCCGCGTCTACGAAAACCCGCCCGACCTCGTGGACTGGCTGGCTGGCGAGATGGTAAAATATGACGTGAAGCCCGAGATCGAGGCCTTCGACCTCAGCCACATCCTGATGGCCGCACAGATGCACAAGGCCGGCAAGATCACGGACACACCCTATGTGCAGTTCGTTATGGGGGTGAAGAACGCGATGCCCGCCGAACGCTTTGTCTTTGATTTCTATGTGGAAACGGTCAACCGCCTGTTTCCGGGCGCGCCGTGGTGCGCCGCCGGGATCGGGGCCAATCAGGTCGTGCTGAACGAATGGGCCGTTGCCGCTGGTGGCCATGCGCGCACCGGGCTTGAGGACAACGTGCGCTGGGACAAGACGACGCTTGCACCCTCGAACGCGGCGCTTGTCACGCGGCTGGCCGAGATTTGTGCCAAGCACGACCGTCCCGTCGCCACGCCGGCACAGGCGCGCGAGGTTTTGGGCCTGCGCGCCGCCTGACACCGCGCCCTATCCCGGTCCGAAAAATATCGCCGCTGGCACGACCGCGCGCAGTGGACACCTGCGCACCGTTCCGCCACGGTGCGCGCAATCAGGGAGGATCACAATTATGGACATGTCATTCACGCTGCGCCCCGAAAACCGCGCCCTTCTGGGCCGCGTGTCGGCGATGATCCGGGACGAGATCATGCCCCTTGAGGAAGAATACGCCGCCGAAGTCGGCAAGGGCGACCGCTGGCAATATACCGACCGCCAGACCGAGATCCTCGAAGGGCTCAAAGCCAAGGCCAAGGCTGCTGGCCTGTGGAATTTCTGGCTGACCGACAGCGACAAGGGCTTTGGCCTGACAACGGTCGAATACGCCCATTTCGCCGAGGAGATGGGCAAGACGCCCCTGGGTGCCGAGGTCTTCAACTGCTCTGCCCCGGACACCGGCAACATGGAGGTGTTCGAACGTTACGGGACCGAGGCGATGAAACAACAGTGGCTGAAGCCGCTTCTGGAGGGCGAAATTCGCTCGGCCTACCTGATGACGGAACCGGACGTGGCGTCCTCGGATGCCACCAACATCTCGATGTCATGTGTGCGGGACGGGGATGGATATGTCCTGAACGGCGAAAAATACTGGGCCAGCGGCGCAGGCGATCCGCGCTGCAAGGTCTACATCGTCATGGTGAAGACCCAAGGGGACGAGGCCCCCAAACACAAGCGCCAGTCGATGATCGTGGTCCCGGCGGGCAGTGATGGGATCGAAGTGCTGCGCCCCATGCTGGTCTATGGCCATGACGACGCGCCACACGGGCATATGCATATCCGGTTCACGAACGTGCGCGTCCCTGTCGAAAATCTGTTGCTGGGCGAGGGGCGGGGGTTCGAGATTTCCCAAGGCCGCCTTGGTCCCGGCCGCATCCACCATTGCATGCGCGCCATCGGTCAGGCCGAGGCCGCGCTTGAGTTGATGTGCAAACGATCGCTGTCCAAGGAAGCATTCGGCAAACCGCTGGCCCAGCTTGGGGCGAACTACGACATCATCGCCGAATGCCGGATGGAGATTGAAATGGCCCGCCTGCTCTGCCTCAAGGCGGCGTGGATGATGGATCAGGGCGATGCGCGCGCCGCGGCACCGTGGATCAGCCAGATCAAGGTCGTGGCCCCCCGCGTGTCGCTCAAGGTGATCGACGAGGCGGTGCAGATGCATGGCGGGCAAGGCATCAGCCAGGATACGCCGCTGGCGCATGCCTGGACCCACCAGCGGACACTGCGTCTGGCGGACGGGCCGGATGCGGTGCACAGACGTCAGGTGGCGCGCGCCGAGTTGCGCAAATACACGCAACAACCTGTCTAAACGGAGACGGGCGTGGTCTCCGTCTGGTTTTTGACACCAAGAACCCGCACGCGTCCACATGGAGTGCCAAACTGGAAAGCACGTCGCTTTCCAGCAGTTTGTCTCGTCGAAAAGTGCTTGCCCGAGACAGGTTTCGTCCGGCTTAATGACACCATGCCCATGATCCCGATCACGCGATGAAAGACATCGCACATGATGCCCTCCGCTTGCGCGCACCTGAAACGGTGATGCGGCTGGAACGTATGGGCGCGATGATGCCCACGCGGCTCAGCTTTTTGCGCGTTCTGGTGCGGCGCCTGTGCACCGAACGGGCCAGCATTCAACGCACCCTTTGGGACATGTCAGCCAACGGCCACGGGCGGGCTGTCTACAGCCTGTCATTTGGGGGGCACACCTATTCCCTTGTCGCAATCTCCAACGACTTGCCCGCCGATCAACGCAGCGACCGGGTAATCGCCACGGCGTGGGATGCGGCGTTCGTCCTGTATGACGGGGAACCGGACACCGCCAATGTCGACCGCATCGCCGCCAATGCCCCTTTGCAAGAGGCCGGGCGCTTCGGTCCGCAAGATCTTGTGCTCAGCCGCGCCAACAAATCGGTGCGTATGTGGGACGCGACGGTGACAGCCCTGACACAAGGCCGCCAACCTGACCCGGCGATGATCCGCGATATCGGCTATTTGATGCGCACCACCGCCGTCTATGGCAACGGCAAGTTCGGCATTGCCGATCGCCACCTGATCGCGGACCGTCCCGGACTCGGCGGCCCCTTCGCCGTGGAAATGCTGGCCGTCTACCTGATCCGGCATTTCACGCTGGACCTTGTTCAACATGTGGGCGGCGGTAGGCTGGACCGCCACCTTGCCCGCCATCTGGGCATCGGCAATGCCACAGGCCTCGGAATGGCCCCGTTCCTTGTCACGCATCCCGTGCTGCTCAACAACTGGATGGTGGCGCGCGAGACGGCCCTGGCGCGGGTGCGGGCCGTGGATCGGCTAAGTACCGAGCAGCGCACGCACCTTAAAACCCTCGCAAACCGGGCCGCGGCTCACCTTTCGGAATGGCACCTCCCCGCGCCAGATCACGATGCGACCCTGCGCCATTTGGAAGGGGACTGGGCAGATTTCACGCTCCGGCTTGCGTCAACGGAAGCGATCCAACCCGTCGAAGTCCTCTGGCAGGCCGCGCAATCCCAAAGCGTCGCCTTGCAGGAACTGCTGGCCGCCCTGCTGATCGAGGCGTTCCCCGAACATGTCGATGGTCTGGCTGAATGCATGAGCGACCCTTGCGGCCCACTGATCACGCCTTTTGCAGGGACGGATGCCCTGCGTAGTGCGATCAGCCAACACTGGTCCTGGGCGCTTGAACCGAACTACGCCCTTCCCGATGCATGTCGGCGGTTCTGGTATGTAAGCGAAGCCAAGCTGGAACCGCGCCTTGGCGACCGGTTCGCCGAGATGGGTGCGGACCTCGAAACCCCTCTCGACATCGCGCGCCGCGTGGCCGCCCTGCATGCGGCCCTGCCAAATCAGGACATGCCCGTGTCAGCCTTTCTCGCCGATCACCCCGACCACGCCCATGCCGTCGCCCGTGTCGGCATGCTCGTGCGCTATCCTTACGCCGAAATCCGCGACAACCTGATCGCTGCGACGTGTCGTCCCATTGATATGCTGCGCTGCAAGCTCAGTTTTTTTGGTGCGACGAAATTCGACCCCAAGTCCGACCTTTGGACCCGTATCACGCTGGCACAGGGCGCGCCTTTGGCGGACGAGTTGTCGCTGCAAATGGATGATTGGTGGTTGCCGGTGCTCGGATGACGGAAAGATCGTGGACGGAATTGCAGGCGCTTGCGGTCAGGGCGGCGTCAGGGCTGGGCGTGCCTCCAGCGCAGGCGCTTGCTTTTGGCGCTATGTTGCCGCGCCATCTGGGTGACGGAGGGGCAGATAGCGCGCTGTTGGATGTCCTGCGAGCGCCACAAAATGTCATAGGCCTTGCGCATCGTATCGAAACGATGATCGAAGCGGCGTCGCTTTCGCCCCGAACCTTGAGCGTCCGCGAAAGCGATGCAGGCCGCCGCGCCTTGTTGATAAGCTGGGTGGCCAGCCTGCCCTGTCAGGCCGATATCACGGCCAATGCCAGCGAGGTCAAAGTCTTCCTTTCGCTGACCGAGCCCAGCACCCGCACCCGACCCGCCCGGATCGGCATCAGCGATGATCTGTTCGACAGGATGCAGACCCTTGCTGCACGAACCTATGTCCCCGACAGCGACGCATCGCGCCAAAGCGGGGCAGGGGCTGGCGCAATGGAACTGGATTAAGCCGGGAACGGATCGTCCGGATAACCGACACCAGCAAGATACAAGCCCATAGACGGACAGACCGGGCCGCAAGCCGCGCGTTCGCGCGCCTCCAATGCAGCGCGCACCTGATCCGGCGACCATGACCCGGCCCCCACACGTTCAAGCGTCCCGACAAAACTGCGCACCTGATTGTGCAGAAAGGACCGGGCCCGCACGTCGAACTGCACCTCGGGTCCATAACTCGTGTCGACCAGCGCCACGTCGAGCCGGTCCAAGGTCTTGACCGGGCTGTCGGCCTGACAAATGGTCGACCTGAAGGTGGTGAAGTCGTGTTTGCCCAGCAGATGCGCCGCACCCTCCCGCATGGCGGCGACATCGAGGGTCTGTTTGACCTGCCACACCAGCCCGCTCAGATGGGTGGCAGGCGCGCGTCGCATCAAGATGCGATAAAGATAGCGCCGCTCGCGCGCGGAAAACCGGGCGTGCCAGTTATCAGTGACCAAAGCGCAGTCCACGATGGCCACGGGCACTTTGCGCAAATGGTAATTTAACGCCTCGGAAAGTCGGAAAGGATCCCATTCCCGCTCCATGTCGCAATGGGCCACCTGCGCCAACGCATGCACACCAGCATCCGTCCGCCCCGCCGCCGCGATCTTGTGTTCGCGCGGCTCGAGCCTCGCGAGCGCCGCCTCGATCGCGCCCTGCACCGACGCCTGATCGGTCTGGCGCTGCCAGCCCACGAAGGGCCCCCCGTGATATTCGATCTTGAGTGCATAGCGCGGCATTGCGGCCCAATTAGCCCCATTCACCCGCGTAATCAACGGCTGCCAGTGGGGAACGGGCCCAACGCCCATGACTTCTCTGATTTGTAAAAATCCCCGCCGGAGGCTCCCGCACCATCCACCCCGCACCACCGGCTCTGGCGATACGCCCCTGACAGTCTTATGTAGTGACCAAGGCCAAAGGAGAGTGCCACGTGGTTCTGACGACAATCGCCGACGGGGTGCTGGATGTGGCCCAGGGCATCTATGACACCGGCGCCGATATGTTTGGCGAACCGACGATCCGCCTCGGGGTCACGGGCCTTGCACGCTCTGGCAAGACGGTGTTCATCACCTCGCTTGTCGCAAACCTGCTGGACCGGGGGCGCATGCCGCACCTGCTTGCCGCCAGCGAAGGACGGATCGCGGCGGCCTATCTGCAGACCCAACCGGACGACACGGTGCCGCGGTTCGATTATGAAACCCACATTGGCGCGTTGACTGGCCAACCGCCGCGCTGGCCCGACAGCACGCGGGCGGTGTCGGAGTTGCGCGTCTCGCTCAGGGTCAAACCCAACGGGCTGCTGGCCGGTTTACAGGGGCCGCGCACGATCCATCTGGATATCATCGACTACCCGGGCGAATGGCTGCTGGACCTTGCGCTGATGGAACAAGACTATGACGCATGGTCCGCGGCGACCCTCAAACGGCTGGAAACCCGGCCTGTCGGGGCGGAGTATCTGGCACAGGCCAACGCAGCGGACGGCGCGGCCACGCTGGACGAAGTGCAGGCCAAATCCCTTGCGGCGGCGTTTACCGCCTATCTGCACGCCGCACGCGGCGCGGGCTTCTACGACTGCACGCCGGGGCGCTTTTTGCTGCCGGGTGATCTGGCCGGATCTCCGGTGCTGACCTTCGCGCCCTTGCCTGTGGGCGACGCCCCCCGCCGGTCGCTGCGCCGCGAGATGGCGCGCCGGTTCGAGGCTTACAAGGCGCAGGTGGTGCGCCCATTCTTCCGCGATCACTTCTCGCGCATCGACCGGCAGGTGGTGTTGGTGGACGCGCTGGGCGCGATCCATTCCGGACCAGCCGCGCTTGAGGACATGCGCGCTGCCATGGCCGACATCCTTGGAGCGTTCAAACCGGGGCGCAACGCGTTCCTAACCCAGCTGTTCCGTGGCAAACGGGTGGAAAAGATCCTTTTTGCCGCGACCAAGGCCGATCATCTGCACCACTCGCAACATGGCCGTCTGACGGCGATCATGGAGGCGCTGACGCGCGAGGCCCGCGACCGTGCCCGCTTTGCCGGGGCGCAGACGCAGGCGCTGGCGCTTGCCGCCCTGCGGGCCACGACCGAAGACACGATGACCCATGAAGGAAGTGCGCTTGACGTGGTGCGCGGCACGTTGCTGGACACGGGCAAACAGGCTGCCTTTTACCCCGGCGCGCTGCCCGACGATCCGTCCCACATCCTGTCCCCGGCGCGTGAGGGGGCTGAAAAATGGCTGGACGCGGATTACCAGATCATGCGCTTTGCGCCCGCGCCGCTGACCTTGCGCCCCGGCGATGGTCCGCCCCACATGCGTATGGACCGCGCCGCGCAATTCCTGATCGGGGACCGGTTGTGAGTGCGGTTCATCTGCGGCCTGCGCGCAGCACCGATGCAGGGTCAGTGGGCGCGATCCTTTCCGAGTTCATCGACACGACCCCATGGATGCCGCGCATGCATTCGCGGGCCGAGGATATAGCCTTTGCGGGCACGATGATCGACCGGGGCTGGGTCACGGTCGCTGAAGACGGCGACGCAGTAGCCGGGTTTGCAGCGCGCGAAGATAGCGAATTGCACGCGCTTTACATCGCCGCGCCTGCACAGCGCTGCGGGATCGGATCCGCCTTGCTGCGGGCCGCTCAAGAACAGGTGGATCGCCTGAGCCTCTGGACCTTTCAGGTCAACGCAGCCGCGCAGGCGTTCTATGCCGCTCACGGCTTTGAGCCGCGTGAACAGACCAATGGGGCGGACAATGACGAAGGTCTGCCCGATATCCGTTTCGAATGGACAAGGAAGGTGACGTGATGGCCAAGGGACCTGTCCTGATCGAACTCGACGACACAAGCGGGGCACCCACCGTGGCGGATGCGCCACCTGTGCCCGATACGGACCTGCCCGCGCCCACGGGGGCGGCGATGCAGATGGCGGCACGCAGCATGGCGGGCAGGCCGTCGCGGCTGGCGCGGCTGTTCTGGTCCGTGGCGGGGGCGCTGCTGGTGGCAATGATCAGCACGGCGGCGTGGGATTTCGCAATGGGCTGGATCGACCGCTCGCCCCTCCTCGGGTGGACCTTTGCGGGGCTGATTGCGGCCTTTGTGCTGATCCTTCTGGCGATCGCCCTGCGCGAACTGGCGGCGCTGAACCGGCTGGCCCGCGTGGACGGGTTGCGCCACGCCGCCGCGCAGGCGCTCGAGGCGCATGATCTGGGCGCGGCCCGGGTCGTGGTCGACAGGCTGGTCGCCCTCTACCGCGCGCGGCCCGACACCGAATGGGGGCGCACGCGTCTGGCCGAGTTGCGTGGCGATCAGATGGATGCGCCCGGCCTGCTTGTGCTGGCCGATGACACGCTGTTGACCCCGCTGGACCGCGCGGCGGAGCGTGAAGTGGCCGCCGCCGCGCGGCAGGTCGCCACGGTCACGGCCCTTGTTCCGCTTGCGCTGGCGGATGTGGTTGCGGCCCTCACGGCCAACCTGCGCATGATCCGCCGCATCGCC
>CAYGPT010000059.1:0-22250 GCA_964351755.1 uncultured Rhodobacterales bacterium | reverse complement strand
TATTCCGCGGCTAGCATGTCGTCTTCGGGCATGTCCATCACGTCGCTCATCGGCTCATGCACTCCCGAAGGACGGCAAGACTGCGGCGCAGCCATGTGCGCATTGTGTTGAGGGGGACACTGTAGCGGGTGGCGAGGTCCTGATAGCTGTCTCCGTTGAGGTAGGCGCCTTTGACTGCGCTCGCGCGGTCGGGCTCCAATTCGCCCATGCAGTCGGAGATACGCCGGGCTTCGGACCCGGCAATGGCAGCGGCCTCGGGGCCGGGGCTGCTATCGGACAGTTCAACGGCATCTTCCAGGGACGTGGTTTGACCCTTGCGTGCGCGCAGACGGTCAATCGACAGGTTGCGCGCGACGGTGATCAACCACGTCATCGGGCTGTGACCGGTCACAGCATAGCTGTCGGCCTTGTTCCACACCCGTATAAACACTTCTTGAAGGGCTTCCTCGGCTTCGGCCCGGTTTTTGAGGACTAACATGCAAACACCGAATAGCTTGGCGCTGGTGGCATCATAAAGCGCTGAAAACGCGTCACGATCCTTGATCGCCGTTCGTGCAATGAGTTGCTCGATATCTGCGGGTGTCGTCATGGTCGCTGGATATAGCGTAAAAACTTACAAACACCAGAGCATCCGTTGCGGTAGTAAAACACCCGACCCCAACAGGGGGCCGGGTGAACACTCGTTACTCAAGGGAGTACTGGTTAAACTCTACTGAGCGGTGATGACGGTCATGACCAGCTGGTCGCTGATGCGGATCGGGCCGTCTTCCTTGGCGCCCAGCGTGTACTCGAAGATGCCTGTTTGGGTGCCGCCTGCTTCGGCGTGCACCATCAGCATCAGCATGTCGCCCGCACTGACTTCTTCGGTCAGGATGGCCGCAACATCGGATGTTTCGCCTGCCCGGATGGGGGCGTAGGCGACGACGGGGCCGGGTTTCATATCTGCATCGGTGCGGTGGACGACCAACCAGCCGTTTTCACCGGCGACGATCTTTTCTGCGCTGACCACACCGTTCTCGACCGATTGGTCGGATGCCTTCACCATCGGTGTGGCGTGGGCATCGGCAAGCGCGGTTGTCGCGACAAGTGCGTACGTGGCGGCGAGTGCGAAAGTTTTCATTGTAGTCTCCTGAGTCGTTCAAGTGATGCACCCATTTAACGGATGCTTACGAACAACCACGGAGGCGGGTGTGGGAAAGTTTCAGGAGAGAAAACTTTTCTTCGGAAAAAATTCGACAGACCGCTGAGGCCTGCCATGCCGGGGCTTAAAGCACGCCGATTTCAGCCAGTGCGCGATTCAACTCCACCGGCAGTGGTTCTTCGCTTTCGCGCCCCTTGGGCAGATCGGGCGGCGCGTCTTCGGGTTTGAGGTAGCGCCAGCCCTGAAACGGGCGTTTCAACGCGTTCTGCACGCGGATCAGTTCCGGGTCGGACACGATGGCGCAGCGCCGTATCCCGTCGGACCCGATATATTCGTCCAGCCGCAGGATGCGCTGGCGGCAGGTCAGCACGCCCTTGATCACCCAGTAGATCGACCCGCCCGCAAGGATTTCGGCCTCGCGCTTGGGCCACATGCGCGTGACATGGCGTGGGCACCCGTCAGGAGCCTGTGCCCGCTTGGTCGATTGCCACGCAGAAAGGTCGTCGATGGTTTCGGTGCCGACCGACAGTTTGATCAGGTTGATGTAGTTGCTCACAGGTTTGTCCACAGACTCAGTTCCCGACACCAAATATTGTAGCATGGGGATGCGATGCTGCAAGGTGTTGTGCTTGTCACACCCCCAGATTTAGTAGCGCCTGCCGAAACTTTGACTAGTGGTTGTGGTCTAATTCGCGTAGATTATATGCCTGCACGGCTGCTGACAGAATCGGCGGCCATCTATGGGGATGCCTTGATGACTCGCTTTGCCGCACCGATTGCCGAACAGATCTGGGATATGAAGTATCGCTTCAAGGAAGCGGACGGCACCCCCATCGACGTCACAGTCGAAGACAGTTGGCGCCGTATCGCCCGTGATCTGGCCTCGGTCGAGGTCAAGCCCGAAGCGTGGGAGGACAAGTTTTACGCCGCCCTTGAGGATTTCAAATTCCTGCCCGCTGGCCGCATCACAGCCGGTGCTGGCACCGCGCGCTCGGTCACCCTGTTCAACTGCTTTGTCATGGGCACGATCCCCGATTCCATGGGCGGCATCTTCGAGATGTTGAAAGAGGCCGCATTGACCATGCAGCAGGGCGGCGGGATCGGCTACGATTTCTCGACCATCCGGCCCAAGGGAGCGAGCGTCAAGGGCGTGGCGGCGGATGCCTCCGGCCCGCTTTCGTTCATGGACGTGTGGGACGCCATGTGCCGCACCATCATGTCCGCCGGGTCGCGCCGGGGCGCGATGATGGCCACGATGCGCTGCGATCACCCGGATATCGAGGATTTCATCACTGCCAAGTCCGACGCCGCCCGCCTGCGCATGTTCAACGTGTCCGTCCTGATCACGGACGCGTTCATGCAAGCGGTGAAGGCGGACGGGCCATGGGATTTGCAGTTCGACGGGCGGGTCTACCGCACCGTGCAGGCGCGCGACCTGTGGAACGGGATCATGAAAGCGACCTATGACTATGCCGAACCCGGCGTGATCTTCATCGACCGGATCAATACGGCCAACAACCTGAACTATTGCGAGACCATCGCCGCAACGAACCCCTGCGGCGAACAGCCATTGCCGCCTTATGGCGCGTGTCTGCTTGGCTCGATCAACCTTGCACGTTTGGTGTCCGATCCGTTTGGCGAAGCTGCGGCACTGGACGAGGACCAACTGACCGAACTGGTCGCAACGGCCACCCGCATGATGGATAATGTGGTCGATGCCTCGAAATTCCCGCTTGAGGCACAGGCGCGCGAAGCCGCCGCCAAGCGCCGCATCGGCCTTGGGGTCACGGGGCTGGCGGATGCGCTGCTGATGGTCGGTTTGCGCTATGGATCCGACGAGGCGGCGCGTCAGACCGAACGCTGGTTGAAAGCGATCGCCCGCGCCGCTTACCTGGGGTCCGTGCAATTGGCCAAAGAAAAGGGAGCGTTTCCGCTCTTTGACGCAGAGGGCTACCTAAGCTCGGGCACCATGCAGGCAATGGACGCCGATGTGCGCACCGCCATCGCGGAACACGGCATCCGCAATGCGCTGCTGACCTCGATCGCGCCAACGGGCACCATTTCGCTTTATGCCGGGAACGTCAGTTCGGGAATCGAACCGGTGTTCGCCTATGCCTACACCCGCAAGGTGTTGCAAAAGGACGGGTCGCGCACCGAAGAGGAAGTCGTGGACTACGCAGTGCAGATGTGGCGCGAGTTGAAGGGCGATGCGGAACTGCCCGACTATTTCGTGAACGCCCAGACGCTGGCCCCGGCGGATCACGTCAAGATGCAGGCGGCGGCACAGAAATGGGTCGATTCGAGTATTTCGAAGACGATCAACTGCCCAGAGGATATCAGCTTTGATGCGTTCAAGGACGTGTACATGGCGGCTTGGGATCAGGGGTGCAAGGGTTGCACGACTTATCGGCCCAACGCGGTGACGGGGTCGGTTTTGAGTATTTCAGACGAGAAGAAGGAGAAAAGTTCGTCTGCTGGCGAAAGACTTCGAAATCTCCGAAAACAAAAGGGATATACGCTTGAGGAAGTCGCGACGAAGGTGAATTTCTCTGCGCCGCACGTGTCTGGTTTGGAGCGCAATGAAAAGCGTTTGAACACTGACTCCATTGATCGCTTCGCTAAGTTGTACGGCGTGACATCTGGCTGGATTTTGGACGGCCAAGAGGAAACGCCCGAAGTCATAACCACCGACGACTCCGAACCCCTCCAACCCCACGGCGACGTCATCTATATGTCCGAACCGCTGGACCGGCCCAACGAGCTTGAGGGCAATACCTACAAGGTCAAGTGGCCCGACAGCGAACACGCGCTTTACATCACCATCAACGACATCGTGCTGGGCGGGCATCGCCGACCGTTCGAGGTGTTCATCAACTCCAAGAACATGGAGCATTTCGCGTGGACTGTGGCGCTGACGCGCATGATCTCTGCCGTGTTCCGGCGGGGCGGGGACGTGAGTTTCGTGGTCGAGGAACTGAAAGCGGTGTTCGATCCGCGCGGCGGCGCATGGATGGGGGGCAAGTACATCCCGTCGATTCTGGCCGCCATCGGGGGCGTGATCGAACAGCACATGATCGCCACCGGCTTTATCGCGGGTGAAGGCATGGGGCTGAAAACCGATCCCAAGGCGGACGTCGCCCAACTGGGCGCACCTCGCGGAAAGGCCTGTTCCAGTTGCGGATCCTACGAATTGCGTATGGTTGAGGGGTGCATGACCTGCGCCTCGTGCGGATTTTCCAAGTGCGGTTAGGGCGGTATGGCGGGATTGATACGGCCTTGCGGGCGCGAACAATGCGGCCACAATAAGGCACCACCTTTCGTCAACTTCGTACCACTGTGACCTTTGCGCACTAGGCAAGCTTGCAGCACCGCAGTATCCAGATCGGGCCCGGGGGGGCACCTTTGATCAGGATGGCCTGATGTTGCGAATTGTGGTGGGCGTACTTGTGGCGTCCCTTTGCTTCTCCCTTCCGGTGGATGCGCAAGAGCGTTCGCGTCTGGGCTATGGCCGTTTGATCACCAACGATTTCTTTGGCGATGGAGAGGACCGCTGGCGTACGGGCGGCATTCAATCCTCGCGCGTTTGGGGGCCGGAATGGACGGGTGTTGCACCCGAACGGTTCGGGCAGTTGATCGAATTGCGCCTTGGTGCCGAAATCCTGGCCCCCGATGATATTCGCAACGTGGTTCCAACGGACCGACGTTATGCAGGGGCGCTGTCGGTCGGGCTGCACACCCACTTCCAGCGCGGGCAGACTGAATTCGCCGTTGGAGGGGATGTGGTTTTTGTTGGACCGCAGACCAAGCTGGATGAATTTCAGGACGCTTTCCACGATGTATTCAACATTTCGCGCCCATCGGATGCGATACGTGCGGCCCAGATCGGCAATGCGATCAACCCGACAGCGGTGTTCGAGGTAGGTCAAACGTTTGCCCTAAACGAACGGGCCGTGCTGCGTCCGTTTGTCGAAGGGCGGGCGGGCAATGAAACGCTGTTGCGGGCCGGGTTCGATGTGACCATCGGCGAGTTGGGGCGCGGCGAATTGCTGGTACGTGATTCGGTGACTGGGCACCGCTATCGCACGGTGCAAGCGGACTGGAGCGGGTTCAGTTTTGTCTTTGGTGCCGATTTAGCGGCGGTCAGCGACAGTGAATTCCTGCCCGAAGGCGGGACAGTGCAGCTTTCGGATAGCCGCGAGCGACTGCGCGCCGGCGTGACGTGGCGCAGCGAAACCGGCATTACCGGCTTTTACGGGCTGACCTATCTGGGCGAGGAGTTCGATGGGCAAACCGAGGGCCAGGTCGTTGGCTCCGTGCGCCTACGCGTGGCCTTCTAGGACTATATCTCAAGGCATTCCCGGTTTGAGTGTGGGGCGTTTGCGTCAACTTTTTGATGCATAACGTGAACATGCGCCTGCAACCCGCTGGAATCTGATACAAATTTGATCTTCTCAGACGCGCGTCGATTTGTTAACGTTGTTTTAATAAAAAAAGACAAGGCAGGCATACAGGCAATGAAGACGGGCTTTCGTGGCACGTTTGTCATCTCCTGGTCGCAAACAGAAGTGGACGGTCTTGAGGCCGCACCGTTGCCGTCATTGGCAGTGGGGGCAGCGTGGGCATGGCGTGGGGACGTCGTGCGTGTGGATGGACCACAGGATGTATTGCGTCTGGACAAGGCAGACGGAAGAGAGGCGATGCGGCGCAGGGCGGCACGTATGGTGCACCGCCTTGTCGGCGCGGCTATAGAAAAAACGCCTTTGAAAATTGATGATCCGGACGACGACGCGGTGATGACGGACAGCAGTTTTGTTGTGACCGATGGTGGCAAAAGCTACACCGTCACTCTGATCGAGGTGGGGCCGGGCACCCCCCCGTTACTGATGTTCATCGACGATGTGCCACCACGCAACACCGACCTCTGGGTGGTGCATCATACGCTGAACACAGCCCCCGGGGACAGCATGGGTAACGGATCGGGCGGTGTCATCTGCTTTACCCCCGGCACGTGGATCGAGACGCCGGACGGCACCCGCCTGATCGAGGACCTGCGTGAAGGCGACACGGTCTGGACCAAGGACAACGGACCTCAGGAAATCCAGTGGGTTGGCAGCCGCCGCATGAGCGGCGCACGCCTGTTCGCCATGCCGCGCCTGCGACCAGTGCGCATCGCAACCGGCGCGCTGGGTATCGAACGCCCGGATCAGGAATTGCTCGTCTCCCCGGAACACAGGATGCTGATAGGGGGGCCCGTAGCGCGGGAACTGTTCAACGCGCACGAGGTGCTCGTCGCAGCCAAGGATCTTATCAACGGAACCACAATCACAGTCGATTTGCAGGTCCGAGAGGTCACATATGTGCACCTTTTGCTGCCACGCCACGAAGTGTTGCGCGCCAATGGCATAGAGACAGAGAGTTTTCACCCGGCCAACACTGCGCTGTCGACTTTGGGTGAGCAAGACCGTCACCGCCTGCTCGACCGCCTGCCCGAGCTTGAGTTCGATCCGCATACCTACGGCACCTATGCCCGAAGGAACCTCAGCGCCAGCGAGGCTGCGATCCTGCGCCACGCCGCTTGAGCGGTCGGCGTTCGAGGAAAAGACTTCGCCACGTTTTCGGGTGCTGAAAAAGGTGGCATGGGATGGGTCCATAATGCGCTTCGACGCTGGTGTCGGGCAGAGGGTGGGCAGCCCCGATGCTGGGCGTCTCCCCCGGTATTTTTGTGAATCAGATGAAGTGGGACTCCCAAGGTCCGGGCGCGCAACGCATGGCGCAGTCAGGAAAAGCCAGGCGTGCCCGCATCCGACGGAGTGCGTTTGAGGTGGTTGGCCTTGATATCCTTTGACGTGTCGCGGCTGCCGTCATGGCTCCAACCCGGCGGGGCGACGGCGTACATCAGGCGTTCGCGCCATGTCAGTCCGTCTTGGGTCATGTCCCGCCAAATTCCGACCCATTCGTGGAATGCGACCCGGATTGGGTTAAAAGTGCCGAGGTTTTCGACCAGCCCATAATCCGGTTTTTCCTCTTCAAGTTCAGGGACATAGGTGCCAAACATCCGGTCCCAGACGATGAATACCCCGGCATAATTGGCGTCCAGATACCGTGCATTGCGCCCGTGATGCACCCGGTGGTGGCTGGGCGTATTCATCATCGCTTCGATCCAGCGCGGCAGCTTGCCGATCGCCTCGGTATGGATCCAGAACTGATAGATCAGGTTCAGTCCGCCGCAGAACAGTACCATTGCGGGGTGAAACCCCAGCAGGATCAACGGCGCACGCACCACCATCATGAAGGTGAACGTGCCGGTCCACGTTTGCCGCAGCGCTGTCGTGAGGTTGTAGTGCTGGGACGAGTGGTGATTGACGTGGCTCGCCCAGACCCAGCGGATGCGGTGCCCGAACCTGTGCACCCAATAGTATCGCAGATCGTCCAGCACGAAACACAGCGCCACCACCCAGACCGATGTGCCCAGATCAAGCGGCGTGAGCGCCCAGAGGAACATGAAAAACCCGTAGGCAATGAAGCCCAGCAGGATGCCCGAGGCGACGTTGCCCGCCCCCATGATCAGCGATGTCACTGCATCGCGCGTCTCGTACCGCCCGCCGCGCCCTTTCATCACGATCCACGTAAGTTCAATGACGATGGCCGCGATGAAGAAGGGCACGGCAAGTTGCACGACGTCCGGATATGTCAGGTCGCTCATCATGGTTGGGTAATCCAGTTGGCCCAATCGTCCTGTTCCTCGGGGCTGAGGTGCAGGCGAATTTTCGGGGCGGTGTAGTCATTGAGGTGCAGGGTGACGTATCTGCGGTGCACATGAGCGTCTTCGGTGCCGTCGAGGAGGCGCGCGCAGGTGTCGGCGCCCATGCGCCAGAGGATGCCGCGCCCTTTGTCGGTCAAAATGCGCGCCGCCAGTGCATCCTGTGTAAGATCGATCTGCAGGACCGTGTCGTCCGGTCGGTGGCGCAGCCAAGCGGCATGCGCTGTGTCATCCGTGAATGGCTCCGCCCGCGACAGGCCCAGCAGATGCAGGGCCAGCGCGATTCCCGCGATGCCGCCGATGACCAATATGAGCAGGATGTGTAATGGCACGCCGCGTCCTCCCTACCGTCAATTCAGCGGGTAGGGACGGCTTTCGTCAAGCCTTGCGTTGCGTCAGCTTTTTGCGCCGATCAGTTCGGCGATGATCGCCTTGGCACTGTCCGACGACCAGTCCGCATCGCCGCGCAGCCGCGCAATCTCGCGCCCCTTTGGGTCGATGATCACGGTGATCGGCAGGCCGAAGATTCCCATTTGGGCGGCCAGTTGCTGTTTGGGATCCTGATGGCGGGGCAGGTTGTCGATGTTCATGTCTTCGAAGAATTTGATGATCCCGGTGGGCGAATTGCGCCCAGTGGCGATGGTCAGCACTTCGAAATCGTCCCCGCCGAATTCGCTTTGCAGGGCCGAAAGCATCGGCATTTCCTTGCGGCAGGGCGCACACCACGTGGCCCAGAAGTTCAACAGAACGTATTTGCCGGTGTAATCCGCAAGCGTCGCCGTGCCCGCGCCGTCCGCCAGTTCGAAGGGCGCATTGGACGTGGATTCCGGCGCGTCGTGAAACAGCAGCTTCTTCATGTCCCCGTCCCGCAGGCCCGCAGCGGTGCTTATGTCCGCGTGGGCGGGAATTGCGCCCAAGGTCAGAGCGATGTAGAGGGCGGCAGCGACGTATCTTTTCATTTTCTCACCTCTGATGGGCCACTCGATGACCGAAAAATCTGCAAACACCATGTGGGGCGGACGCTTTGCCGCCGGACCGGACGCGATCATGGAGGCGATCAATGCCTCGATCGGGTTCGACAAGCGCATGGCGTCCCAGGATATTGCAGGCTCGCGCGCCCATGCCGCCATGTTGGGCGCCACCGGCATCCTGAGCAATAAGGATGTAAAGGCCATTCGGGAAGGCCTGCTCACGGTCTTGTCAGAGATCGAAGGGGGCACGTTCCGGTTTTCGACCGCGCTGGAAGACATCCATATGAATGTCGAGGCGCGCCTGAAAGAGATCATCGGCGAACCCGCGGGCCGCTTGCACACGGGCCGGTCGCGCAACGATCAGGTCGCGACCGATTTCAAACTCTGGGTACGCGACCAGCTTGACGCCGCCGAGCGCGCGATCCTGTCGCTTATTGCCGCGCTGCTTGATCAGGCGGAGGCGGGGGCCGGTTGGGTCATGCCCGGCTTTACCCATCTTCAGACCGCCCAGCCCGTGACCTGGGGCCATCACATGATGGCCTATGTCGAGATGCTGGGGCGCGATCTGTCCCGTGTCCGCGACGCGCGCGCACGCATGAACGAATCCCCCCTTGGCGCGGCGGCGCTGGCCGGGACCAGCTTTCCCATCGACCGGCACATGACGGCAGAGGCGCTGGGCTTTGACCGGCCCTCCGCCAACTCGCTCGATGCGGTCAGTGACCGCGATTTTGCCCTCGAATTCCTCAGCGTGGCCAGCATCAGCGCGATGCATCTGTCCCGGTTCGCCGAGGAACTGGTGATCTGGTCGTCGGCCCAGTTTCGTTTTGTCACCCTGTCGGACCGGTTTTCCACCGGCTCGTCCATCATGCCGCAGAAAAAGAACCCCGATGCTGCCGAGCTGATCCGCGCCAAGGTGGGTCGGATCATGGGCGCCAATGTCGGGCTGATGATGGTGATGAAGGGATTGCCGCTGACCTATTCCAAGGACATGCAGGAGGACAAGGAGCAGGTGTTCGACGCCGCCGACAACTGGATGCTGGCGCTGGCGGCAATGGATGGAATGGTGCGGGATATGACCGCCAATCGGGCCAGCCTTGCCGCTGCTGCCGGGTCCGGATTTTCGACCGCGACAGACCTTGCCGACTGGCTGGTGCGCGTACTTGGCTTGCCGTTTCGCGACGCGCATCACATTACTGGATCCCTTGTGGCCATGGCCGAGGCCCAAGGCTGCGATCTGCCCGACCTCACGTTGGAACAGATGCAATCCGCCCACGCGGGCATCACAAATGACGTGTTCGACGTTTTGGGCGTGGAAAATTCTGTCGCATCGCGTACATCTTATGGCGGAACCGCACCCGATCAGGTGCGCGCGCAAGTCGCCCGCTGGAAGGAGATGCTCGAATGAAACGTATCCTCTGCCTTGTTTCCCTGTTGGGTCTGGCCGCGTGCGGTGTGGACGGCGAACCGGTACGCCCTGCGGCCAATATCGGGATCAGCATCGGTTCTGGCGGAGTAAATGCGGGCGGTTCCATCGGCGTGTCCAAGGGGCCTCTGACCGTTGGTGTGGGCATTTTCTGATCCATGGCTCCGATCCGGATCATTTATCTGGCCCTCGCCGTCTGGGGGTCGATCCACCCGATGGTGTATTTCATCCGGTGGTTCAACGAAAACGGTTACGACATCATGGCGATGGTCGATGCCTGGCACGTCAATGACGCGTCCAGCGGCCTGGTCTGGGATCTGACGATCGCAGCAATTGCGCTTACGGTTTTCATCCTCTCTGAGGTGGCGGTACGGCGCAACTGGCTGGCGCTGATCGCGATCCCGGCGACCTTTTGCATCGGGGTAAGCTGCGGCTTGCCGCTTTACCTGTTCCTGCGTTCGCGCCCGGTTACCTAAAACTTTCGCCAATTCGGAAACAATCCCGCCCAATTGTTGCCATTTTTCCCATCTAGCGTTGTTCCCGAGCAGACATCGGTATCAAAACGCGGGGCAGACTCATGACAGATACAGGCATTCAGGCACCCAAAGGGGCGCTGTTGAACGGACCAGCCAAGGCCAAAAAAGCCGAGGCACCCTTGATCGCGCAAGTGGCGAAAACCTATGGCATCAGCCCGTTCCGCCAGATGCGCGAGATTTTTTCGATGCGCGGCGGCGTGCAAAAGATCAGTGGCCCGGAATATTATTCCCTGCGCTTGTTCGATCCGGCCAAGCGGGCCGAGGACAAGCGCGCCTTTCTGGGGCAGGCCGGGGTGAACGCTATCAACGTGGCGATGAACCCTCCGGTCGCAGTGCCGACGCGCGCTTTTGTCGGGAACAAGCTGCTCTATACCCAGCTTTTGACCCAACTCGGCATCCCGACGGCCCGGACGCAGGCGCTTGTCAGCGGTTTCCGCGATGCAGGCCAGTTGCCTACCTTGCGCGATGCGGCGGCTGTTTCCACGTTCCTGCGCAACACTGCGACCTATCCGCTGTTCGGCAAACCGCATCATGGCTCTCTCTCCGAAGGATCAGTGCGGATCGAGGCGCGCGATGGCGACATCCTGCGCCTCGGCAACGGCACCACGCAAGCCATCGACGCCTTCGCAGCGGAGGTGATGGACCGCTATCCCGGCGGCTTCCTGTTTCAAACAGCACTTGACCCCGATCCGCAGATGGCAAGCATCGCGGGACCGGCCATCGGCTGTGTGCGTGTCGTCACAGTCAATGATGGCAGCGGCCCCAAGCCCGCCTATGCGGTGTGGAAAATGCCCGCCCCGTCCGCGATGTCCGACAACTTCTGGCAGGCGGGCAGCCTGCTGGCGCATCTGGACCTTGCATCGGGCGAAGTGCTGACCTGTGTGCGCGGCACCGGCCTCAAGTCCGAAGCGCTGAGCGATCATCCAGTGTCCGGGCAACGGGTCGTCGGCACTGCGCTGCCTCACTGGGCAGAAACGCTGAAGATCGCGCGGGACGCCCATGCGGTATTCCCCGAATTCGGTGTCTGCGGTTTTGATATCGCCGTAACCGCAGAAGGCCCCAAGGTTTTGGAATGCAACGACAATCCGTCGCACATGCTGTACCAGATCGCTGCCGGTCGCGGTTTGGTCAACCCGGATCTTGCGCCAATTTGGCAAGCTGTGTCCGCCCGTCAGACCAATCAGGTTGCGCGGCTGAGTGCAGGTGCGAAGAAGAAGCGCTGAAGCTTGCACGCATTCATCAATTGATCTGACCCCTGCGCCCGGATAAAGGCGCAGGCATGGATCATTTTCTTTACCGCGCCGGCGCCTTGTATGCCGAAGACGTGCCCATCGCCGACATCGCGGCGTCCGTGGGCACACCCTTTTATGTCTACTCGACCGCCACGCTGCTGCGCCACCTCACTGTGCTGGACGAGGCCCTTGCGGGCATGGACCACCTGATCTGCTACGCCATGAAGGCCAACAGCAATCAGGCGATCCTGAAGACCTTGGCACAGGCGGGCGCGGGTATGGACGTGGTGTCAGGCGGTGAATATGCGCGCGCCAAGGCGGCGGGCGTTCCGGGCGACAGGATCGTGTTTTCCGGCGTCGGCAAGACGGCTGATGAAATTCGCATGGCCCTGACCGGCGGCATCCGACAGTTCAACATCGAATCCGAACCCGAGATGGAGGTGCTGAACCGGATCGCGGGCGAGGTGGGCGTGATCGCCCCGATCACCATTCGCGTGAACCCGGATGTTGATGCAAAAACCCATGCCAAGATCGCCACCGGCAAGTCGGAAAACAAGTTCGGCATCCCGATCGCGCGAGCGCGCGAGGTCTATGCACTGGCCGCGAACTTGCCCAACCTCGACGTGATCGGCATCGACGTTCATATAGGCAGCCAGCTGACCGACCTTGCCCCGTTCGAGCTGGCCTATCAAAAAGTCGCTGAGCTGACCGTGCAATTGCGGGAGGATGGGCATGACATCCGCCGCCTCGATCTGGGCGGTGGCCTTGGTATTCCTTACGTACGCAGCAATGAGGCACCGCCGCTGCCGCTTGACTATGGCGCGATGGTGCAGCGCACGGTCGGCCATCTGGGCTGCGAGATCGAGATCGAGCCGGGCCGCCTGATCGCGGGCAACGCGGGCCTCATGGTGAGCGAGGTCATCTATGTCAAATCCGGCGAGGGGCGCGATTTCCTGATTCTGGACGGGGCGATGAACGACCTGATCCGCCCCGCGATGTATGACGCCCACCACGACATCGTCCCCGTGATCGAACCCGAAGCGGGTGCCGAACAGGTGCCCTATGACATCGTCGGACCCGTTTGCGAATCTGGTGACACCTTTGCCAAGCAGCGCATGATGCCCAAATTGACCGCTGGTGACCTGGTCGCATTCCGTTCCGCAGGCGCGTATGGCGCGGTAATGAGCAGTGAGTACAACACTCGGCCTCTTATTCCCGAGATTTTGGTGAAAGGTGATCAATACGCAGTGATCCGCCGACGCCCGACCTTTGACGAAATGATAAATCGCGATACCATTCCCCAATGGCTTTGAGTGCGTCAAAGTCTATGTAAAGGTTTGAGGTGCAAGCATGCGCCGCGCCGCCGGTGAGGGACGCGAGATATGGCCAGTTTTTCAAAGCATGATGTTCGCCGCGGGCTGACTGCACTGCGCTGGCCGCTGTTCTGGACGCGCGCTGGAATGTTCGCCGAAGCCCTGTGGCGCGCGACATGGCCGCTTGCCACGGTTGTGCTTGCGGTTCTGGCGGTGCTGATGCTGGGCTTGCAGGACAGTCTGATGGTCGAACTGGTGTGGGCGGGGGCCGTTGCCGCTGTTCTTGCCGCCGGGGCCGCCCTGATTCACGCCATTGCCCGGTTCCGTATCCCGACCCGCGCCGCCGCTCTTGCGCGGCTGGATGAAACACTGCCCGGACGTCCCATTCAGGCGCTGATGGACACCCAAGCGGTGGGGGAAATGGATGCGGCTTCAACAGCCGTATGGCGCGCGCACCAGTCGCGGATGGCTGAACGGGCGGCGACCGCCAAGTCCGTGCCTGCCGATCTGCGAATTGCGCGCCGTGATCCCTACGCGCTCCGCTATGTTGCCGTGCTTCTGTTCGCCGTAGCGCTGATTTTTGGGTCGATCTGGCGGGTAGGCACGGTTGCGAGCATGGCACCCGGCGCAGGCGACGGACTTGCCACCGGGCCGGTTTGGGAAGGTTGGGCCGAAAGCCCGCGCTATACCGGGCGCCCCACCATCTACCTCAACGACATTGCCGAGGGCGCGCTGGAAGTGCCTGCGGGCAGCTTGATAACCTTGCGCCTTTATGGCGAAGTCGGCGCGCTGACAGTGTCGGAAACGGTGTCGGGCCGCATTGGTGAACTGCCCCCGGCCTCGGCCGCCGAGCAGGACTTTACCGCGGTGCAGTCCGGCGAAATCGCGATCGGCGGACCCGGCGGGCGCACTTGGTCCGTTGCTGTCATCCCCGATGCAGCGCCGCGTGTAACCATACTCAACGAACCGGATTCGGATGCTTTGGGCGAAATGTCGCTGCCCTATCAAGCCTCAGACGACTACGGGGTCGAAGCGGGCGAGGCACGCTTTGCCCTTGACCTGCCCGAAGTCGACCGCCGTCACGGGTTGGCCATCGAACCCGACGCGCGCACCGAACTGATCGTGCCGCTTCCCATGCCCATCGCAGGCGACCGCGCCCAGTTCGAAGAGTCGCTAATAGAGGATTTTTCGGAACATCCATGGGCCAATATGCCGGTGACTGTAGTGCTTAGCGTGCTGGACGCCGCCGAACAACAGGCTGAATCCGCGCCGCGCCAGATCATCCTTCCGGGGCGGCGCTTTTTTGATCCGCTGGCCGCCGTCGTGATTGAACAGCGCCGCGACCTGTTATGGTCCAAGGGCAACGCCAAACGCATCGGCCAGATCATGCGTGCCGTGGCGCACCGCCCGGACGAGGTGTTTCGCAAAGAAGTCGATCAGTTGCGCTACCGTCAAGTGATCAAACGGCTCGAAACACTGGCGAGCTATGGTTTGACGGACGAACAGCAAACCGACATCGCCCGCGAGATGTGGGACCTTGCCCTAGGGATCGAGGAAGGAGACCTGTCAGACGCTCTCGAACGGCTGCGCCGCGCCAAGGAAAGGCTCAATCAGGCGATGCGAGATGGGGCCAGCCAGTCTGAAATCGAGGAACTGATGCGCGAGTTGCGCCGCGCCACGGATGACTACATGCGCCAACTGTCCCGGCAGGCCGAACTCGATGATGAAGCGAACGAGGAAAACCGCGGTCAGCAGAACAGCCAGAACCAGATGCAGATGAATCAGGACGATCTGCAACGGATGATGGACCGCATCCAAGAGCTGATGGAGCAGGGCCGCATGGCCGAAGCCGAGCAGGCGCTGCAGGAATTGCAGGAAATGCTCGAAAATATGCGCGTCACCCAAGGCGAGGGGCAGGGCGGTCAATCCCCCGGTGAACAGGCCATGGAAGGACTGGCCGAAACGCTGCGCGACCAGCAGGGCCTGAGCGACGAAGCGTTCCGCGATCTTCAGGAACAGTTCAATCCCGGCGCCCAAGCGGGCGAAAATCAGGGCAATCAGGGCCGCAATGGCGGTCAGGGTCAGGGCCAGCAGCACAGTCAGGGTGGTGAAGGCCAAGGCGAAGAGGGCGACAACCAGCAAGGTGGCGAAGGCCAGCAGCAGGGCCAAGGGCAGGGCGAACAGTCACTGGCGGACCGCCAGCAGGCATTGCGTGACGAACTGAACCGCCAGCAGGGCAATCTGCCCGGTGCAGGCACGCCGGAAGGTGACGCGGCGCGTGATGCACTCGACCGGGCGGGCCGCGCCATGGACGGGGCCGAAGAAGCACTTCGTCAGGACGACTTTGCCGGGGCCATCGACAACCAGTCGCAGGCCATGGAGGCGTTGCGCGAAGGCATGCGCGCGCTGGGCGAAGCGATGCAACAAGAGGCCCAGAACGGCCAGCAGGGTCAGGGCATGGCCGAAAGCGACCGCCGCGCGGATGCGCGGGATCCACTGGGTCGCGATCCCGGGTCGAATGGCTCTGTCGGCACCGAAGAGGGGCTCTTGCAGGGCGAGGATGTCTACCGCCGCGCGCGCGACCTTCTGGACGAAATCCGCCGACGCTCTGGCGATGGGGAACGCCCCGATGTCGAACTGGACTACCTCAAACGGCTTCTCGACCGGTTCTAAGTTTCTTCGGGGAATACCCGAGGGATTATGCATCACAGATTTCGCGAGAGCGCGAAGAACGGCGGGACATCAAGAATTCAGAGTGTTCCCGAACTGTTTTCGGGTCGCTCGCCCCTAACCTTCGGTCTGGGATGATGCGACGGCGTCAAGCCAAGTGAGCAGCGACATGACATGCCCATCCAGCCACGCGCGCAAGCTGTCAACCTGCGCCACATAACCGCTGAGATACGGATCAACCTGCGGCAGTGCCTGCGCAATCTGCGGCGCAAAGACATAGATCGCACCCAGCACAAGCGCCAGCAGAACCATGAGAACAAAGCCGCGCCGAAAACCTGATGGGCGGCGCTCGGCTTGACTGGCGGCTCTGGCCTCGGGCGGCTCTGTCGCTGAACCGGCCTGACGGTCGCTGGTGGAGCGCAGGGTCGAATTGATTTCCTCGATATCCGGCAGCAGGTCGCGGCGTGACCCGATGGCGGCTGCGGTTGCTGCAGCTTCGGCGGCGTGGTCCCCAGAAGGGCCGGGCGTTTCGCCGCGCATTCGTGCCATGCGCTCGCGCGCCTCGCGGTTGCGCCGCTCCGAGTCGGATTCGGTAGATTGAAGGCCCAGTTCCGGCTGGCTTTCCAGCCCTTCGCTGGCCTGCGCACGCGCCTTGGCTTCCAGTTCTGCCTCTTGCCGCAGGATGTCGGCGACGGAGGCATCCAACTCGCGCCTCTCCGGCGCCGGTGGGGCCGCGACGCGTTCTTCGTCCTCGGCGGGTTCATCCCTTGGTTCGGGAAGTTCCTCGGCCTGATCCGGTTCGTCCTCGATCTCGGGCATGTGATCGGGATGGTGCTGGAACCAAGTCTGCCCGCAGTTGGAACACTGCACATCCCGCCCGTCGGTGGGAATGACGTCATCCACCACTTCGTATTGCGCATCGCAATTGGGACAAATCAGCCGCATGTAAGGTCCTGCCTTCTTCTTGTCTTACACCATATGTTGTAGTGGGCACGCAGAAAAGTCATAAGTGCACCGGCGTACACCGGGCTATTGAATTGAAACCGGCATGATGCTGAGGCACAACAGGTGCCAGCAGGCGGGGGCGGGCGTGATCGAGCTGGAAAATGTGGCCTACAGTTACGGCGGGGGCGAGTTGTTGTCGGATATTTCCGTAAAGCTGGCACCGGGATCGTTCCATTTCCTGACTGGGCCGTCGGGCGCGGGAAAGACCACGCTGCTCAAACTGTGTTACGGCGCTTTGATGCCCACAGCGGGTTACGTGCGCTTGTTTCAGACCGATGTACGATCGCTGGCGCGCGATGACGTGGCCATGATCCGGCGCAGGATCGGGGTGGTGCATCAGGATGTTCAATTCCTTGACCACCTGTCGGTGACGGACAACGTCGCCTTGCCGTTGACCGTGTCGGGTCGCCACGCCGAGGCTGCTGGTCCCGATCTGGCCGAGTTGATGGCCTGGGTTGGCTTGACAAACCGCGCCGATGCCAAGCCACCAGAGTTGTCCGGGGGTGAGCGGCAGCGCGCCGCACTGGCGCGCGCAGTAATCATGTCGCCCGACGTGGTGCTTGCGGACGAACCCACGGGAAACATCGACTGGGAGATGTCCCAGCGCCTTCTGACCCTTCTCGTTGAGCTCAATCGCATGGGAAAAACGGTGTTGATCGCGACTCACGATCTGGGCCTGATCCGCGCGGCCAAAGCGCAGGTGCAGGCCCGTGTGCTGCGGATTTCCAACCGGCGCGTGCAACTGGCGGGGGCGGATCTGTGAAGTTTGACCTTGCCACCTTGCGCGCCTTGCTGGCGGGGGATCGCAACGCGGATCGTGTTGTGCCGCCCACCGGCTTTACGGCGCAACTGACCCTGTTCGCATCGGGCGCGATGGCGTTTCTGGCGGTCTTTGTTCTGGCCTTGTCACTGGCCAGCGGACGGCTGGCAGAGCGTTGGGGCAATGAATTGGCGCGGACGGCCACGATCCGTATCGTGGCCCCTCAGGACCAACGCGCGCAGCAGACAGCGGCCGCGCTTCAGGTGCTTGAAACCACGGCCGGAATCGAACGTGCCCGCGCCCTGACGGATGAAGAGCAACAGGCACTGCTGGCCCCATGGTTCGGACAGGACCTGCCGCTGGACAGTCTGCCCGTGCCTCGCCTCATCGAGATTGTGGCCAATGATCAGGGCTTTGATGCGACCGGCTTGCGATTGCGTCTGGCCGCCGAGGTGCCTGGTGCCGTGCTGGACGATCACGGACGCTGGCGCGCGCCGCTGGTGTCTGCGGCCCAACGCCTGCGCATTCTGGGCTGGGGCGCGGCCCTGCTTATCCTCGCGGCGGTGGCGGCAATGGTCACGCTGGCGGCCAATGCGGCCCTGTCGGCCAACGCGCAGGTAGTCGCGGTGCTGCGTCTGGTCGGCGCCACGGATCGTTACATCGCGCAGGCCTTTGTGCGCCGCTTTACAGTACGCGCCCTTGTCGGCTCTGCCGTCGGGGTGGTCATCGGGTTGGTTGCAGTGTGGCTGTTGCCTTCGGGCGGGGACGATCCGGGCTTTCTGACCGGGCTTGGGTTTCAGGGGGCCGGATGGCTGGTGCCTTTGGTCTTGCCTCTTATTTCCGCAGGCGTGGCACTTTTGGCGACGGCCTATGCGGCCAGCCGCGCACTCAGGATGCTATCATGATGCAAACCGCTCGATCCTACCTGTTCATCGCGCAGATGTACGTGATGATGCTGGTCATTGGCCTCGCCTTTTTCCCGTATGCGCTGGTCAACCGCGACGGGGCGCGCCTGTGCTGCAAGACGTTCAGCCGCTGGGTGTTCTGGACCATGGGCTGGATGGTCGGCATCCGCCACGAGGTGCGTGGAACGGTGCCCTCGGGCGAGGTGCTGATCGCTGCAAAACACCAGTCCTTCCTTGATATCATGATGATCTTCACCGCCTTGCCCTCGGCCAAGTTCATCATGAAGCGGGACATCCTGTGGACCCCGATCATCGGCTTTTACGCCAAGCGGCTGGGCTGTGTCCCTGTCGAGCGGGGCAAGCGCGGGGCGGCCATCGGCAAGATGGTGGCGGATGTCGAGGCCGGTCGCGCCGATCCCGGCCAGTTGATCATCTATTCGCAAGGCACCCGCGTCGCACCGGGGGTCAAGGCGCCGTACAAGGTCGGCACCGGCGTGCTTTACGAGCAATTGGGCCAGCCCTGTGTCCCTGTGGCAACCAATGTGGGCATCCTCTGGCCGCGCAAAGGTATGTGGCGCAAGCCGGGCCTTGCGGTGGTCGAATTCTTGCCCGCGATTCCACCGGGCATGGAGCGGGATGCATTTCTTGCCCATCTGGAACAGGTGGTCGAGGACCGCTCGGACGCGTTGATGCGTGAGGGAGGCTTTGATCCAGATGGACTTCATTGAAACAATCGAAGGGTTGGAGGCGCTCTATGGCACGCCGGGTGCTGCGTCATTGCGCAAAGTCGCGGATCATCTGACCCCGCTTTACGCCAAGTGGATCGCGGCCTCACGCTTTGCCGTGCTGACGACGGTGGGGCCGGGTGGCACGGATGGCAGTCCGCGCGGCGATGACGGTCCTGTCGCTGTTGCGCTGGACGCGCGCACGCTGGCGATGCCGGACTGGCGCGGCAACCAGCGGCTGGATTCCCTGCGCAACATTGTGCAGGACGGGCGCGTGTCGCTGATGTTCATGGTCGCGGGGTCTAACACCGTGGTGCGCGTGAACGGACAGGCCCGTTTGACGGCGGATGATGGCTTGCGCGCCAAGTTCGAACAAAAGGGCAAACATCCTGCGACTGTAATCGTTATCAAGGTGGGTGAGGTCTATACCCAGTGTGCGCGCGCGGTGATACGCGCGGGGCTGTGGTCGCGTGATGATGCGTACGGTTTGCCGACGGCAGGTGACATTCTGGCCGAAGTCTCCGGCGGAGAAGAGGGTGGCGCCGCCTATGATGCCGAATGGCCCGGGCGCGCGGCTCGGACCATGTGGTAGCCGTTTTCCGAAATCGGAAGACGTCACGTGGTTTGATGTCGAAGTTCGCCTACCGCGCAAATATTCAGATAACCACAGTGCGCAATTGCGGTCATGTGATCCGCACCGCGCACGGACATGCACAAAGTTGATTTCACGGGAGTCGAAAATATCTTTATGGTGCATGGGCAAGGAGCTGTTCTATGAAAAATCCGATCCTATCAGCCGTCCTTGGTGCGGCGCTCGTTTGCCCGACCTTGATATCCGCACAGTCGGTCTACTTGCGCGAGTTGCTCATAGTTCCCGTGCGGCCCATTGACGCCAATACGTTCGAAGTCGTTGAAAATGACGGTGCAGGCGGCACGGAACTGTGGTGCGCTGCCGGAAAATTCACGCGTGACAGTCTGGGTCAGCGGGGCGGCGACATCGCGGTTTTGCAGGCGCGCGGGGCATCAGCCGTATTCCCGGGACGCAAGAGCGTCATCTTTACGACTCGCCCCGTGGACAACGGGTTCAACACGACCTCGCAAGGGGTCCGGCAGGCGGGGCAGACCTTTTCCACGACGCACGCCAACGCCCTGTGTCGTTCAAACCCTGAACGCATCATCCGGATCCGCATCGTTTCCTCCTGATCACCAATACCTTGGTCGCTCCGCAATCCAAAGAAAGGTTCAATATGCTGCGTTCAAATCTCGTCGCAATTGCACTCACCGCCATGATCGCTCCCGTCGCTGGTGTTGCACAAGGTGTGCAACGGTCGGAACATTTCTCGATTCCGGTCCTACCGATGAGCCCCTCCACCTTCGAAGTGGTTGAAAATGACGGTGCGGGCGGGACCCAGTTGTGGTGTGCGGCGGGGCTCTATGCCCGCGAAGTTCTCGGGCAGGGCAGCGGGTCGCTCTATATCCTTGAAGAACGCAGCGACTCGCGCACTGTCCCAGGGCGCAAAAGCGTGATCTTTTCTACCGAGCCCGTGGACGGCGCATTTTCCACTTTGACCCAAGGTGTGCGGCGGGCGGGTCTGAGCTTCAGCACTTTGCATGCCTACGCCCTGTGTGACGATACCCCCCACCTGAGCATCGAAGTTGCAAAGGGCGCCTGATACGGCCAACGGCCTCACGCCCACATCGGTGTGCTCAGGCGTGAGCGAACCTGCGTACACGGATGTTAAGGACAAATATTATTTCTCAGTTTCAACGTCTTGGAATGCAATCCAGAATGGCGAAGTCGTGATTCTGTAACCCGCCCATTCGGCCTTATCATGGTGGCAGGAAGGAGAGTCCAAATGATTAAAACATCCGTGATTCTGACACTTGCCGCATTTATCACTGCCCCCACATTGGCGGCGACCCAAGGTCTGCCGATCCGGCAGCAATTCACCCTGCCCGTGGCCCAGATTGGCTCCAACGCGTTCGAAGTGGTCGAGGCCGATGGCGCTGGCAATACGCAGATGTGGTGCGCAGCCGGCATTTATGCCCGCAATGTGCTTGGGGAACGCGGTGGTGACATCTACGTCCAGACCGCACGCGGACCGTCGCAATCCATGCCGGGCCGCACGGCTGTGGTGTTCACGACCCAACCGGTCGAGGGCGCGTTTTCCTCGACATCTCTGGGTATTCGGCAGGCAGGGGCGACGCATAGCATGACCCATGCCTATGCCCTGTGCCGCCAGCAATACCGGGTGCGTATCCGTACCAGCCCAAACCAGTTGATCCGCAGCTAGGCACCGCCACATGTGGCAATGACACCGCGCATCTAGCGGTGTCATTTCTACACTACCCAAAACCTAGGCAACCCCGTATAGTTTCGTGCAATAGGGGCATACCCCTACTACAGGCGGGATAAAGATAGGGGGATGGGCAATGCGCTGTCCGTTTTGCGGGAACATTGACACTCAGGTGAAAGACAGTCGGCCAGCCGAGGATCACGTTTCGATCCGGCGACGCCGCTTTTGCCCCGCCTGCGGGGGGCGCTTTACCACCTACGAACGGGTGCAGTTGCGCGACCTTGTCGTGATCAAGACCAATGGCAAACGCGAGGATTTCGACCGTGACAAGCTGGAACGCTCGATCCGCATTTCCATGCAGAAACGGCCTATCGACCCCGAACGTATCGACCAGATGATTTCCGGCATCGTGCGCCGGCTTGAATCCATGGGCGAAACCGACATTCCGTCCAAAACCATCGGCGAGATCGTGATGGAGGCGCTGCAGCGGATCGACACCGTCGCCTATGTGC
>CAYGPT010000058.1:0-22294 GCA_964351755.1 uncultured Rhodobacterales bacterium | reverse complement strand
ATCGACACCGTGTTCATCGGTTCCTGCACCAATGGCCGGATCGAGGATCTGCGCGCCGCCGCTGAAATCCTCAAGGGCAAAAAGATCAAGGTCAAGCGCGCGATGATCGTCCCCGGCTCGGGCCTTGTGCGGGCGCAGGCCGAGGAAGAGGGCCTTGCCGACATCTTTATCGAGGCCGGTTTTGAATGGCGCCTTGCGGGCTGTTCCATGTGCCTTGCCATGAACCCTGATCAGTTGAGCGAGGGAGAGCGGTGCGTGTCCACTTCCAACCGTAACTTCGAAGGGCGTCAGGGCTATAAGGGCCGCACGCATCTGGTGTCGCCCGGCATGGCGGCGGCGGCAGCGATCACGGGTCGTCTGACGGATGTGCGCGAGTTGATGTGATGTGTTCGACGCGCATAATAGGCGCGCCTCGCACCTGACACATAAACAATTGCAAACGCGCGAAGTGGACTTGGTCAAGAATGCCGGACGGTAGTTCGCTTGGAGAAAGTGTTGAATGATATCGACAAAAAGTACTGGATGGTTCTGAGGAACGTGGCACTTTGCACCTTGGTTTCCCTTATCCTTGCGCTCATTCCAAGGTGGGGTTGGCCTGCTTGGTATTTCTGCGATGCCGTTCAGTATTTGCCAGACGGGGCAGAACTGTCGGACTGCACTTCCTATAAGCGGAGGTATGAATTCAATGCGGATATGTCCGAGGATGAATTCTGGGAATTCTTTGACAGGCACAACTCGACAGAGTCTGATTTGGAGATCAAGTTCAACAGACGCGGCGGGTGGATCATCGGAAGCGAAAAATATGACCACTCAAAAGATACCGTTTGGTTTCAGTGGCTAAAGGGCAGCCTCAATTACCGACGTAGCGAGCGCAGAGAGATCGGGGCCAACGAAGGCCGAAAAGCAACATCATCGGGCCGCAGATTGTCTCGGGATAGACCGGCGGCCGACATGGAACAATTCTAGGAGTTCAATAATCATGGAAAAATTCGAAACACTCACCGGGATCGCGGCGCCCATGCCGCTGGTCAATATCGACACCGATATGATCATCCCCAAACAGTTCCTGAAGACGATCAAGCGCTCGGGCCTTGGCGTGAACCTGTTCGACGAGATGCGCTTTGACCGGCAAGGCAACGAAAACCCGGACTTCGTGCTGAACAAGGACGCCTACCGCAACGCCGAGATCCTAGTGGCGGGCGACAATTTCGGCTGCGGCTCGTCCCGCGAACACGCGCCATGGGCAATCAAGGACTTTGGCATTCGCTGCGTGATTTCTACCTCGTTCGCCGACATCTTCTATAACAACTGCTTCAAGAACGGCATCCTGCCCATCGCCCTGCCCGCCGAAGCGGTCGACGTGCTGATGAAAGATGCCGAAAAAGGGTCGAACTCCCGCATGACCGTCGATCTTGAGGCGCAAACGGTGACCACGTCGGATGGTGAGGTTTTCACCTTCGAAGTGGATGCGTTCAAGAAACATTGCCTAATGGAAGGGCTCGATGATATCGGTCTGACCATGGCCAAGGCCGACAGCATCGCCGATTTCGAAGCGAAGGCGAGCCAATCGCGCCCTTGGGTCTGAACCCAGCATTAACCATGTTGCGACCTAAACAGGCAGGTCGCTATGCACATCGCAGGGTCCAAACACAAGATGTTGGACTCTGCCTGAATCTTGCCCAACAAATGATGCACAAAGGCACCACACCCTCCCTCAAAATGCCCCAAGAGTTACGTCTTGTTAACCACAAGGCTTGAGCGACCGGGTCAATCAAGGCAGAAATGGGGCAACAATGAGGCACCCGCCTGACCCGGTGGGATCAAGTTGGAACAAGCACGCGGCAACGTATCGCGGCTGGCCAGTTTGAAGGGATCGAGACGTGATAGCACGACTTTACGGTGCCGCCATGCGCGGCCTATTGGTGGCATTGATGATCGCCATGCCCGCACTCATTGTGCCGGGAATTTCCATCGACTCATCGCAAGCCACTGTTCTGGTTGCCCTTTTGGCGGCCTTTCTGACCTTTGTCGAATATAACTCGACCAGTCCCAGTATCGTTGAGTTCCGCGATGCCGCGCCGTTCAATCGGCTGCGGTTCGTTGCGCTGTTCCTCACGGTGTTTACCCTCAGCATGATCTGCAAGGGCAAGACGGACCCGACCCAGATGACCAATGTGCTGACGTCTGTGGGTACGATTGTGGGCAATAGCATCGACTTTCCCTATTCGCCTGTACGCCTTGTGGTGCTGATGTTGCCCGCCGGTGCCGACCTGGACGTGGTGCAGTCGGTGCGCACGGCTGCCGGGCTCAGCTATCTTACCTCGCTGATCGCCATGACCGCGTTCCTTGTTCTGGTGCGCGTTTTGGGTTGGCCGTCGCGCTCAGGCGGGTTCAACGTCTGGGTGAACCTGCCCTTGTTCGATCCGACCGCGGGGGGCGATGTCCTTTATCGCCTGAACCGCGATGCACGGATCAACATTGCCCTTGGTTTTCTACTGCCCTTTGTCATTCCCGCGATGGTCAAGCTGGCGGCCGATCTGCTAAACCCGATCTCGCTTGAGAATCCGCAAACCCTGATCTGGACAATGAGCGCATGGGCCTTTCTTCCTGCCAGCATGATCATGCGCGGCATCGCCTTGCAGCGGATCGCCGAGATGATCCGCGACCAGCGCAAGCGCGCCTATGCCAGTGCCCAGGGCGATTTTCAGGTCGCCTGATCGCGCTTTGCATGTGGCTGATGGCCTGCGGTTTCGCGCAGGCCGACAGCCTGCGGGTCGCGACCTACAATACCGAGCTACAGCGTGACGGTCCGGGCCTGTTCCTGCGCGATCTTGCGCGCGGCGATGACGAACAGATCGAGGCTGTGCTGGCCGTTATCGCGCAGGCGGACGCGGATGTGCTGGCGCTTCAGGGCATCGACTATGATTTGACGGGCGAGGCGTTGCGCCTTTTGGCGCAGGCGACAGGATTTCCCCATCATTTCGCGTTGCGCCCGAATACAGGCATGCCAACCGGATTAGACATGGACGGGGATGGACGGCTGGGCGGGCCGCGCGATGCTCAGGGGTATGGCCGGTTTTCCGGGCAGGGCGGGATGGCGATTCTGTCGCATTATCCCATCGATGAGGACAACGTGCAGGACCTGACAAATCTTTTGTGGGTCGATATACCGGGGGCATTGCTGCCAACGGTAGATGGCGCGCCATTCCCGAGCGCCGAGGCGCAGGCCGTGCAACGTTTGTCTACAACAGGGCACTGGATCGTACCGATCCTCGTGCCCGACGCCCCCTTTCACCTGCTGACTTTCCATGCCAGCCCGCCCGTCTTTGATGGACCCGAGGACCGCAATGGCAAGCGCAACCACGATGAGATCATGTTGTGGGCCCAAGTTCTTGACGGCACCATCGCCGCCCCGCTGACCGGACCGTTCGTGATTGCGGGGGATGCGAACCTGGACCCTGTGGACGGCGACGGGATCAAGGAAGCCATCGTGACCCTGCTTGGGTTGCCGCAATTGCAGGATGTCGCGCCAATGGGCCATTCCGGCACCGATACCGCTGACTGGGACGATCCGAAACCCGGCGATCTGCGCGCGGACTATGTCCTGCCCTCGACCCACTGGACGGTGACCGACAGCGGCGTGATCTGGCCCGCGCCGGACGATCCGATGGCCGAGGTCGTGGCCACGGCCAGCCGCCACCGCCTTGTCTGGGTCGATCTTGGATATTGAGTCGCCGTTATTGACCCCGCCCGCGCCGCGGCGTAGTCGATGCGCACCCAATAACATGCCAAATTTGCAGGAGTTCCGCTCATGTCCACCCCATCGCTTTTGATCCTTCCCGGTGACGGCATCGGCCCCGAAGTGATGGATCAGGTTGTCCGCGTCATCGACTGGTTCGGGGCCAAGCGCGACCTGCCCTTTGATGTCTCGACCGATCTTGTGGGCGGTGCGGCCTACGACGCCCACGGCACACCCCTGCACGACGACACTATGGCCAAGGCGCTTGAGGTCGATGCTGTGTTGCTGGGCGCCGTGGGCGGGCCGAAATACGACAACCTCGACTTTTCGGTCAAACCGGAACGTGGGTTGCTGCGTCTGCGCAAAGAGATGGACCTGTTCTCCAACCTTCGCCCGGCACAATGCTTTGACGCATTGGCGGATTTTTCGTCGCTGAAAAAGGATATCGTCGCGGGTCTGGACATCATGATCGTGCGCGAACTGACGAGCGGGGTCTATTTCGGTGAGCCGCGCGGCATCTTCGAGGAAGGCAACGAGCGCGTCGGCATCAACACCCAGCGCTATACCGAGGGCGAGATTGATCGGGTGGCTCGGTCCGCCTTCGAACTGGCGCGCCGTCGCAACAACAAGGTCTGTTCGATGGAAAAGGCCAACGTGATGGAGTCGGGCATCCTGTGGCGCGAAGTGGTCCAGAAGGTCCATGACGAGGATTATCCGGATGTCGAACTGACCCATATGTATGCCGACAACGGAGCCATGCAGCTGGTGCGCGCGCCAAAGCAGTTCGACGTTATCGTGACCGATAACCTGTTCGGCGACATCCTGTCTGACTGTGCGGCGATGCTGACCGGCTCGCTTGGTATGCTGCCCTCGGCCAGCCTTGGCGCGCCGATGGAAAACGGGCGCGCGCGGGCGATGTATGAACCCGTACACGGGTCGGCCCCCGACATTGCGGGGCAGGGCAAGGCGAACCCGATTGCCTGCATGCTCAGCTTTGCCATGGCGCTACGTTATTCCTTTGACCAAGGGGACGAGGCCGCGCGGCTTGAAGGGGCGATTGAAAAGGTGCTGGCCGATGGCGCGCGCACTGCTGACCTGATGGGCCCCGAAGGTGGTACACCGCTGTCCACGACAGAAATGGGCGATGTGATACTCAAGGCGCTGGACGACAGCCTGTAAATTTCCAAGGCAACTGGCGGCACGTGCAGAACTGTGCACGTGCTGCCAAGTATAAGGGCTGGAATACCTTACTTGTTGATGCTGTGCCTGATCCCCAGATCGAATGCACAGGACATTTCAATCAAGGTATTTAAGATGAACAAATTTTCGATCCGCGCGGCGGTGGTCGGCGCGAGCCTGCTGGCCATCGGGGCCTGCGACACGGCCTATCCCGTCACCGTGATAGGCGAAGACGGCATGACGTTTCGCGGGGCAGCTACCAACACTTTCCTTTACGGGGGGAGCTTTCAGGCGACCAACGGAAGGGCAAACTGCATGGGCACCTACGACAAATTCGCCGATATCAGCACGGTCAGCTTCCCGGTCGTGTGTAACAACGGGTTGCGTGGCGTGGGCACGGCATTCTTTCAGTCTGAAACCGCCGGATCGGGATTCGTGACCATGTCGGATGGCAGCAAGTGGCAGTTCATCTTTGGCCGCGGAGCGCTTTCCATTTAAGCAGTGCCGCCGATGAATGGCCCGTTCGCGCTGGCCGGGCAGAAAATTTTCGGGCCTGCATGGACATTCCGGCAGGCCCGGGTCTAAGGCGAGACCGGAAATATCCGGAAGGTTCGCGATCATGTCACCCAACGTCAAAGGCGCAATGCTGGCCCTGATCGCCTTCGGGGTCTACGCGACGCACGATGTGTTCATCAAGACGCTTGGTGCCACCTATTCGCCGATCCAGTTGGTATTTTTCAGTGTCTTGCTCAGCTTTCCGCTGGCCACGCTCAACCTGATGCGGGACCGTGAGCCCAGCACGCTGATGCCTGTGCATCCGTGGTGGATCGGGTTCCGAACCATTGCGGCGGTCATCACCGGGTTTGCCGCGTTTTACGCCTTTTCCAACCTTCCACTGACACAGACTTATGCAATCCTGTTTGCCACACCCCTGATCATCACCGTGATGTCGATCCCGCTGCTGGGTGAAAAGGTGCGCCTGCAGCGCTGGATGGCCGTAGGGGTCGGGTTGGCGGGTGTTATGGTCGTGCTCCGGCCCGGCGGTACGGAACTGTCATTAGGACACGCGGCGGCCTTGCTTGCCGCGTTCACGGGGGCGTTCGCGTCTATCGTTCTGCGCAAGATCGGAGGCGAGGAGCGTCCCGTTGTGGTCATGCTGTACCCCATGGTTGCGAACTTTGTCGTGATGGGCGCGCTGCTGCCGTTCGTCTATCAGCCCATGCCCATCGAACATCTGGGTATGCTGGCCATCATATCGGTCTTTGCCTGGGTGGGCGGCCGGTTGATGATCTCGGCCTATCAGACGGGCGAGGCGGCGATTGTCGCCCCGATGCACTATTCGCAGATCCTTTGGGCGACCGTGTTCGGGTACGTGTTCTTCAACGAAAGTCTGGATCTTTACACCGGAATCGGCGCGGCCATCATCATCGCATCCGGAGTATTCATCGTATTCCGTGAAAGCCGGGGCGGGACATCGACCAACACCCCCGTCCTGCGCACTCGCACCCGCATCGGCACACCCTCCGCCTTTCGTATCAGCGACATGATGTCATCCGGACGCCACCGGGACAAAACAGTTGCCAAAGATCAACCGTACGAGTAATTGCCCATTCCATCGGTCGGAGTGTAGCTCAGCCTGGTAGAGCACTGTCTTCGGGAGGCAGGGGCCGGAGGTTCGAATCCTCTCACTCCGACCAGTTTCACCTATTGTTTTCCGCCATGTGGTGCCAGTGACTCTCGCAGGCAGAGTGTGCTGTGCAATTCGATCACGGGTCCCTTGCCGCCTCCTTGCAGCATGCCCACAAGCTCTTCGGCTGCGCGGCGGCCCATTTCTCGGTGTGGGACGTGGACGGTGGTCAGGGTCGGCGTGACGATGCGGGCTAGTTCGATGTCGTCAAAGCCTGTGATCGACACATCAGCTGGCACGCTCAGGCCCATTTGGCGGGCCCGCCGCAACGCCCCGACGGCCAGAACGTCGTTGCCGCACATCACGACACCGGGCCGGGGTGTGGTCTGCATCAGGTGCTCGAATGCGGATGCTCCGGCGTCGATGTCGTAGGGGCTTTGCACCACCGGCATTCTGTCCGGGTTCAGCCCGTGTGCAGTCAACGCGTCCCGCACCCCGGCCAACCGGTCGGCAGCGCGATCATTGCCCTGCACGATACCGGCGATCATGGCGATATCGCGATGGCCCATGGCTATGACCCGATCTGCCAGAGCGTGCATGGAGGCCCGGTTGTCAAACCCGATCGAAGGGTGACTACTGGTCTTGGAAAAGGCCCACGCGATCAGGATCGGCACGGTCCGGCGTTGCAAAAAGTCGTAGATGGCGGGGTCACGATCGTAGCCGATCAACAGCAATCCGTCCGCACCCCGCGACACCAGCGTGCGTATTTGTTCCGCTTCGGCCTCGGCCTTGTAGGCTGTGCTGGAGACGAGCAAGGTGTAACCGCGCGTCTGCAACTCTTCCTGGAAGGCTTGCAGTCCACGTGCGAAAATCGCGTTTTCCATCGTCGGAATGATCGCGCCAATGGTAAAGGTTCGCTTGGCGGCCATCGCCCGTGCGCCGAAATTCGGGGTATAGCCAAGCTGCTCGACAGCCTGCATGACCTTGATGCGCGTGGCCTCGACCACCCGATCCGGCGTGTTCAGGCAGCGCGAAACCGTTGCTGTCGACACACCCGCCGCGCGTGCCACATCATCGAGTGTCGGGATGGATCGTTTGGTCGACATCGGCTTCCATGGCTCAGCCCTTCATCTTTTCCGAACACCATATTCCAGAAAATCAAATTGCTCCTCGTTCAAATGTAAGCGCTTGCATGATGAAGATGCAAGCGCTTACAATACGCTCAGACCTATTTTGACAAGATGCACCCATGGATGTTCTTCGCCGCCGAGTTCCGGCGATTTCAACGACGCTTCTGCCAGAAATCTACCAGTAGGATTTGGATCAATGACACGTGACTACCTGAAAAAAGCGACCCTGACCGCCAAGTCGGATGCGTCCCAAACCCACGAGACCGTCAAGACGATCCTTGCCGATATCGAGGCGGGCGGAGACGCGAAAGCGATGGAATATGCGCGCAAGTTCGACAAGTACGATGGCAACGTGCTGCTGACCCAAGACGAGATTGACGCCGCCTGCGAACGGGTGCCGGAAAAGCTCAAGGCCGACATCCGGTTTGCCCATGACAACGTGCGCCGCTTTGCCGAGCTGCAAAAGGGCACGACATCGGATGTGGAGATGGAGATCGCTCCCGGTTTTGTCGCCGGGCAAAAACTGATCCCGGTGGATGCCGCAGCCTGTTATGTGCCCGGCGGGCGCTACAGCCACATTGCCAGTGCGATCATGACGGTGACCACCGCCAATGTCGCCGGGTGCCACCATATCACGGCCTGTTCGCCGCCGCGCCCCGATGTGGGCATCGCGCCCGCCATCGTCTATGCGGCCCATATTTGTGGGGCGCACAATATCCTGGCCATGGGTGGTGTGCAGGGTGTAGCGGCCATGACCTATGGTCTGTTCGGCTTGCCAAAGGCCAATATTCTTGTGGGCCCCGGCAACCAGTTCGTGGCCGAAGCCAAGCGCATCCTGTTCGGTCGTGTCGGCATCGACATGATCGCCGGACCGACCGACAGCCTTGTGCTGGCGGACAAGGATGCGGATGCGCATGTGGTCGCGACCGATTTGGTCAGTCAGGCCGAACACGGCTATAACTCGCCCGTCTGGCTGGTGACCGATGACCGCGACCTTGCCGTCAAAGTGATGGATCTTGTCCCCAGCCTGATCGACGACCTGCCGGATGTGAACCGTGAAAACGCATTCGCTGCGTGGCGCGACTATGCCGAAGTCATCGTGTGCAAGGACCGCGAGGATATGGCCGCATGTTCCGACGAATACGCGCCCGAACACCTGACTGTGCAGGCCGCTGACCTCGACTGGTGGCTTGACCGGTTGACCTGCTACGGCTCGCTGTTTCTGGGCGAAGAGACGACCGTGTCCTATGGCGACAAGGCAACGGGCACCAACCACGTTCTGCCCACGTCTGGGGCGGCGTCCTATACCGGTGGTCTGTCCGTGCACAAGTATATGAAGATCGTCACATGGCAGCGCGCCACCCGCGAAGGGTCCAAGGCCGTCGCCGAGGCAACTGCACGGATTTCGCGACTGGAGGGGATGGAGGGCCACGCACGTGCCGCCGATGTGCGTCTGGCCAAATACTTTCCCGGCGAAAACTTCGACCTTACCGCTGATGGATGACCCGCGCCGCCTGTTCGATCTGACAGGTCGCGTGGCATGTGTGACCGGGGCCAGTTCCGGCCTTGGTCGCCGTGCCGCCATCGTGCTGGCCGCTTCGGGTGCCAAGGTGGTGGGCGTGGCGCGTCGTGCAGACGCGCTCGAGTCGCTGTGCGCGGAGATTGGCGACAACGCAGCCTTCGTTGTCGCCGATGTGGCGGATCGCGACGCGCTGCCAAAGACCGTTGCCGAAATCAATGTCGCGTTCGGTGCGCCCGACATCGTGGTAAACGCTGCCGGGGTCAATACGCGGCAGGCTGCGGATGATGTTACTGCAGATGGGTGGGACCAGACACTTGCGCTCAACCTGTCGGCACCGTTTTTCCTGAGTCAGGCTCTGGTTCCTGCCATGCGCTCCAAGGGCTGGGGGCGGATCGTTAACTTTGCCTCGCTTCAAACCACGCGCGCCTTTCCTGCAGGCATCGCCTATGGTGCAACCAAGGGAGGGATCGGGCAGTTGACCCGCGCCATGGCCGAAGCATGGTCGTCCAGCGGCATTACCGCCAACGCAATCGGGCCGGGTTTTTTCCCGACCGAATTGACGCAAGCGGTGTTCGGCGACGTCGACCGGGCCGCCCGCAACGCCGCGCAGACCTGCATGAACCGCAACGGGGCTCTTGCGGACATGGACGGGCCCATGCTGTTCCTGTGTTCGGACGCGTCCGCCTACGTGACGGGTCAGATCCTGATGGTAGACGGAGGATTTACCGCGAAATGAAAGCTTTGGTATACGAGGGCGTCGAAACGCTGGGCTACCGCGATGTTCCCGACCCGATGCCGGGTGACGGCGAACATCTGGTCAAGGTCGAGGCGGTGGGCATCTGCGGGTCCGACATGCACGCCTATCTGGGTCATGATGCGCGCCGGCCTGCGCCGCTGATCCTCGGGCACGAGGCCGCAGGCGTGATCGTTGGTGGACCGCGCAATGGCGCGCGGGTGACCGTGAACCCGCTTGTTGCGTGCCGCACATGCCCGGCCTGTCTTTCGGAACGCGAAAATCTGTGCCCGAACCGTGAGATCATCTCCATGCCGCCGCGTGAGGGGGCGTTTGCCCAGTACATCGCCATGCCCGGTCGCAACCTGATCGACGTACCAGATGCCGTGCCGTTAAACATTGCCGCATTGGCCGAACCGCTGGCTGTCAGCTGGCATGCGGCCAAACTGGCGCTGGCCGGTTTGCACCCCGCAATGGAGCGCCGCGCGCTGATCATCGGGGGCGGTGCAATTGGCCTTGCAGCGGCGCTGGCCCTGAAGGCGATGGGGGTCGAAGATATCACGGTGGCCGAACCAAATGCCGCCCGCCGCGCCTTTCTGGTAGAGCGCTGTGGGCAAGTAGCCGTTGACAAGGCCAACGGGCAGTTCCCAATCGTCATCGACGCTGTGGGCTATGCCGCCACCCGCGCCATCGCCTCGGCCCTCGCAGCGCCCGGCGGTGTGATTGCCCATGTGGGTTTGGGCGATGGCTCTGGTGGTCTGGACGTGCGTCGGATGACGCTTCAGGAAATCACGCTGATCGGTACCTACACATACACCGCGCAGGAATTCCGCGATACGGCGCAAGCAATCTATGACGGCCGGCTTGGCCCTTTGGACTGGGTGCATCACCAACCGCTTGAAAACGGCGCACAGTGCTTTGCGGATCTGCGCGCAGGCAACGTTGCTGCCCCCAAGACCGTGTTGGACCCTTGGGGCTGAGGCGGCAAAACAGGATGGAGCAAAGGCATGTATGACAAGATACTCGTTCCCATGGCGCTGGATCACGGCGTTTCGACACACACACTCAAGATCGCCGATGCGCTGCTACGCGAGGGTGGAGAGGTGATTGCACTGCACGTGCACGAAGCACCGGACGGAACGGTCAAAGCCTATCTGGACGAGGAGCTCATCGCTACTGTTTTCGAACAGGCCCGCGCGGACATGGGCAGGAAACTGGCCGAGTTTCCACGGGTGAATGGGGTTCTGGTAAAGGGGCATTCGGCCCGTGCCATCATCGACTATGCCAACGACAACAATATCGACTGTATCGTCATGGGCTCTCACAAACCCGGCCTCACTGACTTTTTCCTTGGTTCAACTGCGGCGCGTGTTGTGCGCCATGCGGCTTGTGCAGTGCACGTCCATCGCTCGGACACCTGACATTTCAATCATGGGCCGCACGGCCCGAACCCAAGAAAGGCGAAAACCCTATGAACATCGACAAGAAGATCACCGATGATCTTGTCGCGAACGGCGTTTCCTTCGTCACAACCGTGCCTTGCAAGCAACTGGCCGGTGTGATCGACGAAATAGACGCTCGTGAAGAGATTTTTCATATCCCCTCCAACAAGGAAGACGAAGGGATGGGCCTGTGCGCAGGCGCGCATATGGGCGGCAAGCGCCCGGCGATCATTATGCAGAACACAGCTATTGGCGTCACAATCAACACGCTGGCCACATTGATCCAGTACTACCGGATGCCGCTGCCCATGCTGATCTCCTATCGGGGCGAGTTGCGCGAACCCGTCGCCTGTCAGGTCGAGATGGCTGTACATACCAAGGCGCTGCTGGCCCAGATGAACATCCCCACCTACCATTTCCACTGGCAAAGGGACGTCGAGGAATTCGACAACATCCTGAAATACACCTTCATGTGCAACAAACCCGTGGCGATCCTGACCGACGCCAACTTTTGGGGAGGCTATGGCGACCAATGATCCGTTCCGAAATCCTGCGCGAGATCGCGCCCATCCTGAACCCCCACCTTGTCGTCTGCAATATCGGCCTGCCCAGTCAGGAACTGCACATGATCGACGACAACGAACGTAACTTCTACATGCTCGGCACGATGGGCCTGTCCTCCTCCATCGGGCTGGGGCTGGCGCTGTCCCAACCCAAGACCGTCATATCCATCGACGGCGACGGGTCGGTCCTGACAAACCTGGGCACCCTGCCCACGATCGCCAACAACGTGGCCGACAACTTCATCCTGCTGATCATCGACAACGGATCGTATGGTTCGACCGGCGACCAGCCGACCTATGCGGGCAAGAAGACCAAGCTTGAGGCCGTCGCCGCGGCCTGCGGTTGCGAAAACGTGGTGACCTGTCAGGACGTCGACACCGGCAAGGCGTTGCAGGCAGCCATCGACTCCAAGAAGATGACCGTGATTGTGTGCAAGTGCGACAGCGGCAATATCAAGCTGCCGGTCATCACGATGGACCCGGTCGTTATCAAGGACCGCTTCATGAAGGCGGTGGCGAGCTAAAACGCGACCCGGTCGCCGCCCTTAAGCGCGAGGATCTCGCGCGCTTCGTCGGGGGTGGCGACCTCGTTGCCCAGATCTTCGATGATGCGGCGGATCTTGGCAACTTGCTGGGCGTTGGATGTGGCCAATTTTCCGCGCGCGATGAACAGGCTGTCCTCAAGCCCGACTCGTACGTTGCCGCCCATCTGGCTGGCGGTGGTGGCTAGCGGCATCTGCGCCCCACCCGCCCCCAGAACAGACCAGCGGTAATCGTCCCCGAAGAGCCGGTCAGCCGTGCGTTTCATAAAAATCAGGTTGTCGATATCCGTTCCGATCCCGCCCAGTACGCCAAACACGAACTGCAGGAACACGGGCGCCTTGAATAGACCGACGTCCATGCAATGTCTGAGCGTGTAGAGGTGCCCGACATCGTAGCACTCATGTTCGAACTTGATCCCCAACGGCCCGAGCGTCTCGGCCGCTTCGCGGATGTCGGCGAGGGTGTTGCGGAAAATGTTCGCTTCTGACCTGAGGATATAGTCCTTTTCCCAATCGAATTTCCACGTGTCGTAGCGCCCCGCAAGCGGGTGAAACGCAAAGTTCATCGACCCCATGTTCAGGCTGCACATCTCGGGTGAAAACTGCACCGCGGCCTTGATCCGGTCGGCGATCAGCATGGTGGGCGCGCCGCCGGTGGTGATGTTGATCACCGCATCGGTCGATTGCTTCACGCGCGCAAGGATCGGCGCGTAATGATCCGGTTCGACCGAGGGGCGGCCATCGTCGGGATGGCGCGTGTGCAGGTGCAGGATCGACGCACCGGCCTCGGCCGCCGCGATGGCCTGTTCGGCAATCTCGTTCTGGGTGACGGGCAGGTGGTCCGACATGGTCGGCGTGTGGATCGATCCGGTCACGGCACAGGTGATGATCGTCTTGGTCCTGGCCATGCTGCGTCCGCCTTTTTTGTTCTGGTGCGCCTTTCTTGCTACCCGAGAAAACCTGCAACACAAAGCATGAGTTTCGCATCCTGTCCGCCCGCGTCGCAGGTTGTCGCCCAGATGTCGTGAAACCATTGGACTTGACCGGCCCGCTGCAAGACCCTCGGGACCAAAGCCATGACGGGGGTGGACCATGAAATCGCATTACCGGGTTGTCGTGATCGGCGGCGGGGTCGTCGGCGCCTCGGTGCTGTACCACCTTGCCAAGATGGGGTGGAGCGATGTGTGCCTGATCGAACGCTCGGTCCTGACCGCCGGGTCAAGTTGGCATGCGGCGGGCGGCATTCACGCGCTGAACGCCGATCCCAACATCGCGCAGCTTCAGGCTTACACCATCGACCTGCTGTCCGAGATCGAAAAGGAATCGGGCCAGAACATCGGTCTGCACATGACCGGCGGTCTGACCATGGCGGGCACACCTGATCGCTGGGAATGGCTGCAATCGGCCTACCGCACCTTCCAGTCCATCGGGATCGAGGATTGTCGCCTTGTCAGCGTCGAAGAAGCTGTCGAACTGAACCCGATCATGTCGGGCGACGGTCTTCTGGGCGGCATGTGGGCCGACCGCGAGGGGTATATCGACACCACCGGCACCGTGCACGCCTATGCCACGGCGGCGAAAAAGCGTGGGGCCACGGTCGTCGAGCACAACCGCGTTCTGGAACTGCACCAGACCCTGGAAGGCTGGCAGGTCGTAACCAAAAAGGGCACCGTCACCTGCGAACACGTGGTCAACGCAGCGGGCCTGTGGGCCAAGCAGGTGGGGCGCATGGCGGGTATCGAGCTGCCCGTGTCCCCGCTTAACCACCACTACCTGATCTCGGACACGATTCCCGCGCTGGAAGAGATCGACTTCGAAGTGCCGATGACCGTCGACCTCGAAGGGTTCACCTATCTGCGTCAGGACCAGAAAGGTGTGCTGCTTGGCATTTACGAGATCGACCACCAGCACTGGAACATGGACGGCGCGCCGTGGGACTACGGGTTCGAGTTGCAACAGGAAGACCCCGATCGCATCGAAAAAGAGCTGATCATGGGGTTTGAACGCTATCCTGCCTTGCAGGATGTAGGGGTGAAAACATGGGTTAATGGTGCCTTCACCTTCTCGCCTGATGGCAACCCGCTAGTCGGCCCCGTGCCCGGCAAGCGTGGCTATTGGTCGGCCTGCGCCGTCATGGCCGGGTTCCTGCAAGGCGGCGGGGTGGGCAAGTCGCTGGCTGAATGGATGATCCATGGCGAACCCGAGGCCGACGTCTACGGCATGGACGTCGCCCGCTATGGCATCTGGGCCGAGAACAAGCAGTACATCAGGGAAACCACCGGCCAGTTCTATTCCCGCCGGTTCGTGATGACCTATCCGAACGAACAACTGCCCGCCGGGCGTCCGCTGAAGATGGCGCCCGCCTATTCCGCCATGACCGCCGCTGGCTGCCAGTGGGGTCAAAGCTGGGACCTCGAGGTGCCGCTGTATTTCGCGCCTCAGGGGTTCAGGGAGGCGCCATCGCTCAAACGCTCCAACGCGCATGACATCGTGGCCGCAGAATGCAGGGCCGTGCGGAAAACGGTCGGCCTGCTCGACATCACCGGGTTCTCTCGGTTCGAAGTGACGGGGAAGAACGCGGAAAGCTGGCTGAACAGTTTGATGGCGTCGAAACTGCCTGCGCCGGGACGCGCGCGGCTGGCCCCGATGCTGGGCGAAGATGGTCGTCTCAAGGGAGATCTGACCCTGTTCAACTGGGGCGACGGCATCTGGTGGATCATGGGCAGCTATTATCTGCGCACATGGCATATGCGCTGGTTCAACGATCACATGATGGACGACGTGCGCGTGCGCGATCTGGGGGAAGAGATGGCCGGGTTCTCGCTGTCGGGGCCGAAGTCGAAGGCCGTCATCGAGAAACTGACGGACAGGCCGGTGGGCGATCTGCCCTTCATGGGCTGCGGCGACTTCGACATGGGGAAGCTGCGTTGCAAGGTGGGCCGTCTATCGGTTACCGGAGAGTTGGGATACGAGATACACTGCCGTATGGGCGACCATATCGCCCTGCGCCAGACCCTGCTGCAGGCAGGCGCGGATCAGGGCATGATCGAATACGGTTTCAACGCCCTTTTGTCTCTGCGGCTGGAAAAATCCTTCGGTATCTGGTCGGCGGAATTCACCCAAGGCTACACGCCGGGCATGACAGGCATGGACCGCTGGATCGACTGGGACAAGGATTTCGTGGGCAAGGCGGCGGCAGCGGCCGAACGCGACGGAAACGGGCCTGCAAAGGTGCAGGTGACGCTGGATGTGAATGCGGACGGCGCGGACGCCTCGGGGTATGAGCCGGTGTGGAAAGACGGGCACAAGGTCGGCTTTGTCACCTCGGGCGGATATGGGCATACGACGGACAGGTCACTGGCCATGGCGCTGGTCGATGCGGATCACGCGGGCGTTGGGTCTGACTTGACCGTACACATCGTCGGCGTTGAACGCAGTGCAAGGGTGATCGCCCCATCGCCCTACGATCCGGCGGGCAAAGCGATGCGTGGATGACCGACCGGCCCAAACGACGCGGACGCGGCGCGCCTCCAACAAAAGTGCGTCAGACCAACTATCGCAATTTGCGCAACCCGTTTCCGCCGATGGATATATTCTCGGCTGATCGGATTTCCGCAATGCACGGCGCGGCCCTCGATGTCCTCGAACGCCTTGGTATCCGCGTGCTGCATGCCCCCGCCCGCGCCGTGTTCGCAACGGCAGGCGCGCATGTGGATGACGACACGCAAATGGTGTATATCGGACGCGATATCGTTGAGCATGCGCTTGGCACGGCACCAAGGTCGTTTCCCCTGATCGCGGGCGATCCGCAACGCAACCTCACCATGGAATTGGGGTCGATGGTGTTCCAACCCGGTGCAGGGTGCCCCCACGCGACTGACCTTGAACGGGGCCGCCGCCCCGGTACTTTGGACGACTTTCGCGAACTCATCACTCTGACCCAGCATTTTGACGTGCTGCACATGATCCCGCCGCTGGTCGAGCCGCAGGATATACCGATCCACCTGCGTCACTACGCGATGACCAAGGGGCAGATGGAACTGACGGACAAGGTGCCGTTCATCTACAGCCGTGGCACAGGACAAGTGACAGAATGCTTTGACATGCTGCAAATCGCGCGCGGGATTTCGGACACGGACTTTGCCGCGAACGCGCATTGCTACACGATCATCAACACCAACTCGCCCCGCCAGTTGGACATTCCCATGGCGCTGGGCGTGATGGATTTCGCCCGCGCGGGCCAGATGGCGATCATCACGCCCTTTACCCTGATGGGGGCGATGGCGCCGATCACAGTGGCCGGGGCCATGACCCTGTCCCATGCCGAGGCGCTGGCGGCCATCACCCTTGGGCAACTGGTCAAGCCGGGCGCGCCGGTCTGCTATGGCACCTTCACCTCGAACGTGGACATGAAATCGGGGGCGCCGATCTTTGGCACGCCGGAGCACTTCAAGGCATCGCTCGCCGCGGGTCAATTGGCGCGGCATATCGGCCTGCCGTGGCGCTGTGCGTCCGGCTCTGCGGCGAATGTCGGCGACGTACAGGGCGCGAACGAGACACAGTTCGGCACATGGGGCTGCCTGCTGGCCGGGGCCACGGTGACGCTGCACGCCGCCGGTTGGCTCGAAGGGGGGCTGACCCTGTCCTACGAAAAGCTGATTACAGATGTCGAAGTCTTGCAGATGGTGGCAGAGTTGTGCGCCTCGACCCCGGCCCAGGATGCGGACATCGCGCTGGACGCACTGGCCGAGGTCCAGCCCGGCGGCCATTTCTTTGGCGCGGAACACACCATGTCACGCTACCAGACCGCGTTTTACGAACCCCTTGTCGCTGATTTCGCCAATATCGGGACATGGCGGGAAAAGGGCAGCCTAGACGCAACATCCCGCGCGACAGGAATCTGGCAGGGCATCCTGCGTGATTTCGAGGCACTCAAAGGCAGCGGGGACCGGGCAGAGGCCCTTGGCCGCTACATCGCAGACCGGACCGGGCAGGGCGGGTGCGCTCCGCAGGACTAAGCGTCACGACCGCTTTGCTTTGCCCTTGCAACGATTTAGGTATGCGCGATAGCCGAGTGACGGCAGCGGGGGACATGACATTGGATATGCGCACGCAAGTAGTGATTGTTGGCGGGGGGCCATCTGGTCTGTTGCTGGGCCAGCTTCTTTACAAGGCCGGGATCGAGGCGATCGTTCTGGAACGCAAATCGCGCGACTACGTGCTGGGACGTATCCGCGCAGGGGTGCTGGAACGCGGTCTTATGGGCCTCATGGGCGAGGCGGGTGTGGATACCCGGATGAAGGCCGAAGGGTTCATCCACGACGGCACCCTGATCGGCTATGACGGTGACATGTTCCGCGTCGACTTTACCGCGCATACAGATGCCACGGTCATGGTCTACGGCCAGACCGAAGTCACCCGCGACCTTTACGAAGCGCGCGATTCCACAGGCGGTGATACGCGGTTCGAGGTGGACAATGTCGTGATCCACGACTCCGACACCGATGCCCCTTATGTGACCTTCGACCAGAACGGCCAAATCACACGCATCGACTGTGATTTCATCGCCGGGTGCGATGGATTCCACGGGGTCAGCCGCAAGACGATCCCAGAGAGCGTGCGCCGCGAATATGAAAAGGTCTATCCCTTCGGCTGGCTTGGCATCCTGTCGGAAACGCCCCCCGTGAATGACGAAATCATCTATGCCAACTCGGACCGCGGCTTTGCCTTGTGCTCGATGCGCAACGCCCATCTCAGCCGCTACTATATCCAGTGCAGCACCGACGACAGCCCGGACAACTGGTCGGACGACGCCTTTTGGGACGAATTGCGCCGCCGCATCCCCGCGCAGGCCGCCGAGGTTCTGGTGACCGGGCCCAGCATCGAAAAATCTATCGCGCCGCTGCGCAGTTTCGTGACCGAACCGATGCGCTGGGGGCGGTTGTTCCTGTGTGGGGATGCGGCACATATCGTGCCACCGACCGGGGCCAAAGGGCTGAACACGGCGGCGTCGGATGTGCACTACCTCAATCAGGGCCTGCGCCAGTTTTATGGCGATGGTGACAGCCACGGCATCGACAACTATTCGCAAAAGGCGCTTGCCCGCGTGTGGAAGACCGAGCGGTTCAGCTGGTGGTTTTCCAACCTGATGCACCATTACCCCGGCCAGAGCGACTTTGACAAAAAGATGCAACTGGCCGAACTCGCCTTTCTGAGGGAAAGCAAGGAAGCCCAAGCGGCGATGGCACTGAATTATGTGGGTTTGCCGTATTAGGCTGTGCGGCCTGATCCGCGCGCACGTTCATCGCGAACGATATCGCGGCCACGCGGGGCACCTTAAAAAAGGGATAAATGGTGAGCCGTGCAGGATTCGAACCTGCGACCCGCTGATTAAAAGTCAGCTGCTCTACCAACTGAGCTAACGGCCCCACTAGGCGGCCTATCTAGAAAGGGCAGCGCACAGGGTCAAGCCGAATCTACGCTGTTTTTCTGCGACATACTGGATTCCCCAAAAGGCGGGGGTTATATGCGGCGAATGTCTCACGCGGTATCTTCAGATTGGCCCTTCATGAAAATGCACGGGCTGGGCAACGACTTTGTCGTTGTGGACGCGCGCGCGCGACCTGTAGCACTTAGTGAAACGCTGGTGCGTGCCCTTGCGGACCGCCACCGTGGGGTTGGGTTTGACCAATTGGCCGTGATCAGCGACGGGGACGACCTGACGATCACGTTCTATAACGCTGATGGATCGACCTCTGCCGCCTGCGGGAACGCCACGCGCTGTATCGCGGCGCGCGAAATGGCGCTGAAAGGTGTGGATGCCCTCAAGATCAACATTACTGGTCGAGGCAGGTTGCATGCCGTGCTGGGCGCTGACGGCGTGACGGCGATCAATATGGGGCAGCCCCAGCTTGATTGGCAAAGCATACCGCTGTCCCACGACGTCGACACGCTTGCCCTGCCCATAGACGGCACGCCCGTGGGCACTGGCATGGGCAATCCGCATTGCACCTTCTTTGTCGCAGATGTGGCGGCCATCGACCTTGCCAAGCAGGGTCCTGAAATCGAAAATCACCCCCTGTTTCCGCAACGCACCAACGTGCAATTCGCTGAGATCATCGGCCCCGACCACATTCGCATGAGCGTATGGGAACGCGGGACAGGGATCACGCTCGCCTCCGGATCGTCCTCCTGCGCCGTGGCTGTCGCTGCGGCGCGCAAGGGGCTGACTGGGCGCACGGTGCGCATTGAGCTTGACGGTGGCACGCTGCACATCGACTGGCGTGCGGATGGCGTCTGGATGTCCGGACCCACGGCGCATGTATTTGACGGCGTGCTGACCCAAAGCTTTCTGGACAGCTTGTGACCGCGCCGGTCTTTTCCAACCACGGCTGTCGCCTGAACGCCTACGAGACCAAGGCGATGCAGGAGCTGGCGGCGCAGGCGGGCCTGCGCGATGCTGTCGTGGTCAACACCTGCGCGGTAACGGCCGAGGCCGTGCGCAAGGCCCGTCAGGACATCCGCAAGCTGCGCCGCGCCCATCCGGACGCCACGCTTATCGTCACGGGTTGTGCGGCGCAAACCGAACCCGGCACCTTCTCCGCGATGGAGGAGGTGGATGCCGTAATCGGCAATACTGAAAAGATGCAAGGCAGTACATGGGCGGGCCTTGCGGGTGATTTCGGGACCGAGCCGGTGCAGGTCGATGACATCATGTCCGTGACCGAAACGGCCGGGCACCTGATCGACGGGTTCGGCACGCGCAGCCGCGCTTATGTCCAGGTCCAGAACGGGTGTGATCACCGCTGCACCTTCTGCATCATTCCTTTCGGGCGCGGCAATTCGCGCTCGGTTCCCGCCGGTGTGGTAGTGGACCAGATCAAACGGCTGGTCGATCGCGGCTTCAACGAAGTGGTGCTGACGGGGGTCGACCTGACCTCGTGGGGGGCCGATCTGCCCTCTGCGCCGCGTCTGGGCGATCTGGTTCTGCGGATACTCAGGCTGGTGCCCGACCTGACGCGCCTGCGGATCAGTTCGATCGATTCGATCGAAGTGGACGAGGCGTTGATGCAGGCCATCGCGACCGAACCGCGGCTGATGCCGCACCTTCACCTGTCACTGCAGCATGGCGACGATCTGATCCTGAAACGGATGAAGCGGCGGCACCTGCGCGATGACGCGATCCGCTTTGCCCAGGAGGCGCGCAAGCTTCGCCCCGACATGACCTTCGGCGCCGATATCATCGCGGGCTTTCCGACAGAGTCGGAAGCGAATTTTGAAAATTCGCTGGCGCTCGTGGCCGAGTGCGACCTGACATGGTTGCACGTCTTTCCCTATTCGCCCCGCCCCGGCACACCGGCAGCACGGATGCCGCCGGTGGACGGAGCCAGAATCAAGAACAGGGCCGCCCGCCTGCGCGCGGTGGGCGCGGCGCAGGTCGCCCGCCACCTCGCCGCGCAGGTGGGGCGCGTGCACAATGTCCTGATGGAAAACCCGTACATGGGACGCACCGAACAATTCACCGAAGTGAGGTTCGCCGAACCCCAGCCCGAAGGGCAGATCGTCAGGGCCACGATCCTCTCCCATACCGGGACGCAACTCGTGGCCTGATGGCCTCCTGCTTCTCTGATTGAAAAAAATCCCGGGGGGGCGCGGCACGCGCGGGGGCAGAGCCCCCTTACCCTTGCCCATGCGCATTGTATGGCGGACCTGTTGTGCGCCACGAAAAAAGCCCCGCCAATGCTGGCGAGGCTTTGTACGACAACCGCCAAAGGCAGCCTTTTACTTCTTGTAGCGGCCTTTGACCGGCGCCCAGATGCGCTTGTTCGTCAGGTACAGCAGAACCGATAGGATCGTCAGGAACATCACACCCACGAAACCTGCCTGCTTGCGGGCCACCAGCTTGGGTTCCGCCGTCCACATCAGGAAGGCAGAGACGTCCTCGGCCAGGTGTTGCAGGTCATTGGCGTGACCGTCGGCAAATTCGACATCCTCGCCGTACAGCGGAGGAGCCATGGCAATCCAGCCACCGGGGAAGATGGTGTTCTCGTACAGGATCGCTCCTGCTTCTTCCTTGTCGTTGCCGGTATATCCAGTCAGCAAGGCGGTGATGTATTCCGGGCCGCCGATGCCGTTCATCAATTGGTTGATGCCAAGCCCATAGGGGCCATGGAACCCGGCGCGCGCCTTGGCCATCAGGCTCAGGTCAGGTGCGTTTTCAAGGTTCGAGCCAGGAAAGTGATCCGACGGTGTCGCGGTACGAAAATCGTCCAGCTCGGCATCGAAAACCTCGTAGAACTCGGCATAGGCGCGCACCTGATCGTCGGGCAGGTCGGGCCCGCCCTCGTCACCCAGCGTGCGCAGGGGGACGAATTTCAGACCGTGACAGGCCGAACAGATCTCGGTGTAGACCTGCAGGCCGCGCTGCAACTGGTTTTGGTCGTAGGACCCGAACGGACCATCAAAGGAAAACGGGATGTTTTCCACGTGTCCGCTCGCCTCTCCGGCGGCGAACGCGCCGGTGGCCAGCATTACTGTTGCCACGGCACTTGCTGCGAGTTTCTTGAACATCTGCAGTCTCTCCTTATTCCGCGGGCTGGGCCGACGGGGACTTGCCCGCATCAGCGCCACCGTAATGTGCGGCAAAGTCTTCTTCGATCGTCGCGGGCTGCGCGTCCGGTTTCTCGATCACACCCAGCAGGGGCAGGATGACGAGGAAATAGGCAAACCAGTAAGCCGAGGCGATCAGCGACAGCGAGGCATAGGGTTCTTCCGCAGGCATCGCCCCCAGCCACATCAGGGCAAAGAAGTCGACGAC
>CAYGPT010000057.1:16384-22456 GCA_964351755.1 uncultured Rhodobacterales bacterium | reverse complement strand
CACCTTGTCGGACATGCCCCACTGCAACACCATCGCACGGGCCAGCGCGCTGGCCTGCTGGATGTCGCCCGCCGGGCCATTCGAGACCGAGTCCGCACCGTATTTGTGGATTTCAGCCGCCTTGCCCGCCATTGTCATGGCCAGACGCTGGTGGCATTCGTCCTTGAACATGTTCAGGCGATCCATTTCGGGCAGGCTCATCACCATGCCCAAGGCACCGCCACGCGGAATGATCGTGGCCTTGTAGACCGGATCGCACTTGGGCAGCTTCATGCCCACCAGCGCGTGTCCGGCCTCGTGATAGGCGGTCATTTCCTTTTGCGCAGGCGTCATAACCATCGAACGGCGTTCGGGGCCCATCATCACCTTGTCCTTGGCCATCTCGAAGTCGATCATGGTGACGAACCGACGCCCAACGCGGGCCGCCGTCAGTGCTGCTTCGTTCACGAGGTTGGCAAGGTCGGCGCCCGAAAAGCCGGGGGTGCCGCGCGCGATGATGCGCAGATCGACATCCGGTCCCAGCGGGGTCTTGCGCGCATGCACGCCAAGGATCTTCTCGCGGCCCTTGATGTCGGGGTTGCCCACGGTGACCTGACGATCGAACCGGCCTGGACGCAGCAAGGCCGGGTCCAGCACGTCCTTGCGGTTGGTGGCGGCGATGATGATCACGCCTTCGTTCGCCTCGAACCCGTCCATTTCAACGAGAAGCTGGTTCAATGTCTGCTCACGTTCGTCGTTGCCACCGCCATAACCGGCGCCCCGGTGGCGGCCCACGGCATCGATTTCGTCGATAAACACGATGCAAGGCGCGTTTTTCTTGGCCTGCTCGAACATGTCGCGCACACGGGACGCACCGACACCGACGAACATTTCGACAAAGTCGGAACCCGAGATGGTAAAGAACGGCACACCCGCCTCGCCAGCAATGGCGCGGGCAAGCAACGTCTTACCTGTTCCCGGAGGGCCGACAAGCAGCGCGCCTTTTGGAATCTTGCCGCCAAGGCGCGAAAATTTCTGCGGGTTGCGCAGGAATTCGACGATTTCTTCAAGCTCTTCCTTGGCTTCGTCGATGCCAGCGACATCGTCAAATGTTACGCGCCCATGCTTTTCGGTCAGCATCTTGGCCTTGGATTTGCCAAAGCCCATTGCACCGCCTTTGCCGCCGCCCTGCATGCGGTTCATGAAATAGACCCAGACGCCGATCAACAGCAGGAAGGGCAATAGCGACACAAGGAATGTCTGGAAGCCCGATTGCTGTTGTTGTTCGGCGCGCACGGGAATTTTGTTTTCGATCAACAGGTCCGTGACCAGCGCGTCTTCGGGCTTGATGGTCACAAAATCCTCCGACCCACGACGAAAGCGAACTTGCTCGCCGTCAAGGGTCACGTTGCTGACCGATCCGTCCTCGACGGCGTCCACAAACTCCGAATAGCTGATTTCGCGACTTTGAAGTGTGTTGCCCGACCCGCCAAACAGGTTGAACAGCGCCAAAATCAACAAAAACAGAACAACCCAGAAGGCGATGTTACGTGCGTTTCCCAAGGAAAGTCTCCCGATACGTTCTGCCGCTGGGGCGATACCCTGCGGCTTTGGACTTAAGATAGACATGAATGCGCGAGGTTCAATGCGATAAAAGCGCGGCAAAAAAGGCATCCGGGCCGCCGTCGAGCTCTGCGACCCACTCAGGGTCGGGCTGTGCCACGGGCGCCGCGATCATTCTGTCTTCATACCACACCGAAGGCGTCACAGCGAGGGCCGCACGCGGCAATCCTGTCTCACGCCAGCCGTCAAGGGTCGACAGCGCCTCAAGACCCAGCGCGCGGACCTCGATATCGGGGTCATCCTCGGGGCCGGTCACCAGCCATCGGTCGTCCCACATGTCACCGATTTCGCAGGTCACGTCCCGCAAGGCGTTGAGTTCGCGGAACACCCAGACCACGTTGTTTTCCACGGCAATCTGGCAGCCCGACAGCGTTGCCCCCTTGCTGGCCCGGATGGCGCCCTGCGCTTGCGCGACGGCGTCGCGGCGCGGGGGATAGGGGGCCTGGGACATCCAAGTGATGGCATGAACCAGCAGGCGGCGGCCGATTTCTTCGGGCAACATGCGGAACTTGCGCAAGTCGATGGCGACCGCGCCGTGACTAAGGGTCGCGCTGTCGCGGGCGGCGAGGAAAGTCTGCCAATCCAACGCCTCACGGGCACGGCTCATGTTGTAGGCGACATCGACCAGCGTTGCGGGCTGCACCCCCAGCGTGCCCAGAACAGTCAGTGCGTCGCGCATCCGCACCCGTTCGAAATCGCGGTTCGAGTTGCTCGGGTCCTCGCTCCAGTTCAGCCGCGAGGCACGCAGGAAGGTGCGCAAGGCCGCGCGCTCGATCCGCAGAAATGGGCGCACCCACGTGATACCGCGCTGTACCCGGCGGGGGGACATCGCGCTTAGTCCATCCACCCCGGCACCGCGCGCCAGCCGCATCAGAAAGGTTTCGGCCTGATCGTCCGCAGTGTGGCCAAGGGCGATATGGGTGATCTGGTTGCCATAGGCCCAGTCGGCCATCAGGTCATAGCGCGCATCACGCGCTGCAGCCTGCAGGTTGCCCGTTCCCTCCCAGCCGGTCCAGTATTCGATGTGATGTGGCAGGTCCCAGGCCGCACACAGGTCGGTGACAAGCGCGATTTCTTCCTTGGCTTCGGGGCGCAGGCCGTGATCCACGGTGATCACGAACAAATCCACGTCGCGCCCCTTGGCAAACCGCACAAGCACGGCCAGCAGGGCCACGGAATCTCCGCCTCCGGACACGGCAACCCCCAGGCGCGCGGGCGGATGACCTGCAAACAGGTCTTCGACCGCCTCAAGCAGGGGCGCAATCATGTGTCAGGAGCAGCCGATATTGCGCATCGCGGATTCAGCGTCGGCAACTGCAGCAGCACCGGGAAAACGCAAGCCGACCTCGCTCAGCGTCACGCAAGCCTCGGACGACTGGCCAAGGCGGCCGAGGGCGGCACCAAGCCGATAGAGCGCCTCGGCGGCCAGCGGACCTTGCTGATCCAGCGTGAAAGCTGCCAGATAGGCACGCGCGGCTTCGCGCACATCGCCCAGCCCTTCCAGCGCCTCACCACGCCGCAGGTCAGCCTCTATCGCGAGGGGGCCACCTGGATAGGTCGCATTGAAGGTCGCAAACTGATCTGCGGCGGCGCGAAAGTCACCTGAGGCGAGCGCCTCCTGCGCCCGCTCAAAGTCGGCCTGTTCGTTCGTGGCCAGTTGGGTTGCCGGTTGGCTAGGAACGGCCGGTGCGCTTGGCACATTCGGCAGCGCCCCGCCGCCCAGCGTGGGCGTGTCGCCGAGGGCACCAATATCGCAGCCCTCCTCCAGTTCGCACAGTCGGAATTCAAGGTCCCCGATCCGGTTGGTGCCGTCCTCGATCACGCGATTGATGCGGAATTCCAGTTCTTCGCTCTTGTTGGTGAGGCGCTGCAATTCGCTTTCGATGGCGGCGATGCGGTCAAAACTGTCGCCGCCGCCGATATTCGAGGTGGCCCCACCCGTGGTCGACAATTCGCGGCGCAGCTTTTGCACTTCGACATAAAGGATCGTTAGTTCCTGCCGGACATCCGCCAATGTGGCGTCCTGTGCAATGGCACTGCGCGGAAAGACAACGCCAAGGGCCAGAACAAGAACCGCTATCCATCGCGCCATCTGAGGCCCCTTTGCATCCCTGCCGTTCACTAGCTGCTGAGCCCACCGGCCAGAACAGTCACCGCGCGCCGGTTCTTGGCATAGCATGCCTCTTCACTGCATACCTCGATCGGGCGTTCCTTGCCGTAGCTTACAACCTGCAGACGGTTGGACTGAACGCCCTGCGCCACAAGGTAGGATCGCGCCGCATCCGCGCGCCGCGCCCCAAGGGCAAGGTTGTATTCCCGCGTACCCTGCTCGTCCGCGTGGCCTTCGATGACGGCTGTATAATCAGCGTTTTGCAACAACCAGACCGCCTGCCCCTCAAGCGTCGCGCGCCCTTCGGGCGTCAGGGTGGACTGATCGACAGCGAACAACACGCGGTCCCCGATGGCCTGCTGAAAATAGGCGGGTGAGGCCGGGTCGGACGCGCTGCCCGCAATTGCGCCATTCGCGCCATTGCCAAAGGCATCGCCACCCGCGCCGTCACCGGCACCAAAGCGGTTGGGATTGGTACAGGCCGCGACGCTCAGCGCGGCGCAGATCATCAGCAAGGAAGATTTCAGTTTCATGGGCTCGAGCCTCTCTTGGGTTACATCGCCAATATTTGTTGGTCGTTATGTTGTGTATTACCACGAACTGCGCGTCATGAAAATGCAGTGATCGGGCCTATGTCGTGTTATCGTTGCAAAGGACCCCAGGACGGGTCGGAGCCACCTTCGGGCGTACTGACCGGACGCAGGTTGCGCCCAGTGATGTCGACTGAATACAAGGTTGAGCGGCCCCCCGCGCCTTGGGTTTCGCGCGCGAACATGATCACGCGACCATTCGGCGACCAGGTCGGCCCTTCGTCGAGGAAGGAGGCGGTCAGCAGCCGTTCTTCGCTGCCGTCGGTGCGCATGACGCCGATATGGAACCGCCCTTGGGTCTGTTTGGTAAAGGCGATCAGATCGCCGCGCGGCGACCAGACAGGCGTGCCATAGCGCCCCTCTCCAAAGGAAATACGCGTCGCCTCGCCCCCGCTTGCAGACATCACATATAGCTGCTGTGTGCCCGACCGGTCGCTTTCGAAAACGATGCGGGCCCCATCGGGGCTGAAGCTGGGAGCCGTTTCGATGGCGGGCGTGTTGGTCAGGCGGCTTGCGGCACCTGTGTTGATGTTCATCGAATAGATGTCGGTATTGCTACCTTCGCTGATGGAATAGACGACCGTCTGTCCATCAGGGGCAAAGCGGGGCGCAAAGCTCATGGTGCCAACGTTGCTTTCCAGCACACGGCGCTGCACCGATCCGACATCCAGCACATAGATGCGCGGAAAACCGGTCTCATAACTTGTATACAGCACCCTGTCCCCGGATTTGGAAAAACGCGGGGCCAGCACGATATCTTCCGAGCCCGTAAGGTACTGCACGTTCGCGCCGTCATAATCCATTACGGCAAGGCGCTTACGGCGGTTGTCTTTGGGACCCGTCTCGCTGACATAGACGACGCGGCTGTCGAAATAGCCGCCCTCGCCGGTGATCCGTGAATACACCACGTCCGCCACCTTGTGCGCGATGCGCCGCCAGCCATCGACTGTGCCCGCAAATTGCAGGCCGTCGCCCAGTTCGGCCCCTGAAAACACGTCATACAGTCGGAATTTCACGTTGATCTGATTGCCCTGCACATTGACCGCTCCGGTCACGAGGGCCTGAGCATTGATCGCCTTCCAGTCGGCATATTGCACGGGCGCGCCGAAATCGCTGATCTGGCTGATGAACGCACTGCCGGGCAATTCGCGAAACAACCCCGTGCCCGTCAGGTCGGCGGCGATGACGCGGGCCAGTTGCGCGCCCATCTCGGCGCTGCCTTCGGTTTCGGGCACAAGGTTCGGCACCGCGACGGGCAAAGGTTCGATCACCCCTTCAGTGATTTCGATACGCAGGGGGCCGTTCTGGGCCATGGCGGGGGCGACACCCAGCAGGGCAATCAGCACAAAAAGCATTCGAAGCATCATTTGATACGCATCCTTTCGGGATTGAACGTCATCTCGATCTCTTTCCATTGGCCGTATTTGTCCGCAGGCAGGCCGTACCCGTCGCGCGTGCAGCGTATAATGGCACGGCGCGCCGCTTCAAAGGCCTGATTTGCAGCCCCTGCCGAGCCGCCCGAGCTTGAGGCAAGGCGGATGGAACTGGTGACGGGCTTTGCATCCGGGGTCATGGAAACAGTGACAACCACGGTCGTGCGCAACGCCTCGGACGACAAAGAGCCGACATTCCAGCAACTGGACACAGCCACGCGCAACGCGTCCTTTTCCCCTGCGGTCAGGGGCGGCCCCGTGGGGACCTCTTCTGCCCCGCCGCCTTGCAAGGCTTCGCGCAGGGCGTCGTTCACCGCATCCTCGGTCGGGGCGGGGG
>CAYGPT010000057.1:0-16374 GCA_964351755.1 uncultured Rhodobacterales bacterium | reverse complement strand
TCTCAGCCGTGCGCACCGGCGCACTGGGGCGGACGGAAGGTGGGCGCGGCGAGGTGGTCGGCGCATTCGCGGGCTTTTCCGCCTCGGTCACGATCTCGGTCGCGGCTTCCTCGGGGGCGGTCGCCTCCTGTTGCTCGGCTGGGGTGTCTGCACCCTGATCTTCGGTCACTGCGGGCTGTTCGACCTCGTCGGGGGCCACATCTTCGGGCGGTGGGGCCACGGCTTCGGGGGCGACACGTTCTGCCGGACGGGGAATGGGGCGCGGGGCGACTTCAGGGACCAGCACCGCCTGTTCCTGCGGCTGGGGCGGTTCCGGCGAGGTATCGGCAATCTCGGGCTGCGGGTCGGGCGCGGGCGTTTCGGGGGCCACTTCGGGTTCGGGCTGTGGTGTCGGTGTCGGGGTCTCGACCGCCACGGCTTCGTCCAGGACGGGCGTTTCCACAGGGTCGGGCAGAACTTCGGGCTGTAGGGGCACGGCCACGTCGGTGGCGCTGTCAGGCTGTGGGCCTGCGGTCATCATCGCATCGAAGGCTTCAGTCGACACAACCGACACCTCCGTCACCTGAAAAGGCAAGGGTTCGGACTGGAAGGTGCCGCCAAACAGCACCCACCCGATCAGACCCGCATGGCCGATCCCCGATATAACCTGCCCGGTGTTCACGAGACTACTGCCCCTCGCCATCCAGCGTGGGGCCGCCGATATCGGTCACAAGTCCGATGTTGGAAAAGCCACCCGCATTCAGCGCACCCATGATCTGCATGATCTCGCTATACCGCACGGCACCGTCAGCGCGCAGAAATACGCGGTCGCTGGTCCGCTCTGCGGCGATGGCACGCAGACGCTGCACCAGCGCGTTGCGATCCACCTCGGTTGTCTGGATCTGTACTGACCCGTTAGCGGTAACGGTGACGGTCAGGGGTTCCTCCTGATCCGCAGGCAGGGCACCGGCAGCAGTCTTGGGCAACTCGACAGGAACGCCGACAGTCAGCAAGGGGGCCGCGACCATGAAGATGATCAGCAGCACCAGCATGACGTCCACAAAGGGGGTCACGTTGATCTCGGACATGGGGCGCGTACGCCCGCCACGTCTGCGCCGCCCCGATCCGCCGTCTTTCTGGATCACAGCTGCGCCCATGTCAGCCGTCCAACTGGCGGCTGAGGATGGTGGCGAATTCGTCGGCAAAGGCCTCATATCCCGCCACGATGCGGTCGCTGTCCGCGCTCAGCTTGTTGTAAAAGATGACCGCCGGGATGGCGGCCAAAAGGCCCAGACCCGTGGCCAGCAACGCCTCGGCTATACCGGGGGCGACGACGGCAAGGTTCGTGTTTTGCTGCTCTGCGATCTCGATAAATGCGTTCATGATACCCACGACCGTGCCGAACAACCCGATGAACGGAGCAGAGGAGCCGACGGTGGCCAGAACGGTCAAACCGCCCTGCAAATTTTCGGACTGCTTGGCTATGGCCACATCCATCGACCGGTCGATGCGCGCCGTGGCCCCCGCGATCAGCCCGCCATCGTCGCGGTGCGAGCGCTGCCATTCGATCATGCCGCTGGCGAAGACCTTTTCGGCCGGCCCGTCCGGGTCAGGGCCGATCTGTTCGAAAAGACCGTCCAAAGGCTCGCCCGACCAAAAGGCCTGATCAAACCGCGCCGCCTCGGCCCGGGCCCGCCGGTACAGGATCAATTTCTGAATGATGATGCCCCACGCCCAGAACGAGGCGACGATCAGGATGATCATCACCAGCTTCACGACAATTGTGGCACGTGCGAATAGGCTCCACAGCGAGAAATCAATCTCCTGCGCCAACGCCAGGGTTTCTGCTTCCATCTGCCTGCTCTTTTTTTGGTGGCCGCGTATTGCCACGACCTTATTGGGTCAGATCATAGGGCAGCGGAAAGGGGAAAGCTATCACTTCGGCGTCAGATTAGCCTTATTTTACACCGATTGCGCGGATTTCCGCGGGAAGACGGACGGGTTTTCCGGCCGTTGTCATCGTCACGGCGATCACACGCGCACGAAAGATCGTTGCACCGTCACGCTGTACCTCCTGATCAAAGGTCCAGCGTACGGGGCTGGCGGGTCGATGCGACGTAACAACCTCAAGCCGGTCACCCATGCGTGCGGCACTGATATAGTCCGCTTCGACCCGGGTGACGACGAACACAAGGTCCTTTGCGCGCATCGCGTTCTGGTCCAGGCCCATCTGTTCCACGATTTCGGAACGGGCCCTTTCGATATAACGCAGGTAATTGGCATAATACACGACACCGGCCATGTCGGTGTCTTCGTAGTAGACCGTCAGGGCAAAGCGGTGGGGGGTCATGGGCACTCAGGTCCGGGTCAGGGGATCGCGCCCCCTCTTACCCTTTCGCCCCGATGCATCACAAGCTCACCCGGCCTTTATTTCGCCTGCGCATACTCCGAAAGCGGCTGGGCCGCGGTGGTTGCGCTGGTCCCTTGGGCAAGGGCGCCGCTTGCGACAAGGAACATGGCACCCCCCAGAATAAGCATGGCTCGGATCATGATATCGTTTCCCTTTGGCATCTGGTCAGTCGAACCGTTACCGGGCCGACACCTGGAGCCACGACGCCTGTAGGAAAAAGTTTCACGCACCGCGAAAAAAATTCGAACTGCGCATGGCGAAGCCTCACATGGCTTGAGGGATGCGCGCGCCCAGACGCAGCGCATGGGCCGGATCGTCTGCCATATGCGGCATCACCGGATCGTAAGCGGCGCGGATCAGGGCTGCGATATCGGGGCGCAGCACCGTCGTTTCCCCTGCCACGGCAAGGGGCGAGCGGTCACGAAACGCAAGATCCGACCACAAAAGCATCGACTGCACCGCCTGACTGAGCGCCAGAGTGTCCGCAGGGACCTTGCGTAAGTGTTCGTCCATGCGCAGGAAGACGAAACAGGCCTTGATCGCGCCCGCCTCGTCAAAGCGGAAAATCCGGTACTGGTTCGCATCCGCCGCCGCCAGCCGTTCCACCAGCGGACCAAGGTCGGGAACCAGGCGGTCCATGCCAGGCACTTCGGGCAACTCGGACCAGTCTTTGAAAAAAAACCAGATGAAATTGCTGCCCAGTTCGGGGTCCATTTCGGTCGTTGACACCCCGGCCAACTGGCACAGCGCCTCAATCGCGCCCTTGATGGTGCTGAGCGTCGTATCCTCGACCCCGAACACCACCGGAGCCAGCGGTCTGCCCCAGCGGGCAAAGGCATAGTTGCCGCTTTGCCGTGTAAACAGGGCTTTGATCTCGTCAGAGGTCATGCACCCTCCCTTATCTCAGTCAAACAGGTCGCGGTCCGATTTCGGCGCTTCCAGCCCCAGATGCCGCCATGCGCCCGCTGCCAGCATCCGGCCTCGCGGGGTGCGCTGGATCAGGCCCTGTTGCAGCAGATAGGGCTCGATCACTTCCTCGAGCGCGTCGCGACTTTCACTTAGGGCCGCACTGAGGGTTTCAATGCCTACCGGACCGCCGCCATAGTGATCCGCGATCAGCTTGAGGTAGCGCCGGTCGGCCCCATCAAGGCCAAGGTGATCGACGCCCAGCCGGGTCAGGGCGGCATCTGCCAGTTCCTGCGTCACCCGACCGTCCCCATCGACCACGGCAAAATCCACCACCCGGCGCAACAGCCGCCCGGCAATGCGCGGGGTGCCGCGCGCACGTTTGGCGATTTCGCGCGCCCCACCCTCGTCCGCCGGGGCACCCAGCTTGCGCGCGTTGCGCTCGACAATGGTGAACAACTCGTCCTCGGTGTAGAATTGCAGCCGTGTCGGAATGCCGAAGCGGTCGCGCAAAGGTGTGGTCAACAGGCCCATGCGTGTGGTTGCCCCCACAAGGGTAAAGGGCTGCAACTCGATGCGCACGGTGCGCGCGGCAGGCCCTTCGCCGATGACGAGGTCGAGTTCGAAGTCCTCGAGCGCGGGGTACAACACTTCCTCGACCGCCGGGTTCAGGCGGTGAATTTCGTCGATGAACAACACGTCGCGCGATTCAAGATTGGTCAGGATCGCGGCCAGATCCCCCGCCCGCGCCAGAACGGGGCCAGAAGTCATGCGGAAATTCACCCCCAACTCGCGCGCCATGATCTGGGCCAGCGTGGTCTTGCCCAGACCGGGGGGGCCGTGGAAAAGGGTATGATCCATCGCCTCGCCGCGCTGTTTGGCCGACTGGATGAACACGCGCAAGTTCGCGCGCGCCTCGGCCTGACCGACGAAATCGTCCAGCATCTGCGGACGCAAGGCGCGGTCAAAGGCGGTTGCCTCATCCTCGGGCAGGGCGGCGGGGCGCAGGGTGGGGTCAGAGGCGTCTGTCATCCCCTACCCTTTCGGTGCCAAGAGCTTGAGCGCGGCGCGTATCAGGGTCGGCGTGTCCGCATCCGGTGCTTCGCCTCCGGCCTGCGCCACAGCGGCGGCAGCATCAGACGGGCCGTAGCCAAGGTTCCCAAGAGCGGACAGCGCGTCTGCCTGTGCCGAGGATGCCGGTGAGGACACAGCAATGGGTTCGATCACCGCGTCGTCGGGGTGCGCAGCGCGCACCTCGCCCATGGCCTGCGCGACGGTGCCACCCATGGCCATCACACCGGGCGCCTTGTCCTTGAGGTCGAGCACGATGCGTTGCGCGATTTTTGGACCGATCCCCTTGGCCGCCTTGACCGCGTTCCAGTCCCCCAGCGCAATGGCGCGGCCCACACCATCCGGACCCAACGTGCCCAAGATGGCAAGCGAGGCCTTGGCCCCAACGCCCTGCACCGACATCAGCAGGCGATGCCATTCCTTTTCCGCCAGGGTGGGAAAGCCGAACAGCTGCATCAGATCCTCGCGCACCACCAGATCGGTGAACAGAGCACAGATCTGGCCCACGCCCGGCAAGGATGCCATCGTACGATCCGAGCAATAGACAAGATAGCCGACCCCGCCCACATCGATCAGCACGTGATCGACGGCACGATAGTCGATGCGGCCCGTCAACTTACCGATCATGCGCCGACCCGTGCGATGGCTGCCGCAAGGCCGCCCGTCGCCCCGGTCGCACCGTGATGCGCGTGACAGATTGCGATGGCCAGGGCGTCCGCTGCATCGGGGCCTGCAATCTCAACCCCGGGCAGTTGCATGCGCACCATGTGGGCCACTTGCCGCTTGTCGGCATGCCCAACCCCCACGACGGTCTTCTTGACGGAATTGGGGGCATATTCCCCAACGCTCAGGCCCGCGCGCGCCGGGGCCAGCATAGCAATGCCACGGGCTTGCCCCAGCTTGAGAGTGCCCGCACCATCCTTGTTCACGAATGTCTGTTCCACCGCCGCCGCCTGCGGGGCATGCAAGGTGATAACGGCGGTCAACTGGTCAAACAGACTGAGCAGTCGCAGCGCCAGATCGTCCCCGTCCGAGTGGCATATTCCATTGGCTACATGGCGCAATCGCGGCCCGTCGGCATCAATGATGCCCCAGCCCATATGGCGCAGACCCGGATCAATCCCTAAAATACGCATGATTTCCCGCCCTCGCCCGTACGCCTTGTGGCTTTTTCAACGCACTAGCACGAAAGGCGAACATCCGCCAAGCACTAACAGAAATAGGTCAATTGCGACGCAGGTCCGATCCGATTGCGACACGGGAGGCCGAAAGTGGGCCAAATACGCCTCCTCAATGTCGAAAATCGACACCATGGTGATCCTGATTCTTGTATAAAAATCGGTGTGTTAGGGATAAATTTGGCTATGCGCGGCACGCATGGCACCTATGATTTTTACACGCTTGTCCCGTCTTCACATCCTGCCTAGATGCGCAGCACAACGCCAATTGATTTGGCGACGACACATCAAGATAAGGACTGCTACAATGGCTGCATTCGACACCACCCGCCCCGCATACGGCGCCGCACCAGTTGCAGGCCAAGTCAAAGGTTTTGTCTCCAACCTGATCTCGCTTGTGATCGATTGGAATGACGCACGCGTAACACGCAAAGCCCTGAATTCCCTGACTGACCGTGAACTGGATGATATCGGCCTCGTCCGTGGCGACATCGACGACGTGGCAAACGGCCACTGAGTTTTCGCCACCTGCGAAGGCACCCCGAAAAGGGAAAAGCCGCGAGCCCCATGACAGGCTCGCGGCTTTTTCTTTGGAGGGTACTTCTAAACCAGACCCGCCGGTCGGTCAGTCGATGAAGGGTTCAAGAAACCCCGAGAGAAACTCGGTCGCCGGATCCAGCTGCATCACCATCGCGCCACCGCGTTCCAGCGACGTGCCCAGATTCAGTTTCGCCACCCGTTCGTTGTAGGTAATTTCCCCCAACGAGGCGAGCATGATGGCCTTGAAGATGAAAAAACCTGCGACAAGGCACAACAGCATGCGAAGAGGAAAACCCCGGCCGCTCTTGCGCTTGGGTTTGACTACAATCAGGCCATCGGACCGCATGGCAGTGGTGTAGCCATTCGACATCGCCGCATGTTTGCGGCCCAACGTCGAGAGACGTTTTTGGAAGTCATTTTGCGAGTCAAGCATGGCAGCCCCGGATAAATCCTAAGTTTGGCCCCCACCAATCTCTGATGATCAAGATGCATCCGAATTGTGGCAAAATCTGGGCAAAACCCTAAAATGCGTTCAAAAAGTGTTTTGAATTAAGGTTTTCTTTGCAGACTGATAGTGGTCCAGTCACCAATCTTTTCGCGATGAATGACACTGTTTCCAAGCTGCGTATAAATCTCTGCCACGTCGTCCGCCTGTTCGTTCAGAATCCCCGACAGAATCGCGAATCCGCCCGACGACAGTCGCGCGCTCAGGTCCGGGGCCAGAGCGATCAATGGCCCCTTCAGGATATTGGCAAGGATCAAATCAAAAGGGCCTTCAAGCTCGGCATGATCGAATCCTGCCGCCTCGACCACCCGCACCCGGTCCGTCATGGCATTGGCAGTCAGGTTCGCCTCGGCCACCTCGACGGCCTGCGCGTCGATGTCGCTGGCCAGCACAGGCTCGGGCCAGATTGCCGCTGCCGCCATGGCCAGCACTGCCGTGCCGCAGCCCACATCGACGACCCGTTTGCCCACAAATCCGGTATCCGCCAGCCTATCCAGTGCGCGCAGGCAGCCCAGCGTTGTGCCGTGGTGCCCGGTGCCAAAGGCCATCGCCGCTTCGATCAGCAGGGCGTGTTTGCCTTGCGGCACCTTGTCCGCGTCGTGGCTGCCATAGACGAAAAAGCGCCCCGCCTCGACCGGCGTCAATTCGCGCCGCACATGGGCCACCCAATCAGTTTCGGGCAGTTCGGAAACGGTGAACGGTTTGGCATTCAGCGCCGTGGTCAGCAAAAGCAGCACCGTTTCATCCGGGGGATCGGTGAAATAGGCTCCTACTTCCCACAGGCCCGATCCATCCTCGACCTCGAACACGCCGACACCGCTGGGGGCTTCGACCAACTCTTCAAGCGCTTGACCGAGGGTTTCGGCGGAAGTTTTGCCTTTCAGGGTGGTCAAGGCGGTCCAGGTGGGCATCAGCGTCTCCGGTATCTGTCGATGTTGGGCCATGGGCGGGGCTGTGGCGGTATGATGTCGGCCTCGGGTCCAAGAAGCGCCACATAGCGCCAGCCCCACGCTGCTGCAAGCCCGCCCATCAGCGCGCCTGCGGCTGCTTGGCCATAGATCACGCCAGTCGCCCCAAAGCTTGCGGCCAGCAGAGCTGCCATCGGCCAGCTCAGTACCCCGTCCTTGACCCAGCCCAGCAGAGTCGAGCGGCCCGGTTTGCCCAAGCTGTTGAAGGCCGCACTGGCGACGAACATGCCCCCAAGGAAAATGAACGCCCCGGCCCCCACTAGGGTGAACGCGCGCAGCACGTCCGCCCCCTGCCCGCTGAGCGCAAAGGCGTCGATCACCAGAGGCGTCACCGCAAACAGCACAGCCCACGTGACCAACGTATAGAGCGCGCAAAACACAAGTGCATCGCGGTAAGTGCTGCGCAGCCGGTCGTACTGTCCGGCTCCGAGGTTTTGTCCGAAAATGCCCCCGATCGCCCCCGAAAGCGCAAAGATACCGCCAAAGGCCAGCACGGTCAGCCGACCCACTACGGCCCATGCGGCCACGGCGTCGTCGCCGAACCGGGCCATCACGATCGTCAGAAAATAGTTGCCCGCCGGGGTCGCCATCTGCGTGGCAATGGCGGGTAGGGCGATGGCCATGTAAGGGCGGACCGTGTCTGCGACGCCGACCCAATCTGGGCGCGCGATCAGCTTGTGCTGGTAGGCGGCAAAGAACAACGCAAGGCCCATCAAACAAAAGCGGAACAGCACGAGGCCAAGGGCAGCACCATCCAGCCCCAGCCCCCACCAGATGATAAAGATCGGATCCAGCACCATCAGCACCGCACCCGAGATCAGTGTGACGTACATCGCCTTGGCCCCGTAGCCTTCAGCCCGCAAGGTGCCGGATGCGGCCAAAGCCACAGCCATGGGCACAAGCGACGGCACTGTCAGGGCAAGGTAGCGGGCAGACAGGTCCGCCGTCTCTCCGCTCGCCCCCGCCAGCGCAACGAGATCATGGCGCAACAGCACGACGATCAGCGCCACCGCGCCTTGTATGGTGCAGGATATGGCGATGGCCGCACCCGCCTGACGCCGCGCGGCGATCATGTCGCCCTCGCCGATGCGGCGCGACACAAGTGCTGTGGCCGCGATCATAAGCCCTACCCCGGAGGAGACGGAAAAGAACTGGATCGCATAGGCAAAGCCGATGGCCGCTACCAGTTGCGGCTGGCCCAGTTGCGAAATCCAAAGCAGGTTGGCCGCATCCACAAGAAAGACGAAGGTGATGCCGAACGCCCCGGTCGCCGTCATGCGCACGACATGGCCCATGGTCGAGCCGGTCAGGAAACGCCCCTGGGCCATGTTATTCCGCCGGTGCGGGCAAAGCGGGTTGCAGCCGGGTCTCGTGACCCGGTTCTGGGTGGCGCGGGATCAACATGGCCAGCGACAGCGACGTGGCCGCCATGCCCGCCGCCAGAAAGAACACCGCGGCAGGTGACACAAGCCACAGCAGACCCAGCGGCAGCGGCAGACCGACGGCGGCGATGTGGTTGATGGTAAAGGCGACGGCAGCGGTGGGCGCGATGTCTCCGGGATCGGCGATCTTCTGGAAATAGGTCTTGAGCGCCAGAGCGAGGCCGAAGAAAATGTGGTCGATCACATAAAGGGCAGAGGCCACCATCAGCCCCCAGCCGAGGAAATATACCCCGCCATAGGAAAGGAAGACCAATACGAGGCCACTGTATTCAAACGCCAGCGCCTTGCGCTCGCCGTAGCGCGCCACGATCCGTCCAAGGATCGGTGCCACGAGGATATTGACCACGAGGTTGATGAGGTAGAGCGCGGTCAGTTCGTGCACGTCAAAGCCGAACTTTTCGACCATCATGAACCCTGCAAACACCATGAAAATCTGCCGCCGCGCACCGGACATGAACTGCAGCGCGTAGTACAGCCAGTAGCGGCGGCGCAACACGAATGTCTTGAGTTGGGGGTGCGGAGCCTCGAACTGCGGATAGGCGAGCATCGCAAACAGCGCGACGGCCGCCGTGATGCCGCCGCCGACCATGTAGACGATATTGTAGGTCAGGCCCAAAGGCTCCCACAGGACCATGATCACGAAATAGACCAGAAACGTGGCCGTGGACCCGGCCGCCAGCAGCCAGCCCAGGAACTGCGGCGCCTCGGCCCGGGTCAGCCATTGCAGTTGCAGCGACTGGTTGACCGTCTCGTAATAGTGAAAGCCGACCGAACTGATGAAGGTCAGGATCAGGATGCCTGTGAGTTCCGGGAACTTGGCCGTAACGGCAGTGGCCAGCCCCAGCATTATCAGCGACAACAGGCCCAGCACCTGCTCGCGCATGAACATGATCACCACGATGACCCCAACGGCGAGGAACCCGGGGATTTCGCGGATCGCATGTAGCAGGCCGATATCGGCCCCGTCGAAATTTGCCGCCTCGACCACGAAATTGTTGAGCAGTGCCAGCCAGACCGAAAAGCCGATGGGCATGGCAAAGGCCATCAGGAACAACAACGCCTTGGGCCGTCGCCATTTCGGCAAGGTTGCGGCGTCGGCAAGGGGGACATAACGGGTCATGGCACTTGCTTTACGCCGATTGACCGGCGCTGGCGAGAGGTCAAAATGCACATAAGAGCGCACGTCGATGCACAGTCGAGATGCGCATCATCCGGGTTGCGCAGGCGCTCGAATGTCGGCCATTAAGGGTCTATGCTGATGTGCGACATGGACACCCAATTCGGATCGCTGACCCTGAGCGAGGAGGACGGCGCGATCGTGCGCCTGACATGGGGCGTGTCGGGGCGCAGCGATACCTCCGACGTGCTGGAGGCTGCGGCCACACAGCTTGCCGAGTATGACGCAGGCCAGCGCGAGGCGTTCGATCTGCCGCTGAACGTGCGCGGATCAGAGGTGCAGCGCGATGTCTGTGCGGCCATGTCCGCGATTCCATTTGGTGAGACCTGCACCTATGGCGACATCGCCAAGGCTCTTGGCGTGCCTGCGCAAGTGGTAGGTCAAGCCTGCGGCGGCAACCCCATCCCGATCATCATTCCCTGCCATCGTGTCATGGGGGCAAAGGGCCTGACCGGGTTTTCAGGCGCAGGTGGGGTCGAAACCAAGGTGGCCCTGCTGCGCCACGAAGGGGCGGGTGGGTTTTTGATCTGAGGAGTGCGGACTTGGACACGAGTTTCGTGTCGCAACCTGCGCGTCTAGCGCTGCCGGATCAATTGCTGAGCAACGCCTGCGAATACAAGATACAGCGACGTTACGATCAGCCCCCAATGCGCCCAGCTTTGCGGGTGGAAATCGACCCATGCGGCCCAGCCCGCAAAAAAGGTCCAGGCCAGCGCCGTGGGCAGCGTGATATTCCGCCACCGCTCTGTCCGCACCGGGTGCACGAATTTCAGCGGCAGAAACATGCCCACAGCCAGCACGCTGACCAAGGCCAGTGACACCCAGAAATTCGGCTCAAGAGCGAAGATCACCAGCACCACCATGTTCCAGCAGCCCGGAAATCCGGAGAACGAGTTGTCCTTGGTTTTCATCCGCGTATCCGCGAAATACATGGCCGAGGCAAAGGTGATCAGGATAATCGCGACCCAGCCCGTCCACCCATCCATCAGCCCGGACTTGAACAAGGCAAAGGCGGGAATGAACACGTATGTGAGGTAGTCGATGATCAGGTCCAGCAGGACTCCATCGAACTCGGGCGCGTTGGTCTGGACGTCGTACTTGCGCGCCAAAGGACCGTCGATGCCATCTACGAAAAAGGCGACCACAAGCCACAGGAACATCAGATCCCATTTCGCATCCACCGCAGCCAGCATCGCCAGCATGGCAAACACGGCGCCCGTGGCGGTCAAAAGATGTACGCACAGCGCGCGGAATTGATCTGTCATGTTTGTGTCATGGTCCATCGGACGCGGGGTTGCAAATGCAAATCCGCATATCGACCCGCTCGGCGATCCCTCACGCCTTGGGGTGAGCGCGCGCGTACACTTCCATCAGCCGGACAGTGTCTACCGCCGTATAGGCCTGCGTGGTGGAAAGCGACGCGTGGCCCAGCAATTCCTGAATCGCACGCAGATCGCCCCCGGCGTTCAGCAGGTGCGTGGCAAAGCTGTGACGCATAGCATGCGGCGTGGCCGAGGCGGGCAGGCCCAGTTGCATCCGTGCTTGCGCCATCACCTTCTGGATCGCGCGCGGGGCCAACGCCCCACCGCGGATCGCGCGAAAAAGCGGCCCCTCACCCGTCGCGTCATAAGGGCAGGCGGCGATATAGGCATCGACAGCATGGCGTGCGGCGTCGATCACCGGCACGATACGTTCCTTGCCCCCCTTGCCCATGATCCGCATCACCTGCGGCAGTGGGGCATCGCGCCCCTGCAGGCTCAGCGCCTCGGAAATCCGCAATCCGCAGCCCCATAGGAGCGTCAGAACGGCCACATCGCGCAAACCGACCCACGGCTTGTCCGATTGCAGCGACGCGACATCCAGCAGGTCGCGGGCTGCATCCTCGGCAATCGGACGTGGCAATTTCTTGGTGAACTTGGGAGCGCGGGTGGACAGCACGGCGGTGGGTTCGAACCCTTCGGTATGGGCGAGCCATTTGTAGAACGCCTTGACAGCTGACAGCTTGCGCGCGAGCGAGCGCGCCCCGACCCCGCCGGACCTCGTGCGCGCCATCCATGCGCGCATGTCCTGTGTCCCGATCCGCGCCAGCGCGCCCAATCCCTGGGTCTGCCCCGAGTGGGCTGTCATAAAGGCCAGGAATTCGGCGATGTCGCCGCCGTAAGCGGTGATCGTATTGTCCGCCGCGCCCTTGATGCTGCGCTGCTGGGCCAGGAACCCTTCCAACGCGTTGCGGGCGGCGGGGGAAATCAGGCTCATCCCAACCAGCGCCGCATTGCCCGTTCGAATACACCGGTGAAAAAGGCCAGAAGGTCGGTGCCCTGTTGCGGGCCGAACATGTGCGGGTCTTCGGCGCCCATGACCAACAGGCCGGGCAAACGGCCATCGCCGAAGTCCAGCTTGAGGCACGCCTCTGACCGGATCCAATCGCCCTGCGTCCCATAGATGGCAGGGTCTGCATTCTGCACCTGGCGCAAGGTGACCTGCCGCACGTTGCCACCGCGCCCTTGGGTAAGGTAGCTGTCGATATAGCCGGGTTCTGCCACGCTCAACACATCGCCCAGACGTTTGACGGCCGGGTCATTGTCGTTCTGCACCGATTCCAGCACCAGTTTGACCGCATCCACACGCAGAATTTCCGCAACCGCGCCGCCCAGATCGCGCAGGAAAGGTTCGAATTCCAGCGGGTCGAGCATGCGCAGAATGGCGCGGTGGACCTGATTGGTGCCGGCCAGATTCTCGTAGGCCGCCGCAATGACGGACCGGTGGGTGTCCTCAAGCCGGTCAAGGCGCGCCTCCAGACGCTCCATCGCAAGCCCGCGCAGATCCACGATATTGCCGCCCATCGCACGCTCATTGGCTGCGATCAGTGCATGCATCAAATCCTTGTCGTCCAGAATGACATCCGGACGCGAAATGATCGCCTCGCGCAGGGCGTCATCAATCTTGGGCTGGCTGCTCATACCGTACCTGCAATGTATTTTTCACGAGGGTATAACATGCGTGTACCGCTAAATCTGCCCCGAAATTGCATAAAAAACCCTAAAGTTGCGGGTATGTTCAACGACTGGTTGATCTGTTGACCGGGCAACACGCACAGGCGGTGCATCGCCTGCGATCCGCAATGCGGCACAAAAGGGGGGGAATGGCGCTGCGCTTCTCCCCATGATTTGCAAACACACTTGGCGCATATGGCGGGCATGAAAGGCACACCGCCAACCACCACTCACGGGATCGGGCCCGGGATTTTCCCCTTGGGCCCGATATGTTGCGCGTGTTGTTAAGGCGGGCTGGAATGTCCTGATCTTACAGGATTTTCTGGCCCGTTTTGGCCCAGTCCTTCATGAACTGATCAAGGCCCGCATTTGTCAGCGGGTGCATCGCCAGCTTCTTGATCACATCGGGCGGCGCGGTGATCACGTCGGCCCCGATGCGCGCACATTCTTGCACGTGATTGACAGACCGGATCGAGGCCGCAAGGATTTCCGTTTCGAAATCGTAATTGTCATAGATCGTGCGGATGTCCTCGATCAGGTCCATGCCGTCGATGTGGATGTCATCCAGCCGCCCGATGAAGGGCGAGATAAACGAGGCCCCCGCCTTGGCCGCCAGCAGCGCTTGGTTGGCAGAAAAGCACAAGGTGACATTGACCATACGGCCCTCGCCCGAGAGCACCTTGCAGGCCTTGAGCCCGTCCCATGTCAGCGGCAGCTTGATTGTAATGTTGTCCGCGATTTCGGCCAGTTTGCGCCCTTCGGCGATCATCGCGTCCGCTTCCAGTGCGACAACTTCCGCGCTGACCGGCCCGTCGACCAGATCGCAGATTTCCTTGGTCACTTCGAGGATGTCGCGCCCGGATTTCAGGATCAGCGAGGGGTTGGTTGTCACCCCGTCGACCATGCCCAGATCGTTCAACTCGGCGATGGCGTCGATCTCGGCTGTATCTACAAAGAATTTCATGTGCGGCCTCTCTTGATGGCTTGGCGTTTGTCCACGCAGGGTTTACCTCATGGCGGGTGAAGCTGAAACCCCTCATAAGTTGGCGCTAACGTGAGCCCCTCGTTTTTTGACGAAGGCGCGCTGGTCGCTGTGCTGACCACGCAACCGCTGGACCGCGCGCTGGATTACAAGGCGCCCGAGGGCGGCTGCCATCTGGGCGCGTTCGTAGAGGTGCCGTTGGGGCCGCGCAAGGTGCTGGGCGTGGTCTGGGGGCAAGGCAAGGGCGATTACGATTACGCCAAGGTGCGCAGCGTGTTGCGCGTGCTCGATGTGGCCCCGATGCGCGCCGAGATGCGCGAATTCCTTGAAAAGGCCGCCGCCTATACCCTGACGCCGATGCCCGCGATGCTCCGCCTTGCCACGCGCGCGCCGGGCTTGGGCGATCCGCCTTCGATGCGCAAGATTTACCGACGTGGCCTCGGGGAACCCGATCGCATGACCGACGCGCGCGCCCGTGTGCTGGCGTTTCTGGGGGAATACGGTGATCTGTCCTTTACCCTGAAAGAGCTTGCGGAACTGTCCGGCGTCACCTCTTCCGTCATCAAGGGGTTGATAAAACATGGAGCAGTCGTCGAAGAGGACAGCCCCCGCGATCTGCCCTTTCCCCCTCTGGACCCGGCACTGCCCGGCAAGGCGTTGACCGAAGATCAGGCGGCGGCGGCAGGCCATGTGGCGGCAGCCGTCAAGGCGGGTACCTATGGCACAACTCTGCTGCGCGGCGTAACCGGGTCGGGCAAGACCGAAGTCTATCTGGAAGCCGTCGCTGCCTGTCTGCACGCGGGCCGTCAGGCGCTGGTGCTGCTGCCAGAAATCGCGCTGACGGCCGAGTTCCTGAAACGGGTCGAAGTCCGGTTTGGTGCCCGCCCCGCCGAATGGCATTCCGGTGCCACCATGACCGAACGCCGCCGCATCTGGCGCATGGTGGGGCAAGGCCATGCGCAACTGGTGATAGGCGCGCGTTCCGCCCTGTTCCTGCCCTACCAGAACCTGGGTCTGATCGTGGTGGATGAGGAACACGACACATCCTACAAGCAAGAGGACGGCGTGCTGTACAATGCGCGAGACATGGCCGTTCTGCGGGCGTCCCTGCTGGGGGCACAGGTGATCTTGTCTTCGGCCACACCTTCGCTGGAATCATGGGCCAACGCGCAAAGCGGCAAATACACACGGCTGGACCTTGAGGCCCGGTTCGGCCCTGCGGTCATGCCCGTGATGAAAGCGATCGACATGCGCGCCGAAACGCTGCCCTCGGATCGTTGGGTGTCGGACACGCTCAGGGCCGAAGTGAACAAGCGGCTTGAGGCAGGCGAGCAAGCGATGTTGTTCCTTAACCGGCGCGGCTATGCCCCCATTACCCTGTGCCGGGCCTGTGGCCATCAGGTGGGCTGCGATCAATGCGACGCGCGCATGGTCGAGCACCGGTTCCTCAAGCGTCTGATGTGCCATCAATGTGGCGAGACGAAGCCCATGCCCACCACCTGCCCGTCCTGCGAAGCCGAAGACCGGATGGCGCCCGTCGGCCCCGGTGTGGAGCGGCTGGGCGAGGAAGCGGTGAAGCTGTTCCCGGATGCGCGTGTGGCAGTGCTGAGCTCGGACATGTACGGCTCGGCCCGCGCGCTCAAGGCGGAGATCGAGAACATCGCCGCAGGCGGAGCCGATGTGGTCATCGGCACGCAACTGGTGGCCAAGGGGCACAACTTTCCCAACCTCACTCTGGTGGGTGTGATCGACGCCGATCTTGGATTGCAGGGGTCGGACCTGCGCGCGGCCGAGCGGACCTTTCAGTTGATGCGGCAGGTTGCGGGCCGCGCGGGGCGCGCGGAGAAACCGGGCACCGCATTGTTGCAGACATTCCAGCCCGAACACCCGGTGATCCGCGCCATTCTGGCGGGGGATGAGGAAGGGTTCTGGCGCGCCGAGGCCGCCGAGCGCGAGGCCGCGGGTGTGCCGCCCTACGGGCGCATGGCCGGGATCATCCTGAGCGGGCCGGATGTGGGCGCGGTCTTTGATGCGGCCAGTGTTCTGGCGCGCAATGCGGCACCGCTGGCCCGGGTGGGCGCGCAGGTCTTTGGCCCCGCCCCGGCCCCCATCGCGCGGGTGCGCGGGCGGCACCGGGTGCGCCTGCTCGTAAAGGCGGGCAAGGGCGTCGCCCTGCAGGGCGCGATCGCGGAATGGGTCGGGCAGCTCAGGCTGAAGGGCGAT
>CAYGPT010000056.1:0-22497 GCA_964351755.1 uncultured Rhodobacterales bacterium | reverse complement strand
ATGCGCGAGGACAGGATGGCAACCTGGACTTCGGGCGAACCGGTGTCGCCTTCCTTGGTTGCGAATTCTTTCATCAGGCGTGTTTTTTCTTCGGCAGTGATCGACATCGTAATCTCCTTTTCAGGTTCGAGTGAGACGCCGCCGGCCGGGATGTCGTCCAGCACGGGGCCATGGGACCCGGCGTGGACCGGGACTGGGCGCGTATAGAAAAGAATCGATGGGATGGCAAAGCCTAATTTTCGCAGGACTGCCCGAGCAACTGCGGCGCGTCAGAGCGGTGCCATGCCGGAGGATTGCGCAAGGCTGAGCGGCATCAGCGAAATATCTTCGATCGAGATGCCTGCACCGTTCAACACATTGGCCACAGCCACGCCGTCCATCAGTACCTGCATGACATCGGTGTTTTCAGGATCAAGCTGCAGGGACACATCCGGCACCTCTGCATCATCTTCGTAGATCAGCAGGATGTTGTCGTCGTCCGCATCAAAGTCGATGATGTCGATGGTGTTGCCTTCGGTGATCCATGATCCGCCGACGATCGTGTCCTCACCATTTCCGGGCGTCACCACGTCATCGTTGCCCGCGATGATCAGGTCATCGCCGTCGCCGCCGTTCAAAAAGTCGCGTTGGTCAGCGTCGTCAAGCGCGTCGGTGTCGGGGTCGTCGATCACACCGTTCACGACGTCGTCGCCCCAGCCGCCGAACAGCGTGTCAAAGCCCATGCCGCCCGACACAGTATCGGCGCCCAAGCCGCCGTGCACAGCATCATCACCTTCGCCACCGTCGACCATATCGTCCCCATCCGAGCCGTGCAGGGAATCGTTGCCTGCGCCGCCATGGAGGGTGTCGTCGCCGTTGTGGCCGAACATCCAATCTTCACCTGCGTTGCCGTTCAGGAGGTCGTTGTCGTCCTCACCATTCAGGCTGTCGTCGCCGTTGCCGCCATTGATCGTATCGGCCTCGTCCGACCCGTAAAGGATCTCATCGCCGTCAGATGGTCCGAACGCATCGTTTTGCACGTCTGCGGTGGCTCCATCGCTCAACGGTGCAAGCGCGTTGTTATCGTCGTCTGACCCGGAGGCGTCTGCGTCGTCGTCCGAGCCATTGCCCATGTCAATGACGCCGACCGCGCCGACCGCCATAAGACCCATCAATCCAGCAAGCCACAGCATTGCGTGTTCCTGTACAAGAATGGGACGACCCCAAGCGATATGTTACCCCTGATTGCAGAAACGGTGCAAAGAGTTTCGCTCAAAATGGTTAACGCAGTGTAGAAGATTTAGGCGGTCTGGCTTGGGACCACCCATCGCACGGGCACTTGCGCATAGGGCAGGTATAGTGGGTGTTTGGGGTGCCCGGCCTTGGACAGACCCAAGTGAAACAGCGGGCAATTCAATTGCTTCAACATGACTGCCACATCCGCACCTCGTCCCATGTGCTCGCCATGCGTGCCCCACGCGGCAATCACGTCATGGGCCCATCCCGCGCGTTCCAGAATTGCGGCATTGTTGCCCGGTCCCACCGGATCGCCCGCCGCGCGCATCGCCTTGGGGTCGGTGTCGCGCCAGGCAAAGATATTGGTAACGGCAAAGCTGCCATAGCCCAATGTCCGCGCCCGTCGCTCGCAGCGTTCGACCGTTGGATCGTTCTGCACTTCTGTCGCGGTCGAGGGGTTCAGCATCACGAAATTCACCCGGCGCCCGTCTTCGTCCCAGATCCGCGTCAGGCTGTAGCGGTAGCGTTCGCAATCCGAATAGATCGCTGTCGAAGGCGCGTCGCCCTTGGTGTGGGTGCGGGTGATCATGGCGCCCTTGTGCCAGCCCCGCGCGCTTGTCGCAACGGGCTTTGGGTCATGCAAACGGACCGCGTGCTGATGCAGGCGGCCCGTTTGCAGAAGCTGTGCGGATTATTCGGCTGGGATTGCTGCGCGGCCTCTTGGCAGGTCGAACGCGACGCCCTTGGCTTCCATGATTGCCGCGGCCACGAGGGCGTAGATGATGTGCCCCCACAGCGCGACCCAGGTGATCCCGGTCCAGCCGAGGAACGGCGCATTGCCGGTGATGAGGTGTGCCATGACGTAAAGCGCAAAGACCCAGAGGGCGACACCATAGGCGATGGCTGTCAGCGACCAGTGCAGGCGCGGCAGGATCATGCGCTGGATGGGCCGAGCGATGGCGAAATAGCCGACCGCGTAGAACACAAGCCCTGTCAGCGTGTGCAACAGGTGCGCGGCCCCGGATGGATTGGCCCCGAAAATGACTTTGAGCGAGGCCCCGGCCAGCCCCACTGGGGCGAGTTTCGCATATCCAAGCAGGGGGCTGAGCGCCTGTCCGAAGGCGTCAAAGGCAATGGTGGCAAAGGCCCCTGCGGTCAGGACTGTGCCAAGGGTACGAAGCGTGATCTGTGTCATTCTTGGTCTCCCATTCAAGAACAAGGTGTCGTGTGATGGGATAAATTTGGACTGACTGGTTCCGAATTAGTAGCCTGCCTCACGCAAGGCTTATCAGGATGGGCTGATCTGTAACAATAGCCTTGGTGATATCGGAAAACGGGCCCTTGGGCTGGTCGCGGGCCGGCAAAATTGTAACATTCCGTAGTTCTAAAGGTTGAACACGCGCGCCGGGTGCAACTCTCCCGCTTTGTAGCGGCCCACAGCAACAGGAACCCCGTCAAGCGAGGCCCACGCCTCGTCCCCGTATTCCACGTCGCTGGCCAGCACCATGCCCGGATTACCATTGCGCATGCGTGTGGCCCCTTCGGGCGTGGCGCGCAGTTCGGGCAGGTCGGTGAGGCCGTCCGCCACGGGGCGCAGGTGCGCGTCGAGCTCCGGGGTCTGCGCCATCGCCTCGACCTGCTCGAGGGTCAGGCCATCCTCGGCATCGAAGGGGCCTGACCATATGCGGCGCAACTCGCGCACGTGCCCATAACATCCAAGGGTCGCCCCAAGATCGCGCGCGATGGCGCGGACATAGCCGCCTTTGCCGCATATCATCTCAAGCGTGACATGGTCTGGATCGGGGCGGTCAGTCATGATCAGCTCCTCGACCCACAGCGGGCGGGCGGCAATCTCGATATCCTCGCCGTCGCGGGCAAGCTTATAGGCGCGCTGCCCGTCGATCTTGACGGCGGAAAACTTGGGCGGGACTTGCATGATGTCCCCGACGAAAGGGCCTAGGGCGTCCTTGATCTGTTGATCGGTGGGGCGGGTGTCGGAGGATGCGATCACTTCGCCCTCGGCATCGTCAGTGTTTGTCGCCTGCCCCAGCCGCACGGTAAATCGGTAGGCCTTGAGCGCGTCGGTGATGTAGGGGACTGTCTTGGTCGCCTCGCCCAAGGCCACCGCCAGAACACCGGTCGCATCCGGGTCCAGAGTGCCAGCATGCCCGGCTTTTTTCGCGCCGAACGCCCAGCGGACCTTGTTTACCACGGCTGTCGATGTCGGCCCGGCGGGCTTGTCGATCACCAGCCAGCCGGAAATGTCGCGCCCTTTGCGTGTGCGGCCCATGCGCTGCCCCTGTTCGGTTTGCTCAAGTCACGTCGCGTAGCCGAGCGGTCGCGCCCTTGTCAATCGCCGCGCGCGCCGCTTTGGGATGTTGTCACGATCCACCCGTCGATGCCGCCCGCATCACTGCCCGACAGGCCCACCGCGCGACAGGCCAGAAACGCGCCCGCTGCCCCCAGCACATTGGCCGCGATGGCCGCGCCAAGAATGCCGTTGTAGCCAAACACCCAGACCCCGACCCATGCGAAGGGGATATAGACCAGTGCAATGCGCCCTGCGCTGATGCCCATCGACCACATTGCACGGTCGCGCGCGTTCATCGCCGCATTGCCGGTCACCAGAATGCCGTAACCGAAAAAGGACAGACCCACGAACCGCAGATATTGCGCACCGAACCCGGTTGCGTCCGCGTCGTTTGCGACCAGTTTCACGATAGGTTCGGAAAACAGTATCAGGACAATGGCAACTGTCGCCCCGTAGCCAGCACAGGTCAGAAAGGTCAGGCGCACCGCGTCTTGCGCGCGCTGTGTCTTGTCCGCCCCCCACGCCTGCCCGACAACTGGGCCGATGCCCGCCGACAAGGCCAGCATGGGCAGGAACAGCAGCGATTGTACCCGCGTTGCGGCCCCAAAGCCGGCCACGGCCGTTTCCCCGACCACTGCCACGGCTGCGGTGACAGCGGCCATGCCTGCGGGATTGATCGCGTTGGACAGCGACGCGGGCCCCGCCACGCGTCCGATACGGTACACCGAGTCCCACAAACAGGTCAGGGGATTGACGTTTAGGCATAGCTCTCGCTTGTGGATCGCATAAGTAGTGACACCGGCAAAGGCGGCGGCGCGGGCGAGAAACGTGGCCATGCCCGCCCCTGCGACGCCGAATTCGGGGATCACGCCCCAGCCAAAGATCAACAGCGGTGTCAGCCCCACATTCAGCACCGCCTGTCCAACCATGGTCACTGCCGCCACTTCGGACTGCCCAGCCGCCCGGAATACCGAATTGAGCGACATGGACACGACCAGAAACGGAAAGCTGAGGCACCACCACGCGATATAGTCCAGCACCGCGTCCAGAACCTGATCAGACGCGCCCATCAGCGCAAACAGCCACGGAGCGCCTAGGAAAAACAAACAGGCCACAACCGTGGACAGGCCGAGTCCCAGCATCATCGCGTGCAAGGTCATGCGCTGCTTGTCTTCATCCTCGCCCCGACCAAGGGCCTGACTGACCACCGTGCTGGTCCCGGCACTGAGGCCGATGGACAGGGACGTCAGCGTCACGATGACCGGGTAGATGAAGCCGACCGCCGCAAGGGCATAGCCTGCATAGCGCGCCAGAAAGAATGCGTCGGCCAGCCCGACCATCAGCACACCGAAGATGCCGATGCTCATCGGGGCGGAGACGCGGAAAAGGGCGCGGCCCACGGGCTGGTCGTTGAGGGAGTCGGTTCTGGACATCGGCGGCCTTACCTTGTTTCGGCGTGCAGCCGCTTAGGTAGTCTAACGCGACACAGGCTCAACCGTTCCGACGATGGGTCCCAGCGAAAAGCCTATATCGCTGCGGTTTAGGTCGGGGGCATAGAGGCGCGAGATGTTGCCATCCAGAAACAGCGCGTTGGGCAGGGTCAGGTGATCGCGAAACAGGCGTCCGAACTCGTGAAAAGTAACGGAACCGTCCGAGATCGCGAATACCGCCGTCTTGCCATCTGCGCTGGTGCCAACGCCGTTGCGCACGTAGCGCGAGGTGCTGTCTGGCAGGAATCGTGGATGCAGCGCGCCGTCGATCACCAGCATGGGCCCGGATTGGGTGGCGTAGTTGCAGTCAGGGGGCTTTTCGACGAAGCGCAGCGTTTCGATCACGTCCGCCCGCCCTCGCCTTATGCAGAAGATGCCGTTGGGCAGCAGGCCGAAATTGCCGGGGCCTGCGTTGGGAATCACGCGCATGACCTCTTCGCCCTCTTCGACATAGTAGCCCACGGGCGCGCGGTCGCTGTGATACATGCCTGCATTCATCGCAAAGCCAAGCTGCTTGCCGCCGTCGCGCAAGGCCCGGTCCAAGGCGCCGAACTGACCATAGGGCGTGCCGCTGTCATCGTTCAGGAACAGGCGCAAATCCTCGACGCCCATATCCACGGTGCAAATGGTGTAACCGCGCCCCTCATGATCCGCCTTTTCGCAGGTGGCCGCCGGGGCGGGTGCAGACCAGGCCACCAGCGCACACACCGCTGCACGGATCATGCGTCGGTGTCCCTGCGCACGTCGTCCTGTTCCAGCATCCGGCGTGTGTCGTCCATTCGGTCGAAGGTCTCGTCCAGTTGGAACCGCAGGTCGGGTGCGAATTTCAGCGCCAGCTTCTTGGACACGGCGCGGCGCAACTCGCCCTTGTTGCGGGCAAGCAGTTTCAGCACTTCGTCTTGGCCATGACCACCAAGAGGCAGCACATAGGCCGTCGCAATGCGTAGATCGGGAGAGGTGCGCACTTCGCCCACCGTGATCGACATACGATTCAGCTCCGGATCGTGCACGTCGCCGCGCGCCAGCACCTCGGACAAGGTGCGTCGGATCAATTCGGCCACGCGAAGCTGGCGTTGAGAGGGTCCGCCCCCCTCGTGGAATTTGTTCTTTGCCATATGCCCCATCTAAGTCAGCCTTGGCCCTTTGCCAAGCGCCCCCGGTCGGGGTAGGACAGCGGGATATTGCTAAACGGGGGCTGGAAACATGACAGAACTGCCGGGAATCGTGATTGCGGGCGCATCGGGGCGCATGGGCCAGATGCTGATCCGCTCGGTTCTGGACAGCGACGCGATGCGCCTTGTGGGCGCGCTGGAGCGTCCTGGGCACGACTGGGTGGGCCGCGATGTGGGCGAGGCGATGGGGGGCCAACCCATCGGCGTGCAGGTCTGGGACGACCCGCTTGAGCCGATGGCCAAAGCACAGGCGGTGATCGACTTTACCGCGCCCGAGGCGACCATCGCGTTGTCGCACACCGCGGCACAGGCACGCGCGGCGCATATCATTGGCACCACCGGCATGACGGACGAACAGATCGCACGGCTGGAACCGGCATCGCGCCACTCGGCCATCGTGCGGGCCGGCAACATGAGCCTTGGGGTCAACCTGCTGGTACAATTGACAAAACAGGTGGCCGCTGCTCTGGACGAGGATTTCGATATCGAAGTGATCGAGGCGCATCACCACCACAAAGTCGACGCGCCGTCAGGCACCGCACTGATGCTGGGCGAGGCTGCGGCCGAAGGGCGCGGTGTGTCGCTGGGCGACGTTCGGGACGCTGGGCGCGACGGGATCACGGGTGAACGCAAACGGGGCGACATCGGGTTCAGCGCCATTCGTGGCGGCGACATCGTGGGCGAACACGACGTGCTGTTCGCAGGTCCGGGCGAGCGGATCGTGCTGCGCCACATGGCCACGGACCGGGCGCTGTTTGCCAAGGGTGCGCTGAAGGCCGCGCTATGGGCGCTCGACAAAGCGCCGGGCGAATATGACATGCTGGACGTGCTGGGCCTTAAACGCTGAGGGGCCGCTAAAAAAAATCCGGCATCGAGTGAACTAATCGGGGTCGTCAAACGTATCTGTACATATCCGTTTATATCCAAAAGGATACTGTTTGATGCGTATGATGATCCTCGCCGCTGTTGCGGCCCTCTCCACTGGTCCGGTTTTGGCCGATCTGGTCAAGATCGAGGATCAGGGCCAATTCGTGCAACTGATCAACGGCAAGACCCTGACCCGCCCGCTGGTCAAGATCACCGTGACACCGGACGGACAGATCGCCGGGCGCGGTGCGGCATGGGATGTCGAAGGCACGTGGTCCTGGCAGGACGGCTATTTCTGCCGCGACCTGTTCTGGGGCGGTGACGCGCTGGGCTACAACTGTCAGGAAGTGCAGGCGAGCGCGGACGGGCAGATCAAGTTCACGTCCGACAAGGGTGCGGGCGACAGCGCGATGTTCAGCTTGCGGTGATCTGAGAGTTGGACCAGCGCGCTGCAGTGAATTGCGGCTTCGAGCCCAGAGTGCCTGATGCTGTGAAATGTGCCAAGGTCTTTTTTGGATCAGATCGGAGGGAGGGGAAGCATGCGAATCGGCGTGATCGGGTGCGGAACGATTGCCAGTGCGGTTGTGGAAGGCATCGTTCACGATGGGCACGAAATCACTGTTTCCGAGCGCAGCGCTCATCATTCCTCGTCTCTCGCTGAAGCCTTTGAGAACGTTCGGATTGCGGACAACAAGGGCGTAGTCGACGCAAGCGATGTTCTGTTTCTGGGATTGATGGCCGAGGTTGCGACAGATGTCCTCGGCTCTCTGACTTTTCGAGAAGGACAAGTCGCGATTTCATTCATGGCTGGCGCGTCGCTTGCGGACGCAGACGTCTTGGTCCGACCGGCACGCGCGATTGCCATAATGATGCCCTTTCCCGGAATTGCACAGGGCGGCACGCCTATTATGATGTACGGCGACGCTGAAATCGTCACGGATATCTTCGGTGCTCGGAACAACATCTATCCCTTGCAAGACGCCGATGAAATGACAGCCTACCTGAGCGCGCAGGCTGTGCTCTCTCCTGTCGCGCGCATGGTTGGCGATGCTGCGGACTGGCTTGGGGATCGAGTGTCGGACAAAAATCAGGGCGAAGCCTTTCTGAGAGAGTTGGTGGCATCGAACCTGTCGACAATCGCATGTGAACGCCTGATCGAGGCGCTCAACGCGCCAGGTGGATACAACCAGAGGCTTCGACTTCATATGGAAGCTCAAGGGTTGACCACGGCGCTCAAGAATGGCCTCAGCAAAATGGCTTAGTCTGAAACTGACAACTGTTTGAGTTGCTTTCGGTTCTCACCGCTGCAGCCAAAACTCAGAAGTAGTAAATCACCAAAGCAGTTGTTCAGGTCGTCAGGCGGAACGTCCGTTTCGTCCCGCAAAGCAGACATCTTTGCGCTCACTCCAACTCCTCAAAAATCAACCGCAATCCCTTTTTTCTCCCAATCTCCGTACCGCACAGGCTCTGGCCCGTCGCGCCCGCCCAATTCAGGGGGCGGGTCCAGCGCTTTGGCCGCTTTGCGTCGTTCTTCGGCTTCGGCCAGTGCGCGCAAAGCAGCAGGGGGCAGGTCGGGTTTGGGGTTGTCTTGGGACATGTCGCTTCCTTAACCGGTATCACCTTGATATACGCCCGGCCTTAGTCCGGGCAAGCCGGGTGCGACATCTTCGTAAAGGACCGACCGTGAGTGATATAGGCCTGCCCGCACGCCGCAGTGCAATCTACCTGCTGGACCAGATCATGGGCGAGGGCAAGCTGATGTCCGAGGTGATCGGGGCTGGCGCGCTTGATCGTCTTGATCCTGCCGACCGCGCCCGCGCGCAGCGCCTTGCCACCGAGACCCTGCGCAGCATGGAACGCATCGACCGCCTGTTGCAGCGCCATTTGCAGAAGTATCCCGCGACCACCGTGCGCAACGCCCTGCGCATCGGCACCTACGAGCTGTGTCAGGGCGAGGCTGCGCATGGGGTCGTAAATGCGATGGTATCGATCATTTCGAAACACAAGCGTTATGGCCATCTCAAAGGGCTGGTCAACGCCGTGCTGCGCAAGGTGGCCGAGAAGGGCCCCGAGCAATGGCCAAGCTTGCGGATACCCCGCCTGCCGTCCTGGCTGCGTAAGCCGTTGCTGCAGGCGTGGGGGGCCGAGGCCGTCGGGGGCATGGAAACCGCGTTTTATGCTGCCATTCCATTGGATTTGACCGCCAAGGGCGACGCCCAAGCGGTCGCGACAGCTACGGGAGGCACTGTTCTGCCTACGGGGTCGGTCCGGCTGGCCGAGGCCGGGCAGGTGTCGGCGTTACCGGGGTTCAATAGTGGTGACTGGTGGGTGCAGGATGCTGCTGCCGCGATGCCCGCGCGTGTTCTGGACGCCCGGAAGGGTGAGTTGGTGTTGGACCTGTGCGCGGCCCCCGGCGGCAAGACCATGCAACTGGCCGCCACTGGTGCAACTGTCACAGCGGTAGATATCTCTGCCGGACGAATGGAGCGGGTGTCGCAGAACCTGATCCGCACCGGGCTGACAGCCACCCTCGACGTGGCCGATGTATTCGACATCTCCGGCCAATATGATGCGATCCTGCTGGATGCACCCTGTTCGGCCACTGGCACGATCCGGCGTCACCCCGATCTGCCCTTTGCCAAGGACGGGTCCGAATTCGGGATGCTGATCGATTTGCAGGCGCGCATGATCGACCACGCGTTGAGCCTTCTCAAAACTGGCGGGCGCATGGTGTTTTGCACCTGTTCCCTGCTGCCGGACGAGGGCGAGGTGCAGATCGAAGAGGCGCTGGAGCGTCATCCCGGCCTGTCCGTCGACCGCACCGCCCTGAACCGCCCCGGCATCGATCCGGCGTGGATCACAGAAGAGGGCGGATTGCGTCTGCGTCCCGACCTATGGGCGGAACATGGCCATATGGACGGATTCTATATTGTGGCCTTGCGCAAATCGGCCTGAGGTGGCGTGACTTGGGCAGCTGTGCAGGCTATGCTGCGCCGTAAAAGCGCACCAGAGGCGTCGAGGCAGTGAACATGATCACCCTGAAAGGGTTCTCCGTACGCAAGGCCCGGTTCCTGAACCGATGGCACGCGGCCCGCATGACAAGGGTGAAGGCAGCTACGGCCTTTGTATCCGCCCCCGAACCTCGTACCATCGGCAGCTTCGCGCGGGGGCGACAGTTGGTTGCGGGGAATTACCTGTTTGCGGGCGCGCTGGTCGAAGCGCCGGGGACCGACATCTGGGATGTCGCACCACCCGATACTGCTTATGAAGACGCGATTCACGGCTTTGCATGGTTAGATGATTTGGCCGCGGTCGGCGATGGCTCGACCCGCGAAATCGGACAGCGCTGGCTGTGGGGGTGGATCGACCGCTATGGCAAGGGCAGGGGGCCGGGCTGGACACCTGACCTGACGGGGCGTCGCCTCATCCGGTGGATCAATCATGCGCTTTTCTTGCTGCGTGGGCTGGATGCGCCGGACGGAGATGCGTTTTACCTGTCGCTGGCACAACAGACCATGTTTCTGTCCAAACGTTGGCACGCTGCAGCACCTGGTCTGCCCCGGTTCGAGGCCCTGACCGGACTGATCTATGCAGGTCTGTCGTTGGAGGGGATGGAGGACCTTGCCCCTGCCGCAGTGACCGCCCTTGCGCGCGAATGCGCCGACAAGATTGACGATCAGGGCGGCCTCCCAACGCGCAACCCCGAAGAATTGCTGGAAGTGTTCACTCTGCTCACCTGGGCTGCTGCCGCGTTGGATGATGCGGGCAAACAGGTGCCTCAGGCGCACACGGATGCGATTGAACGCATCGCCCCGACCTTGCGCACCCTGCGCCATTCGGATGGTGGGCTGGCCCGGTTCCACGGTGGCGGACGCGGGCAGGAGGGGTGGTTGGACACGGCTTTGGCCGCGGCGCGTGTGCGCACCCGTCAATCTGACGGGCTTTCCATGGGCTATGCCCGACTGAGCGCGGGGCGCACCAGCGTGATCATCGACGCAGCCACGCCGCCTTTGCCTGAAGCGAGCCACAATGCCCATGCCTCGACCCTCGCGTTCGAGGTGACGTCGGGGCGTCGTCCGTTGATCGTGAATTGCGGTTCCGGCGTCAGTTTCGGCGCGGACTGGCGGCGGGCCGGGCGCGCCACACCGTCGCATTCTGTACTGACGCTGGATGGTTATTCCAGCGCGCGGCTGGGCGATGCGGGTCGTACCACGACCAACGACGTTCTGACCGATGCACCTGATCACGTACCGATCGAGGTCAGCCACGCCCCCGACGGATTGCGATTTCAGGGCGGCCACAACGGATATGTGCGCACCCACGGACTGACCCATGCCCGCCAGCTTGAGCTGACATTCGACGGGAGGGGCATGGCCGGCGAAGACATGCTGCTTGCGCTTGAGGATCATGAAAAGCGGGTGTTCGACAAGGTGATGGACTTCAAAAAGCTCGCGGGCATCCCATTCGACATCCGCTTTCACCTCCATCCCGAGGTGGACGCCGAACTTGACTTGGGCGGATCAGCCGTGTCGATGGCGCTTAAAAGCGGAGAAATCTGGGTGTTTCGCCATGACGGAACGCAGGACTTGTCCCTTGAGCCAAGTGTTTACCTTGAAAAAGGACGGCTGCGGCCGCGCGCCAGCCAGCAAATCCGGTTGTCGGGTCGTGCAATGGGATACGCGTTGCGCGTGCGCTGGTCCTTGTCCAAGGCGCAGGAAACTGCCATGGGCATCCGCGACCTGAACCGGGATGAACCGGCCGAGATGTACGACTGAAGGAAAGCTGCCCCATGACCGACCTGACCCCTGTGCGCCGCGCATTGATTTCCGTATCCGACAAGACCGGGCTCGAGGGGTTCGCGACAGCGCTGGCCGGGCAGGGGATCGAGTTGCTGAGCACAGGCGGCACCGCACGCACCCTGCGCGAGGCGGGTCTGAAGGTGAAAGACGTGGCCGATGTGACCGGCTTCCCCGAAATGATGGACGGCCGGGTCAAGACGCTGCACCCGGTCGTGCATGGTGGCCTGCTGGCCCTGCGGGACAACGAGGATCACGTCGCCTCGATGGAAGAGCACAGCATTGACCCCATAGATTTGGTGGTCGTCAACCTGTATCCGTTCGAGGAGACTGTGGCCAAGGGTGCGCCTTACGCCGAAGTGATCGAGAATATCGACATCGGCGGCCCTGCGATGATCCGTTCGGCGGCCAAGAACCACGGCTTTGTCACCGTCGTTGTGGACGTGCAGGACTATGGCGCGGTGCTGGGCGAACTGTCGGAACATGGTGGCAAGACGACCTATGCCCTGCGCCAGCGCCTTGCCCAGACTGCCTATGCCCGCACTGCGGCTTATGACACTGCCGTCAGCACATGGATGGCGGGTGAGGTTCCTGAGGTGCCACGCCGCCGCGCCTTTGCGGGGACGTTGGCCCAGACGTTGCGCTATGGCGAGAACCCGCATCAGGGTGCGGCGTTTTACACCGATGGCTCTGCCCGTCCCGGTGTCGCCATGGCGACCCAGCATCAGGGCAAGGAACTGTCCTATAACAACATCAACGACACCGATGCGGCGTTTGAACTGGTGAGCGAATTTGCGGGGCAGGGTCCGGCCTGTGCCATCATCAAGCACGCCAATCCCTGCGGCGTGGCCAGAGGGGCCACTTTGCTCGAGGCCTACACCCGCGCCTTTGACTGTGACCGCACCAGTGCCTTTGGTGGTATCATCGCGCTGAACCAGCCGCTGGACGGTGTAACGGCTGAGGCCATCAGCGGTATCTTTACCGAAGTGGTCATTGCGCCCGGCGCGGATACAGACGCCATCGAGATTTTTGGCAAGAAGAAGAACCTGCGTCTGCTGACCACCGACGGGCTGGCCGATCCTGCCGCTGCTGCGACCGCCTTCAAACAGGTGTCGGGCGGGTTTCTGGTGCAGGACAAGGACGTGGGGCGCATTTCGTGCGATGATCTGAAGGTCGTGACTAAACGCCAGCCGTCCGATCAGGAACTGGCGGACATGCTGTTTGCATGGACCGTTGCCAAACACGTCAAGTCCAACGCCATCATCTACGTCAAGGACGGCGCGACCGTGGGGGTCGGCGCGGGGCAAATGAGCCGGGTGGACAGCACCCGCATTGCCGCGCGCAAGGCGCAGGATATGGCCGAGGCAATGGGCCTGCCCGCCCCGCTGACCCAAGGGTCTGTTGTCGCTTCGGACGCGTTCTTTCCCTTTGCCGATGGATTGATCACAGCGGCCGAGGCCGGGGCAACCGCTCTGATCCAGCCCGGCGGGTCGATGCGCGATGACGAGGTGATCGCGGCCGCGAATGAGGCGGGATTGGCCATGGTGTTCACCGGCATGCGGCACTTCAGGCATTGAGGGCGCAATGAAACTGCTTTGGATCAGCGCGATAATCGCCTTTTGCCTCGATCAGCTATCGAAGTATCTGGTCATCCACGTGATGGGCGTGTCGCAGTTCAATCCGATCGACGTTTTGCCCCCCATCCTCAACTTTCGCTACGGCGAAAACCGGGGCATCAACTTTGGCCTGTTCGGGGATGACACCAGCGTATGGGTGCTCATCGCAGTTGCGGTGGCGATCTGTGTGGGTGTGCTGGTCTGGGTGTGGCGCTACCCACAACCGCCCCTGGCACAAGCTGCCGCCGGGCTGCTGATTGGTGGGGCGCTTGCCAATGTGCTGGACCGCCGGCTGTACGGCTATGTGCTGGATTTCCTGAACATGTCGTGTTGCGGCATCGACAACCCGTTCGTGTTCAACGTGGCGGATATTTTCATCTTTGCCGGGGCCATCGGCCTTGTGTTCTTTGGCCAGGAGGGCCGGGTGGGCAAAAAGGGTGGGTGACAAGCCTGTCCAAGTTGCGATAATGCGGCCATGAAAAGGAGAGTTTCGTCAATGCGCCTGTTCGCCTGTGCCCTGATCGCTGTCACCGCCCTTGCTGCATGCGAGAACAAGGGGCTGCGCCAAATCCAGCCGCGCGGCAACGGGCCGGATGAATTCATCATCGTGCCTGCGAAACCTCTGGAAGAACCCGAAAGCTTTTCCGCCTTGCCCGCGCCCACCCCCGGTGGGTTCAACCGCACCGACCAGCGCCCGCTGGAAGACAGTGTGGCCCAGCTGGGTGGTCAGCGCGGATCACCCAATGCCCCCATTCCGGGCGCGGACGGGGCCCTTGTCAATCATGCCAGCCGGTTTGGCCGTGACGCCAATATCCGTGCCACGCTTGCCGCTACGGATGCGCAGTTCCGCAAGCGTCAGGCCCGCCTGACCCAGATCCGCCTGTTCAACGACGATACCTACGCCCAAGCCTATCGGCGCGAGGCGTTGAAGCCAGCGCGGGTGGCCGAACAGTTCCGCCGCGCGGGCGTTCCGACGCCAACGGCACCCCCCGCCGGTCGCCGCCGTCGCTGATCCGCTGTGGGCGCGGCTCACAAAGCCGACAGCACGGCTTGAAGGCTGTGTTTGCTGCGGTATCTATACGATGAACTGCACCTATTCAGGATTTGCCATGACCCGTTTGCGCGCCGCTTTTGCTGCCCTAGCCCTGTCTGTTGCCTTTGGCCCTGTCGCCGTGCAGGCCCAGCAAGACGGAGTGACAACCTTTGAGCTGGACAACGGCATGCAGGTCGTCGTCGTCGAAGATCACCGTGCGCCCGTCGTGCAGCACATGGTGTGGTACCGCGCTGGATCAGCGGATGAGCCGGTCGGATCGTCTGGCGTCGCACATTTCCTGGAACACCTATTGTTCAAGGCCACCGACACGCTGGAAGACGGCGAATTGTCGGCGACCGTAGCGGCCAATGGCGGGCGCGACAATGCGTTCACCAGCTATGACTACACCGCCTATTTCCAGCGTGTCGCCGCCGACCGACTGGAGCTGATGATGCGGATGGAAGCGGACCGGATGCGCAACATCCGCTTTACCGAACAGAACGTCGCGACCGAACGCAACGTGATTATCGAAGAACGCAATCAGCGCACTGAGAACAACCCTCGTGCGCTGTTCAGCGAACAGGTGAATGCGGCCCAGTACCTCAACCACCGCTATGGCGTACCGATCATCGGCTGGATGCACGAGATGGAGAGCCTGGACAAGGAGGACGCGCTGGGGTTCTACAACACGTACTATTACCCCAATAACGCCATCCTCGTCGTGTCCGGCGATGTCGACCCGGACGAGGTGAAGCGCCTGGCCGAGACCTATTACGGTGTGATCCCCGCAAATCCCGATCTGCCCGAGCGTGTCCGCTCGCAAGAACCGCCCCAGACCGCCGAGCGGCGCGTGATCTTTCGCGATCCGCGCGTGGCGCAGGAATATGTCAGCCGGTCTTACCTTGCCCCCGAACGCGACCCCGGCGATCAGGAAGCGGCGGCTGCGCTGACCTTGCTGGCCGAGGTGCTGGGGGGCGGGCAAACCAGCTACATGACCGAAAAGCTGCAATTCGACGAACAGATCGCGGTGTGGTCAGGTGCGTTTTATCGTGGCACATCACTGGATGACACCAGCTTTGATGTCGTCATCGTCCCCGTGCCGGGCCTGAGCCTGCAAGAGGCGGAGGATGCGATGGACCAGGTGCTGGCGCAATTCCTGATCGACGGTGTCGATCCCGAACAGCTAGAGCGAATCAAATACCAGCTGCGTGCCAGCGAGATTTACGAGCGCGACGATGTTGACGGTATTGCCCGCCGGTATGGCGCGGCCATGGCCGTGGGCCTCGGCGTCGAGGATATTCGGGCATGGCCCGGTATCCTGCAGGCCGTCACAGCCGAAGATATAATGGAGGCCGCACGCAGTGTTCTGAACCGCGACGCCTCGGTCACAGGTTGGCTGACCCGACCCGTTGTCACGCAGGAGGTTAGCCAATGACCCGCTTTCTGATGGTCCTTTTGCTGGCCTTTGCCGCAGCGCTTCCTGCACGCGCCGAGGTGCAGATCGAGGAAGTTGTCAGCCCCGGCGGCATCACCGCATGGTTGGTGCGCGAACCGTCGATCCCGTTCATGGCGCTCGAATTGCGCTTTCGCGGCGGGGCGTCACTGGATGCAGACGGCAAGCGCGGGGCCATCAATCTGATGACCGGCCTGCTTGAGGAAGGTGCGGGCGATCTGGATGCCCGCGGTTTTGCCCGCGCGCAGGAGAGCCTCGCGGCGTCCTTCGACTATGACATCGGGGACGATGCCTTGTCCGTTTCCGCCAAGTTCCTGACCGAGAACCGGGATGAGGCTGTCGAGTTGCTGCGCAAGTCGATCATAGAGCCGAGTTTTGGCGCGGCGTCCCTTGAGCGCGTGCGTGAGCAGGTGCTGACCGGTCTGCGGTCGGACGCAAAGGACCCTGACGAGATCGCACGCAAGACTTTCGACGCGATGGCCTATGGCGACCATCCTTATGGATCCCCCTATGCGGGGATGATCGAATCCGTGGCCGCCTTGAGCCGTGAGGACCTGCTGGAAGCGCATGCGGCCGTCTTTGCCAAGGACCGACTGTATGTGGGTGCTGTGGGTGATATTACACCCGAAGAATTGGGGCCGATGCTGGATGAGTTGCTGGGCGCCTTGCCCGAGACCGGCGCGCCGATGCCCGAACGAGCCGAGGTCCTGATCGAGGGTGGCACCACTGTCGTGCCCTTCGACACACCGCAATCCGTCGCCATCTTTGGGCAGGGCGGTATCGCCCAGGACGACCCTGATTTCTTTGCCGCCACGGTGCTGAACCAGGTGCTGGGGGCCGGTGGGTTCGAAAGCCGCCTGATGACTGAAGTCCGGGAAAAGCGCGGGCTGACCTATGGCGTTTATTCCTTCCTCGTGCCGAAGGACTATGCCGAGACGATGCAGGGGCAGGTGGCTTCAGCCAATGACCGCATCGCCGAAGCGGTGTCCGTGATACGCGACGAGTGGGCCCGTGCCGCTGCCGAGGGGATCACAGAGGACGAGTTGGACGCGGCCAAGACCTATATCACCGGGGCCTATCCGCTGCGTTTCGATGGCAACGGCCCAATTGCGCGCATCATGGTCGGCATGCAGATGCTGGGTCTGCCCATCGATTATATCGCCACCCGCAATGACAAGGTCGAGGCGGTGACGCTGGACGACGTGGCCCGAGTCGCGAGCGAGTTGCTGGACCCCGAGGGGCTGCATTTCGTCGTCGTTGGTCAGCCCGTCGGTCTGGAGACAACCGTCGCCAATTGAGTGCTTGCGCACATGCGATGTTTTGCACTCGCCTTTGGCGGGTGCGTTTCGTGGGGGCGCTGCCCCCACACCCCCGAGGTATTTGAAACCCAAAGAGGGGTTTATTCGCCGTAGGGCACCCAGATGGTTTTGACCTCGGTCGCCGCCTGAAGGAAGGGTTTTCCTTCGCCGTCAGGGCTGAACCAGTCGCGCGCCTGTCCGTTGTTCACCCATGTGCGTTTCAGGTTGCCCGCAGCACCTTGTTCGATCTGTTTGGACAGGTCCGCGCCCGAGAAGGACCAGACCGCGTCGATGTTGAGGTGTTTGGCCATATGGGTGGCAAGCTCTGCATGGTTCCCCGTCAGGATGTTCACAACTCCGGCAGGGACGTCTGATGTTTCAAGAACCTGGTAGAAGTCCGTTGCGGCCAGCGGGAACGGTTCGGACGCCGCCAGCACCACCCGGTTACCCATCGCGATGGCCGGGGCCATGAGGGAGATCAGGCCCAGCAGCGGTGCCTCGTCCGGGCAGAGCGCCGCGATGATGCCCGTGGGTTCGTTCATCGCCAGTGCGATGCCGCGCAGGGGCACGCCCTTGGCCGCGCCGTCGTATTTGTCGGCCCATGCGGCGTAGGTGAACAGGCGCTGGATGGACGCCTTGACCTCCTTGTCGCCGGATTTGCCGCCTTGCATCGTGTTGAGCCGTTTGGCGAACTCATCCGCGCGGGCCGAGAGGTTTTCAGCGATGTAGTAGAGGATTTGCGCCCGCAGGTGTCCTGTGGTCTTGCCCCAGCTCTTGGCGGCCTGCGCCGCTTCGACCGCGTTGCGCACGTCCTTGCGGTTGGCGAGGCTGGACTGGCCCAGCAGTGCGCCGTTCCTGCCGTAGACGTTGCGAGAATAGCCCCCGTCGGGGCGGGCCTGTTTGCCACCGATGTAGAGTTTCGCGGTGCGGTCCAGCGGGTCGGCGGGTGCGTCTTCGCCTGAGAAGGCTGCGATGGGTTTCAGCGCTTTGGTGGTGCCCTTGGACTTGGTGTAGGCCAACAGCCCTTCCCAACCGCCTTCGCGCCCGAAGCCGCTTTCGCGCACGCCGCCGAAGCCTGCGGCGGCGTCGAACAGGTTGGTGGCGTTGACCCAGACCACGCCTGCCGCCAGTTGCGGGGCGATGTCGAGCGCGAGGTTGACGTTCTCGGTCCAGAGCGTCGCCGCAAGCCCGTAGCGGGTGTTGTTGGCCAGTTCTACCGCTTCGCCCGGTGTGCGGAAGGTGGTGGAGACGAGGACGGGGCCGAAGATTTCCTCTTGCATCAGGGTATCGGCGGTATTGAGCCCTGTGATGAGCGTTGGCGGGTAATAGCAACCCGTGGCGGGCAGCGGGGTTTGCGCCTGATAGGTTTCGCCGCCGGTGTTGTCGGCGACCATTTTCGTGATCGTGTCCAGTTGTACAGGGTCGACGACCGCGCCGACGTCGATGCTCTTGTCCAGCGGGTCACCGATGCGTAACTTGTCCATGCGGGCGCGCAGCTTGGCATAGAAGGCGTCGGCGACGGGTTCATGCACCAGCAGGCGCGATCCGGCGCAGCAGACCTGTCCCTGATTGAACCAGATGGCGTCCACCAGCCCTTCGACGGCGGAGTCCAGATCGGCGTCGTCGAAGACGATGTAGGGGGATTTGCCGCCGAGTTCGAGGGTCAGCGCCTTGCCCGTGCCTGCCGTCGCCTCGCGGATGCGGCGGCCAACGGCGGTGGAGCCGGTGAAGGCGATCTTGTCCACGTCCGCGTTCACGATCATCTCGCCCACCGTGCCGCCGCCGGTGACGATGTTGACCACGCCCTTGGGTACGCCTGCCTGTTTGCAGATGTCGGCAAACAGCAGCGCGGTGAGCGAGGTGTATTCCGCCGGTTTCAGGATCACCGTGTTGCCCATGGCGAGGGCGGGCGCGATCTTCCACGCCAGCATCAGCAGCGGGAAGTTCCACGGCACGATCTGGCCGCACACGCCAAGTGCTTCGCGGTCGGGCAGTTCGGCCTCCATCAGCTGCGCCATGCCTGCGTGGTAGTAGAAGTGGCGCTGGGCGAGCGGGATGTCGATGTCGCGGCTTTCGCGGATCGGCTTGCCGTTGTCGAGGGTTTCGAGGACGGCGAAAAGACGGCTGTGTTTTTGCAGCAGGCGCGCAATGGCATAGAGCACGCGGGCGCGGGCGTGGCCACCCGATTTGGCCCATTTGGGCTGGGCGGCGCGGGCGGCTTTGACAGCCGAGTCAATGTCGGACGGGGTGGCCTGGCTGAGGGTGGCGAGGACTTCGCCAGTGGCGGGGTTCTTTGACTCAAAGTCGTTTGTCGGGTCGGTGAAGTCACCGTTGATGAAATGGCCGAATTTTGCGCCCTGATCGACGATCCATGCCAGCGCGTCGCCTGCCGCCTCGGGGGCGAGGCCGTAGTCCATGGTTTCGAAGATGTCTTTGACGGTCATGCGGTGTCTCCTAATGGGGCGCAGCCTTCGGGTTTGAAAACCCGTTCGGTCGAGGCGGGAAACCTGGCAAGTGCGGATGCGGGCCGGATCGGGCGCGGCATGAAGCCACCGCCGCAATTCGGGCAGATGTTCTTGAGCCGGTTGGTGACGCAAGCCGCGCAGAACGTGCATTCGAAGGTGCAGATCATTGCCAATTCGCTGTCAGGCGGCAGGTCGCGGTCGCAGCATTCGCAATTCGGGCGCAGTACAAGCATGTTTCATCCAATCGCATGCCGGTAGCCTGCAGAATAGGCCCCGGTCAGGTGGTGTTCGAGTTGGCGTTCGATATCGCCCAGCAGGGAGGATGCGCCGAAGCGGAACAGGTCGGGCATCAGCCAGCGGTCGCCCAGTTCTTCCTTGATCAAAGACAGGTAGACCAGCGCGTCCTTGGCTTTCGAAATCCCGCCTGCGGGTTTGTAGCCGACCCTGTATCCTGTCGCCTCGTGATAGTCCCTGATCGCGCGGATCATCACGAGGCTCACAGGCAGGGTCGCGTTCACGCTTTCCTTGCCGGTCGAGGTCTTGATGAAATCCGCCCCCGCCATCATGCACACAAGCGAGGCGCGCGCGACGTTGCGCAAAGTCCCAAGCTCTCCTGTGGCGAGGATCGCCTTGACGTGGGCCTCGCCGCAGGCCCGCCGCATCTGGGACATTTCGTCATAAAGTGCGGCCCAGTTGCCCTCCAGCACGTGGCGGCGCGAGATGACGATGTCGATTTCCTCGGCCCCTGCGGCGACGCTTTCGCTGATTTCCTGCAGGCGCAGGTGGAACGGCGACAGGCCCGCGGGAAAGCCGGTGGAGACGGCTGCTACGGGGATGCCGGAGCCTTTTAGCGCTTTGACGGCGGCCGGGATCATCTCGTGATAGACGCAGACCGCGCCCGTGGTCAGCCCCTCCATCCCCAATGCCGTCAGCATTTCGGCGCGCACAGGCTGGCGCGCCTTGGCACAGAGCCGCTGTACGCGTCGTTCGGTGTCGTCGCCGGACAGGGTTGTGAGGTCGATCAGGCTGATCGCCTTGAGCAGCCACGCCGCCTGATGGTCCTTCTTGATCGAGCGCCGACCCGGCAATGTCGCACAGCGTCGTTCGATGGCCGACGTGTTGGACTGAACCCGACGCACCCAGTCCATATCAAGTGGCATGCCTGGATTGCGCGGTTCGGTGACCTGCGGCAGCTGGGTCGCGGTTTGCGTCGGGGTCTGTGCGTGCGTCGGGTGCATAAAGGGGATCCTTTCGGACATGTACAGGCCTTGGGTCGTCGCACGAGATGGCCCATTTGGCAAGCATTGCCGCTGCGCCAACGCCTGCACAAGCCCTGCACAAACGTGCCCCGTGGTTCTGCACATATCGCTGGCAATCTGCCTGTCAAACATGGGCCAACTGCAAAGGGACAGGCAATGACGACAGGTATTTTTCGGGGTGTGCCGCTTAGCATGCAACAGGATGGATGGTGGCTGGACACGCCAAAGGCGACCGCCCCCGATCATCAGAAACGGCACAGGCGCGATGTCTTCAAGGCAGGGGTGCTTGTGGCCCTGATCGCCAGCGGCGACGTACTGGTCTGGAACGTGGCGCCGGGTGTCAGCCTGGGGATCTTTGCGCTGTTGACCTTTTGGGCGGGCCTTGCGCTGGCTTGGCCCCGCCTGAGCCCGCGGGCCCGGGTCGGGATTGCCTGCGCTGCGGTGCTTGCGGTGCTGCCGCTGGTTGAAAAAGTGCAACCCCTGTCGGTTCTGATCGCGCTGGGTGCGATGTCTGCATTGTCTGCCGCGCTTGCGGGTCTGTCGCGTTGGGACCTTCTGCGGGGGAGTTTGCGGTCGTGGTGGGTTGGGCCTGCACATGGCGTCACAAGCGGTATCACTGCCGCGCGTCGGGTCGCAGAGGTGCGGGCGGCTCAAGTCGACGCGCGCGCCCTGATCATGGGCTGGGCGCTGCCCCTTGGGGCGACGGTCGTGTTCGCCTTGCTGCTGATTGGCGCGAACCCGGTTCTGGACCGCGCCATGTCGCGTCTGGCGGACTGGCAGACCCCTGCTCCCAATCTATGGCGGATGTGGTTCTGGCTGGTGCTTGGTCTTGCGATCTGGCCACTTTTGACTGCCAGGGCGATGCGTGAACGCCTGCGCGCCCGCCGCCCCGTGCACGCAACCGTACGCCGGCAGGGGGTCATCAACGCCGCTTCTGTTGCGCGGTCGCTGGTGGCCTTCAACGCCCTGTTTGCGGTGCAGACCGCGATGGACATCCTGTTTCTGTACGGAGATGCGGGCCTGCCCGACGGGATCAGCCCGGCGGCGTATGCCCATCGCGGGGCCTATCCCTTGTTGGTGACCGCACTGCTGGCGGGGCTGTTCGCAGTGCTCGCACGACCTCATCTGGCGGGGCGGCCCGAATTGCGCTGGCTGATGCTGTTGTGGCTTGCCCAGACGCTGGCGCTGGTTGCCGCGTCGGTCTGGCGGCTGGAGACATATGTCGATGCCTATGGTCTGACCCGCCTGCGCCTTGCGGCCTATATCTGGATGGGACTGGTAGCGTCGGGGTTGGTGATCGTGGTCTGGCAAATCTGGCGTGACCGGCCTGCCGCATGGATGATGCTGCGCAGCGGGGCCTTGGGGGCCGCAACGTTGTACATCTGCGCCTTTGTAAACTTTGACGGGATCATTGCAGAGCATAATCTGACCCAGCCCGTGCCCACCCCCCCCCCCACCAATTTCGACTTTAACGAAACCCCCCAGACGCCCAAGGACACTTACCAGTATGAGACCCCATCAA